>NZ_JAWRCU010000004.1:0-547232 GCF_033542235.1 Mesorhizobium sp. BAC0120 | reverse complement strand
CGCAGAGTGTCGCTCACGCGGCTCTCTTGGATTTCACAAGGGCGAACTTTCTGGTCGCCAGCGGCGCGCCGCCCTCGTTGTGGGGCGTATATAGGCGGCACCCACTTTCCATGTCAACAGCGATTTGAAGATAAAATTCGCCGTCGAAGTTATCAACAGGCACGCCGTCGGCGCCCTCTTCCCCTTTCGTAGGGTAAGGGCTCGGCAGCCCCATTCCAAGTGCGGAACGCGCCCGCCAGCACATCCCCTTCCCTACTCTCCTACTGCCGTACTCACCCCTGCCCGCCTGGCAACGAGTGCCTCGAGAGCCGAAAGGCCGTCATAGGTCAGCACGGCAAGGATGCCGACAATCAGTCCGCCCTGCAGCACGAAGGCGAGATTGTTGGACAGCAGCCCGGCGATAATCACCTCGCCAAGCGTCTTGGCCGCGACGGTCGAGCCGATCGTGGCGGTTGCCAGGCTGATCACGACGGAAAGCCGGATGCCGGCGAGTATGACCGGCAGGGCAAGCGGCAGCTCGACCTTGATCAGCCGTTGCCACCCCGTCATGCCAACGCCGCGCGCTGCCTCGGTCACCGGCTGCGGCAGCGTCGTGAGGCCGGTCAGCGCGTTCTCGAAGATCGGAAGCAGTCCGTAGAGGAAAAGCGCGATCAGCGTCGGCTTCTCGCCGAAACCGACCGCAGGCACTGCGAGCGCCAGCACGGCGACCGGCGGAAAGGTCTGACCGATATTCACAAGGCTCCGCGACAGCGGCAGAAACTCGACCCCGATCGGCCGCGTGACGAGGATAGCGAGCCCCACGGCGACGATTGTCGCGGCAACCGTCGCGATCAGCACGGTGCGCAGGTGGGTGAGTGTCAGGGTGAGCAGGCTGCCCTGGTTATAAATCGCCGGGGCGTTGTTCTGGGTGAGCGGCCTGAACACCGGCGCAAACCATTCCGGCCACGCGACGAAGGCGACAAGGATGACGAGTGCGGCGAGCCTGAGCAACGTCGGCAGCGTCGGTCTCATGCGGCCGGCCTCGCTGCCCGCTTCACCAACTGCTCGAAAGTGACGCGGCCGACGAGCGATCCGTCCGCGGCCGTGATCGGCAGCGCCCGGCGCCCGGACCACAACAGCTCAGCGAGCGCATCGCGCTGCGTGGCTGTCGCGGGAAGAGCTTTGCCTTCCGCCGGGCCAGGCTCGGCGATCGCGCCTACCTCGCTCAGCGACAGCAGTCGGAACGGTCGGTCGCCTGTGCCGATCAGCGCCTCGACGAAATGGTTCGCCGGCTTGGCGAGTATCTCGGCCGGCGTCGCATATTGCTCCACTTTCCCGGACTCCATCACCGCGATCTTGTCGCCGAGATGGATCGCCTCCTCCATGTCATGGGTGACGAGGATGATCGTCGTGCCAAAGCGCTTCTGGATGGCCAGCAAATCGTCCTGCGCCTTTGTGCGGATGACCGGATCGAGCGCTCCGAATGGCTCGTCCATCAGGAGCACGTTGGGCTCCGCCGCCAGTGCTCGGGCGACGCCGACGCGCTGCTGCTGGCCGCCCGAAAGCTCGTGCGGGTAGCGCGGCCCGAAGGTGGCAGCATCGAGCTGGAACAGCGTCAGCAGCTCGGCAACGCGCGCGTCGATGCGCGCCTTGTCCCAGCCGAGCAGCATCGGGACGGTCGCGATATTGGCGGCTACGGTGCGGTGCGGGAAGAGGCCATACCCCTGGATCACATAGCCGATGCGGCGGCGCAGCTCGTAGCCGGGCAGCGATCGATTGTCCTCGCCGTCGAGCCGGATCGCACCGGAGGTCGGCTCGACCAGCCGGTTGATCATGCGCAACAGCGTCGTCTTGCCGGAGCCCGACGTGCCCACCACCGCAGCGATCGTACGCGGCTCGACGACCAGCGAGACATCGTCGACGACGGCGGTCCCGTTATAGTGCTTGGTGATGCTTTCGATCTCGATCATGCTGCCCTCCCCCTTCTGGCGCTGAGCTCGACAATGGCGTCAAGGATGACGGCAGCGGCAAACGCCATCGCCACGGTCGGCACCGCGCCGAGCAGCACCAGGTCCATTGCCGTCTGGCCGATGCCCTGGAACACGAACACGCCGAAGCCGCCGCCGCCGATCAGCGCGGCGATGGTCGCAAGGCCGATGTTCTGGACGAGCACGATGCGGATGCCCGTAAGGATGACCGGCAGGGCCAGCGGAAATTCGACGCCGAACAGGCGCTGGCGCTCGGTCATGCCGACGCCGCGGGCGGCATCGTTCGCCTCGCGCGGCACACCAGCAAGCCCGACCACAGTGTTAGCCACGACCGGCAGCAGCGAATAGAGGAAGAGCGCAACGAAGGCGGGCGTCGTGCCGATGCCACGGATGCCGATCGCCGCCGCAGCCGGGACATGAGCAGCGAGCCAGCTGAGCGGCGCGATCAATATGCCGAACAGCGCGATCGAGGGAATGGTCTGGATGATGTTGAGCACGTTGAGCACCGCTGCCTTGAGCGCCGGCACGCGGTGGCAGGTGACGCCGAGCGGGATGCCGACGAGCACTGCCGCGGCAAGCGACCCGAGCGCCAGCGTGACATGCTTGCCGGCCTCGGCCCAGAACGTGTCGGCGCGGCTGGCATATTCCTTCATGATCGACAACCCGTCCCAGGCGCCTGAGCCAAGCAGCAGCCCGATAGCCGCTGCGGTCACGAGGAGCACGATGATGCGGGCGAGCGGCGCAAGTTCGAGCCGTGCAAAGGCGTCGGCCACCAGGAGGCCGAAGGCGAAGACGAGGAGCCAGAATCCGGAAGCAGGCGAGACACGTGCATAGTTGTTGCCGGGCGGCGTCAGGTGAGCGGCGGAGATGCCGATCAGGATTGCGAGCGCAGCAAGCACGACAAAACCCGCGGCGAGCCGAGAGAGTGCCGGGCCTTTGACCAGCGCGATCAGGCTTGCGACCGCGATGACTCCAAGAAGCACTGCCCCGGCCCAGCCGGGCAACGAGTTGATAATCGTCTCCGGCGCTCCCGGCACGATGCGGTTTGCTCGGAAGGTCGTAAACGGCGACACCAGCACCGCATAAGCGACGATCAGCGCGATTGCCACGCCGAGCTTGTCGAGGCCGAGCCGGAGAGAGCGCTCTTTCCGCGGCACCTGTTCCGAATGCTCTGCCGCCGTCATGTCGGCATGGTTGGGCGAGGTCGAAATTGTCCCACCGACGACCTCGCCCGCCCCTCTCAAGCCTGACACGCTATTTCAGGAATCCGTTCTTTTTGAGGAAATCCTCAGCTACCGACTTCGCCGGCTCGCCGCCCACCTGCACGCGCCCGTTGAGCTCCTGCAGCGTTACGAGATCGAGCTTCTCGAAGACGGGCTTCAACAGCGCCTCGATCTCCGGATGCTCTTTCAGCACCGCCTCGCGGATGATCGGCGTGGGTTGGTAGACCGGCTGCACGGCTTTGTCGTCCTCGAGCACGACGAGGCCGGACGGCTGAATGCCGCCGTCGGTGCCGTAGACCATCGCTGCGTTGGCGCCATTGGTCTGGTTTGCCGCAGCCGCGATCGTGGCTGCGGTGTCGCCGCCCGACAGCGTGATCAACTGGTCCGGCTTGAGCTGAAAGCCATAGGTGGTCTGGAAAGCGGGAAGCGCCGCCGCCGAATTGACGAACTCGGCTGAAGCCGCCAGCACGACCTGGCCGCCATCCTTCACATATTTGCCGAAGTCCGACAGCGTCACGAGCTTGTTGGGTTCTGCCACATCCTTGCGCAACGCGATCGCCCAGGTGTTGTTGGCGGGCGACGGCGTGAGCCAGACGATCTTGTTGGCGTCATAGTCCAGCTTCTTGGCCAGCTCATAGCCCTTGGCCGCATCCTTCCAGACTGGGTCGTCGGCCTTCTCGAAGAAATAGGCGGCATTGCCCGTATACTCAGGATAGATGTCGATCTCGCCGGCTGTGATCGCCTTGCGCACGACCGGAGTGCCGCCAAGCTGGATGCGGTCGGTAGTCTTGATGTTGTTGGCGTTGAGCACGAGCTGGATGATATTGCCGAGCACGCCGCCTTCCGTGTCGATCTTGGAGGAAACCACGACCTGCGCGCTTGCCGCGCCGACGGATGCCGTGAGCGCGATTGCGGCGGCAAAAATGGTTCTGGACAGAGACATTTTCCGTTCCTTGGAAGCTTGGATTGGGAATTCGTGTGTTTGACCACGAATTTCCCGGCCAGTCGGGGCATGCGATTTCAGAAAGCGCCATGCTGGCGGAAAATGTAACGCATAGGGCTTCGTGGGCAAGCCAGGTGGCCTTGGTAGCTGACACCAAGTGCTCCAGGCCCAAAGCAGCTGACGAGGAAGTTTTCTATCCTCACGTGATCCGGATTCGGATTCGTGATGGCTGCTGGGTGTGGCTATCATGTGCAGAAGGCTGAAAGGGCAATGCGATGACAGTAGACAAAGTGGCGATCATCACGGCAGGCGGCAGCGGCATGGGCGCAGAAGCCGCGCGCCGGCTGGCGAGCGACGGCTTCAAGGTCGCGATCCTCTCCTCCTCAGGCAAAGGCGAGGCTCTGGCGAAAGAGCTCGATGGTATCGGTGTTACCGGTTCGAACCAGTCGAACGACGATCTGAAGCGCCTGGTCGATAACACCCTGGCGCGCTGGGGACGCATCGATGTTCTGGTCAATAGCGCTGGCCACGGTCCGCGTGCCCCGATCCTGGAGATCACGGACGAGGACTGGCACAAGGGCATCGACACCTATTTTCTCAACGTCGTGCGCCCGACCCGGCTGGTAACGCCGGTGATGCAAAAGCAGAAGGGCGGCGCAATCATCAACATCTCGACAGCTTGGACATTCGAGCCGAGCGCGATGTTTCCAACCTCGGCCGTTGCCCGCGCCGGCCTGGCGTCCTTTACGAAGATCTTTGCCGACACCTATGCCGGCGATAACATCCGGATGAACAACGTTCTGCCGGGTTGGATCGACAGCCTGCCGGCGACGGAGGAGCGTCGGGAAAGCGTGCCGATGAAACGCTACGGCACCAGCGTGGAAGTCGCCGCAACAATCGCTTTCCTGGCCTCGGACGGCGCTGCCTACATCACCGGCCAGAACATCAAGATAGACGGCGGTATCACGCGCTCGGTGTGATCCCCGGCGTAGTGAGCTCGGGGTCCCGGCGGCGAGCACGATCACTGCGATCCTGCGCCGTCACGACCGACTGACGGACGTTCGTGGTTATAGCGCGGGCGCCATTGGTCGAAGGCCCGCTGGCAATCGGCGAGATCGCCATCCGGTCCGGCTCCGATTATCGCCGCTCTTCACGCGACGTTCGTGCCTTGAATTGCCGCATCGACGGCATTGCCGAGCCGTTCCACGATCATGTCTATATCCTGGGACGTTGAAATGAAGGGCGGCGCGATCAGCACATGGTCGCCACGCCTGCCGTCGATCGTTCCACCCATGGGATACACCATGAGGCCATTGGCCATCGCCGCCTGTTTCACGCGCGCATGGAGCCTCACATCCGGATCGAATGGCTCCTTGGTGCTGCGGTCCGCGACGAACTCGATCGCCTGGAACAGACCGCGGCCGCGAACGTCGCCGACATGATGGTGGTTGCCGAAGCGCTGGTTCAACCGCCGCGCCAGATGCTCTCCCATCTGCCTGACATTCTCGAGCAGGTTGTCGCGGCGGATGACCTCCTGCACGGCAAGGCCGGCGGCAGCCGCCATCGGGTGGCCCATATAGGTATGACCGTGCTGGAAGAAGCCCGAGCCGTTCGCGAAGGCATCGAATATCTTGCGTGACAGAAGCACCGCTCCGATAGGCTGATATCCGCCGCCAAGTCCCTTGGCGATCGCCATCAGGTCAGGGGAAACGTCGTCCTGCTCGCAGGCGTGGAGCGTGCCCGTGCGTCCCATGCCGCACATCACCTCGTCGAGAATGAGGAGGACGCCGTAACGGTCGCAGATGGCGCGGATACGCTTCAGGTAGTCCGCAACCGGCGCGACGGCGCCGGCGGTGGCGCCCACCACCGTCTCCGCAACGAAGGCGATGACCTCATCCTTGCCGAGCTCCAGTATCTTGTCTTCGAGCGCCTGCGCGGCTCTCGCCGCATAGTCGGCATCGGATTCGCCGGGCTTCTGGAACCGGTAGGCAAAGCACGGGTCGACGTGGTGCGTCTCGATGAGAAGCGGCCTGAACTGGCTGCGCCGCCACTCATTGCCGCCGGCGGCAAGCGCGCCGAGCGTGTTGCCGTGATAGCTCTGTCTGCGTGCGATGATGTGGCGCCGCTGCGGCTCGCCCTTCTCCACGAAGTATTGGCGCGCCATCTTCAGCGCGGCCTCGACAGCCTCGGAGCCGCCGCTGACGAAATAGACATGGTCGATGCCCTTCGGAGCATCGGCGACCAGCCGGTCCGCAAGTAGCTCGGCCACATCGGTCGTGAAGAAGCTCGTGTGAGCGTAGGCTATTTTGTCGAGCTGCGCATGCAGCGCGGCAAGCACGTCCGGATGGCTGTGCCCGAGGCAGGAGACAGCCGCGCCGCCGGACGCGTCGATGTAGCTTCGCCCTTCGCTGTCGAAGAGCTCGATGCCCTTGCCGCCCACGGCCACGGGAAGTTTACCTCTGATGGACCTGTGGAGAATGTGGGTCATAGGTCGGCCGATCTCAGATGTGAGTGGAAAGGCTCTTGAACTGGCGTTCCATCGCGCGCACGGCGGCGAGAGCCCTGTCGCCGGCGGTTGCCGCAAGGATCGCCGCCAGGGCCTCGGCGACCGCGAAAGCCGGCGCCATCGTGTGGAAAAATGAGGGGCTTTCGGTTGGCACAATGATCGTTGCGCGCGCACGCGCCACGAGCGGCGAAACCACGCTGTCCGTTATAGCGACGACATCAAGCCCCCGCGTCAGCGCGTAGTCCACGAGCTCGACGGCCGCGCGGGTATATGGCTTCACGCTGACGGCAAGAAGCGCATCACCTCGCCTTGCTTCCCGCAAGGCGTCCGGACCTGTTCCGCCCGGACCGTCAAGCAGGTGAACGGCGCCGCCGGCAAGCCCGTAGACATAGGCAAAATGGTAGGCGACCGTATAGCTCGAGCGATAGCCGAGCGCATGGACGCGCCCCGCGGCGGCAAGCACGGCAGCAGCCTTGGTGACCTCTTCTAGCGCTGTCGGCCGGCAGAGCGCCTCCAGGTGACGCTTCAGCGTTTCGATGAGGTCGAAAGCCAAAGCCCCGTCGCCCTCTTGGCGACGGCGCTCGACGAGGGCCCCGGCCTTTTCGGAGAATTCCGTCTCCCCCCGGCGCAACATTTCGGCATAGAGACTGCGCAGGTCCTCATAGCCGTCGAGACCCATGCGCTGCGCCAGCCGCGTCATCGATGCCTGACTGACGCCGGCCCGACGCGCCTGCTCCCGCATCGTCAGCAACGCCACCTCGCGCGGATTGTCGAGCACCCATTGCGCTGCCGCACGAAGCTGGCGCGGCATCGCCTGGTAAGCCTCCAGGAGGCGCGAACGGAAGGCGGGTTCCAACATGGTCCTGAATCTACGCCCGTCGTTTTGTTGCTGCAATAGGTGTTTCAAAACCTGAAAAATGAGTGTACTGTTTCATATCACATAAGCCAAAAAGGCAGGGAGGAGCACAATGAAACGTAATCTGCATCTTCATCTCGGTGCCGCGTTGGCGCTGGCCACGCTGCCGTTCGCCACTTTGCCCGCGATGGCCGAAGATTCGATCGCCATCGGCTGGGTCGGACCACTGTCACCGCCCGGCAACTATTCCGGCGGCCAGGAAATGCAATGGGCCGTCCAGCTTGGAGTCGACCAGATCAACAAGGCCGGCGGCGTGCTCGGCCGCCAGATCAATGTCACCTACGAGGATACCAAGGGCCAGCCGGCGGAAGGCAGCGCGGCAGCCGTGCGGCTGATCACCAAGGACAACGTGTCGGCGATTATTGGCGAGTTCCACTCCTCGGTCGCTCTCGCCGAGATCGAGGAAGCGCACAAATATGGCGTGCCGTGGGTCGGCACGGACGTCTGGGCCGACGCCATAACGGCCAAGCAATATCCGGAAGTCTTCCGCCTCGCGCCCGCAAATTCGCTCGTCTACGTCAAGGCGGCCGACTGGACGGTCGAACAAGGCTACAAGAACATCGCCATCGTTGCCGAGAACACTGATTTCGGACAGGGCGGAGCCAAGGTCATCGCCGACGAGCTCAAGGCCAAGAACGTGCCCTATACGATGGCGACGGTCGACCTCAACCAGCAGGACTTCACGCCGGCTCTGCTGCGCCTCATGAACCAGAGCCCGCGGCCCGACGCGATCCAGATGGTCATAGCCGGTCAGGCGCAGTACCAGCTTGTCAAGCAGGCGTGCCAGCTTGGCCTGGCGCCAACCGCCGAGACGGCCCTGATCGGTTCGTCCGGCCTGCTGCAAAAGGAAGTCTGGGAGGTCGATGGCCCCTGCGCAAAGAACCTTTTGATCGTCAATGTCGCCCAGCCGAAGTCGCAGTGGAACGACAAGGCGAAGGACTTCGTCAAAGCCTTCACCGAGCGGTACAACCGGGCGCCCACGGGCGTCGCCCTGGAAGCCTACGACACGCTCGGCGTGGTCATCGAGGCCATCAAGAAGGCCGGCTCCGCCGACCGCGCCGCCATCATCAAGGCGATGGAAGAGATCAAGCACGAAGGCGTGAACGCCACCTACACGTTCCCGACCGACAAGACGCCGGACTGGGCATTCCACCAGTTCAAGGATGTCCCCTTCACGATCATCCAGTACACAGCCGAGAACCAATCGCCGGAGGACGCGGCCATCGTCTATCCGAAGAAGTGGGCCACCACGGACAAGATCGCCAAGTGATGGCAGAGGCCGGCAGCCCAAGGCTGCCGGCCATCATTTCGTCTGATCAGTCCAATCGATCTGCGGCTGCTGCGACCGGATCATGAGCTATTTCCTTCTTCTTGCCATAAACGGCTTGGTCATCGGCCTCATCTTCGCCCTCGTCGCGTCGGGGCTGACGCTGGTCTTCTCCGTGTTGAAGGTCGTCAATTTCGGCCACGGATCGCTCTACATGCTGGGCGGTTACGCGTCCTACTATCTCATCACGGCGCTTGGCCTGCCCTCCCTCGTGGGAGTGGCGGGAGCTATGATCGCCCTCTTCGTCTTCGGCGTCGTCTTCGAGCGGCTGGTCATCGCGCCGATGTACACAGACAAGGTGGAGCGCAAGGACGAATACGCCATTATCGTCACTTTCGGGCTGACCATCCTGCTCACAAATCTCGGCCTGGTGGTCTTCGGGCCCTTCGCCAAGTCGCCGCCTTCCTTCATGACCGGTGCGTTGATCCTCGGGCCGTTGATCCTTCCTTATGACCGGCTCATCGCGGCAATAGTCGCCGTCGTCCTGCTCGTCGGCCTCACCGTGTTTCTCAAGCGCACCGCGCTCGGACAGGCGCTCGATGCCGTCAGCCAGAGCCGGGAATCCGCAGCCGTCATCGGCATCGACCCGCGCCGCATGTACACCGTCGCATTCGGCCTCGGCTCGGCGCTGGCCGGCGGCGCCGGCGCGCTGATCGCGCCGATCTTCGCGCAGTCGCCGTCGATGGGAGACCTGCCGGCGGTCCAGGCCTTCATCATCATCGTGCTCGGCGGTATGGGCTCCGTCGGCGGCAGCATCGCCGGCGGCATCCTTCTCGGCCTCGTGCAGGGGCTCGGCGTCGGCTACCTGCCCGACCCGAACCGAGCGCTCGCCTATACCCAGGCCTTCGGCGCGCTGCTTCTCGTCGTCACGCTGCTCGTCCGGCCGACCGGCCTGTTCGGGCGATCGCATCTGCGGCTGGAATAGGAGGCGATAGATGATGCGCCCCTCCGTCGCGCAGTGGACCCAGGGTCTGCTCCTCGCGCTTGCCTTGCTTCTCCCGCTCGTTTCCGGCCCCTACTGGATCCATGTCGGCGCCATCGCCTGGTACTACGCGCTTCTGGCCGCAAGCTGGGCTTTGCTTGCTGGCTATGCCGGGCAATTCTCCTTCGCCCACGTCGCCTTCGCCGCGCTCGGCGGCTATGCCTCGGCGCTCTGCATCGAGCTGCTCGCATTTCCGCTTCCGCTCGCCATCCTCACCGCCGTCCTGCTTGCCGCCGTTGTCGGCGCCCTTATCGGCGCTCTCGTGCTCAGGCTTTCGGGCCCCTACCTCGCCCTGTTCACCCTCGCGATCTCCGAGATCTTCAGGCTCGTGTTGGTGGCCGAGGAAGATATAACCCGCGGCATGCAGGGCCTGTCGGTGCCGAGCCTGTTTTCCGGCAACTCGGACGTGCCGTACTATTATCTCGGCCTCGGCCTCGTGGTCTTGGCGGTCGGCGCAATGAATGGCCTGCTCGCCACGCGCGTCGGGCTTTTCCTGCGCGCGATCCGCGAAGACGAAGGTGCGGCTCGCGCCAGCGGCGTCGATACGACGCGATACAAGATCCTCGTCTTCGTCGTCACCAGCGTCATCGCCGCCATCGCCGGGATCTACTACGGCCATTTCATCGGCATACTCACCCCGAACATGGCCATCCTGCCGGAGATGGGGCTGGTCATCGCCATGGCCGTCATCGGCGGGATCGAGAGCCTGCCGGGCTCCGTGATCGGCGCCGTGGTGGTCTTCCTGCTCTCCGAATCGCTGCGCTCGTATGGCGAATGGCGATTTGTGCTGATGGGGCTGGTGCTGATCCTGGTCCAGCGTTTCGCCCAGAACGGGCTCTTCCCGATGCTGGAGCAGCTGGGCCACCGCAGGAAGGAACCGCTCCCGGCAGTATCGGCAATGGAGGAACCTCGCGGTGGCTAAGGACAGCGCGCCCTTCTTCTCCGTCGACGCACTCTCAAAGCATTTCGGCGGAGTGCACGCGGTCGAGGATCTCTCCTTCGGGCTCGCGCGGGGTGAGATCGTCGGCCTGATCGGGCCGAACGGCTCTGGCAAGACGACGACCATCAACATGGTGACGGGAGCGCTCAAGCCGAACAGCGGCGCCATCCTGGTCGAAGACCACGACATGGCTGGTGCGCCGGCGCATCGTTTCGCCCAGCGCGGCGTCGCAAGGACGTTCCAGGTGCCGCGACTGTTCCGCCGCATGCCGGTCATGGAGAACCTGATCGTGCCGGCGCTTTCCGACTATGGCGAGCGGCGCGGATCGGCAGAGGAGCGGGCGCACGGCGTGCTCCAGTTTCTGAAGCTCGGCCATCTCTCAGGCCAGTATGCGCGAGCACTCTCGGGCGGGCAGCAGAAGCTGCTGGAGCTCGGCCGTGCACTGATGCTGAGGCCGCAGCTGCTGCTCCTCGACGAGCCCTTCGCCGGCGTCCACCCGCGCCTCCTGGAACAGATCATCGATCACATCAAAAGCCTCAACCGCGACGGCCACACCATCGTCGTGGTCGATCACAATCTGGAGGCCATCCAATCCGTGGTGACCCGCGTCATGGTCATGGCGCGCGGCCGCAAGATCGCCGACGGAGGCGTCGCCGAGGTACTGCGCAACCCCGACGTCGTGCGTGCCTATACCGGTACGCGGGCCAACCGATGAGCGCCACGATGACGGAAGCGTCCAGTCCCCTCCCCGCTCCGCGCTGGAACGATGCTTCGGCGCTGCTTGCCTGCGAGAACCTCGTTGCCGGTTACACGCGCGACATCGACATCCTGCGCGACATCTCCGCCAAAGCCTGGGCGGGACGCATCTCCTGCGTCGTCGGGCCGAACGGGACGGGCAAGTCCACTCTGCTCAAGGCCTTGTTCGGCTTCCTGAAGCCGCGTGCCGGCCGCGTGCTCATGAACGGCAGCGAGATCACCGCAAGCCCGCCTTTCCGCATGCTCGGCCTCGGCCTTGCCTACCTTCCCCAGCGACCGAGCCTCTTTCCGTACCTGACCGTCGAATCCAATCTGAGGCTCGGTCTCTGGCACGCGCGCCCGAAGAAGGCTGTCCTGGCCGAAAGGCTGGAGCGAGCCTATGAGCGCTTCCCTGTCGTCCGCGAGAAGCGCAACCAGCAGGCGGGTCAGCTTTCGGGCGGCCAGCAGCGGCAGGTCGAGATCGCCCGCAGCCTGATGACCGACACTTCCGTCTACCTGATAGACGAACCAACGGCCGGCGTGGATCCCCAGACGAGCGAGATCATCTATGAAATCGTGCGCGACCTCGCCCACGACCTCGGCAAGGCCGTGCTTTTGGTCGACCAAGACATCCGCGCCGCGCTCGCCATCACCGACTACGTCTATGTGGTGAAGACCGGAACGGTCTTCTCCGAAGGCGCGCGCGAGGATTTTGGCAGCGACACCGACGCGCTGGTCGCGCGCTAGCTGTACGCAAGCGGCGAATGACAGCTGATCGTTGTGGATCGGTTTGACGCAGGTCTTCATCCCGCAAGGCGATTTGCGCCGGGAAGAGGATTAGACCACCAGCTTCAGGATTTTGAGCGTTGGGCGCCGCCCCTCACCTGCCTGCCGGCATCCTCTCCCCGTGAACGGGGAGAGGCACGACTGCCGCTTTGGTTTCGCCAATCGTCTACGTTGCAGAACAAACGCCTTCAAAAAAGGCCGGCGTTCTTCTCCCCGTTTACGGGGAGAAGTGCCCGGCAGGGCGGTGAGGGGCAGCGCCAACAGTGCAAGTTTATCGTCGCCGGTACATCAGCCGCGGTAAGCCGCCTGCGGCTCCTGATAACCTGCCGGTGGCTCGAACAGCCCCCCGCGCGCGACCTCGAATGCGCGCCCGATCCTGAGCGCAAGGGCATCGTTGAAGCGGCGCACCACGATCTGCAGGGCAGCGGGCAAGCCGCCGGCAAGCCCGACGGGCACGCTGAGCGCTGCCATGTCCATCAGGTTCACCATGCGCGTGAAGGTGCCGAGCGGGGTTTTGGTCTCGTCGATCTCTGTAAGCGGCGGCGCGAAGATCGGAGATGTCGGCGTGAGAAACGCGTCCGCGCCTTCGAGGTAGCGGTGGAATTCGATCTGCGCGGCTCGCCTTGTCGCAAGAAGCTCTTGAAAGCGCGCTCCATCGATCGTCCTGCCCTGCAGGATCCTCGTCCTGACGACAGGATGGACGATGCTGGACTCCGACTCCACATAGTCGCTCAGATTGTGCCAGGCCTCGGCCGCCATGAGGTCGCCGGTGATGGCCTTGTACTCCTCGGGCCGCCGCGGCATCGTCTTCTCGTCGATCTCGGCGCCGAGTGCCGACAATTGCTGGACAGCTGCCCTGAAGAGCCTGAGCACTCCGTCCTCGACCATCTCGAGGTCACGTTCGGAGGGGACCCGCAGCTGCAAGCCGGCCACGCCTTGGCCGAGATCGCGCAGCGGGTCCGGCGCCGTGATCCCGAACGTTGCAGGGTCATCCGGATCCAGGCCTTGCAGTACGGAAAGCAGCAATGCCGCGTCCTCGACGGACCGGGTAAGCGGGCCGATGCTGTCGAAGGACGTGGCGAGCGGAAGCAGCCCGCCCCGCCCTACCAGGCCCACGGAGGTCTTCAGCCCGACGACGCCGCACATGGCGGAAGGATTGCGTACCGATCCGCCCGTATCGGTGCCAAGCGCGGCAGGCACGAGCCCTGCCGCTACCGCAACTCCCGAACCGCTCGAGGAGCCACCGGGGGCACGCGCAACAGCGCGATCGCGGGGGTTGAGCGGCGTGCCGAGGATCGGGTTCGTGCCCCAGCTGCCGAATGCGAATTCGACGGTATGGACTTTGCCGAGCGGAATCATGCCTGCTTGGCTGAGACGCCGCACGGCGTTCGCGGTGGTGGTTGCAGGTTTGCCGGCAACAGCCTTCGATCCGGCCGAAGTCGGATGGCCTTCCATGTGCATGAGGTCCTTCACCGCGAACGGAATGCCATCGAGAGGACTGAGCGTAGCACCCCGGACCCTGCGTTCATCGGCGGCTTCGGCGGCCGCAAGCGCCGCTTCGCCGAAAATCTCCACGAAGGCATGCAGTGTCTGCTCGTGGGCTGCCACCCGGTCGAGCGCGCGCCGGACAATGGCCGTCGATGTCGTGCCGCCCTTCTCAAGCGCCGAAGCAAGCTCGGCTGCAGTGGCAAAAGCCGATGGCTTCTCTGCTGTATCAGTCACTGTGCTCCCACCCTCTCTTTTGCAAAAGACCATAGATTGGATGCGCCTGGGAGACAAAGGTTGAGGAGAACGTGACCACAGATCCCTTGCTCATCATGATTGCGCCGAACGGCGCTCGCCGCACGAAGCAGGATCACCCGGCGCTGCCGATGACGGCCGCGGAACTGGCGGAAACCGCCGCAGCATGTCTTGCGAGCGGCGCTGCCGCCATCCACGTCCATGTGCGCGACCAGGCTGGTGCTCATGTGCTCGACGCGACCCGCTACATGGAAGCGATCGCCGCAATTCGGGAACGCACTGACGGCCAGATGCTGGTCCAGGTCACCACCGAGGCAGTCGGCCGCTATTCGCCTTCCGAGCAGATGGATCTTGTGCGCACTCTGCGCCCGGCCGCCGTATCGGTGGCGCTGCGCGAAATTCTCGGTAACGGGGAAGCAACTGCATCGGCCTTCTTCGCTTGGGCAGCCGACGAACGCATTGCCGTCCAGCATATCCTCTACGACAGCGCCGATCTAGACAAATTCGCCGAGCTATACGGTCGCGGCAGCTTTGGAGGCATCGCGCAACCACGGCTCCTTTTCGTGCTCGGCCGCTATGCGCCGGATCAGGAGAGCCGGCCCGAGCACCTCGATGTTTTCCTTGAAGGCCTCGAGCGCCACCGGCTCAGCGCAGTGTGGTCGGTCTGCGCATTCGGCCGCAGCGAAACTTCGGCTTTGGCTGCAGCGCTAGCGCTGGGTGGCCATGTCCGCGTCGGTTTCGAAAACTCCCTTTGGAACGCAGATGGTCGGATCGCACGCGACAATGCCGAGCGCGTCGCTGTTATCGCAGGCATCGCCAGGACGGCTGGTCGGCCGCTCGCAACAGCGCGACAAGCCCGCGCCATTCTCGGGATTTCACGATAACCCTTGGGGCAAGCCGGGATGCCATGGCTGCTGACATCGGCAGTTTCTGTTATTTTTGCAGCTGTCCCACGCCAAAGCTCTTGGCCAGGTGACGAGCTCACTGCAAGCGCCTTCCCGGGTGGACTCCTGCGGAGTGTCGATTCACCCTCGCGGGACGCCGCAACGCGGACCGAAAGTAAGGCTGCTGTCGCTAGGCGGCGAGATCAGACTGTTACCTGCGTGCCGATCTCGACCACTCGACCGGTTGGTATCTGGAAGTACTCCGTCGCATCTGCAGCGGTACGAGCGAGTTGGATGAACAGTCGGTCCTGCCAGATCGGCATGCCGGACGTGGCGGATAGCTTGAGCGAGCGCCGCGACAGGAAGAAGGATGTTGACATGATATCGAATTTCCAGCCCTGCTTGCGGCAGACCGCCAAGGCCTTCGGGATGTTGGGCTGCTCCATGTACCCGAACCTGAGGGTGACGCGCATGAATAGCTCGTTGAGCTTCTCCATGCTGACACGCTCGCTGTCCAACACGCGCGGTTGCTGTGCGGTTACGACCGAGAGGAGGACGTTCTGCTCGTGCAGCACCTTGTAGTGCTTGAGGCTGTGCATCAGTGCGGTCGGCGCGCTCTGGGGATCGCTGGTCAGAAAAACCGCCGTGCCGGGGACAAGCTTGGGCGGCTTTTTCGCCATCTGCTCCGCCAGGAACTCGAACGGGATCTCGCTCCTGCGTGTCTTGTCAAAGAGGTAGCGCGTGCCACGCACCCAGGTGGCCATGATAACGAAGAGGACGGCCGCAACCAGAATGGAGGCCCAGCCGCCTTCCCGCACCTTGATGACATTGGCAGAGAAGAAGCCGAAATCGATGAAGGCAAAGATTGCGCTAACCGCCAGCACACTCCGCAACTCCCATTTCCAGACCCGGTACATGACGATCGCCAGAAGGAACGTCGTCACCAGCATGTTGCCGGTGACCGAAATTCCGTAGGCCGAGGCCAGGGCTCCCGATTCCCTGAAGCCGACCACTAAACACATGACAGCCAGCGCGAGCAGCACGTTGACACGCGGCAGATAAATCTGTCCCGCCTGCCTCTCCGAGGTGTGCTGGATTTCAAATCGAGGCAGGATGCTGAGTTGCACTGCCTGGCGGGTCAGCGAAAACGCGCCGGAGATCACGGCTTGGCTCGCGATGATGGTAGCCGCGCTCGCCAATCCCACGATGGGGAGCAGCGCCCAGCCCTCGTTCATTTCAAAGAAGGGATGACCGATGTGACCACCCCGCGTGAGCACAAATGCACCCTGCCCGAAATAGCTCAGCAATAGGCAAGGAAATGCGACCCATAGCCAGGCATACGCGATTGGCTTGCGTCCGAAGTGGCCTAGATCGGCATACAGTGCCTCGGTCCCGGTGACTGCGAGAAACACGGCGCCAATCGTGACAAAAGAAGTACCCGGAGAGTGCGCAAGGAAGGCGAATATGTAGAGCGGATTGATCGCCGCTAAGACAGCTGGGTTGTCGAGAATATGAGAGATACCGGTGGCGGCGATAGCAATGAACCAGGCCAGCGTGACCGGCCCGAACACCACCGAAACCTTGCCAGTTCCTAAACGCTGCACGGAGAAGAGCGCAGCTAGGATCAACAGAGTCAGCGGAACCACGTAAGCGTCGAAAGTCGGTGTGACGACGCCCAGGCCCTCGACCGCGGACAGCACGGAGATCGCCGGCGTGATGATTGCGTCGCCAAAGAAGAGCGCCGAGCCCGCGATACCAATAAGGAGAATCCAGGCAGGTGAGGTGCCGTAACTGCTGCGCGCCAGCGCCATCAATGAGAGGATGCCGCCCTCACCGCGATTGTCTGCCCGCAGGACGAAAACGACGTATTTTACGGTCACGATGACCGTCAGCGCCCAAAAAACGAGCGACAACACGCCGAACACTTGCTCGGGCTGCGCAACGTCGGCGCCAGTGGCGGCACGCAGCGACTCGCGGATTGTGTAGATCGGGCTCGTGCCGATGTCGCCATAAACAACGCCTATTGCGCCGAGCATCAGAAGCGGAAGCTTTGTGCCGGCCGGATGTCCTTCCTTGGCCGGTTCGGCACCTCCCGCAGGCTCGTTCGCCAGAACGCGACTGTCATTTGCGCCAAGGGCCATTCGAAAACTCCCAGCGAAGCGGGTCGCGTCCGATTTGACCTGCTGATCAGCGATGTAACCGCACTTGCTCGGGCGGCGATTCACCGAGGCCGGAGGCGACCTCAATCTGGAGCGCGAAGCCGATCCCCGGCTCGGTGGGGATGTACTGGGGCGGCTCCGGATTGGTCTCGACTTTTTGCCTGGGCTGATGGCGGGTTGGAGACCTCATCCTTTCGTTGGCCCGCGCCGGTCTAACGTTCTCGGATCACGCGATCCCGAATGCATTTCATCAGGCCAATCCGCTACATAACGCTGGGCGCATAAGTTTTCGAGAGGAGTTCGGGGACGTTCTTATAGGAATCTCATAAAGGTGGATTCAGGCTGCCGCCCCTTACGAAGCTGCGACAAAGCGATGAGACCGCGATTGAAGATACCGCGAGCCCATCCCACGACGGATCAGACGATCTGCTGTGACAAATTCGCATGACCAGGCCCTCTGACAGGCCTCTGCGTTCCTCACGAGATCGCGCGGCGCTCCTCCGCCTACAGTGGCATGTACCCGCCCATCCAAAGCCAGAAGCCCGCAAGGAGCATTGAGAACAGCGTGATGGGTACGCCCGCCTTGGCATGATCACGGAATGTCAGGCGCAGACCTTGCGCCGAGGCGCGTTCGGCAACGATCAGGTTGGCCAGGCTTCCGACGAGGAACAGGTTTCCGGCGAGCGTCGAAAGGATGGCGAGGCCGACAAGAGTGCCCTGCGGGATGCCCTGCCAGACCTTCAGGATCATGACCACGGCGGGAACGTTGCCGATCGTGTTGCTGAGGACGAGCGCGATTGGCGCCAGCAGCGAAACGCGATCAGGCAGGAGGCCATGGGTCTCGAGCGCGCGCACCGCCTCCTCCGGAACGCCCGTCCGCGCAAGCGCGTCGTTCACGACGAACAGGGCCGCGAACAGGATAAGCAGCGGCAGGTCGATCTCGTCGAGCAGTTGCCTGGTCGGCAGCACACGGCTGACGATAAGGCAGGCAGCTACCAGAAGCGCAGACACCTCGCGCGGCAGCGAAGTCGCGAATAGCGCCAGGAGCACGGCGAGGGCGACGCCGCAGAAGCCGACCTGACGCCGATCGAATGCGACCTTCGTGAGCGGCGCGTCGCCGGCCGGTGCGGTGAGGCTCGATCGCCAGACGAATGCTATGCATGCGAAGCTCACCACAAGTCCGGCCAGCGACGGCACGGCGGCATCCAGAATATAGGACCAGAACCCGATCTGCCCGGCCTGACCAATGAGGATGTTCTGCGGATTGCCGATCAAGGTTGCAGCCGAGCCGGCATTGCTCGCCGCGGCGAGCCCGAACAGGAAGGGCCGCGGATCGAGATTTCGAGCCTGCAGGCCAGCGCAAAGGAGCGGAGTCATCGCGAAGACGACGATGTCGTTGACGAGGAGCGCGGAGAGGATTCCGCCAATGGCGACCGTGAGGGCGAGCAGCCGCAACGGCCGACCCGCCTGGCCCGCAATCCATGCGGCTGCAGCATTGTAGAAACCGCTGGCGCCGACCCGCGCGGAGAGGATCATCAGGCCTCCCAGCAGGAGCAGCGTCGGGAAATGAATCGCGTTGCCGACAGCGTCGACAGGCACTGCGCCCGCGGCGACCAACACGACCGCGACGATCATCGCGATGCCGGCTCGATCGACTCTCAGCCCCGGAACGCGCCCCAGCGCCATTCCCAAATAGGTAACCGCGAACGAAAGAACGACGAATTGCGTCATGGCTCCTCATTTAGCTGAACACCGAGAGAACCGTCTCGATGGGGAGAAAGGGGTTGGGCTATGTTCCGGATATTCGATAACCTCAGCGCATTTCATGTAAAAGCGCTGAGTGCACCGAGCTGAGGCCTCGATCCGCCTCGCAGTTGCTGACGACCTCATCGGCCTCAATGCAGCCCGCGACCTGGATGTGCAACTCGGCCTTCGGCAATGTGGCTGAAGTCGGTGATGGCATCTTGCCTCCTAACTGCCGGTGTCAAAGCACGAACGAAAGCAGCCCGGGTTTCAAGAATTAGTTGGAACAAATGCCCTGCTCGTCCGTAAGGCGCGCCGGCATGCCCGTCTGCAGCACGAAGCTGGTGAGGTGGGGAGCCTTGCTCAGGGCCTGTTTTGGGAAGAACATTGTTCCTGTGACGACCTATGGCAGCCAAATCACGTCCGCGGTAAGATGAAAACAAAAGGGCGGGGATAACCAACTCCGGCAAGGGAGGTCCGCCATGAAAGTCAAAGACGTAATGCACAAGGGTGTCGACTGGGTCAGCCCCGAAACCCCTGTCACGGAACTGGCAAAATTGATGCGAGCCAGGGACATCGGTTCGATCCCCATCGGACAGAACGACCGGCTGGTCGGAATGGTCACTGACCGCGACATCGTCTGCAAAGGATTGGCCGAGGATGATTTCGACATTCGCACCGCGACGGCGCGCGATGTGATGACCACTGGCATTCACTGCTGCAGCGAAGACGATGACCTGGCAAAGGCCATACGGCACATGGAGGAGCTGAAAATCCGCAGGTTACCGGTGATCAACAAGAACATGCGGATGATCGGTATCCTCAGTGTGGGTGACGTCGGTCAGGCGGCGCCGACCGAACTCGTGTCCGAATACGTGAAGAGCGTTTCGGCTCATCATTGAAGGGTAACCCGCCAGCGGAAGACCGTTACCACTCGATGATTTGGGCAGGCTGTGTTGGCTGCTGACGCACAGCAGGCTGCGGCAGGCATCAAGAACGCGGTCTGCCCAATCATCAACCCTGTGCCGCGGAGTGCGATTTCGACGAACCCTTTTCGAAGTTGCCTTTGATTCCTGCCTCATGGTGCTAAAATAGCGTTTCGCTCAAGGGCTGGACCATGGAACACAGGCTTGCTGCTGTTCTGGCAGCCGACATGGCGGGATACTCTCGGCTAATGGAAGCCGACGAGTCGGGAACTCTCGCGCGGCTTCGAACGCACCGCATCGAGCTCATCGACCCGGCCATCGCCAAGAACCAGGGCCATATCATCAAGACCACCGGCGATGGCATGCTTGTTGAATTCCGCAGCGTGACCGACGCCGTGCGCTGCGCGGCGGAGGTGCAGGTGCGTATGCGCCGCCGCAACAGCGATGTGCCGGAAAGCAGGCGCATCGAGTTCCGAATCGGCATCAATCTCGGCGACATCATTTTCGACGAGGACGACATCTATGGCGACGGCGTGAATGTGGCCGCTCGCCTCGAGCAGCTCGCAGATATCGGCGGGATCTGTGTTACGCAGGCCGTCTACGACCAAGTCTCCGATCGAGTCGGTGTCAGATTCGAGGATTTGGGCGAGAAGTCGCTCAAGAACATTTCGCGTGCGATACGTGTTTGGCGCGCCGTGCTCGAAGACGGCTCGGCAACACCCGGAGCGACAACCGAGACAGAGCGGCGCGCCGTCGTGAAGCCTTCTATCGCGGTCATGCCTTTCGCAAACATGAGCGGCGATCCCGAGCAGGAATATTTTGTCGACGGTCTCACCGAAGATATCATAACCGAGCTATCACGCAGGCACGAGCTGTTCGTCATCTCGCGCAACTCCACCTTCGTCTACAAGGGGCAGTCGGTGAACTTGCGCGAAGTCGCGCAAAAGCTGGGTGCGCAATATCTGGTGGAGGGAAGCGTCCGCAAATCGGGCGAGCACCTGCGCGTGACCGCCCAGTTGATCGACACCTCGAATGACGCGCATATCTGGGCCGAACGCTACGATCGCAAGCTCGACGACGTCTTCGCCATCCAGGACGAGCTGACCGCCGCCATCGTTGCCACGCTGCCTGGCCGTGTCGAGGCCGCACAGCAAGACCTGCTTTCGCGCAAGACGCCTTCCAGTCTCGCCGCATATGAGTGCGTGCTGGCAGCCAAGGTCCGCCACCACAGAGGCGACCGCTCGGAGAACGAGGAGGCGCTGAAGCTGATCACCCGGGCCGTGGATCTCGACCCGAAGTATGCTCATGCCCATGCGTGGCGCGGATGCATCCTTGGGCAGGCCTGGGTCTATGGCTGGTGCGCCGACAAGGACGCCGTCTTCGACGAGGTCGCTCGCGAGCTGGAGATTGCCCAGACATTGGACGACAATGACGCCGACGTTCACCGTATTTTGGCGGCCATCAATATTAGCCGCAACGACCTCGACAAGGCGCGCTACCATCAGGAACGGGCCTTGGCGCTCAATCCCAACTACGACCTTGTGGTGGTCCAGCAGGGCGAGCTCCTGACCTGGCTCGGCCGTCCGAAGGAAGGTATAGATTGGATCCGCAAGGCGATGCGGCTCAACCCGCATCACCCCGAGCGGTTCTGGAGCCATCTCGGCAAGGCCCATTTCGTCGCCCGGGAATATGCCGAAGCCATCGAAGCCTTCATGCATATCTCCAAGATGGATGCCACTCAGCATGCCTTTGTTGGGGCAACCTACGCCTGGCTCAAAGACCGGACCGCGGCAGCCGCGCATTACGGCCAGATCATGAAACTCGACCCCAACCTGACGAAGGAAAGCTTCCTTGCCACTCTGCACTATGCGAGCGAGGCCGACGTCGAGCACGTGAGGGAAGGCTTGACGATTGCCGAAGCCGCCCACGCCGAACGGGCAGGGTCGGCGGGCGCCGAGCGTGCAGCCGCGACCGGGCTCACGCCCGCACGAACCGTCGGGCAGCGCACCTTGCCAGACAGCTGCCGGTAGGACGTGCTCTGAACTTTGAGGCGCAGAATCCTGGCCTGGCGCGCCCGAAGGGCGAACTGAAGGGAGGAAATGATGCCAAACGATGAACCCTATCGGGGCAGGTGTTTCTGTGGTGCGGTCGAGCTCGAAGTGACCGGCGAGCCCGAGGCGATGGGCTATTGCCACTGCACCTCCTGCCGGGAGTGGTCGGCGGGACCGGTCAACGCTTTTGTTCTTTGGCCGACTGATACGGTCAGCATCACCAAGGGCGCTGATCACCTTGCCAGCTACCAAAAAACCGACAGGAGCGTCCGCAAGTGGTGCAACATTTGCGGGGGGCATGTGCTCACCGAGCATCCGCTATGGGGCGTGACCGACGTCTATGCGGCGATCATTCCCGCGTTGCCCTTCAGGCCCATGCTGCACGCGAATTATCAGGAAACTGTGCTGCCGATGAAGGACGGTTTACCGAAGCAGCGCGATCTACCGCCGGAGCTCGGCGGAACGGGAGAACTCCTGGCGGAGTAGATGGATCATTTCAAGTGATGTCGTCGCGGATGCAGGCCTTCAGGTGGCGGCGCCGCAGCACAGGCATCCTTGGCATGACGGTAGGCCTGCATCGTGTTCGTCAGAAGACAATCATTCCTACAAGGTAGCTTATTCCAACAGTAACAAAGCCGATCACGAGCGTGCGCCTGAGTGTCCGTGCCACATCCAAATGTCCCGCTCGCGCTCCCACGACCGATATGAATGTGAGCGACACCGCCACGGCCGCCACGACCAGCCATGTCTCGAGGCGGATCGGCACGGCAACGGTGACGAAAAGCGGAACCGCAGCCCCCAAAGCGTATCCAATTGCCGACCCCAGGCTTGCCTGTATGACATCAGCACGTGAAATCACATTGAGTATACCGTGCTCGCTCTCCAATTGCGCCTCGAGCGGAGAGCGCTTCATCAACTGGTCGGCGACTTCGAGGGCCAACGCGTGGCTGAGCCCCTTCTTCTCGTAATAGGCCGTGAGGTCGGAGAGCTCGACGCTCGGCTGAAGCTTGAGCTCGGCCCTCTCTTCGTCGATTGCGGCCAATTGCGCCTCGCGTTCCGACGCCACTTCCGCCCATTTCGCGCCACCGGCGGTGAACATTCCGGCTACCGTCGCGGCCATTCCTGCCAGGACAAGCGTCGCATCATCCGCGCCCGCCCCGGCAAATCCTTCCAATATGCCTGCGGTTGCAATGACGCCATCATTCGCGGCAAGAGCCCAGGCCCGATGGGAACCCGAGTCCCTCAAAACGGAACGAAGCCTGGTGAGCAAGGCAGCCGCAGTCGTTTTCATGCCTGAAACCAGGCGGCGAACGTCAAGCTGCTATGACGCATGCACGCCATTGTGCCCATTCAATGCCTAATCACATCGCTCCGTCATCGAGTGTCCGACATCACGTAGCGGACTTGGTGCACCCAAATCGACGACATTTGAGTGCGTATGCTAAACGCCCAGTAGTCCGGGTGTGAAGTGCATTGTCCGCTTTGCGTCGAATGTCGGACATTGCAACGGTCTCGTTCGTATCCCGAAAGCGGACATCGCCGCCGCCGGCCACAGGCAGGTTTGCGCAAAGGAGTCATTCGACATCACGGTCGAATTCTGGCCTTACCGAAAACCGCCGATGGCGCGCTAGGAAAAGTGTTCTTCGAGATAGACGCGGAACTCCCGCTCGAACTGCTCCTGGAGCAGCGAAGACAAATGCGTACGGCTGCGTGTCAGGTAGACATGGCAGGGTACGTACGGGAGGAACGGCTTGACGAGGAGCGTTCCGCGCCACCGTTCCGCCGAGAACTTATCGACGACGGAAACGCCAAGCCCCTCGGCCACAAGAGCACAGGCAGAGTCGCTGAAAAAGGCCTCGAAACGTGCCTCGAAGCGAATCCCCGCATCGTCGAAACTGCGCTCGACGGCCTGACGCGATCCATCCTCGCGCCCCAGCGCGATGAAGCTTTCGTCGCGTATGTCGGAGGCTTCGATCGTCTCCTTCTCGCTCAATGGGTGTCCCGCCGGCAGCACGCAGACGGAAGCCGTCTCGAAGATAAGGTCGCAGGTCGTTGCCGGATCGATCGCCGGCATCGTCATGAGGCCGATATCAAGTTGCTTGCTCGCGGCGAGTTCGGCGATCCGCACTGAAGCTTCCGGCATCAGCGCCAGCCGCAGCTTCGGATGGCGTTGGGCGAACGCACCAATAAAGCGGGGCAGCACGATGCTGGACAGGGCAGGATAGGCGCCGATGATCAGCCGCCCCGCTTCCAGCTGTTGTATGTCAGCCGCCAGCCGCCGCAGGCGCGCCATACCCTTGACGATATGATCGGCCTCCTCGTGGAGCAGGAATGCTTCCGCGGTCGGAGCCAGCCTGCCGCCTTGCCGCACGAACAGCTGGATCCTCAGCGCATGTTCGAGGTTGGCGATGTGGGCGCTGACGGAGGGCTGCGAAATGCGCAGGAGATTTGCGGCACCGATCACGGTTCCCGCATCCATCACCGCGCGAAAGGCCTGCAATTGCCTGTAGTTCATCGTCCCGGGTTCCTGACGTGCACTATAGGAAAAAGCTATAGAGCATGAAGCTTTTCATATTTGTCAATCGACCGGGGTTTCGCTTTACTCCCCACCTGCTGGAAGGAGCTTCCAGCCAATTGGCACCGGGACTGGCCATCACGGCGCCGAAAATCACCACTGCGCAAAGACAATCGCGATAGCGTCACCGCTCCCGATCGACGGATCGAGGACGCCGTCGGCGCTCGCAAGCAAACACAGAGGGTAACAATGAAAATGGGACTGGTACGGTGGATGGGCCTTGCTGCCGGCGCCTTGATCTTCCTCACGAGTGCCGTGCGTGCGGACGATGCCGGGCAATGGTCGAAGATCCGCATCGCGACCGAGGGTGCCTATGCCCCTTGGAACTACACTTCTCCGGACGGCAAGCTCGTTGGCTATGAAATCGATCTCGCCAAGGAACTGTGCAATCGCATGAAGGCGGAGTGCGAGATTGTTGCCCAGGACTGGGATGGCATGCTGCCGGCGCTGAATGCCGGCAAGTTCGACGCCATTATCGCGTCCATGGGCATCACGCCCGAGCGGCAGAAAGTTGCGTCGTTCTCCGTAGCTTACGCCAAGGCACCTAACGCCTTCATGATGATGAAGGATAATCCCCTTGCATCGGAATTGGGCGCCCGGGTGGATTACAGCCTGAAGAAGGATCCTGAGGGGGCCAAGAAAGCGATCGAGGCGATGGCCCCGGCGCTCAAAGGCAAGATCCTCGGCGTTCAAGGCTCTTCGACGGCAGCGATATTCGCCACCGCCGAGCTTAAGGACAAAGTGGAAATCCGCGAGTACAAAACCACGGAAGAGCACAACCTCGACCTCGCCGCCGGCCGCGTCGATTTGGTTATGGGCAACATCACCATGCTGATGGCTGCCATGAAGCAGCCAGACCTTGCGAACGCCACGCTTGCCGGTCCAACTTTCATCGAAGGCGTTCTCGGCAGCGGCACTGCGAATGTGGCCATGCGCAAGGACGACACCGCGCTCAAGGCAAAGTTCGACGCAGCCATCGACGAAGTCAACAAAGACGGATTCAATCGCGCGCTTACGGAGAAGTGGTTCGGGGTCGATATCACGCCCAAGGATTGAGATCGCGAGGCGGGCGCACGTTTACGCCCGCCATCCTGCCCATCGGAAAAATTGATAGCATGACCCAGTTTGTCGTTGTGGGTGCCGGACTTCTCGGCACGTCGATCGCGTATAGGCTCGCCGAGCGGGGACACTCAGTGACGCTTGTCGAGCGCGACTATCCAGGCGCCGGCACGAGCGGTTCGAGCTTTGCCTGGACCAACTCGAACGAAAAGACGCCTTACAGCTACCATCTTATCAACGCGCTCGGGATGCGTGCACACAGGGAACTCGAAAACGAGTTCGGCGCCTGTCCCTGGTATCATGGCGGCGGCGCGGTTGAATGGCGCTCTAATGCGGATGAAGCATCGGAACTCCATGAGCGCGTCGAACGTCTGACCAGCTGGGGCTATCCCGCCGAATGGATCTCGGAGGACAGGCTGCGTCGGCTGGAACCCGCACTTCGGCCAGGAGCCTCGGGCGATGCCAAGATCGCCTATTTCCCCGACGAAGGTTGGGTGGACCCCAGCCCCTATATCGAGTTCTTCCTGGGCAAGGCGCGCTCCCTCGGGGTGAAGTTGCACCGCGAGACCGTCACCGGGATCGACTTGAAGACCGACAAGGTCACGGGTGTCAGGACCGCATTTGGCAAGGCGATCGGTGCCGACGTGGTCGTCAACTGCACGGGCCGCTGGGCAAACGATCTCGGGCAGGACGTGCGCCTGACCTTCCCCCTGGCCCCTACGCTCGGCCTTCTCGTGGTGACGGCTCCCGCCGCATCGGGCGTGCGGCGGGTGATCCGGACGAGCGGCGTCAATTTCCGGCCCGACGGCGCTGGTCGAATCATGCTGCACAGCGAGTACGACGAGCAGCGTTTCACGCTCGAAAGCAGCCGCGATGAGACATCTCCGGTGGCCGCCGTGATGATCGAGCGGGCAGCGAGGCTCTACCCCGACCTCGCCGGCGTCAAGCCAGAGGCGATGCGTCTATCGCATCGCGCCATCCCCGGTGATGGCGTGTCGGCCGTCGGCCCAGTCCCGGAAATCAGCGGCTACTACGCCGCCATCACCCATAGCGGGGCGACGCTGGCACCCTGGCTAGGCCGGGTGGTTGCCGCCGAGTTGGCGGGTGACGGGCCCGAAGAGGCGCTTCAGGATTTCCGGCCCGCAAGGTTCTTCTGACGACCCCGCACCCAACCGCCAGCTCAGCAAAGGCCAGCATGTTTCGACGGCTTTGGACAGATGATTTGCCGACCACAATCTTCTTCGACGGACGGGCAGTGCGGTGCCGACCGGGAGACAGCGTTGCCGCGGCATTGCTCGCGGCAGGCGTCGAGCGCTTTCGCACGACGCCTGTCAGCGGGGCTGCCCGCATACCCTATTGCATGATCGGCAACTGCTTCGATTGCCTGGTTGAAATAGACGGGCAAGCAGACCGGCAGGCGTGCCTTGTGCCGGTTGCCGAGGGAATGCAGGTGCGCTCGCAGTCGGGCACCGGGAGGTTCGATACCATATGACCGATGCAACGCGCCCGAATTGTGAACTCGCGATCGTAGGTGGCGGGCCAGCGGGGATGGCGGCTGCTGCGCTCGCTGCCGAACTGGGTGTGGAGACGGTGCTATTCGACGAGCAGCCGACGCCGGGCGGACAGGTTTACCGCAACATCGAAGCAAACAGCCGCACACGCGATGCGTTGCGGGATATTCTCGGCGCCGATTACGCCAAGGGACTTGCGCTCGCGGAGCACTTTCGCAGTAGCGGTGCCGTCTACGAGCCTCTGAGCGCTGTCTGGCAGGTTTCGGCTGGCGGCAAGCTCGGCGTCTCGCAGAACGGCAAAGCCTATCTGACGAAGGCTCGCAGAGTCATCCTGGCGACCGGCGCTATGGAGCGGCCTTTTCCGATTCCGGGATGGACGCTTCCAGGCGTCATGGGTGCGGGAGCCGCACAGACACTCATGAAGGCGTCCGGCGTAGTTCCCGACCGACCGACGATCGTCGCCGGCTCGGGGCCTCTTGCCTATCTGGTGGCGTTCCAGCTTATGAAGGCAGGGACGCCCCTCAACGGCATCATCGACACATCGGAAAAGAGCGTGTTCGGTGCTGGTCTCGCCGCGATACCGCTTCTGTCCGGTTTCGCAGGCGATTTGTTCAAGGGGCTGTCCTGGATCGCCGCGCTCAGGAAGATGCGCGTCCCTATCCTCAAGGGGCGGAAGCTGGCAGCGGAAGGCGTCTCGCGGGTGGAGGCCGTCAGCTTCGAAAGCGGTGGAAGGCGGCAAAGGCTGCCGGCGTCCATCCTCCTTTTGCATGAAGGCGTGATTCCCAACAACCAGATCACCGCAAGCCTGCGCTGCAAGCATGTGTGGGATATGGCGCAGATGGCATGGCGTCCGCACACGGACGAATGGGGTGCGACGAGCCTGGATCTGGTCGCCGTCGCGGGCGACGGCGCTGGCATCGGCGGGTCAAGGGCGGCTGTGCACCGCGGACGCTTGGCGGCGCTCGACGCGGCTTGCCGCCTGGGTCGCATTTCCCGGGGAGAGCGCGACGAGCGCGCGCGACCTGAGCGTCGGGCTCTTCAGAGGGAAGCCCCGTTCCGCACGTTCCTCGATCGCATCTATCGCCCGGCCGAAGCCGTACGCCGACCGCTTGAGGACACGGTAGTCTGCCGCTGCGAGGAGGTGACTGCTGGCGAACTGCGCGCGCTCGTGGGCGAGGGCTTCACCGACATCAACCAGCTCAAGTCTTTCTCCAGATGCGGCATGGGCCAATGCCAGGGCCGAATGTGCGGAAGCACGGTCGCCGGCATATTGGCGGAAAGCCTGGCCACGGACATGGAGTCAGTCGGCTACTACCGGCTGCGCCTGCCGGTTAAGCCGCTGCCAGTCGCCCTGCTTGCTGAGCTCGGCAACGCCGACAGTGGATCCAGGCCGTCGCTCCAGGTCGTCGAGGGCGACCCAAGCCAGCGCATTTGAGCGATCCAGGATGGCACCGAGATGACGAGAGCGATTGGAAAGGCAGAATGACCGCGACGGACGCAATCGTGATCGGGGGTGGCATCCACGGATGCTGCACGGCAATCAATCTAGCGCTCCGGGGTATGCGCCCAATCGTGCTGGAGAAGAACACCGTCGGCCGTCATGCCTCGGGCGTTAACGCGGGCGGCGTGCGGCAACTGATGCGCCATACAGCCGAAGTGCCTTTGTCCATTGCGGCGATGGACAAATGGGAGCGCCTTGATGATCTGCTTGGCCCGGAACTGGCAAAGAACTGCGAATTCATTGGCGGTGTCGGGCAGATAGGTATCGCCGAAAGCGAAGCCGAAATGGAATGGTGCCGCGCGCGAGTGGCCGAAATGCGCTCGCTCGGCTACGAGTTCGAGGAAGTGATCGACGCTGCCGAACTCCGGCGTCTCGTTCCAGCGGCCGCCGATATCTGCCGCGGCGGCATCATCTCGCGTCGGGATGGTCATGCGAATCCGTTCCGCACAACGCAGTCCTTCCGCTCGCGCGCCGAACAGCTTGGGGTTCGCGTCATGGAGCGGACGCGGGTGACCGGGCTTGAGAAAGGTGACGGCGGCTGGACGGTGGCGACCGACAACGGTGCCTTCAAGGCGGACGTCGTCGTCAATTGCGGCGGCGCTTGGGCCTGGCAGGTGGCTGCGATGGTCGGCGAGCATTTCCCCAAGACTCATTTCGCCTCGACGCTGATGGTCACGTCACGCATGCCTCACTTCATCGATCCCGTGGTGATCGGCATCGACCGGGTACTATCCTTCAAACAGACCGAAGCAGGCACGGTCGTCATCGGCGGCGGCATTCTCGGTGACCCGGATTTGGATGCCGAAACGGCCGACACGGTTGCCGATCGCATGGTGGTGAGCGCTCAGACGGTCTACGAATTCTTCCCCATCCTGCGCCGTGCCACCATCGTGCGAAGCTGGGCGGGCCTGGAAGCGCTGATGCCGGACGTCATTCCCGTCATCGGCCCCAGTCGGGTCGCGCCCAATCTCTGGCACGCTTTCGGCTTTTCTGGACACGGTTTCCAGCTTGGCCCGATCGTCGGCTCGGTCATTGCCGATCTCGTAGCCGACGGCAAGTGCGCAATCCCAATAGCAGCATTCAGCCCCACCCGCTTCACCCTCGACGGCAAACTGCCTTCGCCCGCGCACTAACCGTCAGCAAAGTCAAAGATCGCCCACCCATGACCAGCACAATCGATTTCGACAAGACCGGCAAGAATGTCCACGACATCGTCATTGACACGGCGGGCGGCCCGCTTGCTGCGGTAAAGCTCTGCGTCATCAACAATGGCGATGGCCCACGCGTGCTCCTTGTCGCCGGCATCCATGGGGATGAGTATGAGGCGCAGCTTGCGCTCCACCATCTTGTCGACGACATCGACGCCGATGCCGTGCGAGGCCGCATCATCATCATACCCGAGGCGAATTTTCCTGCCTCCAGCCAGGGTGTCCGCTGCTCGCCGTCGGACGGAGCAAACATGAACCGGACTTTCCCCGGCGACCGTGGCGGAAGCCCGACGGAACGGCTGGCGGCATTCCTTTTCCACGATGTGCTGCCTCACGCGGACATGGTGATCGATGTCCATTCCGGCGGGCCGACATATAAGGGGGAGGCCATTTCCTTCGCCTTCCATACGCCCGAATGCCGAGTACCTTACGATGACGTCCTAAGGACGATGGAAGGATTTCAGCTGCCCTACATCACCTATCAGGACGGCATCTCCACGACATTGGTCGGGGCGGCGGCCGAGGCCGGCACCGCAGCCATCGAACTCGAAGGCGGCGGCACGACGCTGCTGGAGCAAAAGAACGCCAATGTCTTCGTCCGCGCATTGAAGAGCGGGCTGAGGCAGTTTGGTGTTCTGCGCGGCGCGGCGGACGAGGCGCGAACGGTATCGCGGCACCTTGACGTGAAGTCGCAGAACATGTTCGAGGCGGACGTCGGCGGATTGCTCGAACATCGTGTCGGACTGGGCCAGAGCATCGAGGCCGGCGATCTCGTGGCCGTCATCCATCCCTTCGGCGCCTTCGGCCAGCCCCCCCGACAGGTGCGCGCCCGAGCACCTGGGATCGTCATCAGCCAGCGCTCGCTGCTGAGCGTCAAGCCGGGCGATTGTCTTGGCAACACAGGTACGCCGCGATGACGAGAGGTCCCGGTCTTTGGATGCCGCGGGTGGCCGTCCATGAATGACTTCGGGCTGATGACGGTCTTCAGCTTTGGCCCCGGCGGCTGGGGCGCGGCCATGTCCGCGGCAACCGTCATGACGATCGCTGTGGCTGTGACAGGCTTCATCGCTGGCGCGATAATAGGTGCTTTCGGCGCATGGGCGAAGATTTCCGGGGGGCGCGTCGTCCGCACGGTCGCCGATGGATATACGACAGTGCTTCGCGGAATCCCCGACCTCCTTGTCATATATCTCTTTTATTTCGGCTCCAGCGCCATCCTCACACCTATCGGGCGGTTCTTCGGGGCCAACGGCTTCCTGAGCCTGCCTGCCTTCTTCGCCGGCGCCCTGGCGATCGCCATCGTCTCCGGTGCCTATCACACGGAGGTCTTCCGCGGCGCGTACCAGGTCGTTGCGCGCGGCGAGATCGACGCGGCCTACGCCACGGGCATGTCGCCCGCGCTTGCCTTCCGCCGCATCATCGCGCCGCTCACGCTGCGTTTCGCCTTGCCCGGCCTCGCGAACATCTGGCAGCTCGTCCTCAAGGAGTCGTCGCTGATCTCGGTAACGGGGCTGGTCGAAATCCTACGCCAGGCGCAGATAGGCGCGGGTTCGACCAGGCAGCCCTTCACCTTCTTCCTTGCGGCGGCGATCCTCTTTCTGCTCATCTCTTCAGCCTCAGGATGGGCGCTGCAACACGCCGAAAAACACTTCACCCGCGGTCTCAGGAGAGGGTGATGGATTTCGCCTTCCTTCTCAGCGCCTTGCTGCGCCTGCTGCCCGGCGTTCCATTGACCCTGCAACTGGCATTCATCTCCGTCACCCTGGGAATGATCCTCGCTCTGGTTCTTGCGTTGCTGCGCCTTTCGGGCATCCGTCCGCTCGAGTGGGTCGCACGGGCCTACATCTTCGTGTTCCGCTCGACGCCGCTGCTGGTTCAGATCTTTCTGATCTATTACGGTCTCGGCCAGTTTCCGGCAATTCGCTACAGTGTGCTGTGGCCAATCCTGCGCCAGCCTTACTGGTGCGCCATCATCGCGCTTGCGCTTAACACGGCCGCCTATGGGAGCGAAATAATCCGGGGCGGCCTGCGATCCGTACCGGAAGGACAGATAGAGGCCGCCCGTGCCTGCGGCATGAGCCGTTTCCTGGTGTTTCGACGCATCATCTTGCCCCTCGCCATCCGTCAGGCCCTGCCTGCCTACGGCAACGAGATCATCCTGATGGTAAAGGCGACGGCGCTGGCCTCGGTGGTCACCATGATGGAAGTCACCGGCCTTGCGGCCAAGCTGATTTCCGAAACCTACCGCGCGGTCGAAGTCTTCGTCATCGCGGGGGGCATCTACCTAATCATCAATTACGGCATCACCCGCGTCATCCACATGGTGGAATCATGGCTGACGCCTCATCTCAGGTCTGTTCCGGCACCGGCCGTCGTCGAGAGGGAGGACACAGTATGAGCGTGCAATCGCAGCAGAGACAGCACGCTGACAGCCCGTCTCCGGCCGTTCGCATCCGCGACCTGCGGAAGGCCTACGGCGCCTTCGACGTGCTTAAAGGCGTTTCGCTCGATGCCCACGATGGGGATGTCGTCTCGATCCTTGGGTCCTCCGGCTCGGGCAAATCCACGATGTTGCGCTGTATCAACATGTTGGAAGTTCCGACTGCCGGCGAAGTCTCGATTGGCGGGGAGACCATCAGGATGAAATCTACGAAGGCCGGACCGCGGCCAGCCGATCGCACACAGGTCGACCGCCTGCGCGCTCGTATCGGCATGGTCTTTCAGAGCTTTAACCTGTGGTCGCACAAGACGGTGCTGGAGAACGTCATCGAAGCGCCGATCCACGTCCAGGGCCGCCCGCGCGCCGAATGCATCGAAGAGGCGAAGGAGCTTCTGGCCAAGGTCGGAATCGCGGATAAGGTCAATCACTATCCGGTGCATCTTTCCGGCGGCCAGCAACAACGAGCGGCGATCGCGCGAGCGCTTGGCCAGCGCCCTCGCGTCATGCTGTTCGACGAACCGACGTCCGCTCTCGATCCCGAGCTTGTCGGTGAGGTCCTGAAAGTGATGCGCGGGCTTGCAGAAGAAGGGCGGACCATGCTCGTGGTCACGCATGAGATGGGCTTCGCACGCGACGTATCAAGCAAGGTCGTCTTCCTTCACAAGGGAGTTGTCGAAGAGGAGGGGTCGCCCGAGGAAGTGTTCAGCGCAAGCCGTTCGGAACGTTTCCGACAATTCCTCACTCGGTGACGCATCAACTTGCGTATTGATGCCGCATCATCGGGTTCCAAATGGCGACTTGCGCAAGAGTGGACGAGGGTCGTCGATGGATCAGTTCGCGGCGCGAAGCCGCACACGTTGAACGTCTGATATCTTTGGTTACGAGGCCGGTACAGAAAGGCGGTCAACAGGACACGTTCTGCTTCATGGATTGGCTGATACCCGCCTGAACGGCCTGGCGCGCGATATCGCCGGCCGGCCCCGCGAAGCCTCCGACCATGCCGGCGACGCTGCTGGCCATGGCAGCCTGCTGGCGGGCGCGCATGGCCTGCATGATGTGCTTCTTGCACGCCTCAAAGCGGGCCAGGCTTTCGCGGTAGAGGCGCGCCTCCTCGGGGTTGGACGGAACATCGCCCATGGCCGCCTTCACGGCGTCTCGTCCAGAAGAGCGGCGGCAGTCGGGTTGACGGATTGGCCGCCGGCCATAGGCGGTACGCACCCAGCCGCAAGCGCACAAAGAAGCATTGCGATTGCCTTGGTCAATGCTGCCCCCGCATCCAAATCACTGCCGAGGAGACAGTCGCTGCAGACGCGATGCGAATGGACTCACGACCTCCCTGAATTGGCTGCCCGAAGCGCGTAGCGCGCGAGCCTTGCCCAGCTCTTCCCGCCAATCCTCGATCATTTGCCGCTTCTGGGTTTCATCCAGCGCGGGCGAGGCATTGATCCGGCTTTCCGAGCCGGCAAATATGGCGTCGAACTCGGCGTCCGGGATTGTGGCCATTAGGCCCTTCAATGTCTCGTCATAGGCCCTTTGCCAGCTTTCCCTGGAAAAGCCGGCAGCAGGGATCCTGGCGTCGGTTTCAGCGTCGAAATCGAACCAATCGCCGGCAGCGTCTTCGTCGTAGTAGACCTGCTCACCCCTTTCCGGCGACAGCGCCTCCAGGATCGTGACCACGGCTTCCACCTCCGCATTCTCGAGCGCAGCAGTCGGCGGCAAGAAGAGAAGGATGGCGGCGAAAGCCAAAAGAGCGCGCTTCACCAGATATCCCCATTCTGCGCATAGCAGTCGCGTTCCACGGCAGACTGCGCACTGGACGACTGCGCCTGCGTGACGACGCTGCCAGCGGTGGAGGCGAGTTGGGCAGCGACCGCGCCACCACGACCGCCACCGAAACCGACGAGGCCTCCCGCCATCCCCAGAGCGCTGCCGAGCATCGCGGTATTCGCCTGCTTCTTGACCGCGTCTTCGCAGGCCGCCGCTTGGGTGGCAGCGGTCTTCGGCTGAGACAGCGAGCCCTTTCCTGGAGCCTTCGCGGCCGGCGCCGGGTTTGCGGCGGCGGTCTGCGACGGGGCGGCCGTCTGGCTGCACGCGGCCAGCCCGGCGCAGACGGCCAAAAGGACGAGCGGTTTCATGCTGATCTAACCCCCAATTTGCCTGTTTCGTCTTGGACGACGGCTGTCACTGGCCGTGGGGTAATGTCGGCGCCGGCGCACGATCAACGCCATGGACCGGCGCGCATAGCCTTTTCCTTCGCGCATAATCGCCGGCCGGTGGCAGGTACAGGCTTTACGGGCGGCCCAATATCAAAGAGCCTAGTCTTCAGCGCCGTATAGTTTGCGGTGGTGGCCGGGCGAAATGCCGAAGCGGCGGCGGTAGGCGGTGATGAAATTGGTCGCCTGCGAATAGCCCACTCGCCAGGCAAGCTGCTTGAGCGGCACAGCCATGCCCTCTTGAAGAACCATGCCGTGAGCGGCATCGAGCCGCGCATCGCGCAGATATTCGAAGACGGTTACGCCGTACAAATCGCGAAAACCTTGGTTCAGCTTGCGGGGCGTGAGGCCGACCGCGTCGGCGAGCTCGCGAAGACCGGGTGGATCGCGCAGGTCCGCCGTCAGCCTCTCGCGTGCCTCGCGCACCCTCATCTGCTGGCGCAACGACAACTGCCCCGAGCGGGGCATCAGCCCACCCAGCATTTCGAGTTGGTGTGTCAGCAGCTCGAGCGCCTTCGCCTCCCGATGCAGCGCCTCCAGCCCGCCGACATAGATGGGCTGCAACAGCTCCCGCGCGATCAGCGCCGCCCGCTGCCTGCCGAGAGGGCGCAGGTGCGAGAATGGCTCGCTGCGACCAGAAAGCGAAGCGAGGGCCATGGATGGCAGTTCATTGTCCTTCGCGAGATCGGCCAGTGCTTCACGCTCCACCACGAAGGACACGATCTGCCACTGTTTCTCCGGTCTCACATGGTAGGCGACCGGATAGTCGGGCGCGAGCGCGAAGAAGCTCTGGCCGTCGCGCCAGACCTGCTCTTCGGCGCCCTCCGCCACGACCCGCCCATGTCCCGATAGCATGAAGCCCATGGCCAGCGCGCCCGTCGGCGCCGGCGCGTCGGGGGCGAGCGAAAAGCCGTGCGTCGTTCTTCCGTCGATGCGGTAAAGGTCGATCCCCGGGCGAACGCGTATTGCTTCCATAAAGCCGGCGAAGGGTCCGTCTGGAAATTCCGCCCTGCCCCTGCCGTGGAAGTGCTGTATCGGGACATTGTTCTCGAATAGAAAGGCCCAGTTTTCAGCCATTCATATTCCCAGCCAGTGCTTCATGGGATTGTTGCAGATATCCGCGCGCTTCCCGTCTTCCGCCGGCCTGCCGGCAGGTACCGGTCATGTGTTCGTGAAATGTAAGAGTGCACGCCTTGATTGCTTCAACTTGCCCGTTTAGCGCGCATTACGTGAAGTTCAACAAAAATATGATGGGCTAAGGCGAACCTGGGTCAATCTCCAGAAATGATTGCTTGTGCCCGCCACGCGGCGGCCATTCCAACTCGAAATGAGCACGGACAAGCGACCCAACTTCGTCTATGCTCAATGGGGCACAACAAGTTCATATGGAGCGCTCTGTGCGCGACCGTGTAGTTCTTGCAACTGCGTGCGTGCTCGCTTTCAACCAGATTGCTTCCGCCGTAGAGCACGGCAGCGAAAATCCGCTGGTCTGCGACTGGCTACGAGGACGCATTGCCCAGGCCGAGAGCCAACTCAATCCTGCGCGCCTCAATGATTTCCTGTTTCAGGCTGCCGATGATGGCTGCGGCACGATCGTGCTGGAACTTCTGGACCGCGGCGCTTCGGTGTTCGCGCGCGATGGACGCTCCAACACGGCGCTGCTCTACGCTGCGCGCAGTGGCCACAAGGAGCTGGTCGCATTGCTGCTCGACAAGGGTGCCGATATCAACCATGCCAACCTGGACGGCTCGACTGCCTTGGGGCTTTCAATTGCGCGCCGGCGCCATGACGTGGTGGCGCTTCTGTTGGAACGGGGAGCTTCGACTGCCGGCCTGGCGCCGCGCGGATCGACTTTGCTGGCCACCGCTGCGTTCGAGGGCGACCAGCAGCTTGTGCGTGTGCTTCTCAGTCATCACTCCGATCCGAATGAGCCGGACGGAACCGGCAAAGGTCCACTCGTCTATTCTGCCGCAAAGGGCCTGACTCCGATCGTGCGGATGCTGCTCGATGCCGGGGCAGACCCAAACAGGCGATATGCGCATAGCCTGACCGCCTTGATGTGGACCGCCGGCTACCCGGATACCGTTCCCGCTCGCGACGGTCTTGCAACGGCAGAGCTGCTTCTGGCGAGGGGCGCAAGCATCCATGCCGTGGACGACCGCGGACGTTCGGCGTTGATGATCGCGGCCGGGCGCGGCCATGCCGAAATGGTCGGATGGCTGATCGCACATGGCGCTGATGCAACCCTGAAGGACGGGCAAGGCAAAACGGCAGCCGATCTTGCGACCGATGCTGCCGTCCTTAATGTGCTTCAGACGGTGTCAGCCGGTCAGAGCCCGGCAAGATAGTGGCTCATCGCAGCTACGTCCGCGTCGGACCAACCCTTGACGATTGCCGCCATGGGCGGGGCATTCTTGCGGATCCCACCCCGAAAATCGCTTAGTGTCTGGGCCAGATAGTCAGCCTTCTGGCGGTTGAGCCGCGGGTTGCGGCTGTCGCCCAGCATTCCTCCGAGGTGGCACTGGGTACACTGGCCCTCCACCGCTAGGCTGTGAGAGCGCGCGGTGTCTTCCGGGCTGGCGGCTTCCGAATAGTTCGGCCAGGGCTGAGCCGAGAAATAGGTCGCCAGCGCCTTCATCTCGTTATCGGAAAGCGCGGCGGCGATCGGAGCCATGGTCTCGTTGGCGCGGCGACTCGCCCGGTAATCCCTGAGCTGGGTGAGAAGATAGAACAGATGCTGGCCGAAGATGATCGGCACCTTTTCGACGACCGGTTTTCCATCCGCGCCGTGGCAACTCGCGCATAGCTGCACCTTGTCCGCGATCTCCGGCGGAGGAGCTGTTGCTTGTTGCGCATTTGCGGGTCGGCCAACAGAGAGGGCGATGACCGCAGCAAATAAGGGCATGCATTGAAGGAGAAGGGCGGCCCGCATTGCTGCTCCGTGGTAGGTGCAAGTAAGGCGAAGCGCAAAGGCGCTTCGCCTGTCGGGAAGCGAACTTCCTATCGAGCAAGTTTGAATGCGATGATGGCATTCCCGCGCTTGTAGTCCAGTTGCGTGTTGCCGCCGGCGGCCACGACGATGTACTGGTCGCCATCTATCGTGTAGGAGGCCGGCGGCGCATTGACGCCGGCACCGGCACGGAAGCTCCACAACTCGGCACCGGTCTCTGCGTCATAGGCCTTGAACAGGCCGTTGCCTTCACCTGTGAACACCAGGCCACCAGCGGTGGCCAGCACCCCGCCGATCATCGGCTGTTCGGTCTTCACCTGCCATCGAATCTTGCCGGTGTCGTAGTCGACCGCCGTCACATTGCCCCACTGCTCTTCGGTGGGAATGACCTTGAAGGCGCCACCGAGCCATAACTTGCCCTCTGGATAGGGTGTGCTTTCCACCTGATACGTCATCGGCTGATGCAGGTTGATTGCGTAGGCCAGCGAGCGGTCGGCATCGATCGCCATCGGCGACCATTCCACGCCGCCATTGGCGCCGGGAAGCATCCGAGCGCCTTGGGCCGTCGGCAGCGTCCACATGTTCTCCTGCGGGACCATGGCCTCGGAAAAGCGGATGAGACTGCAGTCGTCCGCGTTATTCACGTAAACGTGCCCGGTCTTGCCGCCGTGCAGGATGCCCTTCGCCGTCTGGCCGCCATCGGTCTTGACCTGAGCGATGATCGGCGGGCTGACCGAGTCCAGGTCCCACACGTCGTGGGGTATGTATTGGAAGTAGCACCGAAGCTTGCCGGTATCGAGGTCCACGGAGACGAGCGAGTCGGTATAGAGGTTGTCCCCGGGCCGGAGCGAGCCATCCAGATCTGGGGACGGATTGCCGACCACGAAGTAGATGCGCCGTGTGTCCAGATCGACCGCCGGGTTCTGCCACACTCCACCTCCCAGCGTCTTGTACGGATCACCCATTTTCGCGAGCGCGGCTTTTTCCTCTGCGATGTCGCGATGCAAATCGCGGCCGGTCGCATCGTGCGTGGCCCAGACACCAACGGTGTTTTCCGGGATCGTATTGAATGTCCAAAGGACGTCGCCGGTGTTGGCATCGAATGCCTTCACGAAACCGCGGATGCCGAATTCTCCGCCATTGGTGCCGATGAGAATCTTGCCGTCCACAGCGGTCGGCGCCATCGTCTCGCTATAGCCGAGCGATGGGTCGGCGACATCCTTCTTCCATGCGACCGTCCCGTTGCCGGCATTGAGCGCCACGAGCTGACCATCGAGAGTCCCCAGGTAGACCTTGTCGCCATAGGCAGCTACGCCGCGATTGTTGGGGCCGCAACAGAACGTCGTGATCGGGCCCATCGGATGCGTGTAATGCCAAATCTGCTCGCCGGTGCGCGCATTGAGCGCGTAGACATGGTCAAAGGCCGTCGTCACATACATGACGCCGTTGACGACAATCGGCGTTGTTTCCAGCGTCTCGACGACGTCGGTCTGGAACATCCAGGCAGGCCGCAGACTCTTGACGTTATCCGTGTTGATCTGACGATTGGGGTAGTAGCGGGTCTGAGCGTAGTTGACGTTCGTATTCAGGAAATTGTTGCCGTCGCTAGCGGCCCTGTTCATCATATCCTGGGTGACCAGGCCCATATTGCCATAGAGCGTTTGAGCCTTCTCGACCTTTTTTCCCTGAGCTGACGCAGCCCAAGTACTTCCAGCCAATATCGCAAACACGCAAGCGAGCGCGCCGCAAGCGCGTTTCCTCGACCAATATGTCATGGTTTCCTCCCTCAGCACTTGTCGTGCTGATCACACGCTCGCCCGCGGCGAACGGGGTGGACAAGCTATCACATTCCGCTGCGTCAGGCGACGGCGGAAGCTCCTGGTGCTATTGTACTATTGGAGATTGCCGAACCGAGACCAGGGCGGCAGGACCCGGCGATCTTCAAGGAACATTGTCGCGCTGCTGGTGGTTAGCCCCCCGACGACGAGGGACGCCCCTGAATGGGTAGCTTGCAGATGTCGAAAGGCGTGCCCGCTCTCGCTTGCCGTAGCTCGATCCTGGGCCTGCTTTGTCTCGGACTCGCCTCCTGCTCGGGCGGCGTGTTGGATCCACTTGGTCCTGTCGGCGAGGGCAATGCCACAATCTTGATCAACGCGACAGCGATCATGCTGGCCATCGTCATTCCGACGATCCTGCTGGCCTTCTGGATGGCGTGGCACTACCGCGCATCGAATCGCAGGGCGGAATACCTGCCCTATTGGTCCTATTCGGGACGGATCGAAGCCGTCGTCTGGTCGATCCCAACCCTGACCATCATGTTCATCGGCGGCCTGATCTGGATCGGCTCCTACCAGCTCGACCCGTTCAGGCCGTTGCCCTCCAGGAACCAGCCTCTCGAGGTGCAGGTCGTATCGCTCGACTGGAAATGGCTGTTCATCTACCCGCAGCAGGGGATCGCCACGATCAACCAGCTGGTAATGCCGGTCGGGACACCCGTCCATTTCTCGATCACATCCGCCAGCGTTTTCAACGCCTTCTTCGTGCCGCGCCTGGGCTCGATGATCTACGCCATGCCCGGCATGGTGTCGCAGCTCCACCTGCAGGCCGACCGGCCGTATGAGCTCTGGGGGATTTCGGCCCAGTTCTCCGGCGATGGCTTCTCAGACATGCAGTTCCAGGTGAAGAGCCTGCCGGCGGCGGAATTCGGAACCTGGGCGGCCGGCGTGCGGGGCACCGGTCCCATGCTCGACCAGGCCGCCTATGCCGGCCTGATGCAGCAGGCCCAGCGCGTGCCGCCCTCGACCTTTGGGGCGATCGACCCGCAGCTCTTCCATGCCGTGGCCACCCAGAAGATCCCTCCGGGACCAGGGCCGCAACCCGAATCTCCCGAGCATGCCGGTCGTGAAATCTCGTCAGGCGGAAAGGATTGACGATGTTCGGGAAGCTCAGCCTTTCAGCGATTCCATGGTCCCAACCGATACCGCTGATCACCTCAGGGGTCGTCCTCCTCATCATCCTCGGCGTGCTGATCCTGATCACCGTGAAAGGCTGGTGGCCCTATCTCTGGCGCGAGTGGATCACCAGCGTCGACCACAAGCGGATTGGCGTCATGTACTGCCTGCTGGGAGTGGTAATGCTGATCCGGGGCTTCGCCGACGCGATCATGATGCGCACCCAGCAGGCCGTGGCCATCAACGCGCCGGGCTATCTGCCGCCGGAGCACTACAACCAGATCTTCACCGCCCATGGCACGATCATGATATTGTTCGGCGCCATGCCGCTGGTGCTGGGGTTCATGAACTTTCTGGTGCCGCTGCAGCTTGGTGTCCGGGACGTAGCCTTTCCGACCTTCAATTCGGTCGGCTTCTGGCTAACGGCGAGTGGCGCCCTGCTCGTCAACGTTTCGCTCTTCGTCGGCGAGTTCGCCCGCACCGGCTGGCTGCCCTACCCGCCGTTGAGCGAAACGACTTACACGCCCGGCGTCGGGGTCGATTACTACCTTTGGGCCGTGCAGATCTCCGGGGTAGGCACACTGATCACGGGGATCAACATCGTCACCACGGTGCTGAAGATGCGATGCCCCGGCATGGGTTACTTGCAAATGCCCGTGTTCTGCTGGACGGCGTTGGCGTCCTGCCTGCTGATCGTCGCCGCCTTTCCTATCCTGACCGCCACCCTCGCCATGCTGACGCTCGATCGGTACGTCGGCTGGCACTATTTCACCAACACAGCGGGCGGCAATCCGATGATGTTCGTGAACCTGGTCTGGGCCTGGGGACATCCGGAAGTCTACATCCTGGTCCTGCCCGCCTTCGGCATCTTCTCCGAGGTCTTCTCGACCTTCTCGGGCAAGCCGTTGTTCGGCTATCGATCCATGGTCGCGGCCACCTTATTCATCTGCATCGTCTCGATGCTGGTCTGGCTGCACCACTTCTTCACCATGGGTGCGGGCGCGGCGGTGAATACCTTCTTCGGCATCTCGTCGAGCATCATTGCCGTTGGGACCGGCGTGAAGATCTACAACTGGATTTTCACGATGTATGGCGGGAGGGTGCGCTTTGAAGTGCCCATGCTGTGGTCGATGGGTTTCATTTTCACCTTCACCATCGGTGGCCTGACCGGCGTTCTGCTCGCGATCCCACCGGCCGACTTCGTGACCCACAACTCGTTGTTCCTGGTGGCGCATTTCCACAACGTCATAATTGGCGGGGTGGTGTTCGCTGTCTTTGCAGGCCTGGAATATTGGTTTCCAAAAGCCTTCGGGTTCCGGCTGCAGGAAAACTGGGGCAAGGCCGCCTTCTGGTTCGCCTTCATCGGATTCTGGGTGACGTTCGCACCGCTCTACGTGCTCGGCCTGCTCGGCATGACCCGGCGCTTGCAGCACATCAACATCGATGCCTGGCGACCCTGGCTGTACTTATCGGTGATCGGCATCGGGATCCTCATCCTTGGCGTGATCTCGCAGGTGGTGCAGCTGGTGGTCAGCATCCGCCGCCGCGAGAAGCTGCGCGACCTCACCGGCGATCCGTGGGACGGCCGCTCGCTCGAATGGGCCACGCCTTCCCCTCCGCCTTTTTTCAATTTCGCAGTCATGCCGAACGTTGAAGGAGAGGAGGCCTATTGGGGCATCAAGCTGCGTGCCGTCGAGTCGCAACAGCTGTCGCCGGAGCCGAAATACGAACCCATCGAGATGCCGGTGAACAGCCCGGTTGGCATCTACACGGCCTTTTTCGCATCGGTGTTCGGCTTTTCGATGATTTGGTACATCTGGTGGCTCGCCGGCGTCGCGCTGGTAGCGGCTTTTGCTGGATTCGTGGCCATCGCCTGGCGCGACGTCCACGAATTCGAGGTGCCGGCCGAGGAGGTCGCGCGGGTGGATCGCGCCCGCCGTGAAGCACGCATAGCGCTGCTCGAGCGCCTCTCCGAGCAGGGGGCGCTGCCATGAGCGATGTCGGACTGCCCGCGAGCGTCGAAGCAATCCGCCGCGTCCGTCAGGATCCCCATCGGCTTGGCCATCGCGCCCATGCTCCCGGAGAACCCGTCCCGGGCACAGGGCAAGGGACGACCGGTCCCGCCGACAAACGGATCATTGTGGGCTACGGCTTCTGGATCTTCCTGCTGAGCGACATCGTGATCTTCTCCTGCTTCTTCGCCGCCTTCGCCGTGCTGCGCGGAGCGACGGCCGGCGGGCCGTCGATCAACGAAATCGTCGACGTCCCTCGGGTGGCCGTCCAGACGGCGGCCCTGCTGCTGTCCAGCTATACCTGCATGCTCTCTTTCGCTGCAACGAACGCGAGGAGCCGGTTGTGGACCCAGATTTTCCTGGTGGTTACCGGGCTCCTTGGTCTCGCATTCGTGCTTCTCGAGCTGGACGAGTTCGTTGGCCTTGCCGAACGGGGACTGACGCCCCAGCGCAGCGGGATGCTCACCTCGTTCTTCGGCCTGGTGGGCCTGCACGGCTTGCACGTTACCCTTGGGGGAATGTGGCTTGCCACCATGCTGGCTCAGGTGCAGGTCAAGGGATTCCGCCGCGAGATCGTTCATCGACTGATCTGCTTCAACCTTTACTGGCATGCCCTTGACATAATCTGGATCGGAATTTTCACGATCGTCTATCTGATCGGGAGCCTCGCATGAGTCTCGAAATCGACCCCAACCTGCAATCGGCCGAACTGGACGGTCGGGAAGATCACGCCCCCGGCGACGAGCCTCCGGAGGATGCCGGCCACTGGATACTCAACGCCAATTTGGGCCTCGGCTTCTCGATTGTGCTCACCGTTGCCGCCTTCCTCGTGGCCGGCTCGAACACCATCTACGCGCCAGCCATTGCGGACGCTCTGATCGTGCTCGCCATCGCACAGATGGGCGTGCACTTGGTGTTCTTCCTCCACATCACCACCGGCCCGGACAACACCAACAACGTGCTGGCACTTGCCTTCGGCATCATGGTGGTCTTCCTGATTGTCGTCGGATCGATCTGGATCATGTATAATCTGAACCACAACTTGATGCCGGTGCAGGAGCAGATGCCCTCGCCGTGATTCGTTCGGACGGATCGCACGGCCGAACCGGCGAGCCGCGCCGATCGACAGCGAGCCGGCGGGCAGCCTTCAGCAGCTTGCGCGCATGACCAACGAACCGGAGACGCGATACGCCGTGGCTGCCCTGTCATTGGGATAGGCCGTGAGCCGCGCCAACGCCTGCTCCGCCATCTCGGCATGTGGCAGAGAAATCGTCGTCAGCGGCGGCCGCAGGTTCTTGGCGAAGTCGCGGTCATCATAGCCTATAACTGCGATGTCGCGGGGCACTCGCAGCCCAGCCTCCTCGATGGCCGTCAATGCGCCGCGCGCCATGACATCGTTCTGGCAGAACAGCCCGTCCGGAGGGCTCTCGAGCGCAAGCAACTCTCTGGTAGATCGCCAGCCACTCTCATAGCCCCAGTCGCCATGTCTTACGCAGGCGGGGTCTGCTGACAGGCCATTGCGCTGTAACGTTTGGCGAAAGCCGGCAAACCGATCTCTCGCCGCGCTCTGCCACGGATCACCGGTAATGGTGGCGATGCGTTCGCAGCCGGCGTCGATCAGGTGCTGGGCGGCCATTTTGCCACCGCGCCTTTCGTCGGGCAGTACGGAGAGGCCTTGCTTGTCCTTCCGCCGGCAGTTCAGGAAGATGTGGGGAAAGCTGTCCAGCCGTGTGGACGGCTGCACCAAGCGCGTGAAGGTGGTCGCGTAGATGACGCCGGCGACGGCCAGCCGTGCGAAGTTCTCCAGCGCGGCGGCCTCGCGATCCTCACGGCCGCCTGTGATTTGGATAATCAGCTCGGTGGCCCTCGCCTCAGCTGCCGACTGCAGTCCGTCGATCATGTTGCTGGGATAGGCGGCTGAGATCTCGTCGATGACGACGCCGAAGAGTTTCGTACCCGCCCGCCCGAACGCTCGCAGCGCCGGGGCTGGCTCGTAGCCAAGTTCACGGGCAACCGAGAGAACGCGATGCCGCGTGTCTTCCGCAATGCGAATGCCCTCGACCTGATTGAGGACAAGCGACACCGTTGTTTGCGAAACCTCCGCGGCACGGGCGATGTCGACCATCCTGACGCGCCGTTTGATCATCTGTTCGCGGGACGACTGTTGCCTTGACAATGCGGGTTCTCGCGGTCAATTTCGGTTGCTAAAGAAATTTAGCAACAACATTCAAGGTCGCTCAAGGCCAAAGCAGACTCTCCGCGGAATTGTCGCGCATGGCTGCCATTGGCTGGTTAGATCGGCAGGATTCGACAGATGAACAAGTCCGCCCAGGCTGAGGATCAGCTTCACCCCAACCCGCAGTTTGGACGCAAGCGCTGGCTAGATCTTTGCGGCAGCTGGGCGTTTGCCCATGATGATGCTGATATCGGCCGCGACAGCGGATGGGAAGAGAAGGCCGATGTTTTCGATCGGCAGATCATCGTTCCGTTCCCTCCCGAATCGAGGGCATCCGGTATCGAAGAGCGGGGCTTCCATCCCATTGTCTGGTACCGCCGCGCCTTCGAGGCCCCACAGTGGAGCGGCAACGAGCGCGTCATCCTGCATTTCGGCGCGGTGGACTATGTCGCGGAGGTTTGGGTCAACGGCCATTTTGCTGGCCGGCATGAGGGCGGACATACCCCTTTCCGTTTCGACATAACGCCACTGATCAACAAGGATGGCGAACAGACCGTGGTCGTTCGCGCCGAAGATCCGCCACAGGATGTACGGTTCCCGCGCGGCAAGCAGGACTGGCTCGAGAAGCCGCACAATATCTGGTACCACCGCACGACCGGCATCTGGCAACCGGTCTGGCTGGAGGTCGTGCCGCGGCTGCATCTGACCGACTTGCATTGGACGCCGGATCTGCCGCAAGCGCGGGTGCGGTGTGAGGCGCGGCTCAGCGGCGTGCCTAAGAAGCCGATTACGCTTCGCGTCAAGCTGGCCAGTGACGGCGAGCCTCTCGCCGAGCAGTCGCTGCTGGTGGCAGACTCGGAGGTCATTTTCGACGTTACCATACCGGCGCTCCAGCACGGCACCTACAAAGACCATCTCCTGTGGACGCCGGAACGTCCGAACCTCATCGATGTGACCGTCACGCTGGAAGGCGACGACGTCGATGAGATCGAAACCTATCTCGGGTTACGCAGTTGCGAGGTTGGGGCGGGCCACTTCCTTCTCAATGGCCTCCCCTATTATCTGCGACTGGTTCTGGGTCAGAATTATTGGCCGGACACGCATCTTGCCTCGCCGGCTGACGACGGCTTGCGCCGGGAAGTCGAGCTGATCAAGCAACTCGGCTTCAATGGTGTGCGCATCCACCAGAAGATCGAAGACCCACGGTTTCTCTATTGGTGCGACCGGCTGGGCGTCCTTGTATGGGAAGAGATGCCCAGCGCCTATGCCTTCTCGGCCTCGGCGGTGGAGCGGCTCTCCCGGGAGTGGATGGAGGCGATCCGGCGCGACAAGAGTCATCCCTGCATCGTCGCCTGGGTCCCGTTCAACGAGAGCTGGGGTGTGCCCCACATCGCGGCGCGCTCCGACCAGAACAACTATGCCGCCGCGCTCTACCACTTGACCAAGGCGCTCGATCCAAGCCGGCCGGTGATCTCCAATGATGGCTGGGAGCTGGTGGAAAGCGACATCTGGTCCGTGCACGACTATGCGCCGGACGGCAAAGGCATTGCGTCCCGCTTCCATCGGCAGGAGGACATCGACGCGATGCTGAACGGGATGGGCCCTGCCCGCCGCCGCATGATCCTTGATGATCGCGAGCGCGGGAACCGGCCGGTGATGCTGACCGAGTTCGGCGGCTTGAGCTTTCTGCCCAAGCGTGGCGACGCATGGCACGGCTATGCGACGGTCGACGATGCGCAAGCGTATGAAGCGCGCCTTGCCGATCTGTTCGGGGCGGTGCTGGCCGCACCGCATGTCGCCGGTTTCTGTTACACGCAGCTCACCGACACCGAGCAGGAGACCAATGGCCTGCTCACCGCGGCACGAGAGCCGAAGCTGCCCTTCGAGACGATCCGCGCAATTCTGACGCAGCCTGCGGCATCCGCACCCCAGGAGCAGATCGATGCGGCGCGTCAGGTCGCGCGCGCTGCGGCAGGGTCCAGCGAACCGATCGAATGATCTGGCTCTCCACCGAGCGTTGGCCTAGCCACCCAGACAGCGGAGCCTCTCGAGGAACGGCCGCTGGCCGGGGATGATCTTCTCGCCAGCCGTTTCCAGATCGAACCACTCGGCCCGGTCGATCTCCGGGAATGACTGCTTGCGTCCACTGCGCGGCGGCCATTCCATCTCGAAGCTGTTGCTGACGATCGCGGTCAGGTCGAGGTCGCCCTCGACGGCGAAGGCGACGACCTGCTTGCCCGCCTTCTGCCTGATTTCGCCAAGCGGAACGAGCTCGCCGGAAAGCTCAATGCCGAGCTCTTCGGCGAATTCGCGCCGGGCCGCAACCTCCGGCTCTTCGTCCGCATCGAACTCGCCTTTCGGGATCGACCATGCGCCAACATCGCGCCGGCTCCAGAACGGCCCGCCGGGATGGACGAGCAGGACCTCGATCGCGCCGTTCGCGCGGCGATAAAGAAGAATGCCAGCGCTCTTCGCAGCCATGCCGACCCCTCCGAGAAAGGCTACCCAGGGTGTCTTGGATTCAGGTCAGGCCGATCCGGAATCGAAGATGGCGCAGGGCGACAAAATGGTGGATTTCGAGAACCGGAGCGGAGCGTACTACAGTACGTGAGCACCGGAAGCGCAGAAAGCCGCCATTTGCAGGCCGGCATCACCTGAACCTCACAGACCCTGATCAAAGAACCGGTTCTTGGGCCGTGGCAAGCCGAGATGCTCGCGCAATGTCTTGCCCTCATATTCGCGCCGGAAAAGACTGCGGCGCTGCAGTTCCGGAACAACCATTTCGACGAAATCGTCGAGGCCCGCCGGAAGATAGGGGAACGTGACATTGAAGCCGTCAGATCCCTCGCTCACGAGCCATTCCTCCATTTCGTCGGCGATCGTCCGAGGCGTTCCGACGAAGGCGAGACCCGAATAGCCACCGAGCCGCTGCGCAAGTTGCCTGACAGTCAGCTTCTCGGTCCGCGCCAGCTCGATCACGCGCTCGCGGCTGCTCTTGCTGGCATTGCTTTCAGGGATATCCGGAAGCGGCCCGTCCGGATCGAAGCGGGAGGCGTCATGGCCGAGCGCGATGGAGAGCGAAGCAATGCCGCTTTCGTAATAGACGAGGCTGTCGAGCTTTGCCCGCTTGGCGCGCGCTTCGTCGACCGTATCGCCGACGACGACGAAGGCCGCGGGCAGGATCTTGACATGGTCGCGCGAGCGGCCGGCCGCCTCGGCCTTGCTCTTCACATCGGCATAGAAGCGCTGGCCTGCCGTGAGGTCGAGGACAGCGGTGAACACGACTTCAGCCACTTCGGAAGCAAATTGCCGGCCGACATCGGACGCGCCGGCCTGCACGATTACCGGCCAGCCTTGCACCGGCCGGGCGATGTTGAGCGGTCCGCGCACCGAAAGCTCCGGTCCCTTGTGATTGAGAACGTGCATTTTCGACGGATCGAAATAGGCCCCGCTCTCGACATCGCGCACGAAGGCGTCGTCGGCAAAACTGTCCCATAGGCCGGTCACGACCTCATAGAACTCACGCGCGCGCTGGTATCGCTCATCATGCTTGACCTGCTCGTCGAACCCGAAATTGAGCGCGGCGTCGGGATTGGACGTCGTCACGACGTTCCAGCCCGCGCGGCCGCCGCTGATATGGTCGAGCGAAGCAAAGCGGCGAGCTATGTGATAGGGCGCGTCATAGGAAGTCGATGCCGTCGCGACGAGGCCGATGCGCTCGGTGACCGCGGCAAGTGCTGAAAGCAGCGTGAACGGCTCGAAGGACGTCACGGTGTGGCTGCGCTTCAGCGCTTCGATCGGCATGTTGAGCAGCGCCAGATGGTCGGCCATGAAGAACGCGTCGAACTTGGCCTGCTCCAGCTTCTGGGCAAATCGCTTCAGGTGGCCGAAGTTGAAATTCGCGTCGGGATAGGCGCCGGGATAGCGCCATGCGCCCGTGTGCAGGCTGACAGGGCGCATGAATGCGCCAAGATGCAACTGACGGTTCGATGCCATGGGAGCTACCTTCGGATCTGACTTCGTGCCGGTTCATCGCCGGTAGGTGGATTGGCGGTCCAGATTCTCCCAGTTGCTGGCGAAACTGGAGATAGCCTTTGAAACGCCGACATCCAGATCAACGTCAACGATTTCGCCACGCCGGTTGCCTCGATGCCGGACGATGACACACCGGCTGCACGTATCAAAGCAATGCAGACGATAGGTTTCGGCGGCGCGGAGCGAGTTCATGCTCCACAGGGGCATTCAGCCGAAACGATTTGCCAGCGCTCGCCCTGCACTGCTTCGCCCCCGAAAATGTGCTATCGGGGCCACATGCCCAGCATTGGGGATCTCACTTGAAGATCGCGCGCATTGAGACCTTCTCGACCGAGTTCATCGGCTTCGTTCGTGTTACGACGGACGACGGCGCAAAAGGCATCGGCCAGGTCTCGACCTATAATTCCGACATCACCTCGACTGTGCTGCACCGCCAGGTCGCGCCTCATGTACTCGGCGTCGAGTTCGTCTCGATCGACGCCCTCACCGATAGGGTGATAGAGCGCGAGCACAAATTCCCCGGCTCCTATATGAAACGCGCGCTGGGCGGCCTCGACACCGCGATCTGGGACTGCCGCGGCAAGCAGGCCGGCTTGCCGGTGGTGAGCCTGTTGGGTGGCACTCCAGGTCCGCTGCGCGCCTATGCCTCATCGATGCGCCGCGATATCACGCCTGCCGCCGAAGCCGAGCGTTTGAAGCGCCTGCAGGGCGAGTTCGGCTTCGACGCTTTCAAGTTCCGTATCGCCGCCGAATACGGCCATGATGTCGACGAGTGGCCCGGCCGAACCGAAGAGATCGTGCCCATGATACGTCGCGCGCTCGGTCCCGACGCCGCCCTGCTGGTCGACGCCAACAGTGGCTTCTCCCCTCCCCGCGCGATCGAGGTGGGACGCATGCTGGAGGACCACGGCGTGGAACACTATGAAGAGCCCTGCCTCTATTGGGAGCTCGAGCAGACCAGGGAGGTTGCGGATGCGCTCGACATCGCCGTCACCGGCGGCGAGCAGGACTGCGAGATCCCGACCTGGCGCCGCATGATCGAGATGCGCGCCGTCGACATTGTCCAGCCTGACATTCTCTATCTCGGAGGCATCAGCCGTACGCTCCGCGTCTGCCAGATGGCCAAGGAAGCCGGTCTGCCCGTCACGCCGCACAGCGCCAATCTCGGACTGGTGACACTCTTCACCATGCACCTCATGCGCGCGATCGAGGGCGCCGGAAAATATCTGGAATTCTCGATCGAAGGGCTGGACTACTATCCCTGGCAGGAGGGGCTGTTCGTCAAATCGCCTTACCAGGTCGAAGGCGGCCAGGTTACCATCACCGATGCGCCCGGCTGGGGCGTCGAGATCGCCCCGGAATGGCTGGCGAAGTCAGCCTATCAGGTGAGCGAGATCGAGCAATAGCCGTGCGATAAGGATGGCAAATCGCTACAATGGTTCCAGCTAACGTGAACTGATGTTCCAACTGGACGCCGGCCGCTCAATCGGATCGGAGCGGCTTTTTCGGAGGAATGAATGTCCCGCGTCGTGATCATCGGCGGCAGCGGCCATGTCGGTACCTATCTGGTGCCGCGATTGGTGGAGGCCGGGTTCGAAGTCGTCAATATCAGCCGCGGTGCGCGCGAGCCTTACCAGCCGCATGCCGCTTGGAAGGCAGTGCGAACCGCAACGCTCGACCGTGACGCCGAGGAGAAGGCAGGCACGTTCGGCCGCAATATATGCGACCTCAAGCCCGACATCGTCATCGACATGATCTGCTTCCGGCTCGATTCGGCGAAGCACCTGGTCGAAGCGCTCCGTGGCCAGGTGCAGCACTTCCTGTCTTGCGGCACGATCTGGGTGCACGGCCCGAGCGTCGAGGTGCCTGCTTCCGAGAGCCAGCCGCGCCGGCCGTTCGGCGAATACGGAACCCAGAAGGCCGCGATCGAGGCTTTTCTGCTCGACGAGGCGCGCCGCAACGGCTTCCCGGCAACGATTGCGCATCCCGGCCACATCGTCGGGCCCGGCTGGGCGCCCCTCAATCCGGCCGGCCATTTCAACCCGGACGTCTTTTCGATACTCGCCAGGGGCGAGGAGCTAGCGCTGCCGAATTTCGGCATGGAGACTGTTCACCATGTCCATGCCGACGACGTCGCGCAGATGTTCATCAGGGCGATCTTCAACTGGAGCGCGTCGGTCGGCGAGGCCTTCCATACCGTGTCGCCTGCCGCAATCAGCCTGCGCGGCTATGCCGAAGCGGTTGCTGGCTGGTTCGGCCGCGAGCCGAAGCTCGTGTTCTTGCCCTGGCCGGAATGGAAGGCGAGGCAATCCGAGGAGGAGGCGCAGGCCACCTGGGAGCACATCTCCCGCAGCCCGAACAGCAGCATCGAGAAGGCGCGGCGCCTCCTCGGCTATGAGCCGCGCTACACGTCGCTCGAAGCCGTCTACGAGTCGGTCACCTGGCTGATCGAGAAAGGGATCGTCGAGACGTTCAGTCCGGTATCCTGACGCCTGATGGGAACAGCCCGGCAGAAACGGTCGGAGGCGCTTCTCGCATGTTGCCAGCCGGTCGTCTTCCGCATATTGCTTGCGGTGTTCTCAGGGCGGGGTGCAAGTCCCCACCGGCGGTATGCGACATCGTTGCGAGCCCGCGAGCGCCTTCCATTGGAAGGGTCGAGCAGATCAGGTGAGATGCCTGAGCCGACGGTAATAGTCCGGATGAAAGAGAACGGGCGATCTCTGGTGTCCTCAGGGACAAGCAGGATCGCGCGTGATCGCCTTGGGTGATGTGTCGCTACAAAGGAGATCACGATGACACCCACCCGTTATGCCTTCATCAAAGCCAACTGGCACCATGAAATCGTGGACCGGGCGCTCGATGGGTTTTGCGAGCTTGTGCCTGCCGAACAAGTCGACGTCTTTGATGTCCCGGGCGCGTTCGAACTGCCGCTGCTCTCGCGTGACCTTGCGGCTTCGGGACGGTATGCCGCCGTCGTGGCTGCCGCCTTCGTTGTCGATGGAGGGATTTATCGCCACGAGTTCGTCGCCCAGGCAGTCGTGGATGGATTGATGCGCGCCGGCATGGATACTGGCGTGCCGGTTCTCTCGGTTTCGCTCACGCCCCATCAGTATCGGGAGACCGAGCACCACACCCAGATCTACCGCGCCCATTTCGTCGAGAAAGGGCGTGAGGCTGCGAGGGCGGCTCTGATGATTGCCAAGACGCGCGCGTCCCTGGCGGCGGCATAGGGAATTCTGGAGGGGGCGGTGCCTCATGCGCTGCCCTCCCCATGTGCCGCCTCGTTCGGCCCCTCAGCGCGCCGCCCAATTCATGCCACGCCGCAGGATGGTGCGCATTTGCGGCACGTCGAACTCTTTGGCCTGATGGCCGAGCGATGAAAAGAACACCCGGCCGTGACCGTATTTGCGCTTCCAGACCACCGGCATGGTGACGCCGTTGATCCACCATGCATGGTCGCCCGAGAAAGTGGTCGTCGCCAGAACTTCGTTCGCGGGGTCGACATGCATGTAGTACTGCTCGGAACGGTAGGGGAAGCTGGAAATATCTTGCATCACCGGGTCGTCCGGGCGCGTGATGTCGACCCGGTAGTCGATGATGTCCCCGGGATGCGCAACCCACTGGCCGCCGACCACGAAGTGATAGTCCACGGATTCGCGGAAGGAATCGCCCATGCCGCCGTGATAGCCGGCAAGCCCGACGCCGCTCTCGACCGCCGAGGCGAGGTTCACCGCTTCCGCCTTCTCGATCTTCGACATGGTGATGATCGGCACGATCAGGCTTAAGTCGCGGATCGACGGGTCCGTGAAGACCTTGGTCGTGTTCTCCACGGCAACCGAGAAACCATCCTCCTCCAGCATGCCGCGGACGACAGCTGCGCCCTGCTCGGGCTCATGCCCCTCCCATCCGCCCCATACGATCAAAGCCTTGCGCATCGCGTCTCCTCCATCGCGAACCTGTCGAAGCAGGCGAGCCGTCTTCTCCCCCGTTGTCAAGAATGAAGCGGACGGATCCAGGCGGTCATCGGGCGATCCCGTTTCCGCGCATCGCCCTCCCCGGAAAACCATGACGTCGGCTCGGATCGGATTTGCTATTTCATGGAACGGCCTGATAAGGGAGCATGATCCTGAACCGAAGGTCAGCGCAGCACGAAGCTGCAGGTTTTTCGGTAAAGATCATGCTGCAAAAACAACGAGCTAGGCCCGGATGAATGCGTTCGTCTCGAATTCATCCCGCTCTCGCGCTCGAATTGAGCCGTCTATGCAAGGGATTCGATGAGGAAACTGGCCGGCCTTCTCGGCCTGAATAGAAGCCCGGGAAGGGAGAAGCGGGCACGGCTGCGGCTTGATACCGAAGGCATGGCCATCTATGCCGTCGGCGACGTGCATGGTTGCCTCGACCAGTTGCTTGCGCTGGAAGAAGCCATCGTAGCAGACGGGCGTTCCCTGCCGGGACGCAAGCTGATCATCATGCTCGGCGACTATGTCGACCGCGGCCCGGCGTCCGCACAGGTCATCGATCATCTGATTGCTCCGCCGCCGGCCGGTTTCGAGCGCATTTGCCTCACCGGCAATCACGACATGCTCATGCTCGACTATCTGGAAGGTCGAGCCACCCTGGGCGAATGGCTGCAAATGGGGGCCGGACCGACACTTCGCTCCTACGGCATAGACCGCGAGAGGCTGGCCCAGATCTACGGTTCGGCCAAGCAGGTCGACGACATGATCAGGCGCGCGATCCCCAACACGCATGCCGCCTTTCTGCGTTCGCTGCCGATCCTCGTGGATGCAAAGCGCTTCGTCTTCGTGCATGCCGGCATCCGCCCCGAGCTTCCACTCGACCAACAGTCCGACGACGACCTCGTTTTCATCCGCTCCGAATTTTACGAGCGCGCCCACCTGCTGAAAAAATACGTCGTGCATGGGCACACCCCCGTCAGCGAGGCCAAGCTCGAAGGCAGGCGCATCAACATCGATACCGGCGCCTGTTTCAGCGGACGGCTGACAGCCATCCGCATCTGGGGCAACAAAGGGAGTTACCTCACGACCTGACCGCCGCTCAACTCGTCCCGGTCATATCGACGTTGGGCGTATAGTACGCCGAATAGTGTTCGAAGTACTGCTCCGAGCTCCCGAAGCCGCCGTAGCGTGGCAGCTTCTTCATGTCGGTCTTGTTGAGGATGATGCCAAGCATCTTGGCCGCGAGTTGCGGTTCCGCGTTGAGCGTGGTGCGCACCAGCGCGCGTGGCGTCACGCCCCATTCGGTGACCAGCACAAGGCCGTCAGCCAGAGGTGCGAACGCCTTGGCGTCCACGACCGGCCCGAGCGGCGGCAGGTCGACGACGATATAGTCGTAGGCTTTGCGGGCTTCATTGACCAAATTGCGCATACCGGGCCCCGAGATCAGCTCGCTGGTATGCGACAGCCGTCCGCGGACCGCAGCCGGGATGATCGCGAGTGATGTCGAACGGTCGACCAGAACCGTGCTCTGCCAGCGCTGCTCCCCGACGATTGCCTCGACGAGGCCCTTGCCCGGCGTGAGCGACAGAGCACGGCTGAGCCCGGGATTCCGAAGGTCGCCATCGATCAACAACGTTCGAGCGCCATTGGCGGCGAGCAGGCCGGCGAAATTGGCGGCGATCGTCGTCTTGCCCTCGGTGGGCAAGATCGACACGAAGCCAACCACCTTGCACGGCCTGTCCTGAAGCACGACGTCGACGGCGAGCTTGGTGTTGCGCAGCGTCTCCGCAAAGGATGAGGACGGCTGGTTGACGGCGACGCGCAAGATTCGCGGCGCAACCGGGCTCGCCTGCTCCCGCGATTTTTCTTGGGCCTTGCCATTCGCAGGCTTGGGCGCCGCCGCAAATCGGGCGCCGATCATCGGCAGATAGCCGAGGAAGTTGATGTCGAGAGCGGCTCGGACATCTTCGGCCGTGCGGAAGAAGCGCTCCCGGAATTCCTGCAGTGCGCCGATCCCCGCTCCGGCCATGAGCCCGAGCACCATCGACAGCGCGAGCACAAGAGTCTTCTTGGGGCTCGAAGGCGAGACCGGATCGTCGGCCTCGGAGATCACCCGTGCCTTGGCGATCGGGAACGAGCGCTGCTGAGATGCCTCCTCGTGGCGTGACAGGAACGACTGATAGAGTGCCGAGAGCGCGTCGGCCTTCTGCTGCAGCTCGCGCATGCGCACAACATCCTGGCTCGTCTGCGAGCTTTGGCCGGACATCAGGCTGACATTGGCGCGCAGCGAATCCTCGCGCGTCTTGGCGACCTCGTATTGGGTGCGGAAGCTTTCGGTCAGCTGCTGCAGCTCATGATAGATCTGCTGGGTCAGCCCCGCCTGCTCGCGCCGGAGCGCGACCGCCTGGGGGTGATCCTCGCCGAATCGTGCCGCAATGTCGCTTTCACGCCTGCTGATGTCGAGATAGCGCGCCTTCAGATCGTTGATGAGCCCGGTGTTGCTGGCGCTCTCGCCCTTCTCGGTGGGAATGGTTGCATTCTTGACCGCGTTATCGGGTCCGCTGTCGATAATTGCCTTGAACTGGTTGTAGCGAGCAAGGGCGTTGGCAGTATCGGCCTGGGAGAGGATCAGCTGGTTGTTCAGGTCCGAAAGCTGCTGGTCCGAGATCAGCTCGCCGCGCGCCGAGGTCAGCCCATGCTCGGCACGGAATTTCTCGACTTCGAGAGCAGCCGCCTGCGAGCTGTCACGCAGCTCGGCAATCCTTTCCTGAAGCCAGACAGTCGCGCGTTGCGTGGCGTCGAAATTGGCATTGAGCTTGTCGTTGAGATAGGCATTGGCATAGGCCCGCGTGATCCTCCCGGCGAGATCGCGATCGTGATTCTGGTAGGTGAACTGGATCACGAAGCTCCGCCCGACCTGTTGGGCGTCCAGATCATTCTGCAGCAAATAGGCCGCCCTGCCGATCGCGGCATCTTCGGGCGATTCGCCAGGGGCCAGCGGCACGGGCGACGAGAACATGTTCGTCAGGCTTTTGATCTGTGACTTGAGCCACTCGAAAGGCGATTGCGGCGGGTTCATGAACGCGTCGTTGTTCTGCAGGTTCTCAGCGACCACGACAGCGCGCGCCAGCCTTTCCGATTTCAGGATTTCGACTTCGCTCAGGATCTCGATATCGGCCTGCTGCTGGGCAGGCAGCGAACTCTTGTCGTCAGCGAATCTGGTCAGGTTGTCATCGAGCAGGATGCTGGTCGCCGCCGTGTATTCAGGCGGCGTGATCACCAGGTAGAGAATTCCAAGCATGATTCCGAGCGCGCCACAAAGCGCGACCACTCTCATGCGCCTCAATCCAATCGTCGCCAATCGCTCGAGATCGATGAAGCGATCAGCGTCTTCGGACGCCATTGTCAGCCTGGTGCTCAACGGAAATCCCTGAACCATGGCATCGCGGGCGCGCGCGCTTCCGAACTCGACGGCGTCGGGTTCGCTTCCGGGCTTGAGCCGGGACGTGGCGTCAAAAACGTTCATACGGCGAGCCTGCCTTCTCGAGGATCTTTCAGCGGAGGGCCTCGTTCATGCCTGGCTGTCTGCACGGCCTGAAGCCCGGTTGGTCGTGCAGACAGCCGCCTTCCTCAGGCGGCAGCGCTACGGCGTTGCTGCGCGGCGATCATCTCGGCAATCGGCTCGAATACCAGTTCGCGCACATCGTCGCGGGCAAGCGCGAAGGCGACATTGGCTTGGATGAAACCCTCCTTCGAGCCGCAGTCGAATGTACGCCCCTCATAGGGCCGCGCGTGGAATTCCTGCCTTTGCGCAAGGCGCCGCATAGCGTCGGTGAGCTGGATTTCGCCGCCGGCGCCGCGCTCCTGTGTGCCGAGCAGCGCGAACACCTCGGGCTGCAAGACGTAACGCCCGGTGATGTAGAAGTTTGAGGGTGCTTCGGATGGGGAAGGCTTTTCCACCATTTCGGTTATGGCGAAGCCACGGCCGACCTCCTTGCCCTTGCCGACGATGCCGTATTTGTCGGTCTCCGTTGGATCGCATTGCTCGACCGCGATGACGTTGCCTCCGACACGCTGGTAAAGCTCTATCAGCCCGGCCAGGCAGCCACGCTCGCCGAAGGATATCATGTCGGGGAGCAGCAGCGCGAAAGGTTCGTCGCCGATGATGTCTCGGGCGCACCAGACCGCATGGCCCAATCCGAGCGGCTCCTGCTGGCGGGTGAAGCTGACTGCGCCGGCCGGCAGCTGCATCGCGTGCAGGGATGCGAGCGGAGCCGTTTTTCCCGATCGGGTCAGCGTATCATAGAGTTCCGGATGGATGTCGAAATAGTCTTCGATGACGTGCTTGTTGCGCCCCGTGACGAAGACGATGTGCTCGATGCCTGCCTCGAGCGCCTCATCCACCGCGTATTGCACGACCGGCCGGTCCACGACGGTCAGCATCTCCTTCGGCACAGCCTTGGTGGCTGGCAGGAAACGCGTTCCTAGACCGGCAACGGGTATGACAGCTTTTCTGACTTTCTTCATTTCCAGTTTCCCTGCACTTTGGGCCGCCCCGCCCATTCCTTATCTCCTTCGATCTTCAAGCCGATTGATCGAGGGGTCGCGCTCCGATGGATCGCGCGAACCGACGCAGCCTGGTTGCGATCGGCATTCTGAGGTGCCTTAGTGCCATTGGCCGGCGAAGCGCTGCCCCTGCCGCGTTGAGCAGGTTGCGGTTCTTGAGATGGCGAACTACGGCAAGAAACGCTGCAGCATCCTTGAGGCTGCGGGTTCGCCGCGCCTGCGCAGACCTTGCGGCCGCGTCCAGTCGGTGATCCCGCACGAAATCCGCATCGGCGGCAAGCATTGCTTCGACATGATGCACTTCGAGCACACGCGAAATGGATCCCGTGCGGATATGATAGCAATAGCCCGGGCGAGGCTCGACGACGCAACGGCCGCCTTTGGCGAGTGCTGAAGCGAGAAAGATGTAGTCCTCGCCGATGCGTAGCATCTCGTCGTAGCGCAGTGCGTTGTCTTCTATGAAACGCCGTTCGAAGATCGGCTTCATGTAGCCGAAGTTGAAGCTGCCCTCGAAGACCAGGTTCGAACCGATGAAGTCGGCCAGCGTCAGTTCAGGCAATCTCGCGAACAGCGCCGGCGCGAACATTGTCGTGCCCCGGCCAACCGTCTCCTGCACCACGTCGATATTGTCGACTGCGATCTGCGCACCGGCCTTCTCCGCGCGCAAAATCATGCGTGCCAGCCGATCCGGGTGGACCGTATCGTCGGAATCGAGCACCGCGATCCAGCGGCCGCGGGCGGCCGACAGCCCAGCGTTGCGTGCGCCGCCCGGGCCGCGGTTCTTCTCCAGCGCAACGACACGGATGCGCTCTGAGGGGAACGACTGGGCAATAGCGAGCGAACGGTCGGTTGAACAATCGTCGACAACGACCACCTCGACCGTGACGCCGCTCTGGCCGAGCGCGCTCTGGATCGCGCGGGCAAGGGTCGCCTCGGCATTATAGGCGGCGATGACGAAGCTGACGTCAGGCCGCATTGCCGCGCCTCCCCACAGGTTCTTCGCCATATTGTCGAATTTCGCGTACACCCATCAATCCGCTTACCACACCGGCATGCATAACGCCGCGAAGGGCATAGCGGTTGCGTAGCACGGGCGCGATCGCGAGCGCCGATGCCGCCGCAAAGCAATATGCGACCTTGGCGGCAGCCAGTCCGATCTGCGGCATCAGGCCGGAGGCGTCGCGCTGGTCGCCAATCAGCCGTCCATGCGTCTGGCCGAACCGGAAGCGACGTTTCGTAAGCCACGACAAGCGGGCTCGGCTGCCGGGCACCGTTTCGTGGACGACAGCCCTTGGAGCAAAAGCGATCTTGCCGCCGGCCCTGTGCAGATGCGTGAAATATTCGGTGTCTTCGCCGCCTGTCTGACCTAGCCCCAGGTCGAAGCGACGGCCTGCCACAAAAGACGAGGCGTGTCGCAGCATGACATTGCAGGTATAGCCAGTGCGGATCTCGCCGTTGACCCAGACCGGAGCGGTCGAATGGAAATCGCCCTTCCGCATCCAGACTGGCGCCTCATCGGAATAGACTGCATGCACTGGCCCGAGCACGGCGTCCGCCCCCGTGTCCTCGGCAACAGCCAGCAGCTCCGTCAGCCACTCTTTCGAAGCCGTCTCGTCGTCGTCGATGAAGGCAAGAAAATCGCCAGTGACATGATCCAGGCAGGCATTGCGCGCAATTGAGATGTTCGAAGCGGGGCAATGCACATAGACAGTCTCGAAAGGCAGTTCCGCAGAGAGCGCAGAGACTAGGTCGCGCGCGCTGGGCTCAACGTCGTTGTCGGCGACGATCAGTCTGACGACGACGTTGGCAGGCACAGCCATCGCGCCGATCGATCGCAGCGTGTCCTCCAGCTCGCGCCTGCGATAGGTGCACACGCAGACATCGATGCGCAAAGCCTCGCCTCTTCCGCGCGCCCGCATCATTGCACCCGCATCTCGCGCTTGCGAATTTCGAGGAGCTGCAGCCAGAACCCGGCCGACCAGGCGAGATGCATGACCATCGCCGAGAATCCAACCAGCGGCCCGTAGGGATTGCGCTGGCCGACGGCCATCCATGCGCCGTAACCGAGGCAGGCGGCCGCCCAGAGACAAGCTGGCACCAGCGCCACCCAGCTCAGCAGCGCCAGCGAAGCGCCGGCCACCATCGGGGCCACCATGAGGGGGATCATCTGCCGGATCTTCGGCATGGCGCGATGCTTCAGGATGTTTCTTGCGCGTCCTCTGCCGTAGCCGAGATATTGCCGGAAAAGTGCGGGCACGGACGCACGCGGATAATAGACCATGAAGGTCTTGTCCGTCATCCAGATACGATAGCTGGCGCTCCTCAGGCGAAAGTCGAGCTCCGCGTCCTCATTGTGAGTGAAGCTCTCGTCGTAGCCGCCGACGGCACGAAAGGCGGCTGTGCGTATTAGCGCATGGTGGCCATGGTCTGTCCAATGGCCTTTGGCGCCTTGGCGATGTGGCGAGCCGCCATTGCCGAGAACCGAATTCTGAGCAATCGCAGTGGCTTTCTGGAAGACGCTGAAGCCGCGCGTCATCATTGAGACGACGACCGAATCCGCACCCGTCGCCTCGGCGTCTTCGATGAGCAGGTCGCAATAGTCCGGGGGATAGTCGGCATGCGCATCGATCCGGATGAAGCTCTGGAAATCATTGCCGAAGGTCTCGACTGCCAGATTGACGGCGGCGCTCTGGATCCTCTTGGGGTTCGGCAAGAGCACGATGCGCGGGTCGGCAGCAGCGATCTCCTCGACAATCCGCTGCGTCCCGTCGGTACTGCCGCCGTCGGCGACCACGATTTTCAGGCCGAGCCGCGCGGCGGACGGCGCAAGTTTCCCGATGAGCGCCTCGATATGCTCCGCCTCGTTGAGGCAGGGGATCACGACCATGCACGGCGTTGCCGGCGAGGTTTGCATCGGGATCGCTGGTTTTGTTGCCCCCGCCACGGTCATGCCGCCTGCATTACGGGTTCGGGCGCCGCCGTCAGCTCTCTCAGGCGCTCGACGAGGGCGCGGCAGTCGCGGGCGTCGCACACCCAGGTCCCGCGGTCCTCGGCCAGCACCCTGCCGCGCAAGGCGGCGTATCTCTCGGCGTCGAAGCTGTCGAAAAGCTTCATGACCGAGGCGACGGAAGCTTCGTCGAGCAGGAGCCCTAGATGCCGCTCTGCCAGAAACCGGCCGGTCTCGGTGCCACGCATGGCGATCGGCACCGTGCCGTGCCGACAGCCTTCATAGAGCCTGTTGGGCAGCAGCCAATTGGAGTTGAGCCCTTCCTCGAAGAAGTCGATTGCCCAAGAGAAGTGCACTTCGCCGTAAATATCGGCGAGATCTTCCGGATTGCGGTAGCCACCTTCGAAGCGCATGTGCGGCTGGCCGGCAACGAAGCCGTCGAAATCCGGAAACTCGGAATAGGCGGGCCGGCCGCGGAGCACAACATCGAAACGGCCCTCCATCCTGTGCGTGAACGCTGCGAGCAACTCGAGCGACTTGCGGCACCGCAAGGCGCCAAACCAGCCGATTGTCCACGGCTCGCCGCCCTGAGGCGCTCTCACCTGCCGACGCACGTCGGAGGGCTCTCCGGCAAGTTCCAGCACCTTGTTATGGAGAAGCGCCACCGGCGCGTCGATCTGCCTGAAACGCTGAAAATAGTCGCGCACGAAAGCCGGCGAGCTCGTCATCAGAAGCACAGCGTTGCGGCCGAGCACTCGCTCGGCGCCGCGCATCGCCCGAGAGATGCCGTTCTGCCCGAGCAGGAGCCGGTGGATATCGAGGCATTCGTAGACGATGGGGATATTGGCCGAAAACAGCGCGCGCGCGCGCTTGGCCAGCGCCAGCATTTCCAGGTTGCGGCCGATGATGACGTCCGGCCGGCGGACAGTTCTGAGCTTGGCGCCGAGCGATAGCGCCGCCTTGGCGACCGCCACGAGGCGCTGTGCGAACTTGCCGTCTGCCGTCCGGCCGAGATCTATGGGCGACATCGCCTCCAGTCCCGGAACCACGGTCGCCGCCCGCCGGAATCCGGCCAGCGTCACCTGCGCGCCGCCGGCCTGCAGCATGATGACCCGCCGCCGAACTGCCGGGTCGGACAGGTCATGCACGAAATAGAGGACATGCAGCTTGGGACTCATCGAGCGAACTAATCCTGCAAACATGCCACCGATTCGGAAAATTGGCAGGCGTCGCCCAGCGCGGTGAAAGCGATACGATCTATTTCGGCCGTGACCGGGCCGTCAAAATCGGCGAGCGTTCCCATCCACGACTTCAGCTTGTCGCTGCTCCACAGACTGACGTAGATCTTCGAGGGATGGCTGGGCAGCTTGGCCGGGTCGGTCGCCTCCCCTACAAGCTGGCCGTCGACAAACCAGCGGATTCTATCCTTCTCCCAAACGAAGGCGTAGTCGTGGAAATCCTGATCGGCCCCACCGGGAACATCGACCAGTTTCTGGTCGCCGACTTCCTTGCCGTTGACGAACTGGTTGATCTGCACCTTCGCCGGGTTCTTCCCGAGCACCTCGAAATCGATTTCGTCGTGTGGCTGCTTATGGACGGGCCCGATATAGCTGAAGAAGCCGGTGTTGAGCCCTGAGCCGGCGGCCGCCTTCATGCGGACCTCATAAGTGCCGTAGCCGAAACGTTGATTGGTCTGGATCTCCGCGCAGACGTAATCGCGGTCTTTGTATTTCTGTTTCTGGAAAGTCAGCCGCAGAACGCCGTCGGCTGCCCTCACCTGGTTTTTCGACCATGTGCAGTTTTGATGGTCTCCGTTCGACCAGCCGTCGGAGATATACCACCGCTTGGTGCTTAAATTATCGAAAGTCTCGACGAAGGACTCCCCTGTCGTGACCTCCCCGGCATGAGCGGCGGGAGCACCGCCAATGCCGGACAGAATCGGCGCACAGGCGCCGAAGACGAGGGACGTGATGCCGCGTCGCTTGTTATAGGTCGTATTTTCAATCACGAGATCGGCCACCTCTTCCTGGCCAATCCCCCCGCCGCTTAGTTATGCTGCACTGCACATAGAGCGGTGGAAAGATGAGAAAATGACGGCGCGCTCCGAACTCGGTAAACTTTTGTAATCGTCGGTAAAAATAGCTCTCGGCATCATTCTTAAGCTGGAGCTTTATCTCCCGTATTCTGTTGAGAAAACAGCTCGACCCTGGAGTCGAGATCGGTAACGAATTCGATCTGCTCCTCCAGCGACGCGATGCGTTTGGTGTAGTGGATCATCGTCTCCGTCATGTCGTCGATTTTCGACGACAAGCCTGGGCTTGCGCTGTCGTCTTCCAGGGCCAATTGGGAAAAGGCAGCGTCGGCCGTCACCTTCTCGTAGCGGTCGCGAAGCCCCTCTCTCTCCCGCTCCATCTCGACGCGGATATCACGCAAGGAATGTCGAAGTCGCTGCATGCGGTCGAGGTCGGTGTCGCGGTCGCGTTGGGGGCTTCTCACTCGAAATCGGGAAAGTGCCATCGGTCGGTCCCTTCGAAATTTGCTCGCAGCCAACTCCTGCAAATTCAGATTCGGCGAATTTCACAAGCGCGAGACTGGCCGCCCCTCCAGGAGATAACGAGGGCCGGCCGCCTTCTCGGCCGCAGCGCCATGCCGCGCCGTCAAGGCATCGAGCTTGTCGGCCGCAATGCCGCCGACGATCGCCGGTAGCGCCGCCGGCCTTGCCAGCGCCCGAAGGCCGGCACTCAGCAACCCGATCTCGGCCTTGACGTCGAGGAACCGGCGCAACTCGTAGCGGCCGCGTACATGGCGCTCGTGCTGGCTGAACAGGGATCTCGCGTCGCCGGGGAGGTCCGGCGAAGCAAGGATCGCCCGGTCCGCCTCGTAGAGCCGTTTGAGGTCGAGCGTCCTGTGCTTGCCGCTGAGCGAATCCGGGCGCACGATGGCGCCGTAGCCGCAGCCATGTACGACCTTGTAACGCGCGCCTTTCAGCAGCGCTCGTGCATAGAGGTCGTAGTCCTCCCCCAGCCGCAGATCTTCCCGGTAACGAAGCTTGTGCGCGTCGAGAAACGCCCGGCGCATTACCGGCTTCAGGAACCCGATTTCGCCGCGCGATGCACCGCGCTTGGAGATGTTTCCCTCCACGAAACCTCGCAGGTCGAGAAAGCGTGGCGTCGCCTCGAATTCCGGCACATCCAGCTCGAGGCCGTCACTGCGCGAATCGATAAAGACGATGTTGTCGGCGACGAAGTCCCAATCCTGCCTGTCGAGCAACCTGCCGAATCGGCCCTTCAGGAAGAAGTCGTCCGCGTCGAGGATTGCGATCAGCGGAGCGCTGGAATGGGCGATCGCATGATTCCTGGCAAAGGCTGGGCCCCTGTTCCGGTCGAGGCTCAGCACCTGCAGGCGACCGCTGCCGTCATCAGCCGCACGTGCGGTTTGTACGGTGTCGTCGGTGGAACCGTCGTCGACCACCACCACCTCCGCAACTTGCGACTCTCGCAAGGCCGAGCGGATAGAACGCCCGATCGTGCCGGACGCGTTCTTGGCTGCGATGATGGTGCATACCGTAGCGGTGGATGAAGACATGCCGCCTCTATCAATCTTGCCCGCCGCCCTTGTCCAACTAATCTAAAGCGGGGGCGCACCGGTCAAGAGCCGGCACAATACTGCAAAGGCAGATAGAGGCAGATTCTTCGCAGCTGCAAAAGGCAATTTCGTGAAAAGGTGCAGGCTCAGGGATGGCGCGAGCGGGGTGCGCTCGGCAGATGGCTCACGCTGGCCGCCGCCTGTTCGTCTTTAGGTAGTGTCTGCATGGTTTCGATTGCAACCGCGCCCATTCGGCTTTTCGGCGTTTTGGCCGCACGCCAGACAAGGAAAAGCACCGCTGCAAAGTAGCCGATCTGCACCAGAACCGCGACAACTAAGGTCTCGATAAATGTCGTCCAAGCCGATCCTGTAATAACATAGGTCGTCGCAGCAAAGACCAGAAGCAAACCAACGAAGCCGCGCAGAAAAAGCGGGAAGGACATTGCTATCCCACCCTATGCCATGCACGTTGTCGTGCATCAAAACCCATACCGGACGCCTCCCACCAAGCATACGTCGCGGTCTGGTATCCGGCAGGAGTGCCGATCATCTTCGGGGCCGGACGGCCACACCAACACACGTGTGCACTCCGTATATATTCGGCTTGGCCTTTGGGTACAACCCGGAGGTTAGGTTCCTTCCCCATGCCGCCTTTGGCAAACCAATCGTTTGAGCCACCATGATTGTGCGGCGCAACAATGAGCTGAACCAACTCTCTGAACTCAAACCGAAAGATACTTTAACAAAGGAGAATCAAACGAATTGCTAACACAGATCCGAAATTACTATTAAACAAGGGAAGGATAGTTTAATTTTTCGATCAGCGATAAACGCGCAAGGCCAGTTTTCTTCATTATGCACAACCAGTCATATTCCTAGCCGACAAACTTCAGGTTGGAGGCTTCCATTAAAAATCGCGCGACGATCATTCAATATGACTACGTGTTACAAAATATGATCAGAAAAACCTCGGTTTTGAGAATTTTATCGCATCCCTAACCTGTTCCTTCCGGTTCAGCGCCCTATTAATGTCGTGGTTGTTGCGTTGCAGCATCGCACGCGGCTTGGGAGTATCTCAACATGGGCACCGGGGCACCCTTCATCGTGGAGCAACATAATGAGATATGCCGCCAGACTGGCCGACTGGTCCCGCCACCGATCGGCAGCCGCCGACCTGCCCCCGGTTGGAGGACTCTATAAACGCATCTTCGACATCATCGTCGCGGCCCTGGCTATCCTTGTTTTGAGTCCGTTACTGGCAATGCTGGCCCTGTTGATCAAGCTAGCCGACGGCGGCAAGGTCTTTTACGGCCATAAGCGAATCGGGCGGAACGGCAACGTCTTTCATTGCCTGAAATTCCGTACCATGGTCGAAAACGGCGACGAGGTGCTCACGGCTCACTTCGCCCGCAACCCGGAGGCTCGCCAAGAGTGGCTTGCCACGCGCAAGCTTCAGGACGATCCGCGGGTGACGCCTGTAGGCTACGTGTTGCGCAAGCTCAGTCTCGACGAGCTGCCGCAGGTCTTCAATATCCTGCTGGGGCACATGAGCTTCGTCGGGCCGCGCCCGGTGGTGAAGGACGAACTCGAGCTCTATGGCTCGGCGGCGGATCATTACTTGAGAACGCGGCCCGGCCTGACTGGCCTGTGGCAGGTCAGCGGACGCAACGACGTCTCCTACGGAACGCGGGTCGCCTTCGACCAGCACTATGTGGAGAACTGGTCGTTCACCACCGACCTGAAGATCATTGCCATGACGGTACCGGCCGTGTTTTCGTCGCGTGGCAGCTACTGATCTGTGCTTGGCTCGCGGCAGGGCGGGACTCGACCGTCCGTCCTGCCCGGCCGCTCTTGACGATCATTTGATTTCGGGAAAGGCAGGCAGTGAAAAGGCGACAAGCGGTATTCCAGATCATGCAGCCGGCTATCGGGCTGCTTCTCGCCGCCATGGCGGCATTCACGTTCATGCTTGCGGTGACCGCAAGCGCTTCAGCCGAGACTACGGACTATCCGCTGGGCACCATGGACAGGCTGCGCATACGCGTCGCCGAATGGCGGACCGCGGAGGGCGCCGTGCGCGACTGGTCGTCTATGAGCGGTGAATATACGGTCGGCCCTTCGGGCAACATATCGCTGCCCTTCGTCGGCGAGATGCCTGTTGCCGGCAAGACGACCGCGGAAGTCGCCACCAAGATCAGCGACGAGCTTCAGCAGAAGTTCGGCCTTCTCGATCGCCCCGATGCCTCTGTGGAGCTTGCTGAATACCGGCCTATCTTCGTCTCGGGCGATGTGCAGACGCCGGGCAAGTACCCTTATGCGCCGGGCCTGACTGTGCTGAAAGCGCTCAGCTTGGCGAGCGGGCTGCGTCATGCCGATACCGGCCAGAGATTCGCACGCGACTTCATTAATGCCCGCGGAAATTACGATGTGCTCGTGGCCCAGAGGGACGGCCTCATCGCCAGACGCGCCCGTTTGATCGCCGAGGCCGAAGGAAGCGCCCAGATCGATTTCCCGAAAGAGCTTCAGCAGAGCGCCATAGGCAAGAAGTTGATGGCTGACGAGTCCGCCTACAAGGAAGCGCGGGAGAGAAGGCTCAAAGTTCAGCTCGACGCGCTCAGCGACCTGAAATCGATACTGCAGGCCGAAGTCGAATCGCTGGAAAAGAACATGGCCACCCAGAACCGCCAGATCGACCTGTCGAAGAAGGAACTCGCCAGCGTCGGCAGCCTCGCCCAGAAGGGGCTTGTCGTGAATGACAGGATCCTCACGCTCGAGCGGCAGACCGCCGATCTGGAAGGCAAGGTTCTCAATATGGAGACCGCATCCCTGCAGGCCAAGCAGGCCATCAGCAAGGCATCGCAGGATGCGACGAACCTGCAAACCGACCGAGCGACCCAGATCGACCAGGACCGCCAGCAGGCCGAAGCCGATCTTCGGGAGGCCGAGCTGAAAATCCAGATGTACAGGGATCTCATGGGCGAGGCAATGGAGCAGGATCCTTCAGCAGCCGTTGGGGCCGGCAGCACCTATGCCAGGGACGTCACCTACTCGATTGTGCGTGAGGCCGACGGCAAGGCGACGGAGATCCAGGCCGACGAGAACACGGCCGTCCTGCCGGGCGACGTCATCAAGGTGAGCATAGCTGTCGCTCCTGCTTCCGCTAATTCGAACTAGCGCGCCGGGCCGAAACAGTGCGTAACGGCTTTCGGACAAATCCGATGCCTGAACCGAGAGTCAGACTGGCGCGAGGATTCAATCTGGTCGCGTGCCGCTCTGACAACGGCGGTCGGCTCGCCGCTCGGCGCCAGCCACGAGCATGAAGATCGCCAAGGCATATTTCGTCAGCCCGGACCGAAGTACCGGCTATGGCGTCGTAGCGATTTCGATCTCCTTCTTCGTGTTCGCCTATTCGACACGCTTCGGCCAAGTCTCGATCCTGGCTTTTTATGCGGTGTGGTTCCCCCTCATTCTAGTCGATTACCGCCAGTCGTTGGGCAACTACCTGAAGTTCCACTGGATCATCGGCTTTGCGGTGCTCGCCTGCCTGTCGGTGTTCTGGTCGGCCGCGCCCGGCGCTACGGCACGCGCCTGCCTCCAATATGCCTCGCACATCGTCTGCGCCCTGATTGCGGCCCGCACCATGAGCGTCAGGACACTGACGATCGGAGCGTTGGGCGGCGTGTCACTGGTCGTGCTCTATTCGCTCGCGTTCGGCCAATATTCGTACGACCCGCTCGACAACGAATACACCTTCGTCGGAGCATTCGCATCCAAGAACCAGCTCGGCTTCTATGCCTCGCTGGGCATCTATTTCGCCTTCATCTTGGTGTTCGTCCTGCGCGAGCGTGGCGTCTGGCGCATTCTCGCCGGCATATGCACCATGCTGTCCGGCTACGCGCTCCTGGTATCCCATTCGGCAACCTCGATCATATCCATCGCAGGCACGCTGGGCGTGATGACCGGCCTCGGGGTGATTCTCCTGTTCGCGCCACACGCAAGAAAAGGGCTGCTGCTTTTCGGCATTGTGGTTGGCTTTGGCGTCGCCTTGATCGGGCTTAACGCCGGCGGCCTCAACCTGCTTTTGGGGGCTTTCGGCAAGAATACGACGCTGACGGGCCGCACCTATCTCTGGCAGCAGGGCTTGCTGGCATGGCACCAAGCCCCGCTGCTCGGCGTCGGCTACTATGCCTACTGGGTGCAGGGCTTTGCGGACGCAGAGCGCCTCTGGCAGGAATTCTACATCACCGCGCGAACCGGCTTCCATTTCCACAACACCTATATCGAAACTCTGGTGGAGCTCGGGGTCGTGGGCCTTGTGCTGATCAGCACCATCATTCTTCGAGTCCTTCTCGGCCACCTGACCAAGCTCCTCGACGACCGAAACGATCGCACCTCCTACATCATGTTCGGCATATCGATGCTGCTCGTCGTGCGATCCTTCTTCGAGGTCGACGTGCTCAATGCCTATCAGGTCGGCTCGTTCCTGCTCTATTACGCAGCCGGACTGCTGGCGACGCCGCAACGGGCAAATCTACCGGCATATCGTGCAATGCGCTTTCGGCCCGGCATGCGCCAGGCTTGATGAAAAAGCTCTACGGCATCCAGTACCTGCGCGCTTGCGCTGCCCTTGCCGTTGTCGCCTTCCACGCGGCCGAACGAACAGGTGGGCACTTTGCAATTGGTGCCGCCGGCGTCGACGTCTTCTTCGTGGTCAGCGGTTTCATCATGTGGGTGATCTCCGAAACCCGCCGGACCACACCGGCCCAGTTCCTCCGGGAGCGGGTGCAGCGCATCGTACCGATCTACTGGGCCGCGACCGGCGTCATGATCGTTGGCGCGCTTGCTGGCCTGTTCCCCAATCTCAAGCTCACGCTGGCACACGTGCTGGAGTCGCTCTTCTTCGTTCCGCACCGCTCGCCGAGCAACGGCGAGATCTGGCCGATACTGATTCAGGGCTGGACCTTGAACTACGAGATGTTCTTCTACGTCATCTTCGCCGGCGCGCTGTTCCTGCCCCCGAAAGCTCGGCTCGCGGCGCTGACCGCCACCTTCATCCTGCTGGTGGCCTCGGGCCTGCTCGTCGATGGCGGCAACGACGTCGTGCTGACCTACACCGATCCCATCATTCTCGAATTCCTGCTCGGCGCCTTGATCGCCAAGCTCTGGCTCGCCGGCAGGATGCCGCAGCCAATGACAGGCCTTGGGCTGATCGCTGTCGCGCTGCTGGGCTTCGCCATCGTCGGTACGACTCACATCGGATTTGGACCGCTGGTCTTCGGGCCATTGGCGGCTGCGCTCGTAGTCGGCACGCTTGCACTGGAGAAGGCGGGAGCATTCGGCCGTATCGCGCCGCTGACCTATCTCGGCGATAGTTCCTACTCGATCTATCTCTGGCACACGCTGGCAATATCGGTCGTGGCGAAGCTCGCGGGTTTTGTGTCTATGCCATTTCTGCCGTGGCTCGTCATTGCACTTCTGGCCGGCACGGCTATCGGAGTTTTTTGCTACGAATTCCTGGAAAAACCGCTGACCGCCGCTTTCAAACGCGGCAGGCGGCGCAGCGAAAGACTGGACCCGGCAGTACCGGCCGGCGACACCGGACCGCAGCTCTGAGACTCCCTGCAACGCTCAGACAACCACGCAGGGCTTCGGCCCGTTTCACAAAATTTTAGTATGGCTAAATTTCCTCTTGACCTACGCTGGAGGAAAAAGCATCGTTTTAGCAATACTAAAACGTTGGGGAACGACGGCATTGGACCAGAAAACGGTTCAGCCGCACGCAGGTGGAAGCAATTCCGCTCCGCTTGGCTCGCGGCTCCGCGAACGGCGCCAGGAACTCGCCTTGACCCTGAAAGAGGTCGCGGACGGCGCTGGTTTGTCTGTCGGCTTCATCTCGCAAATCGAGCGCGGCATCACGATTCCCTCGCTCACCTCCCTGATCAATGTCTGCCACGTCCTGAAGTCGGAGGTCGGCGATTTTCTCACGCAGCCGCGCGGCGACATGCCGGTGACGCGCCACGACCAGCGCTCGGTTTACGCCTTGGGCAGCGACGCAATCACCTATGAGCGGCTGTCGGCTTCATTTCCCGGCAACGTGCTGCGCAGCGTCATCTTTCACGAGCCGCCCGGCTTCCGAAGCGAACCGATGGCGCATGAGGGCGAGGAGATGTTCTTCATCCTGGAAGGTGCGCTCACGATAGAGATCGACGGCGAACGGACGATCCTCGAAGCCGGGGATTCCGTCCATTTCCCATCGACCAGGACACATGTCACCTGGAACCACACCGATCTCCCGACGACCGTCCTGCACACCTGCACGATGGACGTGTTCGGAGATGGTCTGCCGACGGGTAAAGCCGAAACAAGCATGGCCGTCAGAAGAAGCGGCAAACTGAGAAGCGCTCCAAAGCAACTCATCATAGGCAAGGGGAAATCGAAATGAAAACAATGCTGAAACCATTCGCTGCGGCGCTTGTCGCCGCGACGTCGCTCACTGCAATCGCGGTCGTCACCGCAACTCCTGCAGCTGCCGAGACTGTGCTCCGCCTCGACGAGGTCGCCGTCGGCGAACTCGATCCGGCAAAGGCCACGGACTATGCCGACTCGATGCTGATGTTCAACGTCTACGATACGCTCGTGCTCTCGAAGCAGGGCGGCGCCGGCGTGGTGCCGCATCTCGCCGAGAGCTGGACGATCTCCGATGACGGCAAGACCTACACGTTCAAGCTGCGCAAGGACGTGAAATTCCAGAGCGGAAACCCGCTCGCCGCCGAAGACGTGGTCTTCTCGCTCGACCGGATGAAGGCTGTCGGCCAGGGCCTCTCCTACCTCTTCGCGAATGTCGAGAAGGCGGAGGCCGTCGATCCGACGACGGTCAAGTTCACTCTGACCAGACCGGACTCGCCCTTCATATCGGCGCTGCTGCGGTTGCCGATCGTCGACAAGAAGCTGGTCGTCCAGAATCTCGCCGCGGGCGACGGCGAGATGAAGGACTGGGGTCAGGCGTACCTGTCGACCCACAGCGCGGGCACCGGCGCCTACAAGGTCGTCTCGCATAATCCGCAGGAACTGACGGTGATGGCGAAGAACCCGGATTATTTCCTCGGCGTGCCCGCCAAGGCGCCGGACACGGTACGTCTGCGCTACAGCCTCGAGGCAGCGACCGTGCGCACATTGATGACGCAGGGCGAGCACGACATCACCTCGCAATGGCTGCCGCCGGAGGTGCTGAAGGCGCTGGCCGCGGGCGGCACGCAGCTGCTGACGGAGAGCGGCGGCTCAGGCTTCTACATCAAGATGAACACGACCAAGAAGCCGCTCGACGACGTGAACTGCCGCCTCGCCTTGACCTATGCTTTCGACTACGAGGCCGGCATCAAAATGGTGGCGATCACCGACAAGGTCTCGCAGGGCACCCCGGCGAGCGGTCCGTTGCCCGTCGGCATGCTCGGCTCGCTGCCGATCTCGGATGCCTACCAGCGCGATCTCGACAAGGCGAAGAAGTATCTCTCCGAATGCAAGTACAAGCCGGAGGACTTCACGCTCGAGCTGTCCTGGGTCGGCGAAGTGCCGCTGGAAGAGCGTTTCGCCCTGCTGATGCAGGCGAACTTCGCCGAGATCGGCATCAAATCGGAGGTGAAGAAGATCCCCTGGGCGCTGTTTTCCGAGCAGGTGACGAAGCCTGAGAACACGCCGAATATCAGCCAGGTCTTCGTAAATGCGGTGACGGGCGATCCGGACACGCTGATCTACGGCATGTACCACTCCTCGGCCGCGGGCACCTGGCAGTCGCCCGAGCATCTGAAGGACGCCAAGGTCGACGAGCTGCTCGACAGGGCGCGCACCGAGACCACCGACAAGGAACGTGCCGCGACTTACACGGAGGTCGGCAAACGGCTGCGGGAGCTCGCGCCCACTATTTTCGCCTATGACCAGAATGCGGTCTTCGCAGCGGGCAATCGCGTTTCGGTGCCGGCGTTGTCCGACAAGAGCAAGGCCTTTGGCCTGAGCGGGATGGGCTTCACATTCCGGCTGATGGAAATGAACGAATAGGCGGACCTGAAAGGGCCGGCGGTTCGCCGCCGGCCAACCTCAGACGTCTACGGAAAGCTCAACGATGCTGCCTGTCATCCGCCTCCTGGCGAAGCGGCTGGGAACTTCCTTGATCGTATTGATCGGGGTCTCCATGCTGATCTTCGCGATCGCCCGGGTCATCCCCGGCGACCCAGCGCGCATTGCGCTTGGCCCGAATGCATCGGCCGAGCAGGTCACGGCGCTTCGCGAGCGGCTCCATCTCGATCAGCCGATCGTCGCGCAATACGGCTATTTCATCGCCGATCTCATGCGCGGCGATCTTGGCATCTCGCTCTACACCAACCGCCCGGTGACGAAGGACATCGCCGAGTTCCTGCCGGCGACCCTCGAGCTGGTGATCGCGTCGGGCCTCATGATGGTGATTATCGGCCTGCCGCTAGGGATCCTTTCGGCCCGTTACCGCAATAGCTGGATCGACAATCTGATCCGTCTGGTCACGCTGCTCGGCGTCTCCGCGCCGGCCTTCGTCTGGGCGGTGATCCTGATGCTCCTGTTCGCCTATTTCGTGCCGCTCTTCCCGATCGCGGGCCGCGTCTCCGACACGATCACGGTCGCTCCGGTTACGGGCTTCCTGTTCGTCGACACGCTGCTTGCCGGAAACCTCCGTGCCTTCGGCAACGTGGCCTGGCATATCGTGCTGCCGGCCTTCGCGCTGGCGCTGTCGGGCATAGGCCAGGCAGCGCGGCTCACTCGCGCCAACATGGTCGAGACTTATGAGCGCCCATATATCGAGATGGCGCAGTCCTATGGGTTTCCGGAAAAACGCATCGCCAACCGCTATGCCTTCCGCCCCTCGATGATCCCTTCTCTCACGATAATCGGCCTCGATTTCGCGGCGCTGCTCGGCAACGCCTTCCTGGTGGAGGCTGTGTTCGCCTGGCCCGGGCTGTCGCGCTACGGCGTGGCGGTGATCCTGAGGAAGGACCTCAATGCCATCATCGGGACCGTGCTGATCATATCGGCCATGTTCCTGATCGTGAACGTGATCGTCGACCTCCTGATCGCCTTCATCAACCCGCGCATCAGATATTCGCAGAGGGCGGCATGAAACGCACGTTCGCCATCCTTCTGCGCAACCCGCTCTCGCTGCTCGGCCTTCTGCTGATCGCGCTGGTCGTCTTCTCGGCGGTCTTCGCCGATTTCATCACGCCATTTCCGGCACATGTCGGCGCGGTTGTCGATTTCGCCAATTTCAACCGGCCGCCGGAATGGCCCTACATCATGGGCACCGATCTCGTCGGGCGCGACCTCTTCACCCGCATCGTCTACGCCTATCGAATCTCGCTGATCCTCGGCGTGGTCGTGCTGGCGATCGCGGTGCCGATCGGCGTGACCATCGGCCTCACCGCAGGCTATTTCGGCGGCTGGATCGAGTATGTGCTGATGCGTATCACCGACGTCTTCCTGTCGATTCCGCCCCTGGTGCTTGCCATGTCGATGATGGGTGTGCTGGAGCCGACGCTGACCAACGGCATGATCGCGGTCACAGCCATGTGGTGGCCTTGGTACACGCGGCTCGTCTACAACCTGACGCGCTCCGAAAAAGAAGAAGGCTACGTGCTCGCCGCCGAGGTGATCGGCGCTTCGAAAACGCATGTCATGTTCCGCGAAATCCTGCCGAACTGTGTGCCCTCGATCCTCACCAAGATGACGCTCGATCTGGGCTTCGTCATCCTGATCGCCTCATCGCTTTCCTTCCTTGGCCTGGGCGTGCAGCCGCCGACGCCGGATCTCGGATCGATGGTCGCGGACGGCGCAAAATACCTGCCCGACAGCTGGTGGCTGACTGTTTTCCCCGGCCTTGCGATCCTGATTGCGGTGTTCGGCTTCAATCTGGTCGGCGACGCGCTACGCGAAATCCTGGGGGCCGAGCAATGAACGCGCCGACCCTCCAGATCCGCGATCTCAACCTCGGCTTCCGCACCTATGCCGGCATGATCGAGGTGCTGCACGGCATCTCGCTGCATATCGGCAGGGGCGAGCGCGTGGCACTGGTCGGCGAATCCGGCTCGGGCAAGTCGGTGACGGCCCGCATCATCCTCGGCCTGCTCCAATCGCTGCGCAGCGCTCGCATCTCAGGCCGCGTCGAATTCGAAGGCCGCGATCTGGAGCGCCTGGCGGAACGCGAGCGGCATGCGCTGCGCGGCACGAAGATGTCGATGATCTTTCAGGATCCGACCTCCTCGCTGAACCCCGTCTACACGATCGCCACTCAGTTCCGTGAGGTTCTCGAGCGCGGCAACCCTGGAATTCGGGAGGCCCAGGCGCGCAGCCAAGCGATCGCGGCGCTCGACGACGTCGCCATCAGCGAGCCGGAGCGCGTGCTGAACTCTTATCCGTTCCAGCTTTCCGGCGGCATGAACCAGCGCGTCATGATCGCCATGGCGCTCGCCAACGAGCCGTCGCTCCTGATCGCCGACGAGCCGGGTACGGCCCTCGACGTGACCGTGCAGGCACAGACGCTGAAGCTCATGCGCGACCTCGTCCAGAGGCACAACACGGCCGTGCTGTTCATCTCACACAATCTCGGCGTGGTGCGCGAATTCGCCGACCGGGTCTACGTCATCTACAAGGGTCGCATCGTCGAGCAAGGCTCCGCAGCGGCGCTCTTCGAAGATCCGCGGCATCCCTATACGCGCGCTCTGCTCAAGGCCGTGCCGCGCATTACCGGCGGCGGCATCCCAGAGATTGAGGACGCGTCTGAGTCTTATTTCGCACCGCTCGTGGTGCATGAAGGCTTTGGCGAGCCGGGGGTGGTGGGGTGATGGCGGTCATCGTCCAGATTTGCGCCCTGTCGCGCCCCCCTCTGTCCTGCCGGACATCTCCCCCACAAGGGGGGAGATTGGCTGTCACTATTGGTTTCGCCAATCGCCGTCGTTGCAGGTTGGCGAAATCAAATCGGCCGTCCAATCTCCCGCCTTGTGGGGGAGATGTCCGGCAGGACAGAGGGGGGCAACGTAGGGCACCAAGCTCCACATCCAGGAGGCGTCCGGCATGACCCAGCCCCTCCTCTCCCTCGTCTCCGTCAGCAAGACCTTCACCTCCGCCGGCCGCAAGGTGCATGCCGTCGACAACGTCTCGTTCGACGTGACGGCTGGCGAGTGCCTGGCCATCGTCGGTGAGTCCGGCTCCGGCAAGTCGACCATCGCCAATATGATCCTTGGCATATATCCGCAGACGGCGGGCGACATCCTCTTCAGGGGTGATCCCCTCCCCGCTCGCCGCGAGCTCGTCCATCGCCGCGCGATCCAGCTTGTCCAGCAGAATCCGCTCTCCTCTCTGAACCCGAAGCGCAGCATCGGCGCATCGCTCCGGCTCGCTCTCGACGTGCACGGCATCGGCGAAAGAAGCGGCCGATGGAATCGCGTCGGCAAGCTTCTGGAGGAAGTCGGCTTGCCGGCCGAGTTCCGTTCCCGATCGCCGGCGGCGCTCTCCGGCGGTCAGCGCCAGCGTGTGGCGATCGCCCGTGCGCTCGCCTGCCAGTCGGAGCTGGTGGTGCTGGACGAGCCGACCTCGGCGCTCGACGTCCTGGTGCAGGCGCGCGTGCTGAAGCTTCTCAATGAGCTCAGGCAGAAGCGCGGGCTGACCTACATCTTCATCACCCACGACCTCTCGGTGGTCCGCAACATCGCCGACCGGGTCGCCGTCTTCGAGAAGGGCAAGCTCGTCGAGCTCTCCTCGACCGAAACCGTGTTCACCAACCCGCAGCACCCTTACACGCGCCGGCTGATCGGCGCCGTTCCGGTCGTCACCGCCGAGGAGGCGGCATTGCGCGGCCGGCTCATGGAGAAGAGCGATGCAAGTGCCTGATTATTCCGTCTTTACCAAAGCCGTGGCCGAGAGCCGCGACCAGCCCGAGGCCGCCTTCGCCGCGCTGTGGGCGCTGACCCGCGACCTGGTCGGGGTCAAGCTCTTCACCGTCATGACGCATGACGGCAGGAAGGGAGTAGCCCAGCGGATCTACTCCAACATGCCGGAGGCCTATCCTGTTTCCGGCACCAAGCCTGCCAACGAGACCCACTGGTCACGGCAAGTGATCGGCGAAAAGCAGACCTTCGTCGCCAACGACATTGAAGGCATTGCCGCCGTCTTCTCGGATCACGAGCTCATCAAATCGCTCGGTTGTGAGAGCGTCATCAACGTGCCGATCGTCGTGGCCGGCGAGGTCAGGGGCACGATCAACTGCCTGCACGAAGCCGGCTTCTATACGCCGGAGCGGGTCGATGCATCCGAGGCGCTGAAGCTCCCGGGCGCGGTCTGCCTGCTCATGACCGAGCTGAATGCGAAGGGGGCACTGTAATGCCTACAAAGACGATCCGCGTCGCCACCGACGTCGGCGGAACCTTCACCGACCTCGTCTCGTTCGAGACCGACCATGGCACGGGCGAGTCTCGCGTCATCACGGCGAAATCCGACACCACGCCGCCGAATTTCGAGCAGGGCGTGTTGAACGTCTTGCAGAAAGGCGGCATCGACCCGAGGTCGGTCGATTTCCTCGCGCACGGCACGACGGTCGTCATCAATGCCCTCACCGAGCGCAAGGGCGTGAAGGTGGGGCTGATCACCACCGAAGGTTTCCGCGACACTCTGGAGATTGCGCGCGGGAACCGGCCGGATTTCTTCAACCTGCACTATCAGAAGCCGAAGCCCTTCGTGCCGCGTTATCTGCGCCGGGAACTCCCCGGCCGGATCTCCTACAAGGGCGAAGAGATGAGACCGCTCGACCTCTCGCCGCTGCCGGCCATCATCGACGATTTCAGGAAGGAAGATGTCGAGGCGGTCGCCATCTGCTTCCTGCACTCATATGCGAACACCAGCCATGAGCAGGCGACCCTTGCCGAACTGCGCAGGCTGTGGCCGGACGTCTCGGCCGTCGCCTCGCACCAGATCACCCGCGAGTGGCGCGAATACGAACGCTCCAACACGGCCGTGCTCTCCGCCTATGTGCAGCCCACTGCAGAACGCTACCTCTCCCGCCTGCTCGCCGGCCTCAAGGAGAAGGGCTTCGCCAAGAGCCCCTACATCATGCAGTCGAACTGCGGCGTGGATTCGCTTGAATCGGTCTCGAAGATCCCGATCACCATGGTCGAGTCCGGCCCGGCCTCCGGCTTCTGGGGCGCGGCGGAACTCGGCAAGCTGATCGGCGAGCCGAATGTGCTGGCGCTCGACATCGGCGGCACGACGGCGAAGTGCTCGTTGATCGAGAACGGCGAGGTGAAGATCAAGACCGACTACTGGATCGAGCGCGACCGTACCTCGGCCGGCTATCCGATCATGGTGCCTGTGGTCGATCTCGTCGAGATCGGCAATGGCGGCGGCTCGATCGCCTGGGTCGATGATTTTGGCAAGCTGCATGTCGGCCCGCAATCGGCCGGCGCCATGCCCGGCCCTGCCGCCTACGGCCGCGGCGGCGACAAGGCGACCACCACCGACGCCAATCTCTGGCTCGGCCGCATCAACCGAGACTATTTCTGCGGTGGCGAGGTCGTTGCCGACATGAAGGCCGCGGAAGCCGCGATCACGGCAGTCGGCGAGAAGCTCGGCGTCGACGCCGACGAGGCTGCGCGCGGCATCATCCGCATCGCCAACAACAACATGGTGAATGCGCTGAAGCTCGTATCGCTGAACCGCGGCCACGACCCGCGCGAATTCACGCTGCTGGTCTTCGGCGGCGGTGGCGCCATGCACGGCGTCGCGCTCGCCTCCGAGCTTGGTGCCCGGAAGGTTGTCGTGCCGGCCGGCGCCGCGGTGTTTTCGGCGTGGGGCATGATGATGTCGGACTTGCGGCGCGACTACTTTGTTACCCGGCTTGCCGACCTGAAGAGGGGTGCGGCAGAGGGCATCGAGCAGCTCTTTGCCGAGAGCGAGGAGAGCGCCCGCGCTCAGTTCGCAGCGGAAGGCGTCGACCCAGCGAAGGTGCGCTTCCTGCGCTACGGCAAGTTCCGCTACCAGAACCAGGAGCACACGACCGAAGTGCTGATTGCTGCAGGCGCGATTACCGACGCGCGGCTGGCGGAGATCGAGGCCGCCTTCCACGAGACCTACGAACGTGAATACACCTATCGGCTCGATGCGCCTGTCGAGATGGTCGGTATCCACCTCGTCGGCTCCGCCGAGGTCGGCAAGCTCACCATGAAGAAACGCGAGGCGACCGGCGCTTCAGCCCAAGCCGCGCTCAAGGGTCATCGCGATGTCGACTACGCGCTGGAAGGCATCCACAAGGCGGCGATCTATGACGGCACGAAGCTCGAGCCGGGAATGGCCTTCAGCGGTCCGGCGATTGTCGAGGACCCCGGCACGACAGTCGTGGTGCATCCCGGCAACCGTGTCGAGATCGACGGCTACGGCAACATCCACATTCAACTGTAAATCGGAGCCCACAGAGCCCGCCATGCCTAAGCTCGCCAACGACCCGATCACGCTGGAGATCATCCAGAACTCGCTGCAGGCGACAGCCGACGAGATGTTCGCCGTCATGAAGAAGACGGCGATGAGCTCGATCATCTACGAGGTGCTCGACATGGGCACCGGCATCACCGATGCGAAGGGGGCGCTCGCCTCTTCCGGCGCCGGCATCCCCGCCTTTGTCGGCGTGCTCGACAAATCTGTGAAGGTGGTTGTCGGGAAATTCGACAAGCTGGGGGACATCGAGCCGGGTGACGTGTTCGCCACGAACGATCCTTACTATGGCGGCGTGACCCATCTCAACGACATCATAGTGATGATGCCGGTCTTCGCCGACGGCCGCATCATCGCCTGGACAGCCAACATCGCCCACAATTCAGACGTCGGCGGCATGGCACCCGGGTCGCTGACCGGCGAAGCGACGGAGATCTTCCAAGAGGGACTGAGGCTTCCCGCGATCAAGGTGATCTCGAAGGGCGAGCCTATCCGCTCTGTCATGGAGATCATCAAAGTCAACTCGCGCATGCCCGACGTGCTCGAAGGCGACGTCTGGGCGGCCATCGCGTCGGTGCGCATCGGCGCAAAACGGCTACAGGAACTGGCCGAAAAATACGGTGTCGAGACCTTCGAGACCGCGATGGCCTCCTTCATGGATTTCGGCGAGCAGGTCTCGCTCAAGGAACTGGCAAAGCTGCCCAAGGGCACGTTCGAGCTTTCCGAGGAACAGGACGACGGTCGCGTCTTCAACGTGAAGATCACGATCTCGGACAGTGAGTTCGTCGTCGACCTGCGCGACAATCCCGACCAGTCGGTTAGCCCGGTGAACACCAGCCCCGATGGCGTGATGGTCTGCGCTCAGATGCTCTTCAAGTCGCTGACCGATCCGGAGTCGCCCGCGAACGAGGGTTCGTTCCGGCCGATCCGGCTTCTGACGCGCGAAGGCTCGGTTTTCCATGCGAAGGAGCCGGCGCCGCTCGGCTTCTATTATGAGATCGAGCTGCGCGTATACGATCTGATGTGGCGCTGCCTCGCGCCCTACATGCCCGAGCGGTTGCCGGCCGGACATTTTGCCTCGATCTGCGGCACCTTCATCGGCGGCATCCATCCCGATACGGGACGGCAATACACGATCATCGAGCCGCAGCTCGGCGGCTGGGGCGCCAGCCGCGGCATGGACGGCAACACCGCGATCTTCTCCGGCTTCCACGGCGAGACCTACAACTGCCCGGCGGAGATCAACGAGGCCCGCAACGGCCTCTATGTCGACCGCATGGAACTCAATCTGGAGCCGGGCGGCGAAGGCAAGTACAGGGGCGGCCGCGGCATCGTCATGGACTACCGCATCCGCGGCGACAACGGCTTCCTGACAGCCGGCTACACGCGATCGAAATTCCCTGCCTGGGGCATCGACGGTGGCCGCGAGGGCTCGCCCAATTACGTTCGCTACATGGGCAAGGACGGCACCGACAAACGCTTTGCTTTCGTTTCCGGACTCACCACGCACCCCGATGACGTGATCCGCGTCGTGACCGGCAACGGCGGCGGGATCGGCGACCCGAGAGAACGCGACCCCGCGCTGGTCGAGGACGACATCAAGAATGGCCTCATCACGCGCGACCGGGCGCGGGAAGTGTACGGCATCGAGGGATGAGCCAAGCTGGAGCACCCCATCCGACCGCTTAGCGGCCACCTTCTCCCACAAGGGGAGAAGGGGGAGAGCTGCACGGAGCCTACTGCCAATCGCCAACGTTGGAGATTTGCAGCGAGCTAAATGCCAGGCCTCCCCTTCTCCCCTTGTGGGAGAAGGTGGCTCGGCGCGCAGCGCCGAGACGGATGAGGGGTTCCCAGGCGCCCAAGTTCTAAGGAGAAGCGACCATGCCCAACCAACAGCCGCTCAAGATCATGTTCCTGAACCCGGTCGGCTATTCCGACGCCGATCCGGTCTTCGCAGCCATGGCCAGAAAGCACAAGCTGCCGGGAACCGAAGTGCACGTGACCTCGCTCCCGGCGAGCGAAGGCAGCTTCACCCATATCGAGTATCGCTCCTACGAGGCGATGGTGACGCGCGGCATCATACGCGCGGCACGGGCGGCGGCGCGCGAAGGCTTCGACGCGCTGGCAATCGGCTGCTTCTATGACACGGCGCTGCACGACGCCCGCGAGATCTCGGAAGGCATGATCGTGACGGCGCCCTGCGTCGCCTCCTGCGAGATTGCGGCGAGCCTGGCCAACCGCTTCGGCATCATCGTCGGCCGCCGCAAATGGGTGCACCAGATGCATTCGACCGTGCGCGAGCACGGCCATGAGCACCGGCTGTCGGGCTTCTATCACGTCGAGCTCGGCGTCACCGACTTCCAGAAGGACCACGCCGAGACGGAGCGGCGGCTGATCGAGGCCGGCCGCAAGGCGGTGGAGGAGGATTTCGCCGAGGCGCTGATCCTCGGCTGCACGATGGAGGTCGGCTTCTATCGAGATGTCGAGAAGCGGCTCGGCGTGCCGGTCATCGACCCCTCCATCGCCGCGCTGAAGCGGGCTGAATATGCCGCGGTGCTCAAACGGCAATGCGGTTGGGTACCCTCGCGCAAATGGTCGAGCGAGCCGCCCCCCGAGGAAGAGATAGCCCGCTTCGGCCAGTTCGACACCAACGAGCCGTTTGGCAACAGGATCGTCGTCGAGGCCGCATAAGGTCTTGGATCACACTCACAACCGGGAAGGAAAATGATGAAAGTCGACACCAATAAGAGGCTCCAGGCTCTCCGCGGGAAAATGAGCGAAGCCGAGGTCGAACTCGTGGCGCTGGGACCCGGATCGCATATGCAGTGGGTGGTCGGTTTTCATCCGCATGCCGACGAGCGGCCCTGCCTGCTGCTGATCGGTCCCGAGAAGGAGGCCTTCCTGATGCCGGCGCTCAACGCGGAAGGTTCTCGCGAGGAGACCGACATCGAGTTCCACACCTGGGCGGATGAGAATGGCCCGCATGCCGCGCTCGCCGCGGCGCTCGCTGCGATCGGCGCAAGCGACGCCAGGAGCGTGGTGCTCGACGAGACGATGCGCGCCGACTTCGCGCTGCTGCTTCTCGACGCCCTCCCGGGCGCCAGGCATAGCTTCACCGACACGACGGTTGGCGCGCTGAGGATGCGCAAGGACGCGGCGGAATATGCCAAGCTCAAGATGAACGCCGGCATCGCCGACCGCGCGATGCAGAAGGCCTTCGCCTCGATCAAGCCCGGCATGACCGAGCTGGAATTGGCCGCCGCGATCAAGGATCACTTCGCTTCGGAAGGCGCGACGCCGGCCTTCTGGATCGTCGGCGCCGGCGGCAACGGCGCCTTCCCCCACCATCAGACCGGCTCCCGCAAGCTGGAAGAAGGCGACGCCATTGTGATCGACATCGGCGGCCGCAAGGATGGCTTTCCGAGCGACATCACCCGCATGGCCGTCGTCGGCCGGCCGCCGGAAGCCTATGGCCAGATCCACACCATTGTCGAGAAGGCCGTGCAGGCTGCGCTCAAGGCCGCCAGGCCGGGCGTGCTCGCCAAGGAGGTGGATGCGGCCGCGCGGCGCGTCATCGCTGACGCCGGCTACGGTGAATATTTCGTCCATCGCACCGGCCATGGCATGGGCATCGACGGCCATGAGCCGCCCTATATCACCGCGACCTCGGACACGGTACTGGAGGAAGGCATGGTCTTCTCCATCGAGCCCGGCATCTACATCCCCGGTCGCTTCGGTATCCGGCTGGAGGAGATCGTGATCCTGCGCGAGGACGGGCCGGAGATCCTGTCCACGCTGCCCCGCGACGTTCATGTAGCGACGATGTGAACGGCGCCACTCGTCGAACCTCCGGAAGGGAACATTCATCCGGAAAACACGATGCCCTATGTTGCCCCCCTCTGTCCTGCCGGACATCTCCCCCACAAGGGGGGAGATTGGCCTTCATTTTTGATGGCACCTTCCCTGCAATGTTGCAGGTTAGCGAAACCATCGATGACAGCCGATCTCCCCCCTCGTGGGGGAGATGTCCGGCAGGACAGAGGGGGGCGCGACGGGGCGCCGAGCAACCTATTTGGAGCGCGCCATATCTAAGCTGATCGACGACCCGATCACTTCAACCGTGATCCAGGCCAGTCTCGCCGCGGCCGCCGACGAGATGTTCGCGGTGCTGAAGAAGACCGCGATGAGTCCGATCATCTACGAGGTGCTTGACGTCGGCACCGGCATTACCGACGAGCGCGGCGAGCTGGTGAACTCGGGCGCCGGCATTCCGACCTTCGTCGGCGTGCTCGACAAGGCCGTGAAGAAGATCGTGGAGCTCACCGAGCTCGACGACATCCGCGAGGGCGACTGCTTCGTAACCAACGATCCCTATTACGGCGGCGTGACGCATCTCAACGACGTCGTGATCGCGCTCCCCGTCTTCGCCGGCGGCGAATGCATCGCCTGGGCGGCCTCGATTGCACACTGGAACGATGTCGGCGGCAGGACACCCGGCTCGATGGCGGTCGACGTTTCCGAGATCTTTCAGGAAGGGTTGCGCCTGCCGGCGGTGAAGCTGTTCGAGAACGGGCGGCCTATCGCCTCGGTCTTCGACATCATCATGGCCAATTCGCGCCTGCCGGACTTCGTGCGCGGCGATCTCTGGGCCCAGGTCGCGGCGAGCCGCAAGGCCGAAATGCGCATCAGGCAGCTCGTCGAGACTTATGGCCTGGAAGCCTATCGCACGGCAGTGAAGACCCTCTTCGACGAAGGCGAGCGCCGCAGCCGTGCCGGGCTCGGGACCATCCCGCCCGGCACTTATTCGATAGAGGAGGAACAGGACGACGGCGCCGTCTGGCGCGCCTCGATCACTGTCTCGGACGAGCGTTTCACCATCGATCTCTCGGGCAATCCAAAGCAGCGCAGCGCGCCTTACAACACCAGCCGCGATGGCGCCGTCATCTCCGGCCAGATGATCTTCAAGGCGCTGACCGACCCGACATTGCTCGCCAACGCCGGCTCGTTCCGTCCGCTGCAAGTGATCACCGCGCCGGGCACGATCTTCCACGCCGAAGGCACCGCGCCGCACGGCTATTATTTCGAGACACGGATCCGCCTCTACGACATGCTGTGGCGCTGCATGGCCCGCGCCATGCCCGAGCGTCTGCCGGCCGGGCATTTCGCCTCGATCTGCGGCACGGTGATTGCAGGCAATCATCCGGACACTGGCCGCCGTTTCACCATGGTCGAGCCGCAGATGGGCGGCTGGGGCGCAACCGCCACGCGCGACGGCCTCGACGCCATGTATTCGACCAGCCATGGCGAGACCTTCAATTGCCCGGTCGAAATCTGCGAGGCCCGCTACGGCATCGATGTCGGCTACAAGAGGCTGAACGAAAGCGGCGAAGGCCACGGCCTGCACTCGGGCGGCAAGGGCCTTTCGGTGAGCTATCGCCCGCGCGGCCGCGCAGTGCTTTCGGCCGGCTACAGCCGCAACCGCCTGCCGGTCTGGGGCTCGGCCGGCGGTGAAGACGGCGGCACCAACGGACTGTCGGTTATTCGGCGCGGCGGCAAACGCGAGGACCACGCCTTCGTCAGCGGGCTTGTCGTCGAACCCGGCGACGAGGTGCTGATCCATACCGCCAATGGCGGCGGTTGGGGCAAGCCTGGCTGACGGGTTGCAGCCTTCTGTTTTGAGGTTGGCGCTGCCCCTCACCCATACCCTCTCCCCGTAAGGACGGGGAGAGGGGGCGGCAACGTCTCGGAATCCCCTCTCCCCGTTTTTCACGGGGAGAGGGCAAGGGTGAGGGGCGGCGCCAACCTCAAGCGATTTGCCGAACTCTAAATTCAGCGCCGCCCGTAATGCCGCAGAACAAGCCCGACCGCGCCCATGCAGGCGCCGTTTTCGAGCATCTTGGCCGGCACGATGCGCGTCCTTGCCTCCGGTGCGACGTCGTGCCGTTTCACGAGCGAATATTTGTCGAAGCTCGCCTCGAGCGGGTCGAAGAACATCGATCCTGCCATCGCGAGCCGGCCGCCGATCAGGATCAGCCCGGGATTTACGGCGGCGCCCACCATCGCAAGCCCTCGCCCGGCCATCTCCGCCGTGTCCTCGATCAGGCGTCGGCAGCCGACGTCGCCCTTCCTGGCAAGCGCGATCACATCCATGATCCCCATCGGTCGGCCGAAGCGCTTCGAAGCCATTGTCGTCGCCGCCTTGAAACCCGCATAGAGTTCGAGGCAGCCTCGATTGCCGCAGCGGCAGAGATCGCCTTGTGGGTCGATGGTCATGTGCCCGAACTCGCCCGCGGCGCCTGCCACCCCGTCTATCAGATGGCCGCGGCTCACGATCGCGCCGGCAACGCCGAGATCGACCAGCATATAGACGAAATCCTCGATGCCGTGGGCCGCGCCCCACATCATCTCCGCGATCGCCCAGCATTTGCTGACATTGTCCGCATAGATCGGCCGCTCCAACGCCGCTTCGAACAGGCTGTAGACGTCGACGCCTTCCCAAGTCGGAATGGCGCCGGCCCGCATGAGGCGCCCATTGGTCGGATTGACAGGCCCTCCGATGGCGACGCCTACGCCGAGCATGGTGTCGGTGGAAATGCCGAGCTCCTCATAGGCTTCGCGGACGAGGCGCTGAACGATTGCCATTGCTGCGTCAGGCGAGAAGTCGACCTCCAGCTCGACCTTCTTGTCGGCAAGCACGGCATGCGAGACGTCGGCCACGATGAGCTGGATGTGCTCGAGCCCGATCAGAAGACCGACCACCGTGCCCGCTTCCGGGTTGAGCATGACAGCAGTTGCAGGCCGGCCGGCGCCGCTGCTGCGGTTTGCGACCGGCGCCGCGCCATCGACCACCATCCCCGCCTTACGCAATTCGGCGAGCGTCATCGACACGGTCGATTTGGCGAGCCCGAGGATCTTCGCGATCTGCGTCCCGCTGAGCGCGCCCCGCTCGCTGAGCACGCGCACTATGCGGGTCGAGGGCGCTCCAGCAGAGCGCTCCGCAAGAAGTGACTTTAGTTCAGCTTTGTACATCCCGAACGCGAATTCGATGATTGACTTTGGAATAAGTTCATAACAGAATTAATTTAGAACAAGAACCAGAATAAGGGTCGAAACGGCCCATATCGGGAGGAACACCATCGAAGCATGCCGAAGGCCGGCCTCGGCCTGATCGTTGAATTGCGCCTTGCGGCCCCATCACGCCGGCCGAGCGAATGCTGCATACCCGATCAGGAAGAGGCTTTTTGCCGGCACGCGCATCACGCCAGCATGATCATCAAGCGAGCGCGGCCAACCCGCGCCGAACCCCGGGAGGAAGAGGAATGCTGAAACTCAAATGCGCCGTGGCCGCGGCCGCCGTTCTGGCCGCCGTCGGCTCTGCCGAGGCCGACCCTAAAACCAACCTGCTGCATCAATGGGCGACCGGTTCGGATGCTGCGGCGATCGCCAAGCTCGGCGAGATGTTCACAGCCGCTGGCGGCCAGTGGCAACAGACTGCGATTGCCGGCCACACCGCCAACACGCTCGCCAAGCTTCGCGCCGACGTTGTCGCCGGCAATGCGCCGCCTGCCGTCCAGCTCAAGGGACCGGAGATCGCCGAGTGGAACGAGACCGGCGGCACCGCCAGCATGGATGAGCTCGCCGGCCAGGAAGGCTGGGACAAGGTCGTCGCGCCGGAGCTGCTGCCGGTCATGAAGCCGAAAGGCAGCTGGGTCGCCGCGCCCATGAATATCCACCGCATCAACTGGCTGTGGGCTTCGCCGAAGGTCATGCAGGCAGCCGGCGTGACGGAGATGCCCAAGACCTGGGCCGAATTCAACGCGGCTTGCGACAAGATCGTCGCGAGCGGCAAGATCTGCATCTCGCACTCGACTGCCGACTGGACCGACTCCACCGTCTTCGAAGTGGTTGTCTACGGCCAGGATCTCGACCTCTATCGTAAGGCTTTCGTCGAGGGCAACATCGATGCCATGCGCAGCGACGGCATGATCAAAGCCTTCGAGCAGTTCCGTACGATGACGTCCAAGTACATGGACCCCGGCATGAACGGCCGCGACTGGGATTCCATGTCGGCTCTCGTAGGCCGTGGCGAGGCGGCGTTCCATATCATGGGCGATTGGACGATCGGGCTTCTGACTGCCGCCGGCTTCAAGGAAGGCACCGACTACGTCTGCGCCCAGGCACCCACCGACTGGGGCAAGCCGGGATTCATCCTGAATTCCGATTCCGTCGTGTTCTTCAAGCAGAAGGACCCGGATTACGTCGAGGGTCAGAAGCTGCTCGCGCATCTGATCTTGTCGAAGGATTTCCAGACGATCTTCAACCAGGCCAAGGGCTCCATTCCGGCGCGACTCGATGTCGATCTCTCGAATGGCTTCAATCCTTGCCAGCAGCTTTCGCAAAAGGACCTCAACGCTTCCATCCAGGCGGGTACTTTGGTGCGGTCGATGGCCCACAACATGACGGTCCCGCAGAAGGTCCGCGGCGCCATGATGGATACGATCACCGAGTTCGTCGCCACGCCTGACATGTCCGCCAAGGACGCGGCCAACGCGATGGCCGACGCCGCTGAAGCGCAGATGTAATCCCGGCAAGCCGGCGCCTCTTGGCGCCGGCTTGTTTCCTCGCAGGGCGCCATGTCCACTCACGACCTGACCATATCTCCCCCCAGACCCGCCGGCTCGTGGCGGGATCGGATGGGGTCGGTCGTTCCTGTCCTGGTCCTGGCGCCTTCGCTGGCGGCAAGTTTCATCTATGTCTTCGTCTTTGCCGGCTGGACACTGTACCTGTCGCTCTCCAACTCTTCGCTGCTCCCGAGCTACGGTTTCGTCGGCCTCGACAACTACGCTTCGCTCTGGGCGAACCGCCGCTGGAACGTCGCCTACACGAACCTCTTCTTCTTCAGCGGGTTCTACGTCGTCGGCTCGATGGCGGTCGGACTGCTGCTTGCCATCCTGATCGATCAGAAAGTCCGTGGCGAAGCAGTCTGGCGAACCATCTTTCTCTACCCGCTGGCGGTCTCCTTCATTGTGACCGGAACCGTCTGGAGCTGGCTCTACAACCCTGTCGACGGCATTCAGGCGTTGGTGCGGGGACTGGGCTGGAGCGACTTCAACTTCGCGCTGACGTCCGACCGCAATAAAGCGATCTACGCCGTGATCATCACCGGCATCTGGCAGTCGTCGGGTTTCGCCATGGCGCTCTTTCTCGCTGGGCTACGGTCGGTCGATCCGGATCTGATCAAGGCGGCGCAGATCGACGGCGCCTCCGCCTTCCGCACCTATCGCAAAGTGATCCTGCCCACCATCGCACCGATCTTCATCGCGGTCGCGGTCATCCAGATCCAGTTCGCGATCAAGACTTTCGATCTCGTCGCCGCGCTGACGCGTGGTGGACCGGGCATAGCGACCACCTTCCCGGCGATCTATGTCTACGACCTGATGTTCCAGCGCGGACAGATCGGCGAAGGCGCCGCTGCCGCGGTGATGATGCTGGCAGCTCTCGCCGTTGTCCTCGTGCCCTATTCACTGTGGGTCGTGTGGCGTCGCCGTGCGGAGGGCCGCAATGGCTGAGGTGGCGGTGGCAGCTTTCGACGCGGAGGCGGCCCTCGCAAGCCGCCGGCACTTCTGGAGTCGCGTCGCCATTTACGGGCTGCTCGGCCTGTTCGCCGCCATCTATCTCATCCCGTTGGTCGTCGTGGTGCTGAACTCGTTTCGCGAGCAGGCGGATATCGCCCGCAGCGGACTGATCTCATTTCCCAGGAGCTTTCGGCTGGACGCCTGGACGCAGGCCTGGAACACCTACTGCGTCGCCGGCACCTGCGAAGGGATGAAGCGCAACTTCTTCAACTCGCTCTGGATGACGATCCCGGCGACCGTAATCTCGACGGTGCTTGGGGCCATCAACGGCTACATTCTTTCCAAATGGCGGTTCAAAGGCTCCGAGATACTGTTCACCTGCATGCTGCTCGGCGTGTTCATGCCGGGCCAGATCGCGCTGATGCCCTGGGCCTTTGTCCTCGGTAAGCTCGGCCTCACCAATTCCACCTACGGCCTGATCCTGGTGCACGTCATCCAGGGAATATCCTTCACAACCCTCTTCTGCCGCAACTATTACGTCAGCATACCGGATGATCTCATAAAGGCAGCCCGCATCGACGGCGCGGGGTTCTGGCGTATTTTCAGAAAGATCATCCTTCCGCTGTCCCCGCCGATCCTGATCGTCACCGTGATCTGGCAGTTTACCGGCATCTGGAACGAATATCTGTTCGGGGTGGTCTTCACCTCCGGGGTCCAGCAGCCGATCACCGCGGCGCTTGTTGCGCTCACCGCCAGCGGCACCACCGCGCGAGCCTACGACGTGATGAGCGCATCGGTTCTGATCGGAGCGTTGCCTCCCCTTTTGATCTACCTCTTCGGAGGCAAGTATTTCGTACGCGGCCTGACCCAAGGCGCGATCAAGTGACACGCGATCAAGTGACAAGCGATCAAATGACGGGCCGCTGATGTCGACACTGACCATCCGCAACTTGCATAAGAACTTCGGCGCCCTCGAGGTGCTGAAGGGCATCAATCTTGAGGCGCGGGCAGGCGAATTCATCGCGCTGGTCGGGCCCTCCGGTTGCGGCAAGTCCACCCTGCTCGGAATGATTGCCGGTCTGGAAGGCGTGACGTCGGGCGAGATCTGGATCGGCGACAGGCTGGTGAACTCCGTGCAGCCGAAGGATCGTGACATCGCGATGGTGTTCCAGTCCTACGCACTCTACCCGACCATGACCGTGCGCGAGAACATCACCTTCGGCATGGAGAGCCGCAGGGTGCCGAAGAAGGAGCAGGCCGAGGCGCTGAAGCGCGTCGCTGCATTGTTGCAGATCGAGCAGTTGCTCAACCGCAAGCCCGGCCAGCTCTCGGGCGGGCAGCGGCAGCGCGTCGCCATGGGGCGCGCCCTCGTGCGCGATCCCAAGCTGTTCCTGTTCGACGAACCGCTGTCCAATCTCGACGCCAAGCTGCGCATAGAAATGCGAACCGAGATCAAGAAGCTGCACCACCGCGTCGGCAAAACCACGATCTATGTCACCCATGACCAGGTGGAGGCGATGACGCTTGCCACACGCATTGCCGTCATGCACCAGGGCTCGGTCCAGCAGTTCGACGTGCCGCAAATGGTCTATGACCGGCCGGCCAATACGTTCGTGGCTGGTTTCATGGGTTCGCCATCCATGAACTTCATCCCGGCCGAGCTGGCGGGTGACAATGACAAGCCCGCGCTTTCGATCAAAACGGCGAATGGCAGCAAGGCTTCCCTCCCCCTCCACGGTGATGCCGCTGCTCGCATCAAGACGGGAAACGTCATCCTGGGCGTGCGGCCCGAGCATATAAGCCGCTTCGATCCGCAGACGGCAGCCCGCAAACCTGGCATGGCCATGCTCACCGCGCCAGTTGAGTTGGTCGAGCCGACCGGCGCCGAAACGATCGCCGTGATGAAGCTCGGTGGCCAGGAGGTCGTCGGCCGTTTCGATCGCGACCAGGCTCCTCAAATGGGCGAAGAAATCCAGCTCGGCATCGACATGGCGCGCGCATGCCTGTTCGACCCTGCCACCAAAAGACTGATCTGAGGACATCCATGACTTTTGCAAACTACCCCAGCCTGGCGGGGCGGGTCGTGTTCGTGACCGGCGGGGCTTCGGGAATCGGCGCAGAGATGGTGCGCGCCTTTGCCGCCAACGGCGCGAAGGTCGCCTTTGTCGACATCCAGGCGGATGCGGGCAAGGCCCTTGTCGCCGAGCTGCGGGATACGCAGCACCGGCCGCGCTTTCTACCGGTCGACCTTATCGACATCGGCGCCCTGCAAGCCTCGATCGAGGAGACGCGGCACACGCTTGGACCGATCGCCGTGCTCATCAACAACGCTGCCAGCGACGAGCGGCACGAGCTCGATCATGTCACGCCGGACTACTGGGACAAGATGATGAACGTGAACCTGCGCCACCAGTTCTTTGCCGCGCAGGCTGTGCGCCCGCACATGAAGGAGCTTGGCCGCGGCTCGATCGTCAACTTTTCCTCGATCGCCTGGATGGCCGGCGCGGCCGGCATGGTTGCCTACACGACCGCCAAGTCAGCGATCCTTGGCCTCACCAAGTCTCTCGGACGCGAGTTCGGCCCGGACAACATTCGCGTCAACGCGATTGCGCCCGGGGCGGTCGTCACCGACAAGCAGCTGCGCCTCTGGTACACGCCTGAGCAGGCCGACGAAATGGCTGGCCGTCAGGCCATCAGGCGGCGCTTGCTGCCCGTCGACATCGCGAGGGTGGCGCTGTTCCTCGCCGCCGACGACAGCGAGATGATCACCAAGCAGTGCCTCATCGTCGACGGAGGGCTGAGGTGACCCATGCTTGAAGTCGGACTGAACCCCTACGGACTGACCTACTTTCTTGGGCTGCAGGGTCGCGGGACGCCGCGCGCCAATCCGAATGGCCGCGGCCTCGAGGGCTTCATCGAGCTTGCCGAAGAGCTCGGAGCAAGGACGCTGGAGATCGCAGAGGCCTGGCTGGGACCGCTCTCCGACGCAGAGCTGCTCGCTCTGCGCGATCGCCTCCACAGGCTTGGCATGACGCCCGTTGTCAGCTCCGGCCTTCATCACGGCGATTTCGACATCTGCGTCAGCGCCGCCAAGGCGCTCGGCGCCCGGCTGATCCGGTTCGCGCTCACGCCGATCCTGTGCGGCGACCGCGCCGCTGCAGGCGAAAGATGGCCGGAGCTGGTGGCGAATGTCCGCGAGAAGCTTGGGGCCTATGCGCCGCGCGCAGCCGCTGAGGGTCTGACGATCGTCATCGAGAACCACCAGGACTTCACAAGCCGCGAGCTGGTCGCCTTTTGCGAGGAGTTCGGGCCCGGCGTGCGCATCGTCTACGACACCGGCAACAGCTTCCCGGTCGCGGAAGCCCCTCTCGACTTCACGCGTGTCATCGCGCCCCATGTCGCATATGTCCATCTCAAGGACTATCGCGTGCAGTGGACCGACGAGGGGATCAGGCTGGTTCGCTGCGCGATCGGTGACGGAGCGGTCCCGTTCAAGGAGCTGATCGCCATCCTTGCCGAACACCACCCGACGCTGCCGGCCGTGCTGGAGCCCGGCGCGTTGGAAGCGCGGCACGTCCGCTTGTTCACGCCGGACTGGTGGCGCGGCTATGCGCCAAAGGATGCACGGGCACTGGCCGCCTGCCTCCTTGCGGCGCGCCGCAACCGCCTGCCCGACGACGCCGATTATCGCACCCCTTGGGAGCGCAACGCCGATCACGAGCTCGTCGACTATGAGCTCGCGATGATCCGCCGTAGCGCCGCGAACATGAGAACAGCTGGAATTATGGAAGGAAGGGCATTGGCATGACCAAGGAATTAAGAGGCAAGATCGCTTTTGTCACCGGCTCGGGCAGAGGCATCGGCCATGCCATAGCATTGAAGCTTGCCGCGCTCGGCGCCGATGTCGCCATCCATGACCTCGAGTGGAACGCGCCGTCGAAATATGGCGAAGCGGCAGACCTCGGCGTGGCGGCACGAGAGATCGAGGCGCTCGGCGTGCGCACCGTCGCTGTCACCGGCAATATCGGCGACAGGGCCGCCGTTGCGAAGATGAAGACCGACATCGAGGCAAGGCTCGGCCAGGTGGAATTGCTGGTGAACTGCGCCGGTGGCGACATCGGTGCCGCCGGCGGCAAGCCGGAGCCGAACAATGTGCTCGGCATCCCGCTCGAAGACATCCAGGCGCTCACCAACAACAACCTGATCGGCACGATGCTGATGTGCCAGACCTTCGTGCCGCCCATGGTGAAAGCCGGCCGGGGCGCCGTCGTCAATATCGGCTCCACCGCAGCGCATGCCGGCTATTCGCACGGCGCCATCTACGCGACATTGAAGGCCGCGGTCGTCCACTACTCGCGCTGTCTCTCCCGCGAGGTCCAGGCCGACGGCGTGCGCGTCAACGCGGTGAGCCCCGGACCGACCAAGACCGCGCGCTTCGAAGCCACACGCGTCGTCGACCCGGTCAAGATGAACTCGGCCCAGAAATCGCTGCAGCGCTACGCCGAGCCGGACGAGATCGCCGAGGCGGTGGCGTTCCTTGTCAGCCCTCGCAGCCGTTTCGTCAACGGCCAGGTGCTGGTCGTCGACGGCGGCGAGACAGTCTGGCCGGGGTAGTGGTGAAGATCACTCTCAGGCGCCCCTGTTTTCGCCGGAAATGCCCCTAGTACAGAATCGGTAATCCGAGACCTGCCCATTCGCTGCGCGGGATCTCAGCTCCGACATTGAAAGCGAAGGACAAGACTCTCGTCGCATTGGCATCGACCTCGCACCGGAAGCCCAAATTGTACCATGTCGTTCGCGTGCTGAAGGCGGTGTTCGGGACGTCAACGACATTGCCGGTCTTCAACGGAACAAGTGGCACCAGGTAGGGAAAATAAGAGGCTTCCGGCAGTTGCTGCTGCAACGCACTGGCGCAAAGTTTGGCAACCCGCTTATCGCGAGGTATGCCAGCCATCGAGCTCGTGGCCAACGCATCGCCGGTAGCGCCTGGCGAGTTGAGCTTGCGAACACCAGGAAGGCCCGAATAGCCCTGCGATGCGGCCACGTCCGTGGAGTTTGGCCTCCTGGCGGTCCCACTTGCGGGCTTCGAAAGCTTTGCAAAGCTGGGCTTTGGCGCTTTCGCGGGCCTCGGCTGCGGCGCTTCGGTCGCCTTGGGAAGCGCGATCTCACCGTCGCTGCCGGCTGAAGCCAGCGGCGTTGGTGCCGGTGCCGTCTGCTTGTCAGCGTCGTGCACCTCGTTTTCTTGTTTGTCTGCGTCCTGCTTGCCTGCGTCCTGGCTTGCCTTCTTCTCTGCCTCTTTCACTGCATCTGCCCGCCCCCCCTCGTCTGAAGGCGCGGCAGATTTGTTGTCTGGGCTCTTCGCCGCGACAGGCGGCTTTGCATCGTCATCCTTGCCCGGCGGCGGCGAGCTGTCTTGAGCGCTGCTCCCACCCAGAGATTTCCTGGGGCCGGCATCCTTGTCACCGTATTCAACAACAGGTTTCAGAACCTCGATCCGCGCTGGCTTGGGCGGCTGCTTTTGCGTGGGCGGCTGCTTTTCGGGCAGAGGTGGTTTCTCTACCTTCGATTCTGGCGGCTTTTCGGCCTTGGGTTCCTTTGGGGACGGCGCAGGAGCAGGTTTCGGCTTTGGCTGATCGGGCGGAGGGACAAGCGAGACATTTACCGCTTGCTGCTCCGGCGGCTGTTGAGGCGCCGTCGGCACGCCGTAGCCCAAGAGCGCGATGATAAGTGCATTCAGGATCAGCGATGCGGGCAAGGCCCACAACAAGTTCCGCCGCCGGGCCTGTGTCTCGTCCTTCATCTTGACCGATTTGGAACGAAATAGCGGCGGTATCATGCACGAGCGCCGGATATTCTACGCGGTCGGACTTCCAAACAGGTGTTTTCGGTAGGACTTTGTCGTTTGAGCCGTCTGCCGGAACACCTTGGTCGCGCCAATTCCAGAAATGGAAAGCGCGCTTGTCCTTGACCGTGACCGGCGACAATCCCACTCAGCGGCGCGTGCGATCGAGCTTCACCGCCGATTGCCTGATTTCACCGGGCGTGGCCTCATAGTGTCGGCGAAAAGTGCGATTGAAGTAGGACAGATCGCCGAAGCCAACATCGAAAGCGACCGAACCGATGGTGCGATCGGCAAACCGTGGATCGCTCAGCGTCCGATGCGCGCGCGCCAGGCGCTGCCCGAGCACAAAGGATGAGAAGGTGAGACCCTCCATCTCGAACAGCTTATGTACGTATCGCGGTGTCACATGCTGGCGCTGTGCGACCTCTGCAACCGACAGATCACCGTCGGCGAGGTTAGCGTTGATGTCTGTCATAATCGCCCTGAGCCGTGCGGCGGCGATACCGCGTCCTTCGGCGACAGCTCGGCGGCCGCTTGCGGCCGAGATGGTTGCAGCCACGAGATCGTGCATGTGGCTGACCGCGAGTCGTTGCAGTTCGGGAGTGGCGAGTGGCAGGTCATCGGCAATGGTGCAGGCATAGGTGATAAGCAGGCTCAGTGCTTCCGTGCCATGCGGAACCAGGCTCATTGGCACATCGTCGAGCCGGCCAACGAGTGCTGCGACCGCCTTGAGCGACATTCGGCAGCCGAGGAAGCGAGCGGGCGTGGGCCGCACCAGGGACAGGCCGGTCTCACCTCGCGTCGCAATGATGCCATCACCGTCCCCGAGCAACTGCTCTCGATCACGTTGGAGAGCCGTGCTGCAACCGCGTACATTGACACCGATGAGGAGATCGTCCGCACCATTCGCGACCGCCTTGCAGGGCCGTATGCCGTGACGCAGACCGCCGAAGGTTCCAGACACGATCGCGAGGCCCGGTAACGTCCTCTTGGTCACCGCGACGTGAACCGGCAAATTGGGCAGCGGCTCGAGCGGTTCGATCGGCTCGCCACCGGCCGGCAAAAGCGGTCGCTCGCGGTGATGAAGGTCACGTACCGCCTGGGCCCGCGCCGATACCGGCAGGCCGGCGGTCGAGAACTTGAAGGTGGTGCATAGGTCTGGCACGCCCATTACCCGCGTGGGATGGCCGCTTCCCTGCCTAGTATCGCACGATTTCCCTTCAGTCCAAATCGCTGTTCCGCCGACTCCAAGACTGAGGAGGACACAAGCGCCTAGGCTCGCATTGTGAGGCGCGAACTCGGCTCGTTCACTGCGAACGGTGTGAACATGGCAAACATTAACAGGATCCTGGTCGTCGGCGGCGGAGTGGCAGGACTGACCACCGCCGCGGCTCTCAAGCGGCACGATTTGCCGGTCGAGCTCGTGGAGCGCCAAGACACCTGGTGGGCGCCGGGGGCAGGCTTCCTGGTCCACGCCAACGGGATGCGCATGCTGACCTCACTCGGTCTTGGGAGCGGCGTCGAAAAGGCGGGCGCGCTCGTTCGCCGATGGCACTTCTGCGATCAGCAAGGCCACCTGCTGTCTGAGACCGATCTTGAGGCCTTGTGGGACGATACAGGTCCCTGCGTCGGCATTGAACGGCCAGAGCTACAGCGCGCTCTGCTACCCGGTGTCGTCGATCTGCGTTGCCGGCTTGGAACGTCGGTCACAACTCTGGTTCAGGACGATTCCCGAGTCCGGGTCGGGTTCTCGGATGGCTCGACCTGCCACTACGATGTCGTCATCGGCGCGGACGGAATGAAATCCACGGTGCGCAATCTGATACTGGGCACAAGATCGACGAGCGAGCTTGGCGCCATGACTTGGCGCAGCATTTCCCAGATAAGCCCGATCCCAGGCCCGACGGCCATACAGTTCCACCTCGGCGATGGGTGCCTGTTCGGCTTCATGCCGATAGGGCGGAGACGCATTTACGGTTTCAATTACGTCATCACACAGCGCTTCCACGATCCGTTGGAGGGGCGCCTCGAACGGCTACGCCACCGGTTGCGGAATTTCGGTCCGCGCGTGCAAGAGTATCTCGGCGCGCTCGAGCGTGACGATCAGGTCATTTGCTCGACCATGATGTGGATGGAGATCAAGGAGTGGCATGCCGGGCGCGTGGTGCTGGTGGGTGACGCCGCGCACGCCAGCTCGCCAATGATGGGCCAGGGCGGCTGCATGGCGATGGAGGATGCCTGCGTGCTCACCGAGGAGTTGCGCTCGGCGCGTACCGTGGAGGACGCGCTGGCGAGCTATGTCCGCCGTCGCAAGCCCCGCGTCGAGTGGGTACAGCGCCAGAGCATGGGTCTGGCCAACCTTCTCACCGCGTCTACTTCGGCCCGAGATGCAATGTTGCGCGAGCGCGGCGCTCAATTGATGCAGGACCGTTTCGGACCGCTCGTGCCGCCTCCGTAGCACGTGGGCGCAATCGTCCGCATCATACAAGCAATGCGAGGGCTTCAGGTCGACTTCGGGTCATGGCTTGCCAGAAACCTCTCTGCAACGGAAAGGGCGGAACAGGGTCGAAACCGGCGGTCCGATCGGGATACTAAGCTGTCGGTCTTTCAGACCAAATGTGAGCCTTCGAAAAGTTCGCGCGTTGTCCCGCGGCTTCGCCCGGCATTCACTCGAACCGCGGATAGGACTCCGCGTCCGGCGCGTTCGCCCAGCTCTGCAGAGTCTGGCCGCCATCGATCAGCCAGCCGACGCCCGTGACGTGACGAGCCTCGTCTGACGCCAGGAAGGCGACGGCGGCCGCCACGTCGGCGGGTTCGCCGATACGCCTCAACGGGATGCGGTTGGCAAAACGCTCGACGCCGGCACGATAGGCGGCATCGTCCCCCGCAGGAACGCCGAGCCGCGTCTCGATCACGCCGGGACAGATGGCGTTGACGCGGATGCCGTAGGGCGCCATGTCGAGCGCCGCTATGCGGGTCAGCCCCAGCACGGCGTGCTTGCTCGCCGCGTAGCCTGCGCCGCCGGAGAGCACGTCCCATCCAGCCATCGACGAGCCCATATTGACGACGTTGCCGCGTGTCCTGGCCTCGATCATGACGCGGAGTGCCGCGCGCTGAACCAGAAAGATGCCGCTGAGGTTGATGCGGATGATGTCGTCCCAGTCGTCGAGGCCGAGTTCATGCACCGGCGCGACCTTGCCGGAGATGCCGGCATTGTTGAACAGCACATCCAGCCTGCCGAAACGCGACACGATCTCGGCCAGCGCAGCGTTCACCTCGCTCTCCGAACCCACATCAGCGCCGATAGCCAGCGCCTCGCTTCCACCACGCAGAAACTCGTCGGCAAGCGCCTCAGCCCCGGCCTTGTCGAGGTCGAGGATCGCGACTTTCGCCCCCTCCCCCGCAAAGCGGCGCACCGCGGCAGAACCTATGGCTCCTGCGCCGCCGGTTACCAGCACCACCTTGTCGACAAAGCGTCGGCCGATCGTGTCGCTCATCGCTGCCTCCTCAATATGACCCCGAATAGCTGCAGAGTTTCGGGAAGATCATGCGCCGGACAAAGAATAGTCCCGCCAGCTATGGCGCGGCTCGAAACCGAGCAGTTCCCGTGCCTCGGTCAAGTCGAAGGCGGCCGCGTGACCAGGCAGCGGGCGTCGGAGTTCGACACCCGGATAGGCGGTCCGCACCAGAGCCTCCGTTTCGGCCTCCATGAACGTATCGGCCGCGCTGATGAAGATCCGATGGTGGCCTTCAAGCGGCCGCTCGACCGCCAGGCGAAACGCAGCCGCAGCGTCCCGCACGTCGAGATAGCCCCAAAGGTCGCGCGCCACCAGCTCGGAGTGCTTGCGCCGCTCGAGAACGTCACGCGCAAAAGTCTCAGCCGTCTGAATCCACGGCATTCGCAAGCTCACGCAGGAGAAATCCGGCCGTCGCCGCGCCGCCGAAGCAACAATTTCCTCGCCCAGCCATTTCGACAAGGCATAGGCATCCTGCGGCGCTGCCGGATGCGCCGAGTCGAAGGGCAAGTATGAGGGGACGATCGGCTTCTCGAAGAAGGGATAGCCGAGCACGCTCATCGACGAGGCGTAGACGAGGCGCTTCGCGCCGAAGAGCACCGCAGCTTCGACGACATTGTAGCAGGCGGCCATGTTGACCTGGAACACATGGCCGGCGGGAACGCCGGTCGGCCTCGGAATCGCGGCGATATGGACCACCGCTTCGGCATCCCGCACCAGCTGCAGCGCCTGGCCGAGATCGGTGAGGTCCGCGGTCACATGCTCCCAGTCCACGCCCACAGGCGGCGGCGCAACGTCGATACCGAGCACCGTATGTCCGGCGTCGGCAAGCGCGCTGGCGACATGCCGTCCCAACAGCCCGCTCGATCCAGTGACGATGATCCTCATCTTTGCTGACTGTGACCTCGGTGATTAGCATTTGCGGGGCGCGACGCTGGTGCCTCCCTCCCCCTTGTGGGGAGGGATACAGGGTGGGGGTGCGAAGCGCGCCAATCCAAGCCGGAGATGCCGTCTGCTTCAGCTAACCTTGCAGGGCAACTGCCAGGGCACCCCCACCCTCTATCCCTCCCCACAAGGGGGAGGGAGTCACCAGCGTCGCGCTTCAATAGCAGCTCCCGCGCATCAGCCGTTCATCAAGGTGTCGAGCACAAAACGTCCGAACCGGTCGGTGTCGGCATTCATTGCGACCCGTGCGTTGGGCTGCTTGCCGGATCGGAAATTGGTGTCGATTACGGTGCGGCCGATCGTGAGCGCGCCCGATGTTTCGACGTCGACGAAATAGTCACGCGTCTCGATGATGTCGGGCTCCACCAGCGAGGCGACGCAGAGCGCGTCGTGCACAGGCGCCGCGTCGGCCCCGCCGAGAGGCTGATAGCCGCGATAGCCCTCGATGCGCTTCTCGACGAAGATCGCCGCAGCCTCCGCGGCAGGCCTGCCGGAAGCACGCAAGGCCTTGCACTGCTCGGAGCTGATCACCGCCCTGTGCGTCGCATCGAGCGGCACGAGCGTCAGTTTTCGGAAGCCGGCAGCGAAGACCAGGGCTGCCGCTTCCGGATCGGCCCAGATGTTGAACTCTGCGGAGGGAGTGACATTGGCGACCGCATGGCCGCCGCCCATGATCACGACTTCCGGCACATAGTCGACGAGCTTTGGAAACAGAGCCAGCGCGGAGGCGATGTTGGACAATGGTCCGACGGGCACGAGCACAATTTCGTCGGTCGCCTTGCGATAGGTCTCGATCAGGAATTCGACCGCGTTGGTTTCCTGCACCTCCGACCGCGCAGGCGCGAGCGGCATCTCGACAAAATGCACGCCGGGATCCCGCTCTCCGCGCGGGACTGGAAAATCGCGCCGACCGACCGGCCGCGCCAGGCCGGCATGGACGGGAATGTCGCCGCGTCCGATGTGGTCCAGCGTGCGTAACGTATTGTCAGTCGTGTGCTCGATCTCGCGATTGCCGTTGACGGTAGTGCAGGCGACCAGCTCGAGATTCGGATGCAGTGCCGCGCACATGATCGCAACTGCGTCGTCGGTCCCTGTGTCGACATCGAGGATGAGCTTGCGCTTGGTCATGGCACTTCCCGATCATTGATGGCCATATGATCGTGCGTAGCGCCGCGGACCCTTGTCAAGCGCCAGAAAAGTCATGCCGGTCATTCGTATCAACTGGCACAGCCCGCGCTGCACGGGACTTGGGCAAGCGTGCGTTTCCCGATTGACAAGAACTGAATTTCGGGATCACGATTATATGACCATCAACGATTAGTCTCCGATGCTTGGGAGTGGCATCGCACGAGAAAGATGGTCGGAAGCAGCATCAAAAACAGTACATCGAAGATCACTAAAAAAACGGGCCTGGGGCTTTTCGCAACTTCAGAGGGTTACCATGTCCAATCGGTCCGCTCGGCTCCTGTCCTTGTGCGGCGCGTCGCTCATCGCTCTTGCGAGCACGCCGGCCTTTGCAAAAGACATCCATATCGCCGCCATTTCCGGCTATTTCGCACAGGGCTTCGGCGTTTCCATCGTGCAGGGCCTCAAGAAGGCCGAGAACGAACTCGGCGTGAAGGTGAAGCTCATCGACACCGGCAATCGCGCGCTCGACTATGGGGAGCAGTTCAACAACGTTGCCAAGAGCGGTGAGTACGACCTGGTCTTCGTGATGGGCTGGGAGCTTGTGGACGCTCTGAAGAAGACGTCTGCAGCCTATCCCGATACCCGCTTCGTCTTCATTGACGGCGTGCTCGATTCCAAGACCGTCTCCTATGCGAACTTCGCCCAGAATCAGGGCTCTTTCCTGGTCGGCGTGCTGGGAGCGGCGATGGCCGAAAAGGGCAGCGAAATCGAGCGCCTCGGCGATGGCAAGGCGATCGGCTTCGTGGGCGGACGCGATCTGCCGGTCATTCGCGATTTCCTGGCCGGCTACGAACAAGGGGCGAAATACGGCGCGCCTGATGTTCGGGTAGACTCGGTTTTCGCCGGAACCTTCGATGATCCGGCCAAGGGAAGCGAGCTCACCATGACGCTCTACGGCCAGGGCTCGGACATGGTCTACAACGTCGCCGGCCCGACCGGCGAAGGTGTGCTGCAGGCAAGTGCGGCCGCTGACAAATATTCCTTTGGTGTCGACATCGACCAGTGCGGCGTGGCGCCGGGCCACGTGATGGCCTCGATGCTGAAGCATGCCGATGTCGCCGTCTATAGCCTGGTGAAAGATGTCGTGGACGGCAGGGGCGTGAAGCCCGGCGAGACCTACACCTACGACTTGAAGACCGGCGGCGTCGAACTGCTCTACTGCCCGGATGTCGTCGGCAAGATACCGGACGACGTGAAGGCCAAGGTCGAAGCAGCGAAAGCAGATATCATTTCAGGCAAGATAGTAGTCGACACCGTGAAGTGACGGTATTCTGGGGCTGCCCCGCTGCCCTTCCCGTAGAAGGCAGACGGAGAATTGCTCCCGCGAAGCACAAGTCCTGGGCCGCGATGTCCCTCGCCATCGAGCTGAAATCCATCACCAAGCGTTTCGGCACTTTCGTCGCCAATGACAATGTGAACCTCGCCGTCGAACGCGGCAGGATCCACGCCATCATCGGCGAGAACGGCGCCGGCAAGACGACGCTGATGAACATTCTGTTCGGTTTGCTGCAGCCCGACGAAGGTGAAATCTGGATCGACGGCAATCGTATGACCTTGCCCGGCCCGGCCGTGGCAATCTCGGCCGGGGTCGGCATGGTGCATCAGCATTTCAAGCTTGTGCCATCACTGTCGGTCGCTGAGAACGTCTTCCTCGGCATGGAAGTGGTGAAGAACGGACTGATCGACCACGCTGCCCAGATCGAGAAAACGGCTCGGCTGTCGAAGCAGTTCGGGCTTCGGGTGGACCCGAGGGAGCGCGTCGGGCTGCTGTCGGTCGGCATCGAGCAGCGCATCGAGATCTTGAAGGTGCTGGTTCGCGGTGCCCGCACAATCATCCTCGACGAACCGACGGCCGTGCTCACCCCGCAGGAGAGCCGCGAGCTTTTCCAGACGCTTAAAGGATTCGTCGCCCAGGGAATGACGGTGATCTTCATCTCCCATCATCTCGAGGAGGTGATGGAAGTGTCCGATACCGTCACGGTGCTGCGCCACGGCAAGGAGGTCGCGACGCGCCCGACGGCCGGCCTCAGCAAATCCGAGCTCGTGCAGATGATGGTCGGCCGATCGGTGGGCTTCGATCGGCGTCCTCGCAAACCGGGCAATGGCGAGCCGGTCCTCAAGGTGCGCGACCTCTGGGCGCGCGACGATCGCCGGTTGCCGGCCGTGGCCGGCGTGTCCTTCGACGTTAAGGCGGGGGAGATCGTCGGAATCGCCGGCGTCGCCGGCAACGGTCAGACCGAGCTTGCCGAGGTAATCGCCGGCCTTCGTCCAGCCAGCCACGGCTCCATTGCGCTTGCTGGCAAACCCGTTGCGGGCCTCTCTGCCAGTAAGATCCGCGCAACCGGCCTTGCACACGTGCCGGGGGACCGGTTGGCGCGCGGCGTCGACCGCCATGCCTCGATCTCGTCCAATATCCTGATGGGCCGGCAGGATCAGGCGCCCTGGTCTCGGCGCGGTATCATTTCGCGCGGCTATGTCAGGCAGCAGACCGAAGCGCTCATCAAGCGCTTCGATATCCGCGCACAAGGCCCGGATTCTGTTGTGAAACGACTCTCCGGCGGCAATATTCAAAAGGTCGTGCTGGCGCGCGAATTCTCGACCGACGCGCGCTTCCTGCTCATCGACCAGCCGACCCGCGGCGTCGACATCGGCGCAACCGAGGCGATCCACGCCGAGATCATGCGTCAGCGTGCGGAGGGCCGCGCCATCCTTCTGATCTCCGTCCAGCTCGACGAGCTGATCGCGCTTGCCGACCGCATATTCGTCATGTTCGCGGGTCGCATCATGGGCGAGCTCGCCGGCGACGGCGTCAGCGAGGAAGAGCTCGGCTTCATGATGGCCGGCGCGAGCCGCGACAAGGCTGCAGCGCTGGTGGAGGTCGGGTGATGAGCGGCCGGCTTGGTGCCCTTTCCGGCCAGGCGCTCGCCATCGTTCTGGCGCTCGCCCTCGGCGCCGTGGTGGTGCTTGCCGTCGGCGAGAGCCCGACCAACGTGCTCGTTACGCTGATCAACGGCGCATTCGGCAGTCCCGAGCGCATCGCCGGCACCTTGCTTCAGGCCACCCCTATCCTGGTCTGCGGTATTGCAGCCTGCATCTCGCTGCGCGGCGGTCTGTTCAACATCGGCATCGAAGGCCAGCTCTTCATGGGAGGATTCGCGGCTGCCTGGGTAGGCTTCTCCTTCAGCCTGCCGCCCTTCGTCCATATGCTGGCCGCGATCGCCTCCGCCGCCTTAGCGGGGCTGTTGTGGATCGCGATCCCCGCCTGGTTTCGCGCCCGCTACAACACCAACGAAGTGGTCTCGACAATCCTCACCAATTACGTGGCAGTGCTCATCACCTCCTATCTCACCATCAACATATTCAAGGCGCCGGGCGGCCTGTCGGAGACGCCGCCGATTTTGCCGTCGGCACATTTGCCTGAGCTGTTCAGCTTCTCCCGCCTCAACTGGGGACTTGTCATCGGCCTGGCGCTCGCTGTTGCGGTGCACTTCTTCTTCCAGCGCACGGCACGCGGCTATGCGATAAGCGAGATGGGAGCGAACCCCAGATTCGCCGAATATGGCGGGATCGACATCAAGCGGCAGTGCCTCTTCGTGCTTCTCGCGTCCGGCGCGGTCGGCGGACTGGCGGGCGGCATCGAGGCGCTCGGCGTCCACCACCGCTTCATGGAGGGCTTCGCACCCGGGTTCGGCTTCGATGGCGTGATCGCAGCACTTCTTGCCAACGGCAGCCCACTCGGCACCATTGCCACCGCGCTGTTCTTCGGCGCCCTGCGGAACGGCTCGCTGCTGCTCGAAGTCGACACCACCGCATCCCGCGAGATCATCACCGTCGTGCAGGCCCTGATCATTCTAGCGGTATCGGCTGAGATCACGATCCGCCGAAAGGCCGGCGACAGCACTGCAGGAGAGCGCCGATGGAAATTCTAGAGCGGCTCTTCAATGTCGCCCTGATCGTCGCGACACTCAGGACCACCGCACCGATCCTGCTGGTCGCGCTGGGCGGTTCCTTCACCACCAAGGCCGGCATCTTCAACATCGGCCTCGAAGGTCAGATGCTGGTCGGCGCCTTCTTCGCTGTGATCGGCACCATCTTCACCGGCTCGCCCTGGCTTGGCGTGCTCGCCGGTGTCGCCGCCGCCCTCGTGCTGGCTTACGTCTTCGCGCTGCTCGTCGTCACCTTCAGGGCCAACGAGGTCGTCGTCGGCCTGGCGCTGAACATCCTTGCCAGCGGCATGACCATTTCGCTCCTGAAGGCAATCTTCGGTCACCGCGGCTCGATCTTCGGCCAGGGGCTTGTCGGCCTGCCGGTGATCCGGCTGCCCTTCGCCCGCGAGCTCGGCCCCGTCGGGCAGATGATCTCCGGCTACACACCGCTGGTCTATCTGGCCTTCGCCCTGGTGCCGCTCCTAATCCTCTTCTACCGCCGCACCCGCCTCGGCCTCTATATCCGCGTCGTCGGCGAGAAGCCGGAAGCCGCAGAGGCGCTCGGCATCTCGATCGCGCGCATCCGCTACACCTCATCGCTCCTTTGCGGGGTGCTGGCGGGGCTCGCCGGCGCGCATCTATCACTCGGCTACACCACAATGTTCACCGAGAACATGTCATCCGGCAGAGGCTTCATGGCTGTCGCCATCCTGATCTTCTCCAACGGCGACCCATGGCGCATCCTCGCCGGCTGCCTGCTCTTCGGCTTCTCCGACGCGCTGTCGTTGAGGCTCCAGACGCTCGGCATCTCCTCCTATCTCGTGCTCGCCGTGCCTTACCTCGTCGCGCTCGCTGCACTCTTCGCGCTCTCCTATCGCGCGCGACCGAAACTGATCCGCGAGACGCTGGAAAGCATGAGCCGCGTTTTGGCGAAGCCTGTGACGGGAAAGAGCCTGTGATGACTGGTGACGCCCTGTTTCTACCGACAATCGCTGGCGCGCCGTGCCGGGCTGCGTGGCGTCAAGCTGGAGCACCCCTCATCCGACCGCTTCGCGGCCACCTTCTCCCACAAGGGGAGAAGGGGGAGCCTGACATTGTAGCTCGCAGCAAATCTCAAACGGTGGAGATTGGCGGAGACGCATATGCAGCGCTCCCCCTTCTCCCCTTGTGGGAGAAGGTGGCTCGGCGCGCAGCGCCGAGTCGGATGAGGGGTGCTCCAGCTTGGCGATTCGGTTGCAAACTCAAGCTGGACGGCGTGACTAAGGTCACTGGTGACCCTCGGCATCTATCACTACTCCAGCTTGGCGATGCCGATGAACCCAGGAACTGACATGGAGCGCATCATCCTCGATGTCGACTCGGCAGGCGACGACATTCTCGCCGTCCTGTTCGCTGCCGCGTCGCCGCATCTGAAGCTGGAAGGCGTGACCACCGTCGCCGGTGCGGCAGGCGGTATCGACCAGGTCACCAACGTGGTGCTGAACACCCTGACGCTCGCCGGCCGCGAGGATATACCCGTTGCCGCAGGCGCCTGGCGACCGATCCTCGGCAACTCCAAGGCCGACATGGAGGCTCCGGTCCATTTCGAGAAACGGCTCGCCCAGCGCTTCGGCGACCGGCTGAAAGAATTCAACCCGCCGGCTCCGCAGCCAACACACAAGCCCATCGGACAACACGCCGTCGATTTCATCATCGACACGGCGCGAGCGGCGCCCGGCGAGATTACGCTGGTCACCACCGGCCCGCCCACCAACGCGGCGATGGCCCTCATTCAGGAACCGGAGCTGACGAAGCTTCTGAAACGGCTGATCGTCCTCGGCGGCACATTCGCGACCCCAGGCAACATGACGCCGGTCAGCGAATACAATATCTGGGCCGACCCGGAAGCGGCGCGCACAGTCCTCAATGCCGAGATCGACAAGATCCTGGTGCCGCTCGACGTCTGCGAGGACAACCGGGCTGCGACCTCCATGCTGACCCGAGACGATCTCGCCGATATGCACGCTGCAGCCGGGGATAACCCAGTCGTCGCGATGATATCCAGGGTGTTTCCGATCTACATCGACATCTGGCGCGAGTTCTTCGGCCTTGTCGGCTTCCCGATGGACGACGTGATAACCGTCGCGCTCGCCTTTGCGCCTGACCTATGCACCATGACCGAGCCGCTCTTCGTCGACGTGGTGCTCGACGGCCGCATCGCCCGCGGCCAGACGGTCGCATATCGCGGTCGCCAGATCCTGCCTGGCGGCGGGCCCAAGACGACGCGTATCGCGACCGGCATAGACGGCCGTCGCTTCCTGTCGATCTTCAAGGAAACCATCGCGCGCTACGAGCGCGCAGGAGCGGCAGCATGACCGCCACTCCCATCCTCTTCGACTGTGATCCTGGCCACGACGACGCGATTGCGCTTGTGATGGCGCATCGCTCGCCGGCAATCGACCTGCTTGGCGTCACCACCACCTGCGGCAATGCCGAAATCGAGAAGACCACCGCCAACTGCCTGCGCATCCTCGAATTCATCGGCGCTCAAGACGTGCCGGTGGCACGGGGCTGCCACCGGCCGCTGGCTCGGCCTCTGGTGCTGGGAACTGCCGACGGCCCGAGCGGTCTCGAAGGATCGCCCTATCTGCCGCCGGCGCAAGGCAAGGTCGTTTCGCAGCATGCCGTCGATTTCCTGGCCGGGAAGCTCGCTGCGCAGCGTGAGCCGATCGACGTCGTCGCCACCGGTCCGCTCTGCAACATCGGCCTGCTCGTTTTGAAGCACCCGCAGGTGCTCCCGAAAATCAAGGAGCTCACCTGGATGGGCGGCGTCTTCTATCGCAAGAGCGAGATCATAACACCGACGGAGTTCAACGCCTTCTGCGATCCCGAGGCACTGAAGATCGTCCTCGATAGCGGCATCCCGATCACCATGGTCGGGCTCGATGTGACCATGCAGGTGCTGGTCGAGGCACCGCAATTTGCGGAGTTCGAGAGGATCGGCACGCCACTCGGCAAGGTCGTCCTCGATTGGCTGAAGTTCTATGAGAAGCTCCACCGCAACTCGATGGGCATCGGTGGCGCCATGCACGACCCGCTGGCGCTCGCGGCGGTCATCGACCCCACGCTCATCCGCACCAGGCCGGTTCATATAGGCGTCAACCTCGCTGGCTCCTATTGCTTCGGCGCTACGGTCGCCGATTTCTGGAATGAGCGCGGCGAAAGGCCAAATGCAAAGATCGCCTGCGATGTAGATAGCGACCGCTTCTTCGATTTACTGTATAGCTTGTTAAGAGATTGAAGATTCGCCAAGAGGAGCTGACCAGGATGTCAGTAGATGTCTTTTCCTCACATATGCGGGTCGAGCACATCACGCTCGATCCGAAGCGCACCGCCGTCATCGTGGTCGATATGATCAACGAATTCTGCAAGCCAGGCGGCAAGATGGTGTTGCCCGGCTGCGAGGCGCTGGTTCCCCCGCAGCTCGCGGTCATCGACGCAGCACGCAAGGCGGGTGCCCCGATCATCTGGGTGCGCGACAGTCATCGCCGGAATATGCGTCGCGACCGCGAGTTCCTGAAGCGCACGCCGCATGGCGAGGAAGGAACTTGGGCGACCGAGGTCATCGACGATCTCGGCGCGCGCGCCGACGAGATCCACGTGATCAAACACCGCTACTCGTCCTTCTTCCAGACCGACCTCGACGTGACGCTGAAGGACATGCTTGTCGACCAGCTCGTGATTTTCGGCGTGGTCACCAACATCTGCGTGCGCTCGACCGTGCATGACGCCTTCTTCAATGGATACGATGTGGTGGTGCCGAGGGACTGCTGCGCCGCCACGGGCCCGCGCGAGCAGGAAAGCACGCTCTACGACATAGCTACTCATTTCGGCATCGTGACGGACGCCAAACGCGTGGTCGCCGCCCTGTCGAAAGGGGCCGTCATCGAAAACACGGACATTGCAGCGTGACACGAGACATCAAACCGGACTCGGACACCAGCGGCAGCGCCGCCAACGCGCCGCCGATCTCTCGTAAGGAGGCGTTGGCCGCGTTCAACGCCTCTGGCTACGATCTCACTAAGCATCCGGCTCATTTGATCCGGCGCGCCCACCAGCGGGCGACCTTCTATTTCCAGCAGGTGATGGCCGGCCAGGATCTCACGCCGACGCAGCATGCGGCGATTGCGACGCTGCTGAAGCATGGCGAGCTGTCGCAGAACCATCTCGGCCGCCTCACTGCTATGGACCCTTCGACCATCAGCATCGTGGTGCGCAAGCTTATGAAGAATGGCCTGATCGAACGTCGCGGCTCTAAGAAGGATCAGCGGCTCGCGATGATCACGCTCACCGACAGGGGCACGCGCTATTCGATCGACCGTCTCGCCGACAGCCTGGAGGTGGCGCGCCGTGTGCTCGCGCCGCTCACGCCTGGAGAGCGGCAGACCTTGATGACGTTGCTGCACAAGATCGGCGACGGCGACGACGATTTCGCCTGACGCTCGGTCGAAAATCAGAAGGAGAATTCGGCATGGCCCATGACGCTCCCGTCACCGACGGCAACCCGACCAAGCTGGTCGTTCGCAACATCGGCCTGATGCTTTCTGGCGCGATCGAAAATCCGATCCTCGATGCCGACACGATCGTCGCCGAGAACGGCCGCATCACCGCGTTCGGCAGAGCAAGGGATCTCGACACGGACAACGCCACTACCACGGTGGACGCGAAAGGATCGGCGCTCGTCCCTGGCCTTATCGACAGTCACGTCCATCCGGTGGCCGGCGACTGGACGCCGCGTCAGAACCAGCTCGGCTGGATCGATTCCAATCTGCATGGCGGCGTCACCACGATGATCTCGGCCGGCGAGGTGCATACGCCCGGCCGGCCTCGCGACATCATCGGCCTGAAGGCACACGCTATCACGGCACAACGCATATTCTCCGCCTTCCGGCCCTCCGGCGTGAAGGTGCATGCCGGGGCCCCGGTGATCGAGCACGGCATGGTCGAGGAAGACTTCAAGGAGCTCGCGGCGGCCGGCGTGAAACTGCTCGGAGAGGTCGGTCTCGGCTCGGTGAAGGACGGCGAGACCGCGCGCCAGATGGTTGCCTGGGCGCGCAAATATGGCATTCAGAGCACCATACATACCGGCGGCCCATCGATCCCCGGATCGGGGCTCATCGACAAGGATGTCGTGCTAGCTGCCGACACGGACATCATCGGCCACGTCAATGGCGGCCACACCGCCTTACCGGACGACCAGATCGTCTGCCTTTGCGAGAAATGTCATCGCGGGCTCGAGCTGGTGCACAACGGAAATGAGCGAGCCGCCCTGCTCACGCTACGGACGGCAAGGGAGCTCAATCAGCTCGAACGTGTCATCCTCGGCACCGACGCACCGGCCGGCTCGGGCGTGCAACCGCTCGGCATCGTCCGCATGATCTCCATGCTCTCTTCGCTGGGCGACGTGCCGGCCGAGATCGCCTTCTGCTTCGCCACCGGCAACACCGCGCGCATGCGAGAGCTTGACTGCGGCCTGATCGAGGTGGGCCGCGCCGCCGATTTCGTGCTCCTCGACAAGGCACAGCATTCCGCCGGCAAGAACTTGCTCGAGAGCGTCCGGCTCGGCGATATTCCCGGCATCGGCATGACGATCATCGACGGCATCGTGCGTTCGCAACGCTCACGCAACACCCCGCCGTCGACCACGATGCCGGAGCTGTTCGGAGGCTAAGCGAAGGCGGTGAATGCAGGGACAATTTGCTTTTTTTTGCCGCAGGGAAGTGCAGCGCTTCGCCGAGGTAGCCAGCGACAAAAGTAAACTGTCCCCGCTCCGCTCACCTCACGTGGCTCCAACCTCGCTCTTGACAAGCCCGCCGACGTGCTGAGCCAATCTGACGCATCGCTCGCCCTAAAGCACTGCTTCTGCTTGATGATATTCAGGCACGACCATCACCCGGGCAAGACTCGGCCATAGTTATTCCATCTGCAGCCAATATCGAAATGATGGCCGGCGACGGGGTCATGCCGTCCGAGCTTCCGCCGATGAAGCTCGTGCAGCAGTTACATGACCTCTCACGGCTGAGGGAGGGAACGACCAGGGCTGGCATCGTGTTGGGAGCGCGGCTGGCCCCCAAGAGAAGAATGATGTGAGCCTCCTTCTTAAGATATCGACACGTCTGTTTCCGAACCGCCGCGACCGATACAATCTAAAGACGCAAAAGCGAGCCGAATGGTTCGCGCGAGCGTCGGCCGCAGTGGACTTGGTCCAACGAGCGCTGCCCAACGGCGGCGCGATTGCCGATGTGGGATGCGGTGACCAGAAACTTCGTCTTGAGATAGAGCGGCGCGGCGCAACTTACACCTATTCTGGCTATGATATAGATCCACAAGGTGCAGACGTAATAAAGTTTGACCTTTCAAGCGATGAATTAAACAGATATTTTGACGTGATTGTCATATTAGGCGTTCTAGAATACGTCAAAGACGTTGGCGCTGCTTTGAAAAAATTGTCAACGAATACACGTTTCCTGGTGGTCAGCCACGTGAACTCGGACGATGTTGACTATTCACCTGAACGTGTCAGGAAGATGAACTGGGTATCGGTTCTCCGGAAGAGCGAGTTTGAGGCTGCCCTTGGATATGCGGGCTACACTATCCTCGAGCGTCTTGTGCTGGATGATACGACTCGACTCTGGCTCTGCGAATCGCTGAACGCCTTATTCTGATCGACCGGGACCTTTCAACCCGGATCAACTCACCTCAACCCGTCCTCGCCCTTGATCTCGCCCTTGGTGAGCCCGCCGACGCGTGGGTGCGGGCGGCCGGAATCGGTCACTGCCACGGCGACGACGATCTCGTTGTCGCGCGGCGCGTCATTGACGCGCACCTCCATGCCGTCGAAATGGCTACGCACATATGCGGCATCCTTGTGGCCAAGCGGGATGTCGAACGGCGTGCCGGGGCCGCCGCGTTTCTTGGAGGATGGGATAAGCGCGGCGCCCTTGCCGAGCACCTTGCGGAATGGCGCGCCCAGCTTCGGATGCAGGATTGCCGCCGCATGTTCCAGCTCGCCTTCCGCGCCGACGCAAGCCGCCTTGCCGTAGCTTTCGACTGAGTCGCCGGGGATGCCGAGCGCAGCGACCGCGCGCTCCCCAAGAAGCCCACCAAGCTCCTCGCCGATGGCGATGAGCACATCGAGGTTTTCGACATACTGGCCGGCGAACGGATTTTCGATCACGGCAATCGCTGCGGCGCGTCTGGTCGGCGGCGAAACTGAGCGGCCCCCCTCGACCTGCGTCTCCTCGACGACGGTGACAATCTTGCGGATGGAAGTGCTCATCTCAGCCCGTCCTCTCCCTTGATCTCGGATGCCGCCAGCCCGCCGACGCGGGCATGCACGCGCGGTCCGCTCGTCATGGCCAGCACGAGCACGATCTCGTTGGCGCGCGGGGCGTCATTGATGCCGATCTCGATGGCGTCGAAATGGCTGCGCACATAGGAGGCATCCTTGTGCGTGATCGGAATGTCGATATGCGTGCCGAGCCCCCCGACCTTCTTGGCCGAGGGCACGATCGCCTTGGCGCCGCCGAGCAGCTCGCGCATCGCATAACCGCCCGGCACGTGCCACAGGGCGCCGTGCTCGAGCTCGCCCGCCGATCCGACAATGGCGCCCTTGCCGTAGCCTTCGATGCGTGCCGCATCGCCGCCCAGCGCTTCGATCAGTCGCCTGGCCATGTCGAGGCCGAGCGGCTTCAGGTCATCCATAAAGCCGGCAATGTCCTCGACATAGCGCCCCGCATAGGGGTTGGCGATCACGGCCGCGATCGCTCCGCGCACGGCCGGCTGGCCGGCCGGCGGCCCGCCTTCGTGCCGGATCTCTTCCACCTGGGTGACGAATTTGCGGATCTCGACGCTCGGCATGGCAGATGCTCGCTTTCGGACCTCCGGCAGGAGCGTCCGGAGTAAGGATTGTCAGACTATCAACAGTTCTGTCTGGTGCTCACGCTGTCAAGCCTATGGCCTGCACGCCCTCACTATGGCGCTGTGCAGGGAGTTGCGCAAACCGTATCAGTCGGCGGTGCTCGACGCCTGCGAGGCTGCGGCCACCGTGCGGCTCCTCGGCGGCCGGTATTCGCGCGGCGACGAGGCGATTGCAGCCGACGCCACCTCCACGCCTTCTGCGAGCGCGACGGCGACAGGCGCGCCCCTCAGGCAGGCGCCGAGATAACCGGCGTTGAAGGCATCCCCCGCCCCTGTGGTGTCGACGACTTGCACGGCCGGCGCCCGAGCATGGACGATCTCGCCGCCGATCCACGCCGACGCGCCCTCGGCGCCACGCTTGATGACCAGTACGGCGTCGGGCTTCGCCCGCTCCCTCATCCAGCGTGCGGCAGCCTCCACCGAGGCAGCGCCCGAAAGCGACCGGCTCTCGATCTCGTTGAACAGGATATGGTCGCACCACGCGAGCCAGCTGCTCACTTTCTCCCGCGTCGCCTCATCCCAGCCGTGCGGCGGCCAACCCGTATCCAGCGCGACCGTAAAGCCTCGTCTTCCGATCGCCTGGAGTAGCCCGGCGAAGGAATCGAGCAGGTCCGGGTGGAGGAATGCCCCGGTCAGCAAGGCGATGCTGCCGGGGACTGCCTTGACCGGGAGCATGTCGAGAATCTCGCCGACCTCCTGGGCGGCAAGATGCCCGGGCTCCGTGAAGAAGCTCCGTTCGCCTCCAGGGTGCTCGATCGCCACCGAGATCGCGGTCGGCCGCCGGACTTTGTTCCACCTCTGCGCGGCCTCGCCGAAGGTGGCCGTCAGCCAGGCGCCGAACATGTCGTTGCCGATATTGCAGATGACATGGTGCGGCACGCCGAGCGCCTTCAGCGCGAGCGCGGTGTTGCCGGCCGGCCCCCCTGCCCTCAGTTCCGAGTGCGGGACGAAGGTTTCCGTGCCGGGCTGAGGCCATGGGGCAACCCGCCCCATGATGAGATCGACGATGACGCCGCCGATCAGGTGGATTTCGGGCAAAGCGGTCTCGCCATTCACGTCTCCGGTCATCAGGCCGCCCGCGTGATCTTGGTCGAGCGAACCGGCTCGCCGACACGCGCCACCTTGCGCGCAGCGATCTCTATGATCAAGCGCTGCAGTGACGGCAGCATCGCGAGCACCGCACCGAGTCCTTGGAGTCGCGGCAATGCGATCGTCACGGCGCCCGGTAACGGCCTCTCGCCGCTGCAGTCGAAGATGACCGGTGTCGAGCCCGCTCCGCTCACAGCCTGGGCCACCCTTTGCATCGCTGCGGAGTTTTCCTCCGCACCGCGCAAGACGACGACGCCGATATCCGGCGAAAGCAGCTCCAGCGGTCCATGGCGGAACTGGCCGAGCTCGAAACCGAGGGCCGGCATGCGTGCAAGTTCCGTGATCATCAAGGCGGAGGTTTCCGCGAGCCCGCGGAACACACCTTGGCCGCTGACGACCATTACCGGCTTATTGACCAAAGCATGGAGCGCTTCGTCGACAGCGGCTGCGGGTGGACTGAGGAGGCTTGCGGCCGCCCCACCATCACTGCCCCCGATTGCCGAAAGGACTGCGGCATGAAGTGCCAGCGTGACGGTCAGGCTGCGCGTTGCGGCGAAGGCGACCTCGCTGCCGCCGGCTCCAACGAGGCAAGGCAGCGACCGGCCAAGCGTGCTGGAGGCGTCGAGCGTCATGCCGAACGAGTGTTCGTCGTCGGCGAGCCCACGAACGAGTTCAGGGATCTCACCGGATTCGCCTGACTGCGAGACGATGATCACCGTTCGCAGAGCCGGCGGCAGTGGCGAGTGGAGCTGGTCGGCGGCAGTGGACGCCCAGGCCTCGCTGCCAAGCTGCCGGTAAAGGGGCTCGGCGATACGATTGGCATAATGCGAAGCGCCCATGCCGAGAAGCAGCAGCTTGCCGGTCTTGGCGACACTCGCGGCAACACGCTCGGCCATGCCGGTATTGGAGCGGAGCGAGGCAAGCGCATCGGCATGCTGCCGGCTCATTTCGCGTTCGAGAAGCTCACGCCCCGATGGAGACTGAAGTATTTCCGACGACATTCCTATCAAGCCCCCAAGGACCGCACTTCTTTCCGATACCACTTGACCAGTGCCTTCACCCCTTCCTCCACCGTCGTTTTCGGCGTGAAGCCGGTCAGCGCTGTCAGAAGGGAAGCGTCGGCGAAAGTCTCGGTCACGTCGCCCTTCTGCATGGGCAGCATGATCATTTCGGCTTTCTTGCCGAGATGCCGCTCGATCGTCTCGATGAACGGCATCAGCCAGACCGGCTGGCCGCCGCCGATATTGACGACACGCCAGGGCCCGGCTGGCGACAGCGAATCCTCCACGCCTTCGGCAAGTACTGGCTTCCCGGCTTCCGGCACCGCGTCGATCAATCGGATCACCGCCTCCACCAGGTCGTCGATATAGGTGAAGTCGCGCCGCATCTTGCCTTCGCCATAGACTTCGATCGGCCGGCCCTCGTCGATCGCCGTGGTAAACTTGATCGGCGCCATGTCCGGCCGTCCCCAGGGACCGTAGACCGTGAAGAAGCGGAAGCAGGTGGTGGGCAATTTCCACAGATGCGCATAAGAATGCGACATCGCCTCACCGGCCTTCTTTGTCGCGGCATAGAGCGTGATCGGCCAGTCGGTGCGGTCCGTCTCCCGGAATGGCATTTTGCTGTTGGCACCATAGACCGAGCTGGTCGAAGCGATGAGCAGATGTTTCACCGCTGCCTGGCGCGCTGCCTCGAGCAGGTTGAACATGCCGTCGAGATTGGCGCTTACATAGGCTTCCGGGTGTTCCAGGCTGTATCGGACACCTGCCTGCGCCGCGAGATGGATGATCACGTCGGGACGGAAGTCGGCGACGGCCTCGTCAAGCGCGGCCTTGTCCTCGAGAAGCCCGATCTTTGCGCGAAAGCCATTGGACTTGGCAAGGATCGCATGCCGGCGCTCCTTGAGCGTCACGTCGTAGTAGGGCGTCATGCCGTCAAACCCGACGACCAGATGCCCGTCCGCGATCAACCTCCTGGCGATGTGGAAGCCGATGAAGCCGGCACTGCCCGTGACGAGAACCCGCATGTATCAATTCCTTATTGCTCGTCGGGGTATCGGCCTAGACGAGCGATGCGTCAATGCATCGAGGATCAGCCGCGGTTAAATGCAACGGACGGAAGAGTGCGCAGCGGATTTCGGACGAATTCCATGCGCGAACAAAAAGATGGAGCGGCGCGCGTTCCTATACGATCGCTAGGCCGCTCTATCTCTGTGCAGGCGCATCGGATTTATCCCAAAGCCGCTGCGCATTTCGATGTTGTGGTGACTACAGCCTGGTCTCTATCCCGATCAGATCACCTTCGCGTTGCGTGCGCACCGGCTTCGGCTTCACGGCGGATCTGCCAATCGAGACATAGGTGAAGCCAAGGTCGGCCATCTCCTCGGGCGAGAAAGCGTTGCGCAAGTCGACGAGGACCGGTTCGGCCATCAGCCTCTTGTACTCGCTCGGCTTCTTGTCCGTGAACTCGCTCCACTCGGTCGCGATCACGCATATGTCGGCATCGTCGAGTGCATCGTCCGCACTGCCGCAATATTCGATTGCATCGTCCAAAACGCGATAGGCCTGCTGCATCCCCTTCGGATCATAGGCCCTGACGATCGCGCCTGCCTGCGACAGCTCCTCGGCAATCAGTATCGCGATGCTGTCGCGCACGTCGTCCGTATTGGGCTTGAAGGTGAGTCCCAGAAGCGCGATGCGCTTGCCGCGCACGTCGTCGTCGGCCGCCTGAACGATCTTTGCCACCATGCGATGGCCGCGGGCCCGATTGACCGAGATCACGGCTTCCACGATCGTCGCAGGGCTAAGCGCCCGCTCGCCGATATGGACCATAGCGAGCGTATCCTTAGGGAAGCATGAGCCGCCGTAACCGGGGCCCGGCCTCAGGAAGGCATGGCCGATACGGTTGTCGCTGCCCATGCCGCGCGACACGTCCTCGATATTGCCGCCGAGCTTTTCGCAGATATCGGCCATCTCGTTGATGAAGCTGACCTTGGTGGCCAGGAACGTGTTTGCTGCATATTTGATGAGCTCCGACGAAATCAGATCGGTGCGGATGAGTTCGACGCCCTGGTCGGCAAATGGGCTATAGAGCTTCTCGAGCAGCTCTCGTGCTCGGTCGGTCTCCGTGCCGACCACGATGCGGTCAGGCTTCATGAAGTCGTAGATCGCGTTCCCCTCGCGCAGGAACTCCGGATTCGACGCCACGTCGAAATCGAGATCGGGATTGGCCTCGGAAACGATTCGCTTGACCTGAAAGCCGGTCCCGGCCGGCACGGTCGATTTAGTGACGACCACGGCATAATGGTCCAGAGAGCGGCCGATCTCCTCGGCCGCGGCATAGACGTATTGGAGGTCGGCATTGCCATCGAGCGGGCGCGTCGGCGTGCCGACCGCAATGATGACGACCTCGGCATCCTTGACAGCCTCGGCAATGGCGGTCGTGAATCTCAGCCGCCCGGCGCCGACATTCTTGGTCACCAGTTCCTCGAGACCCGGCTCGTATATCGGGATCACCCCTTTGTTCAGCTTTTCGATCTTGTCGGTGACCTTGTCGACGCATGTCACGTCCCACCCGACCTCCGCAAGACAGGTCCCGCTGACAAGACCGACATAGCCGGTTCCGATAACCGCTACTTTCATCTGGACATCCTTTTCGATTGACAGAGATCGGTGGAACGGTGGTAGGTTCAACCTAATTGCTGCAGTGCAGCACGTAAAGAAGCTTTGTCGGACCGCACTGTCTTCATGGAGCCTGACAAACATCTCCCGAAGTGATCCGAGCGGGTTCCAATGCGCCATCAACAGCCGGAGCAGAGCAGATTCATGCACGTCGTGGTTGAAAATACTGTGTGCCTCAACACGGGCGATGCAGCAATTCTGATTGCGATAAAGGAGATACTGGATCGCGCGCTTGGTGAAGAAGCGAAGATCTACGTCTTTGACAGCAATCCCGAAGTATCGGAACGGCTCTACAAAGAGAAAAAATACAAAAACCTGACGTTCAGGAAGCTGCTTTCCGAGCAGGTTTTCAAATACGAGCACGACCGGAATTTCCTGAAGAACCTCGCAAAGAAGGCGTTCAACAAAATTCGCCTGCACGCCATTGGCCAGCTTGGGCGCGGCAACGAAGCTTTGGCGAATCTCGTATTGGATAAGGAAAGCCGTAAAAGCCTTGAAATCTATCGTGGCGCTGATTTCGTCGTGACCACCGGCGGAACCTATCTGGTCGAAAACTATAATTTGAAAAAGCGGATATTACAGTTTCAAATTGACAGCCTTATGCAAAAGGCTCCCATTTTTTTTACCCAGTCCCTTGGTCCGTTCAACAATGGTTACAACAGGATATCTTTGAAAAGCGTCCTGAACGAGAGTCCGCTCATCCTGCTGCGGGATGAAAAATCCTTGGGGCATATTTCCAACATCGTCAGAGACCGAACCAAATGCCACGTTGTCGCGGACGCCGTCTTTGCCTTGGCGGATACGCAGCGGATAACAGACATCCTCGCGGCCTCAACGCCGCCCGCCCCGACCGGGCGGGTCGGGATTTCGGTCCGCAACTGGAACTATGTGAAAGACGGCCAGGACGGCATGCGCCGCTATATCGAGGCCGTCGGGCAGCTCGTCATTTCGCTAGTGCAACAAGGCAAGAAGGTCACTTTCGTGTCGACCTGCCAGGGCGTGCCGGAATATGCCCATGACGACTCCAAGACTGCCAGGGCCATCGTCACTGAGCTCGACCCCTCGATCGCCGAGAGTGTGTCGATCGATTCCTCGTTCCACACGCCCGAGCAGCTGATGGAACTGGTGAAGGGTTTCGATTTCGTCGTGGCGACGCGCATGCACATGATGATCATGTCGCTCTGCGTCGGCACCCCAGTGCTGCCGATCGCCTATGAGTTCAAGACCAAGGAACTGGCTGCCAGGCTCGGCATCTCCGAAGTGCTCATGGACATCGACACGATCGCGGCCGAGGAAGCCGCAGGCAAGCTTCAGCTGTTTTCGGAAAAGCTCGAGGATTTCAGGAAGACCAGCCTGAAATCGGTCCTGATGGAGAACGCTTCCGCGCTGTCGTCGGTCGAGCTCTTGAAAAGGGTGATCGGGAGCACGGCCTCCGCCGCATCATCGGATGGCGCCGATCACCTTCTTGCCGATGACGAAGGCGACCCGACGCGGCTCGGGCACCGCCAGCGTAATCAGACCGGCCAGCAAATAGCTTAGGGCCGTCACGAGTATCACGGTCACCAGGTTGCTCGATCTCACAAAGGCATCCGGGAAGAAATTGAAGATAGCCCAGGTGGCGAGCGACGAGAAAACATAGAGAAACTGCGCCATCAGGAAGTCGTAAGCCGAGACCGGGCCTACGCGGTGCATCAGCCAGGTCAGCACCGGGATCCTCAGCGCATAGGTGCTGATCGCGTAAGCGGCGGCGACGCCGACGGCGCCCCAGGGTAGCCCGATCACGAAGGCGGCGATCGTGGTGGCCGCGGCATACACACCCCACTGGAACATGGTCTTGGTCTTGCCCTGGCACATGAAGACCCAGCCGGTCGTGTTGCCGGCCGCCTGGACCAGGCCGGCAAGTCCGAGCCATGCGAAGATCGGCGCAACCGCCTGCCATTTCTCGCCGAACAGGATCGTGACAACCTGCTCCGAGGTGCATACCAGAGCCGCAACGCCGGGGACGGTCACGAAGGAGAGTACCCAGACTATCTGCAGGTAGAGGTCACGGAAACGCGCTTTGTCGTTCTGCACGCGGGCGAGCAGCGGTATCATGACGCGCGACAGGGGCGCGATAATGTTCTGGATCGGAAAGAGCAGCAGCTTGTAGGCGCGGTCGTAGAAGCCGAGTTCCACGGCGCCCGAAAATTTTCCGATCAGTATGTTGTCGAGATTGCGGGAAAAGAAATTGACCAGGTTGAAGCCGGTGAGATTGGCACCGAACGACATGATGTCGCGATCGATCGCAAAATCCGGCCTGCCTGGTGTCCAGTGGCTCCACCACCAGCCGACGGCGAGTGACACGGCGGCAGAAGCTGCCGAACCGACAAGCAGCGACCAATAGCCCATCCCCAGATAGGCGCTGGCGGCTGCGGCGAGGAAGCCGACCAGCGCATTGGCCATGTCGATGAGCGCAAGTTGACCGAACCGAAGGTGGCGGTTGAGGAGACTGAGCGGCAGCCCGGCCATGCTGCCGAGCAAGAGCGGCAGGCCGGCCAGGATCGTGATGCCGCGCATGCGCGGATCGCCGTAGAACCACGCCACGGCCGGGCTGATGAGCACGACGACGGTCGTGCAGGCGAGGCCTACGGCCGCCATGATCCAGAACATGCGGTTGAGCTGGGCGTCGGTGATTTCCATTCGCTGGACGACGGCCTGCTGCAGCCCGAGATTCTGGAACAGCCCGACGAAGGCGACGATCGGCCCAACCGCCGCTACAAGGCCGAAATCTTCCGGAACGAGCAGCCGCGCCAGGATCACGACGGAAAGGAACTGCAGGCCGACCCTCACGCCCTGCGAGATGCCGGTGACGACGCTGCCGCGCAACGCCACCTTGCCGAAGTGCAGCGGTGCGTTCATGCGACCTGCTTCTCGGCCAAGAGCGAGGTGATCATCGTCGCCAGGCGATCGTTCAGCACATCGTTGTTGAACTCGGCCTCTATGTGTCGGCGAGCAGCTGCCGTGACGGCGTGGGAGGCGTCACGATTCTCGGCAATCCAAATCAGGTGAGTTGCGAGTGCTTCCACGTCCTTCTCAGGCGCGAGAAAACCGGTCTTATGGTTCTCGATCAATTCCGGGATTCCTGAATGATAGGTGCTGACTGTGATGAGCCCCGCGGCCATCGCTTCCATGAGCGCGACGGGAACTCCCTCCACGTCGCCGTCTGTCGCCGTGACGCTCGGTAAGAGAAAGATATGTGAGCGGGCGAGGTGCTCCTTGACGTCGCCGTGAGGCAGCGCGCCGTAAAACCGCACCCTCTCCTCGATTCCGAGCTCACCGGCGAGAGCACGCAGTTCATCGAGCAGCGGGCCGTCGCCTATGACGGAATAGCGCCACTCGATTTGCGGCTCTGCAGCCTGCAGGGCGGCAACGGCCCGAAGCGCGAATGCGATGCCCTTCTTCTCCACCAGACGGCAGACAGAGATCAGTCGCAAGGGACCCTCGTCCATATTGCGCGGGTGGTATGGAATGTCGTCGCAGTCGATGCCCATGCGGTGCACCGCGACCTGGTGCTCGGGCGCACCAACTTCGATGAGCTGCCTTCGGAAGACTTCGTTCACTGTCAGCTGGCATGTCCCGTGCTGGAACAGAGGCATATATCTCTGCAGCGTCCCCTCATGCGCCGGAATGCCGACGTCATTTCCATGGAAGATGGTCACAATCGGCGGCGCCAGTCGTTTCTGCTTTTTTGCCCTCGCCAGCCGGAGCCCATTGTTCCCGAAATGGGCAAGCAGAAGGTCGCATCTGTTGAGTTCCTCCGTCCACAACATGTCGGCCGCGGTCGAGACCTTGTCCTGGAGCTTGGGCGGCAGGCGCCCGACGGCGCTACGCAGCCTGGATGACAACCGCCACCACCGATGCGTGTTCTCCAGCATCGTCTTCATCGGTTCCGCGGTAGCGTCGATGCGTCTATCGCTGCCGATCCTGTCGCATATGACGGAGATGTCGTAGCCGCGCCGCATGAAGCCTTCGATCTGGCTGATCACGAAGGTATGCGACAAGAGCGGGAACTCTCCGACGACAAAGCCTATTCTCATGCGGCGTATCAACTCTGTTTCCTGGACCGGAGCCGCCTTGCAGGCCAAGCGGCGTCCGCCAGGATCAAGGCGACGGATCTGAGGCGCTATGGTCAGCGCCTAGGCATCGATGGAAGCGTCGGTCCTTGCCGCCGCACGCTTCAGCACTTCGAGGAAGGTTGCGAATTGGTGATTCGGATCTAGCGCGGGCCGCTTGGAATGTTCGAGGGCCGCAGCAGACAGGCGGGCGTAGTACGCCTGGTCGGACCAGAGCCTCTTGAGCGCGGTAACCCATTCCTCGAGCGGCGCATCGTAGTCGAGCACGACGCCACCTTCGCCGATTGCCTCGGGCAAGCCGCCGCGACGGGATCCAAGCACCGGAATGCCACTGCAATGGGCTTCGGAGGCAACGCGGCCCCAAGCTTCTTCCCATTTGCTCGGCGCAAGAAGAATCTTGGTGCGGCCGTAGACAGTCTTCATATCGTCGGTGCGCTTGAGTAGGGTGACGTTCTTCAGCGGCGCGATCGTCTGTTCGACTTGGGTTCGGTATTCGCCGTCCAGCTTCCAGCTCTCGACGAACTGGAAAGGAATGTCGGGGCAGCGCCCGGCGATCCGGACGGCAACCTCGAAGCCCTTCTCCGTGTACGGATTGATGAAGGTCACACATTCCTTGGTCGTGGCGGTCCGATAACGTGCCGGGTCGATGGTCGGCGGGATGACAGTCGCCTCGATTCCGAAACGCTCTGCAAATGCGCGCGCGGTGAATTCGGAATTGGCGATGTAGAGCGCCGATCTCAGCTCTCTGAGGTCGCCGGCAAGTTCGTGGAATTCCACATTCCTGAGGTAGACGACGATCGGCACATTCTGTGCTTCCAGGGCTTTCCCAAGTGGAACCGACTTATGGCACTGGACGACCGCGACATCCGGCTTCAGACGGGAAACGGCGAAGGGCACGGCATCCCACGGAAACCATGCCCGCACCACCGGATAGCCGGGAAAATTGTCCATTACCGCCCCCTGCCGGAGGACTTTCAGCTTGATGCGGGCCGTCGTGCCGAAGATGCCGTCGCCGAAGAGTGCCGCAAGCACCGCCGCCTCATGACCCTGCTTGCGCAACTGCTCCGCCAGATGGTGCGTGCTTGATTGAACCCCGCCATGAAATTCAGGATAGTAGCCGTTACCCCCGGCAAACAGGACTTTCATCAGTTTTCCTCGCTCTTACCCCCCGCCCGGGAGAAGGCGAATACGTGCCGACCGATGGCTCCGCGGGAGCCAGGCGATGAAACGGCGCGCTCCTTATGCCGTGAAATATTGCACTGCACAATATGTTGAACGCATGATCAACCGCCCGTCTTGCGACATAGGGCCTTTAGGCCTGCAGTCCAGTCCGCCGCAGCACGACGTTCTCTCCATCTTCGAAGCTGAAGTCGGGCCGAATCCGCAAAAATTCGTTTGTTGCGATCCGGCAGCCGCCATAGTCGTGATAGTCGTCGAGCACGATGACTCCGCGCGGACTGAGGCGGTCGGCGACACTGGCGAGGCAGAAGGCGACGGGGTCGTACCAGTCGCAGTCGATATGTGCGAAAGCAATCTCGCTGAGGCTGACGCCCGGTAAAGTTTCCTGGAACAAGCCTTTATGCAGGCTGACCGCCGAATCGCCGACGCTCAGGCCATATTTGCTGAACGAGCGGCAGACATCATCATAGAGATTGTCGCGGTAACCGTAATATTTATCGCCGCCCAGCCCTCTCGATTCCCCCTTCAGGATCGTCTGATAGCGCTCCCTGGATTTCTCGTCGTCCTTTTCCGATGTCGGAGGCGGGATCATCCCGAAGACGTCGAACCCATGGAAGCTGCGCCCGTACTTCGTCGCTTCCTTGGCAAGCACGATTGCACTTCCGCCGAGGGCGATGCCGAACTCCATGACATCGCCCGGCACCCCTCCACGCAGGACCTCGCTCAATACGGTTTCGAGACGCCTCAGTTTGCGCGGCGACAGATAGGTGAGATGGTCACGCCGGACCGATCTGGCCGTGCCGCTCAACAATGACGAATCGATCATGCGGCGAGCGCGCGTGACGATGGCATTCACACCGGGCATAGGTCCTCCTCAAGGCCCATTGCCCCCGCTATCCCGCTCCAACATCTAAGCGCACGATTCGTCGCTGTTATGACGAACACTTATTCACTTCACAGTGAGAGCGGCCCCGACGGCAGTGGCCGAAGGCAGACGCACCCAAGCGAATCCGTCGGGTCCTGGCGCTTCCAGCCAGTCGAAAAAGAACCCAGATCGGTCGTTCACCGGTAGACAGCGACGTTCGGTGCCGCGCTCGATCCCGTCGTCAGGCAATTCAGGTCTGCGCCGCCTCCCAGTTCTGGAACGGGCGACGGAAGGTTGGCAGCCGGTCCTTGGCGTCGGGCAGCGGCCCAAATGGCTTATGGGGCTCGGCCTGATACCAGAACGCCACCGAGGAGATGTCGTCGGAGCGACGGTTGGCATGGCCATGCTCCATCGTCACCCTGATGCGCTTCTGGAAGATGACAGGATCCTCGATGTGCCAGCGATAGAGCGTGACCGGCTCCGTCCAGTTAGGTCCGCCGGCGGCAATAATGCCGTGATACGGCGCGGAATAGGTCTGGGTCGGACACCATGCGGTGTTGAAATAGTCCTCCGTGCCGGTGCCGTGCAGCGTCGGCGGCCAGGCATCATTGGCGCCGGGCGCGCTCTCGCTGCGCGGCTCGATGAGCGCTGCCATTGGGCCGATGCGCGGATCGGGCTTGCGCACCGTGTCGGGCACGGAGAGGCCCGGCTCGCCGTCGACGAAGATCATGTCGTCGCCCTCCCCGTACCAATCCCACAGGTCGGATCTGCGCCGGGAGTAGACGCTGAAGAGCACGCCGACATAGTGGCCGTGGCCCTCGGCATCCAGGATCGTGTAGTTGTCCTTGCCGTCGACATTCTCGCCACCGAACAGGAACTGCTCGTTCGCAAGGCCTGCCTCGGAGGTTCCTTGCGGCCGCGCCTGCCGGTATTGCGCGTGGAAGCGGCCGAGGCCCTCTTCGAGCAGCTCGTGCAGTTCGAGGTCGACATAGTAGTAGAACAGCAGGTCGTCCTCGGCCTCGTTGGTTATGGTCATCTTCATGTGGCTGGCGAACGGCATCGGGAAATAGCAGTTGAAAGCCTTGCCGTCCTCAGGGCTCGCCTGCACCGGCAGGCTCGCGAAATTGCGGGTCTGCGCGTGCCCCATCCCGAAGAAGTCCCCGATGGGCGTCTCAACGCTCGGATGCTCCTCACCGTCCCAGTAAGCACGCAGCACGATCTTGCGCAGGAAGCTCTCGCTCTTGCAGGCAAGCGTCGCCCAGATATGCGTGACGATGCCCGCGCCTTCATATTCGGCAATGGTGACCGTCTTGCCAGGCTCGATATGCAGCCGGTCGTCATTGCCGCCGGTGCGGTCGTAGCTCGAGAAGCGGCGCGTTCTGGCCTCACGCAGTTTGGCGAGGCCGCGCAGCGGCGAAAGTCCTGCATTCGTCATTGCTTTTTCCCTGGCAGTTTTGGCGGTCATTTCAGGCCGCTGGTTTTGATCGAGTCCATGATCTGCCGCTGGAAGATCAGGAACAGGATGAGGGTGGGGATCGCGACGATGGTCGAAGCGGCCATCATGTAGTTCCACGCGGCCGAGTACTCGCTCTTGAAGTTCGCGATACCGACCTGCACGACCCACAAATTCTGGTCGGAGGCAACGGTGAGCGGCCACAGGAAGGCATTCCAGTTGGCGAGGAAGAATAGGATCGCGAGTGCCGACAGGATTGGTTTCGAGAGCGGCAGGATTACGCTCCAATAGATGCGCCAGTAGCTGGCGCCGTCTATCACCGCAGCCTCCTCGATCTCGCGCGGCATGGAGAGGTAGTACTGCCTGAGCAGGAAGATGCCGAACGCGTTGAAGATCGACGGAATGATGATGCCGGCATAGGTGTTCAGCATGCCCAAGGTCCGCACGATGATGAACAGCGGCACGACTATGACCGGCAATGAGACGAGCAGCGTCGAGAAGATGGCCAGGAAGATCAGCTCGCGTCCGGGAAACCGCAGCCTGGCGAGCGCATAGCCGGCCATGGAATGGAAGAACAAAGCCACTACCGTGACTGTGACCGACACGAACAGGCTGTTCAGCATGTAACGGATGAAGGGGACCTCGGTCAGCACATAGGTGACATTCTCGAAAGTCGGCTCGGTGGGCAGCAAGGCCGGCGAGAAGGACTCCTGCGCATCTTTGAATGAGATCGAGACCATCCACATGAGCGGGAAGATCATCATCAACGCAAGGATGGCGGCGACCGTCATCCAGACGAAGCGAACAACTGTCACCTGCGAGCTGCTGAAGTAGGGCGAGGCCTTATCAGTCATAGCTGAAGCGGCCTCCGCGGGTGAGCAGGAACATCAGTCCCGTCAACACCATCAGCGAGATCACCAGGATTGAGGCCATGGCGGCCGCATAACCGAAAGCGCCGAAGCCGAAGGCCTGCTGATAGATGTAGACGATCAGCACGGAGGTCGAGTTCGCAGGCCCGCCGGCGGTCATTACCCAGATGATATCGAAGGCCTGGCTGCCGGCGACGGCCGCCACCATCGAGATCATGATGACGAAGAAGCTCGTCGGCTTCAGCAGCGGCAAGGTGATATGCCAGAACTTCGCGATCGGCCCGGCGCCATCCACGGTGGCGGCCTCGTAGTACATCGCCGGTATGTCCTGCAGGCCGCCAAGGAAGATCAGCATGTAGTAGCCCATCAGGAACCAGACACTGACGGCCACGACAGCAAACAGTGCGTAGTTCGGGTCCCCGAGAAAAGAGATGCCGCCCAGCCCCAGCGCAGACGCCAGACGGCTCAAAACGCCGATCTTGTCAACGACGAGAAATTGCCAGACCAAAGCCACCACGACCAAGCTCACCGTATGGGGCGCAAAGAACATGGTACGGATGACGCCATTGAAGCGGTTCGTCTTCTGTACGAGCAACGCCAGACCCAGGCCGCAGGCGTAGAGGAGAGGTACAAGCATGATCGCATAAAGCGCGGTCACCTTGGCCGACTGCCAGAACAGCGGATCGCGCATCATCCTGGCGTAGTTGGCGAGGCCAACGAAACGATAGCCGCCGAAGCCATCGACCTCGTAGAGCCCGAGCACGAGCGACAGCAGCATCGGCAGACCGAGGAACACCATCAGCCCCAGCACATCCGGCAGCACGAAGAGATACCCGGCGATCCATTCGCGGTGCTTGGCCGAAAGGCGGCTCCGCTTGGCTTGTGATCGGATAGGCTCACTCATCAACGCATCTTGATTATTATTGGCGTCCGCCGACAGCGCCCGGCCAGTGGCCGGACGACCGCCGCTCGGCAGGAGCGCCTAGAGGATCGGCGCGCCGGAATAGGAGGCGAGATAGGCGTCGAGTTGTTGCGACGCAGTCGTCGCCGTTGTCTGAGGATCGGCGCCTCCGAGCATCGTCTGTTGGACTGCGTCGGATATGATCTTATAGACCTCCGGCGGCACCCGTGGTTCGGCGCGCGTGCCGGGGTGGATCTCCCTGGCGAACTTGCCGATCATGCCCTCGCCAAACGCGGACTCACGCGCCTTCAGCGCGCTGTCGCGCGGCGGCATGTCGGACTTCGCTTCCGTGCACCACGATGCGACGCGGTCGATCGAGCCCTGATCCATGGAGGCAAGCGCCCAGGCGCAGAACTGTGCGGCCGCTTCCGGGTTCCTGCCCTTGGCGTTCGCGACAAAGGCCCAGCCTCCGCCGACCGTCACATATTTGCCGCTCGCCGGCGTCGGCAGGCGGAATACGCCATAGGGAAAATCCTTGGCGTTGTTCTTTAGCTGGGATATCGCCCAGATCCCGACGTTCTGGATGGCGCAATAGCCCGAGGCGAGGTTAGCGACGGCGTCGTTTGCGCCGTTGCCCAGTACCTGCCGGGGCGCCGCCCCCGAATTGACGGCATCCTGCCAGAACTTCAGGGCCTGCACGGTTGCCGACGAGTCGAAGGCACTCTTCCCGTCGGCTGTCTGGAACTCGCCGCCGCCTTGCCACAGGAACGGATACCAGGTGAAATTCTGGTAGTAGCCCGGCGCCGTCTGGAACAGCAGGCCGTAGCGTTCCGGCGTCGTCAGCCGCTTGCCCAGTTCTAGCAGTTCGTCCCAGGTCTTGGGCACGTCGTTTTCGTTGAGGCCAGCGTCCTCGAACGCCTTGACCGAATAGTACATGGCCATCGGCTCGACCTCCATCGGAAGGCCGTAGATCTTGCCGTCGACCATGCGCGTGGCGAGCACACTTTCGGGGAAATCCGCCCTGGCCTTCTCGTCGATGTAGGGCGTCAGGTCCTGCAACACGCCGCCATTGTAGTAGCGCAGGAAGTCACCGGGCGAGATGATGAAGATGTCCGGCCCTTGGCCGGAAGCGAAGGCGGTCGCGAGCTTGGGGCCGTTGATGTATTCCTTGTTGGGAATGAATTCGAGTTCGACCTTCTGGTCGTGCGTCGCATTCCAGTCGGCGACAGCCTTTTCGAACCAGTCGACCTGTGGCTTGACCTGTCCGCCCGGTGCATAGAATTGCCAGAATTTCAACGGCGCGTCCTGTGCGCGCACCGGCAATTTGTTGATGAAGGGAAAGCCGCTGACGGCACCGGCAAGGCCGGCCGCGGCGAAGGTCGCGCTGTTGCTCAAGAACCGCCGGCGCGACCAGCCTGTCGTCAAGATACGCTTGTCGTTGTCACTCATCGATACCTCCCTGTTAAGCTTCTTCCAAGAGCGGCTCTTTTGCTCCAGGCCGCCCCACTCCACGGACGTCATGCCGTGTCGAACTCCTTGAGGATGCACGGCACGACTTCGCTTCTCGGTTCGCCTACATAGAGCCCGCTGATCCGTTCGAGCAGCATGCGGGTCGCGCGGCGCGCCAGTTCAGCCGGAGAGTTGCCGACGCGCGTCAAACGCGGCCGGACGTATTCGAACTGGGGCTGGTCGCCGAAGACCGCGACCTTGAGCTTGTCCGGCACGGGCACGCCGCGGTCGTGAAATTCCGCCAAGGCGCCGGCCGCCATCAGATAGTTGCCGAAGAAGATCACCGAGGGCAAGTTGTCGCCATGCGCGGCGAGCAGCCACTCCGCCGCCAGCTTTCCCGAAGGGCCAAGGTAGCTGCCCTCGAAGCGCAAGGCCGGGTCGGCGGGCGCACCATGCTCGGCCAGGCCCTTCTCGAAACCGCTAGCGCGTTGCATTGCCTCGACGAAGAAGGACGGGCCGGTCACGTGGGCAACGCGCCGGTGGCCCTTCTGCGCCAGATAGGCGCCCATCTGGTAGCCTCCGTCGAAATCGTCGATCCGCACGTTGTCCACTGCATGGTTCGGCAGGTTGCCGATGAAGACGGCTGGCACGTCAATGCCGATAAGCGCATCGTGCATCCCATGTAGCGCGAAATCGCCGACGATCAGCCCATCCACGCGCCGATGCCTGATCTGGCGCAGATATTCGTGGCCGTGCTCCTGGCTGTGGCCCCCTGGTACGTCGGTGTCGAAGATCAGTGTGTCCAGGCCGACGGCCTCAAGTTCGGATTGAGCGGTCTTGACCAACTCCGGATAGAACGGGTTGCGGATATCCGGGATCAGCATCGCCACCATATTGGTGCGCCCTGTGCGCAGGCTCTGCGCCTGCGGGTTGGGCGTGTAGCCCAGTTCCTCGATCGCCTTCTCGACGCGCTCGCGCAGCGATTTCGACACGCGGTCGGCATGGTTGATCACATGCGACACCGTCGTCCGCGACACGCCGGCCCGCTCGGCCACTTTTGAAATCGTGCTCACACCACCACGCTAGCGCCCTGTGAATGCATTTGCAAATGCATTTGCAAATCGATTTTCTGCTGTTCACACTTATCGAAAATCTTATCGATCCTGGCGAGACGCATAGGCTGGAGCGCGAAGGGCGCGGCGTACGGGTTGTCTCGACATGCGTGCTGCACCGAGTGCGCCGATGCCGGAAAAAGACCCGTAGCGGACAATCGCGGACGTAGATTGAATATCGGCCCGCAGCCGACTAGTTGGGTGGTATGTCCACGTCGGGAGGAACCTCAATGAGCAGCGAATGGCAATGGCTGAACGAGCCGCCATCCTGGAAAGGAGACGAGCGTTCGCTCGAACTTTCGACCGGTGAAGAGACCGACTTCTGGCGGCACACCTTCTACGGCTTCGTGCGCGACAATGGACATGCGTTTTTGCGGCCGGTGAGCGGCGACTTCACCGCCTCTGCCCATTGTCACCGGCGAATACGAGCATCTCTACGATCAGGCAGGGCTTATGCTCCGTATTGACGAGAAGAACTGGGTGAAGACCGGCATCGAGTTCACCGACGGCATGATGCATTTCAGCGTCGTGGTGACGCATGAGATCTCCGACTGGTCGGTCATTCCACTGCCGGAGGCCAGGCCTGAAGACGAGGTGAGCATCCGGCTGACCCGGCACGACGACGCGATCCGCGTCCAGTACTCGATTGCCGGAGCTCCGTGGCAGATGGCAAGGCTGGCGCCCCTTTCTGCGGCCGACGCGAAAATGGGCGTCATGGCTTGCTCGCCGAAGCGCTCCGGCTTTCACGCCCGCTTTCGCGACATTGTGGTCGGCCCACCGATCGCACGTCAGCTTCACGCCGACTGAGGCGTTGCTCAGGCAGGGATACGCGGGCTGCAGGAGTTCCGGATCATTAGGTTGCCATGCAGCACCAGGCGGCGCGAATGGTGCGGCGCACGGCCCTCCAGCCGCTCAAGCAGCAGCGTGGCCGCCTGCTCGCCGATTGCTTCGACCGGCTGCGCGACGGTGGTGAGCCGCGGGTTGAAGACATCCGCCCAGGGAAAATCGTCCATGCAGGCGACCGAAACATCGGCAGGGCAGGAAAGCCCCATGTCGCGAATGGCCCGCATCGCGCCGATAACCATGAGGTTGTTCGCCGAAAAGATGGCAGTCGGGCGGTCCGGCATGGTGAGCAGTTGCATGGCCGCGCGATAGCCGTCGGCCTCTCGGAAATGACCTTCACGCACGAGGTCCGGGATGAAGGCGACGCCAGCTGCTTCCAGTGCCTGCCGATAGCCCGCGAGACGGTCGCGCCCGGTCGAAGTTTCCGGTGATCCCGAGATGTACCCTATCCGGCGATGTCCGAGATTGATGAGGTAATTGGTCGCGTCGGATACGGCCTTGAGGTTGTCGAGCACGATGGCATCGACATCGAGCCCGTCGCAAACGCGGTCGATCAGCACCACGGGCTTGCGTGTGCCGGTCAGGAGCCGTCGCATGATGTCGTCCTCGCCCGCCGGCGCGATGATCAGGCCATCGACCATGCGATCGAGCAGAAGCTTGATCTGCTCGTCCTGCTGAACGGTATCCTCCTCATTGCAGCAGAGCATGACGGCGTAGCCGGCCGCATTCAGCACCTGCTGGATGGTGGCGACCACGTCGGTGAAGAACGGATTGCGGATGTCGGCGACGGTAAGCCCGATGGTCCGTGTTGTGCCGAGCTTGAGACTGCGGGCGATTGCGTTGCGCTGATACCCGATCTCGCGAATGGCTTTCTCGATGCGCTGCCCGAGGTCGGCGCTGACATTGGCTGTGCCGTTGATAAAGGCCGAAACCGTAGCGATCGAGACGCCTGCCGCCTGCGCCACGTCGATCATGGTCGGCGCGCTCGACTTCCTGGTCTTGCGAACGGATTTTTCCACTTCACCGAAACGTTTCGACAGACTTTGCCGACGATCAGTAGGGCATTTCTGCGAAGGACGCAACGAAATGAGCTGATACATTGCTCTGCGTGCCGTGCAATTAGCCTTTTGTTGGAGCAGGCTGCGAATGGCTCGTTGACAGCTTCGAAACGTTTAGACTAGCTTTTGGCTGTCGTCCGCAACGTGGAAGGGAGGCCATTGTTGTCGTGAGTGGCGTCCCTATTGGCAGTCCGGCTGCGTCTCATTCGTCCGGCCACACACCGGCCCTGCTGGTTGCGTCCGGGATCAGCAAGCGTTTTGGCGGCGTGGCCGCGCTGACGGATGCGCGTCTTGATCTCAAGCCAGGAGAAATCCACGCCCTGATGGGCGAGAACGGCGCCGGCAAGTCCACGCTGATGAAGATTCTCGCGGGGATCTACTCGAGCTACGAGGGGCAGATCGCAATAAACGGACGCCCCGTCAGCTTCGCCAATGTCAGGCAGGCGGAAGCGGAAGGCATCGCCATCATCCATCAGGAGCTCAATCTCGTGCCGGAGCTCACTGTGGCCGACAACATCTTTCTCGGCCGCGAGCCCCGTATCGTCGGCCTGATCATCGACGGCAAGGCCACCCGCGCCGCGGCTCGCGACCTGCTTGGACGGCTCGGCATTGACCTCGATCCGGACCAGCGCATCGCCTCCCTGCGCGTTGGCGAGCAGCAGCTTGTCGAGATCGCCAAAGCGCTGTCGCTTTCGGCGCGCATCCTGATCATGGACGAGCCGACCTCGGCGCTGTCCCCGGCGGAATGCGAACGCCTCTTCAGGATCATCAGGCAACTCGCAGCCGAGGGCACCGCGATCGTCTATATCTCCCACCGCATCGACGAGGTGATGCAGCTTGCCGACCGCGTCACCGTGTTCCGCGACGGCCGCCATGTCTTGACAAAGGAAATCGCGGAGCTCGATCAGGACCGCATTGTCGCCGCCATGGTGGGGCGCAGTCTGCACGCGGCTCCTGAAGAGGCCACGAACGAAGCTGGCGACGTCGTGCTTTCGGTACGGAGCCTGAGGCTTTCCAAACCGCATCGCCGCGGCTGGCGGCAAGTGCTGCGCGGCGTGAGCTTCGACCTTCACGCCGGCGAAATTCTTGGCATAGGCGGACTGCTCGGCTCCGGCCGCACGGAGATCCTCGAAACGATCTTCGGCTCCGCGAACGGACAGGCGGGCGGCGAGGTTCGGCTCGATGGTGTTGCCGTGGATATCCGGTCGCCCCGGGATGCCAGGCGCCTTGGCATTGCGCTGGTCACGGAGGATCGCAAGACGCAAGGGCTTCACCTCGGCGCATCGATCACCGACAACGTCGCGCTGCCGCTCGTCAACCAGCTCGCGAGCTTCGGGCTGCGCTCTTTCGGGGGTGAAGCCGCCCTCGCCCGCCAGGCGGTGAAATCGCTCGCCATCCGCTGCTCCGGCATCGAGCAGACGGCGAACACCTTGTCAGGCGGCAACCAGCAGAAGGTCGTCATCGGCAAATGGCTTGCAACCAGGCCACGCGTGCTCCTGCTCGATGAGCCGACCCGCGGCATCGACGTCGGCGCCAAGCGCGAAATCTACGACCTGATATTCAGGCTTGCGCGCAGGGAGCGGCTGGCGATCGTCGTGGTCAGCTCCGAGTTGCCCGAGCTCCTGCATCTCTCCGATCGCATCCTGGTGATGTCGGAGGGCGTCCAGACCGGACTTCTCTCCCGCTCCGAAGCCAGCGAAGAGCGCATCATGCAGCTTGCCGCGCCGCGCAGCGCAAATGGCGGAAGGAAAGTGGCATGAGCGTTCTGCGCCTCGCCTCTCGCACCAAGCTCTACTGGGGCCTGATCGGCATCTTCCTTGTCGGCATGCTGTTCTCGCCGGTGACCTCGTCGGGCAAGAACATCTTCCTGTCCTACGGCAACCTACTCGACGTGCTGCGCCAGGTCTCGACAACCGGTCTCATCGCGACCGGCATGACCGCCGTGATCATCACCGGCGGCATCGATCTGTCCGTCGGATCGCTGATGGCGATCTGCAGCGTCGTCTGCGCGATGCTGCTCACCGTCCCGGGCGATACGCCGGCCTCTGCGATGGGCATACCGATTACCGTGCTCGTCGCGCTCTTCGTCGGCTTCGCCATCGTCCGCTTCATCTTCACCAATATCGAGAAATCCCGCGCCAGGGGCGAAGCAGGCCGTGACGTAAGCCTCAACGCGACACGCGGCCTTCTCGTGCCTGGCGCGGTCGGCATCGTGCTCGGCGCGGCTCTGCTCTGGTATCTTATCCCGGAAGCAGAAGAAAAGTTCGGCGTGCTCGGCGTGCTGATCGTGGTGCCCTGCGTCGGGCTGTTCTTCGGCGCGATCAACGGCTTCATCATCGTCGCCGGCCGGCTACAGCCCTTCATTGTCACGCTCGCCATGATGGTGACTGCGCTCGGCATAGCGCGACTGACGGCCGGCCAGAACAATGCCGTGCTGCCGGTCTACACCGGCACCAATGCGGTCGCCGAGTTCGACAATCTGCGTTCGCTGGTATTCGGCATCGTCCCGATGCCGGGCCTGTTCTTCATCGGGGCGCTGCTGATCTATGGCGCGGTGCTGCGCTTCACGCCGTTCGGCCGCTACGTCTATGCGATCGGCGGCAATGAGGAGGCGGCGCGACTTTCCGGCATTGATTCCGGTCGCGTGAAGATTGCGGTCTATGCGATGTCGGGGCTGCTCGCCGGCATCGCCGCGGTGCTCTACGTGGCGCAGTACCGGCAGGGCAAGCCGGATGCGGGAGCCGGCCTCGAGCTCGACGCGATCGCGGCCGTCGTCATCGGCGGCACCAGCCTGATGGGCGGGCGCGGCACGATGGCCGGCACATTCTGCGGTGTGCTTATCTTCGGGCTGCTTTCCAACATCCTGCAGCTCCACAACATCAATTCGAACCTTCAGCTCGTGCTGAAGGGGCTGATCATCGTTGGCACGGTGCTCCTCCAGGAGCGCAACGCCGCCGACCTCCTCGCCTTTCTGCGCCTGCCGGCAATGCGGCGGGCGCCAACGGAAACGCCCGCGGAACAGCAGGCGTCAAATGAGACCGTGTCTCGCAACATCGGAGGAAGCGCAAATGAAACGCCGTGATCTGTTCAAACTGGCCGCAGCGGCAGCGGTCCTGGCATCCAGCACCGCACTCGTGTCGGGCCATGCGGTCGCGCAGGAGAAGAAGTGGAAGATCGGCTTCAGCCAGGCAACCACAATCGAGCCGTGGCGCGCCCAGTTCAACAAGGACATCATCGCCGAGGCGGCCAAACATCCGGAGGTCGACCTGATCATCACCGACGGTGAGGACAAGACCGAGAAGCAGGTCGCGGATGTCGAGAACCTGATCCGCCAGGAAGTCGATGCGCTGCTGATCTCGCCGAAGGAATCCGCGGGCCTCACCGGCGTCGTGCTGCAGGCGATCGACGCCAAGATCCCGGTCTTCGTGCTCGACCGCAATGTCGATACCGACAAGTACACGCAGTTCGTCGGCGGCGACAACAAGCTGATCGGCCGCGCCGCCGGCGAGTATGCCGTCGAGCTGCTCGGCGGCAAGGGCAAGGCGAAAGGCAATGTCGTCGAGATCTGGGGCGGCATGGGCACGCAGCCTGCGCATGATCGCCATGACGGCTTCCACGAGTTCACCGACAAGGAGCCCGGCATCAAGAACCTGCTCGACCAGCAGTCCGGCGACTGGAAGCAGGACCAGGCCTACAACATCATGGCGACCGCGCTGCGCAACAACGAGAAGATCGATCTGGTCTATGGCCACAACGACCCCATGGCCTACGGCGCCTATCTCGCGGCGAAGGATGTCGGCCGCGAGAAGGAGATGAAGTTCATTGGCATCGACGCATTGCCGGCCGAAGGCGTGACCTGGGTGAAAAACGGTGAGCTGACGGCCACTTTCCTCTATGCCACGCCGGGCGCGGAAGGCCTGCGCCAGGCGATCAAGTTCCTGAACGGCGAGAAGGTCGAGAAGACCATCACGCTGCCGACCGAGAAGGTCACCGCCGAGAACGCGGCACAGATCCTGAAAGACAAGGGTATGTGATCGACAGACTGCCGGGCGGCGATGTTGCCGCCGCCCGGCGCCTGGCTTTTCGGATGCAAATTCGCGCATACGCCGCTTCTGAACGTGGAACTTGTTAAGCGGCAAGTGCGTTGATTCGCGCTCACGGCAGAGGGACACCGCCCCTCCCGGACAGGGCGCGAGAACAATCCCATGATCACCCGTCGAGAACCTGACGCGGCCGCCTTCATGCAAAAGTGGCTCGCGTACAACGTTGCAGCCGATTCGACTCCGGAGAACCTGCAGCAGGCAGTCCGCTCTCTCACCCGCAGCTGCCTGGACAGTGCCGCCCGCCTCGGCATCTCGGCCGCCCGCATCGAATTCGAGACCGGCTCCCTCGCGGCCGATCTCATCCAGAAGGAGATCAGCAGGCGGACTACGAGCCGGGCGAAGCCAGCCGTCATATCTTCGCGGCTATTGCCGCGCTGAGATCGGCTCCGACGGCTTGCCCCGGCTGGCCGAGCTGCCCATCAGGCGCAGCAGGGCTGGGACTTGCTTCCGCAACAGCCGGCGGCCTCTCGGCGACCTTGCCCTGCCAGCCAGCGGTCGCGCGGCTTGCACAAGGCCGGCCGAGACCCCCCGCCTAACATGCACCTCATCGCCGACGACCACCGGCTCACCAACGCGATAGAGCGGTATCGGCCGATCGCCGTCGCTGACCTCGAAGGTGAGCAGCGCCGTATCCTCGAGTTCGACGCGCTCGGCTACCATCCTGATGATGGCAGCGAACTTGCATGCGGCCATATTGCCCAAGACGCGTCTCATGAAGAACCGCATTGCGGCCTTGATCAGCCTGCCCTTGAATCCATCGACCTGGCTTGCACTCGGCAGCTGCCTTCGACACATCGGCCAGAACGAAGACGGGCTGTTGAACCATGCGGTGCCTCGGCTACTGAAAGGAACAAGCGCGTGACCATCACGATCTACCACAACCCGAATTGCGGCACGTCACGCAATACGCTGGCGATGATCCTGGCGAGCGGAGAGACGCCGGTGGTCGTCGAATATCTGAAGAACCCGCCGTCCCGTGAGCGCCTTGTCGCGCTGCTCAAGGCTATGAACCTGCCGGCGCGCGGCCTGTTGCGCGAGAAGGGGACGCCTTATGCGGAGCTCGGCCTCGCCGATCCGAAATGGACCGAGGATGAGCTGGTCGACATGATGCTGAAGCATCCCATTCTGATCAACCGGCCGATCGTGGAGACCCCGCTCGGCACGCGGCTTTGTCGCCCCTCGGAGTTGGTGCTCGATCTGCTTCCCAATCCCGTCACCACATTCACGAAGGAGGACGGCGAACTGGTGACGCAGCCCGCCCGCGCATGAGTGTCGTCAAGGCGCGGGTAGGCTGCAAGTGAGTTGAATTGTTACCATGGTTACACTAGAGTTGTTCCATGGTTACGCTTGCGTGGCTTTTGTTGACTTACAAGGTCCCTCCTGAACCGGCCGCAAAGCGAATTGCGCTTTGGCGCCGCCTTAAAGCGATGGGAGCAATCTACCTGCAGAACGGCGTCTGCCTGTTGCCCAAGACGGACGACCACATGCGCAGGCTCAAAATGTTGGAAAACGACATTTCCCAAATGGGCGGCGAAGCCGTGATCCTGGAGACGGTCGCGCTCGATCGTAGCCAGGAAGAGAAGGTCATCACACGCTTCAAGGTGGATCGGGACGAACAATATCGCGAATTCCTCGGCCGGTGCGCCGATTTCGAGAACGAGATCGCCAAGGAGATTGCGATCAACAAATTCACTTACGCGGAACTCGAAGAGGAAGACACCGACCTGAAGAAGCTCCAAGGCTGGCTGGCGAAGATCAAGAAGCTCGACTTCTACGGCGCAACCTTGGCCGATGAGGCCACCCAGCGGCTACACGCTTGCGAGGCGTTGCTCGACAGCTACGCCCAGCGCGTCTTTGACGCCCATGACGAGAACCGCTGACGGTGGGGTGCGGCGACCAATGACGATACGCACATTCGGACATTCTCGGCTGCCCGCGATTCCCGGCGCGATCTGGGCGCTCGGCTTCGTTTCCATGCTGATGGACGTCTCGTCCGAGATGATCCACTCATTGCTTCCCGTCTACATGGTGACGGTGCTCGGCACCTCGACACTTGCCGTCGGCATTATCGAAGGCGTCGCCGAGGGGACCGCCTCGATCACCAAGGTCTTCTCCGGCGCGCTCAGCGACTGGCTTGGCAAACGCAAGTTCCTTGCAGCGTTCGGCTACGGCCTCGCCGCCATTACGAAGCCGATTTTTCCGCTCGCTTCGTCAATCGACTGGCTCGTCGGCGCGCGTTTCGTAGACCGCATCGGCAAGGGCATTCGCGGCGCGCCGCGTGATGCTCTTGTCGCCGACATCGCCCCGCCGAATCTGCGCGGCGCCAGTTTTGGCCTGCGCCAATCCCTGGATACTCTCGGTGCATTTATCGGGCCGCTCCTGGCCATCGGTCTGATGTGGCTGACAGCGAACGACTTCCAGACCGTATTCTGGATCGCTGTCGTTCCGGCCTTTTTGTCCGTCGGCCTGATCGTCATGGCAGTTAAGGAACCGGAACGGCCGGCCGAAATGCGCAATGTCCGCATGCCGCTCAGTCGCGACGAGTTCCGCCATCTCAGCAGCACCTATTGGTGGGTGGTGGCGGTTGCGACCGTGTTCACGCTTGCCCGTTTCAGCGAAGCCTTTCTCATCCTGCGCGCGCAGTCGATCGGCTTGCCGCTGGCGCTGGTGCCGATCGTGCTGGTAATCATGAGCCTCGCCTATTCGCTCTCGGCCTATCCGATCGGGATTCTGTCTGACCGGATGGATCGGGTGACCATCCTGATTGCGGGCCTGGCTCTGCTTGTCGCGGCGGACCTCACGCTCGCCTTCACGACGGGGATCGTCGGCATTGCAATCGGCGTCACGCTCTGGGGCCTGCACATGGGATTCACTCAAGGGCTGCTGTCGACCCTCATTGCCGAGACTGCGCCTGAGGAATTGCGGGGCACCGCCTTCGGCGTCTTCAACCTGATCACCGGCCTGGCGCTACTTGCCGCCAGCATCGTCGCGGGCGCGCTTTGGGACGCCGCCGGACCGCAAGTCACCTTTATCGCCGGTGCCGGCTTCGCCGTACTGACGATCGCCGGCCTGCTGCCCATTCGCGGCCGGTTGACGAGTTTCCGCGGAAAGACATCCGCGATAGCGCGGGGCGCGAACACTGAGGAAACAGGACCGAATAGTCGCCATGTACGAACTTGACGCTGCCGTTACGCACGCAATCAATGCCCCAGCCGGGGCAAACCCGATGCTGGACTTCCTGATGCTCTGGAGTTCGGCAATAGGAGTTCCGGTTCTGGTCCTGGCCGTTGCGCTGCAATGGTGGCGAAGAACCGACCGGCAACGCACGCGGCACGTTCTGGTCGCTGCAGGGCTTTCTTTCCTGCTCGGCCTGGCCCTCAATCAGGTCATCCTGCTGTTCGTCCATCGGCTGCGGCCCTACGATGGCGGGGTTACCCACCTTCTGATTGCCCCCAGCGCCGACTATTCTTTCCCCTCCGATCATGCGACGGCGACCTTCGCCATCGCGGCCGCGTTCCTTTTGCACGGGATGCGGCGCATAGGACTCTGGTTCCTCGCCGGGGCAATCCTGGTGACGGTTTCGCGCGTCTATATCGGGACTCATTATATGAGCGATGTGCTCGGTGGCGCGTTGACCGGGGTCGCAGCCGCAATGCTGGTCCTTGCGGTCTATAGGGAAGGAACGCGGGCTGACCGTCTGATCACCGGCATTCTTTAGGGCGCCTTTCCGGTGGTGACGTCATTCTTCTCCGCCGTCACCGATTATATCGGCGCGCATCCGCATCTCGCCTACGCGGTTGTATTCTTGCTGGCCCTCTCAGAATCCATCCCGGTCATCGGCGTGGTCGTCCCCGGCTCCGCCGTGATCCTGGCCGTCGGCGCCTTGGTGCCGAGCGGCGTGGTAACGCTCTGGCCCCTGCTCGCAGCTTCCATGGCGGGCGCGATCGTCGGCGACGGCCTCTCGTTCTGGATCGGTCACCGGTATCAAAGAGAGCTTCTCGGTCTTTGGCCCCTTGACCGATATCCCGAGTTGATCGCCCGCAGCGAAGCCTTCTTCTCGAGGCACGGCGACAAGAGCGTTTTTCTCGCCCGCTTCACGCCGGGCGTGCGCGCCTTCGTCCCGTTGCTGGCGGGCATGCTGAGGATGCCGGCGTGGCGGTTCTATGCTGCTAACATCCTGTCCGCCCTCGTCTGGGCGCCCTCGCACATCCTGCCGGGCATGCTCGTAGGCACCTCGATCGGACTGCTCGGCGCTGCGGCGAAGCCGCTCGCGATCATGGCAGTCTTGCTGATCATATTGCTGTGGGCCGTGATCCACGTCGTGCGCTTCACCTTGCACCGCGGCATTCCCGTGCTGACGACCGGGGCCGTGAACCTGCAGGCGTGGTCCAGCACCGGCGATACGAGGCTGAAACGGAGCGTCTTCAACCTGCTCGATCCATCCCGGCCGCAGTTGAGAAGGATCGCAGCGCTCGCCTTGCTGCTGGTGGGTGCCGCGTGGCTCTTCCTCGGCGTCCTGGAAGACGTCGTCAGCGGTGATCCGCTGGTGCGCGTCGACATGTCGATCTACCATGCGCTCCAGGAATTGCGCACGGCGCCCGGCGACCGGGCGATGATCGCCGTTACGGAGTTGGGCGATACCTTTGTCGTGACGGCAGTCACGCTGGTCGTCTTTCTTTGGCTTGCATGGAGGCGCGCCTGGCGCACTGCTGGCTATTGGCTCTTGGCGGTCGCAGGCGCCTCGGCACTCAACACGGCTATCAAGGTTGCGCTGCATCGCCCCCGCCCCAGCGAGCTGCTCTATTCCGGCTGGAGCGCGTTCGCCTTTCCCAGCGGGCACAGCACGGTCAATCTCGTCCTCTACGGCTTTCTTGCCTTCCTCATCGGGCGCGAACTCAGTCCTGCCTGGCGCTTGCCGGTCGCCTTTGGTGCCGCCGCCCTCATTCTCCTGATTGCATTCTCGCGCCTCTATCTGGGCGCGCACTGGTTCTCCGATGTCGTTGGCGGGCTGGCGTTCGGAACCGTGTGGCTGGCGGCAGTCGGACTCTCCTACCTGCGAGGGAGGCAGGAGCCCGTCGGACCTGCGGGGCTGCTCGTCGTCGGCTGTGCGGCACTGGCCTTTGCTGGTGGATTTAATATCTCGCGCAGCCATGCTCTGGATGTGCAGCGCTATGCCGTGAAGGCCTCAACGCCGATCATGGCCGCCGACGAGTGGTGGACAAGCGGCTGGCGGGACCTGCCTGACAGGCGCGTCGATCTTACTGGCGAACTCCAGGAACCACTGACGGTGCAATGGGCCGGTGGCCTGGCCGAACTGGAGGCGTTGCTGGCCGACAAAGGCTGGCAAACACCTGTGTCGTGGACTTCGTTGAGCGCATTGGGCTGGCTTACGACAACGGCCAGCCCGGCCCGCCTTCCGGTGCTGCCTAGTTTTGAGAGCGGACAGCTACCCAGCCTCACTCTCATCCGCCAGCGCGAAAATCCATCGAGCGAGTCGCGCTTCGTGCTGAGGCTATGGTCGGTCGACCTGAAACTCACGGACGGAGATGCTTCGCCCGTTTGGGTTGGCTCGGTCATCGAGGAACGCCTGGATCGGCTTCTGTCGCTCTTCACGCTGGCATCGACCCAGCCCGACATGAACGCGCCGCGAGAAATGCTGGCTCAAGCACTGCCCGACGGACGGCTTGCGCCGCGAACCGATGCAAGCGCAATTGCCGGTTGGGACCGGCGCGTTCTGCTGATCCGCCAGTGGCATTGAAGCCTTTGGCGGCATTGTGAACCGTATGCACTCCCTGCCCGCAAGAGATATGCCTTTGCTCATATTCTGGTTTCGCACGTGTTTCGCTACGCTGCATCAAGATGTGATGTCCACGTACGGAGGAGCATATGGCGAGCAGCGTGAAGGAAATGCTGGCGGCAGCAAATGCAGTGGTGCCTAAGGTCACAGCCGACGAGGCAAGGAGACTGATCTCGGATGAGAATGCCCTCGTCGTCGATGTCCGCGACCCAACGGAGGTCCAGGCCAGCGGCAAGGTCAAAGGCGCGCTCAACATTTCCCGCGGCATGCTGGAGTTCCGCGCCGACGCGGATACGCCGTATCACAATCCTGAACTTCGAAAGGACCGGCCAGTGATCCTGTACTGCGCTTCTGGAGGCCGTTCGGCCCTGAGCGGCAAGGTTCTGAAGGAGATGGGCTATGAACGTGTCCACAACCTCGGCGCTTTCAAGGATTGGGCAGAGAACGGCGGAGAAGTCGAGAAAGCCTAGGGACTATGCCCAAACACGGCTTGGCTTCTGTATAGTACATAGGCCGCGACTGTCAGGATCAGCGCCGCAAAGATCCGGTTCAGCACGTTTTTGCGCGCCGCAAGCTTCGTTGCCAGGATCATGCCGAGCATTCCGCCAAGCACGCCGCCGCCAATGAACTCGGCTGCAACCTGCCAATCGACCAGCCCGGATCGGGCGTAATTGACCGCGGTCGCAAGTCCAAACGTACCCACTGCAAGCAGCGAGGAACCGATCGCATTGATGATCGGCATCCCGGTCGCGAGGATCAGGGCTGGCACGATCAGGAACCCGCCTCCAATCCCGAAAAAGCCCGAGGCAGCACCGGTGACAATCGCGACCAAGGCTGTCGTCAGGCACATCCGCCAGTCGACGCGTCGCGCATCAGCGACCGCGGCAGCGCGCGGGCGAAGCATCAGGAGACCGACAGCGACCATCACGAGACCAAAGAGGAAGAGCAGCCGCTCGCCGTCCATCAGCATGCCCAGCGTGGACCCGGCGACCGCGCCAATGGTGCCTATGAGGGCGAAGACCGCGGCGCAGCGCCACCAGACATGGCCATTGCGCATATGCGGGAGCAGATTTGCATAGGCGTTGACCGAGACGGCGAGCGCGCCGGTGCCGATCGCCACATGCGGGCTGGCCACCCCGACAAGATAGAGCAGCAGCGGGGTGGCGAGGATCGAACCGCCGCCGCCGACCAGGCCGAGAGTAAACCCGACCAGTCCGCCAGAACCTGTGGCCGCCAGTTGCGCCGCGACAGTCATTTCGTCACCGAGGCAACAAAGCGGTCATGGATCAGCATGCCTGCCGCCATCGCAGCGGTAAACAGGAAGACGGGGGCAAGTCCGATCGAGAGACCGGCGATCGCCGGGCCAGGGCAAAGACCAGCCAAGCCCCAGCCGGTTCCAAAGATTGCCGAACCGATCACAAGCCGCCGATCGACCTCCTTTCGCTCCGGCAGGTGGAACCTGTCGTCCAGGAAAGGCCGTCCAAGAGTGCGCTGAAGCGCTATTCCGGGAATGGCGACGGCGAGAGCGCCGCCAAGTACGAAGATCAGGCTCGGGTCCCAATTCCCGCTTGCCACATCGAGAAAGCCGCGGACGCGGGCAGGATCGATCATCCCGGAAACCGACAGGCCGAAACCGAAGATGATGCCGGCGAGCAGCGACGCTGAAATGCGAAGAATGACGATTCGATTCATTGGAAGAGACCTGAAATCGTGGCCACGAGAATGCCCGACAGAAGGAAAATGGCTGTCGCCGCTATCGAGCGCCGCGAGAAACGCGCCATTCCGAGAATGCCATGTCCCGAGGTACAGCCGGAACCCATGCGCGTTCCGAAGCCGACGAAGACGCCTGCCAGGGCCATCACCGGCCCCGAAGCGACGACCGTGGCTGACGGATACGTTCCGAAAACCGCGCTGTAGAAAACGGGGCCGGAGATCAGGCCGAGAATGAAGGCCGCGTTGAGCCAGACCTGCTTGCCTTGCAGAAGCCGGCCGGCAATGCCGCTGATACCGGCAATACGGCCATTGACGAGGAGCAGGAGCACGGCGGAAAGGCCGATCAGCCCGCCACCCGCGAGGGCATGCCAATAACTGGTCATCGGCCGTCCTCCGCGCAGAAGATCCCATAGAGCGCGCCGACAAGCTCCGCCGCCTTCGCCTCGGTGAGACTGTAGAAAATCTGCTTGGCCTCACGGCGCGTTTCGACAATGCCGGCCTCGCGCAGTACGCCGAGCTGCTGCGACAGGTTTGGCTGATGAATGCCAAGCTCTTCCTCGAGCGCACTCACGGAACGTTCACCCTCCACCAGGGTGCAAACCAGCATCAGGCGCGCGGGGTGCGACAGCGTCTTGAGGAGGCCAGCAACCTCAGCGGCCCGTGTTTCCATTTCCTCGCGTACCATCGCCGGCTGCCGAACGGATATTACTTCGGTCACCATGCAGCACCTCCCAACGCATCGAGCGGAAATTTCAGATAGCGCCTGCCATTCGCCTCCGGTTCAGGCAGCCGGCCGCCGCGCACGTTCACCTGCAGCGCATGCAGGATAAGCTTGGGCATCGGCAAAGTGCGATCGCGCGCCTCGCGGAGCCTCACAAACGAGGCTTCATCGACCCCCGCGAGATGAGGGTTCGTCCGCTTCTGATCGCCGACGGTGCTCTCCCAGCGCGGATTGCGCCCGCCTGGCTGATAGTCATGGCCGGTGAACAGGCGCGTCTCATCCGGAAGCGCAAGGATCGCCTGGATGGAAGCCCACAGCGCCTTGGCGCTGCCGCCTGGGAAATCCGCTCGCGCCGTTCCCGAATCTGGCATGAAAATCGTATCATGGACGAATGCAGCGTCGCCGATGACATAGGTTACCGAGGCAAGCGTGTGCCCGGGCGAGAACAATATCCGGCCTTCCACCGAACCGACATTGAACCTGTCGCCTGCGGCGAACAGCCTATCCCATTGAGAGCCATCCGTTGCGAGTTCCGGCAGATTGTAGATGCCCTTCCAGAGCTTCTGCACGTCCGTGACATGCGCGCCGATGGCGGTTGGTGCGCCGGTCTTGCCTTTCAGATAATGGGCGGCGCTGAAATGGTCGGCATGAGGATGTGTGTCGAGGATCCAGTCGACGGTAAGCCCCTCCTTCTCGATATAGGCGAGGATGGCATCGGCATTGCCGGTTGCGGTCGCGCCGGACTTCTCGTCGAAATCAAGGACCGGATCGACAACGGCGCAACGCTTGGTCACCGGATCGGTGACGACGTACTGCACGCTCCAGGTACGCGGGTCGAAGAAGCCCTTGACCTGCGGCAAAGCTGCTGCCGATCGCTCGAGCCATTTGACCGCCCCGGACAGGTCGAAGCCGTGGGTCTGGCCGAAAGTCGCGACCTCTTCCTTGCGCATCCGTCCGTCAAGAACCTCGCCCAATGTGTAGAGCGTCAGCGCGCGCAAACCGCTCTTGCAATGGGCAACCACCGGACCCTTCGCACCCGCGAGCGCCTTCTGGAATGCACGCACATCTGCTTCGGTGATGGTTGGGCCGGACACAGGAATGAAGTCGTACGAAAGCCCCGCTGCCTCTGCAGCCCGCTGCTCGGCGATGCTGCCGGGCTGTCCAGCCTCCTCCCCGTCCGGCCGTGCGTTGATCAGCGCACCGAAGCCATCGCTCCGAAGCTTGCTGATCGTGGCGAGGTCGGGCTGAGGCATAACGGAGAGGTCGTTGGTGATTTTGGTTTGGGTCATGGCAGGTCTTCCGCGCTCATTATTCAATTAAGTAGAATATATATTGAGAGTTTGCAAGCCCCCTTCTCCCGGACCTCCGCGGCTCCTCGGAACGCGCTGGGCCGCACCGTTGTGATCAAGATCTGTGGACGAGCACCGGAATCTTGGTGTGGGTCAAAACCTTGACCGTTTCACTCCCCAGCACAATTGCCGAAAGTCCGCTTCGGCCATGGGAGGCCATGACTATGAGGTCGCACCCCTTGGCCTGGGCCGTCTCGATGATGGCCACATAGGGATGATCGTGTTCGATTTGCAGGGTTTCACAGGTGACGCCTTTCACCCTTGCAGCAGTCTCGACGGCTTCGAGATAGAGCTTTGGCCGCCCGTGCAGATACTCACGGACGAAATCGGCTGCCCCCGGGATATCCGCGACAGGCGCTGGGTCCAATTCGAGCGAATGGTATGGAATCGTGACGGTGAGAGCGGTGACTCGGGCATCCAAGGCTGCCGCCAGCTCTATCCCATGCGCGACGGCTTTTTGCGACAATTCCGATCCATCGCTCGGAATGAGAATGTGTTTATACACTTACGGCTCCGTCGAGCTGCTCACCACTCAGTTCGATCTGGAGTGACGGCAGCACAATTGGTTGCCTGGTCTGGTGCAAAATTCCCGCCGGCATGACGCTCGACATGTCGAGCAACGCCACTCGGACTGTACTCGCCTCATTTGCCGCCCAGCCCGAAGAAATCATGACGGCAGAAATCAAGAACGCACCCAAGCAACACTTGAGGTCTCGCATCCTCCCGACATCTCGCCGGAGGCAAATTGCACTCCTCAACGGCAAGCGCTTTGATCGGCGTCAAGTCAATGTTCGACGCGCCTGTGGACCGATATCTCCGCTCCGCCCCTTCCAGCGCAGCAGCCGCATCGCGTTCGCAGTGACGAGTACCGTCGCTCCCGTGTCCGCCAGTATGGCAGGCCACAGGCCGGTGATCCCAATCACTGTAGTCACAAAGAACGCAGCCTTCAGGCCGAGGGCGACAGCGATGTTCTGCCGGATGTTCGCCATCACGGCACGCGACAACTCAATCATGCGAGACACGTCGGCGACACGGCCGTGCAGGATCGCGGCGTCGGCCGTCTCCAGCGCCACATCGGTGCCGCCGCCCATTGCCACGCCGATATCGGCCGCGGCCAATGCGGGTGCGTCATTGATGCCATCGCCGACTTTCGCGACCATGAAGCCCTCGCGCTGCAACTCGCCGACGATGCGCTGCTTGTCTTGAGGCAGCAGGTCCGCCCTGACTTCTATCCCGAGTTCGTTGGCAATCGCCGCAGCTGTCTTCCGGTTGTCTCCAGTCAGCATAACGGCGCGGATGCCATCTCTCTTCAGCGCGGCCAGTCCTGCTTTCGCGTCGGCCCTTGGCTCGTCACGCATTGCGATGAGGCCAGCGGCACCGCCGCCTGCCACGAGCACGGAAACGGTCTTGCCTTGTTCTCTGAGGGTCTCGACAGCTGCCGTCTGGTCGGCCGTCAGGCTTGCACGCTCCTCGGCAGCCTCGCTCGAACCGAGAAAGACGGACAGTCCCCCGACGCTGCCTTCCACGCCCTTCCCTGAACTGGCCTTGGCATTGAAGGCAGGCGGGACGGGAGCGCCGGCAGCTTTTGCTCTCTCCAGGATGGCTATCGCAAGCGGGTGGCTGGAACCCTGTTCAAGGGCAGCGGCCATCGAAAGCACCTCGCGCTCCTTGCGGTCGAAAGCGACGATGTCCGTCACCACGGGCCTGCCTTCGGTCAGAGTTCCCGTCTTGTCGAAGGCAACCGCCGTGATCTTGCCGAAATTCTCCAGAACCGCGCCGCCTTTCATCAGGAGGCCGCGCCTTGCACCTGTGGCAAGGCCCGCCGCGACGGCGGCCGGGGTCGAGATCACCAGGGCGCAGGGACAGCCGATCAAGAGGATCGCCAGCCCCTTGTAGATCCATTCGTTCCAGCCCGCGCCGACAAGCAGCGGCGGCAGAACCGCGACCAGCGCGCCGACGACGAGCACTCCCGGCGTATAGTAGCGCGAGAAGCGGTCGATGAAGCGCTCGGTCGGTGCCTTGCTTTCCTGGGCTTCTTCCACCAGGCGCACAACGCGGGCGATCGTATTGTCCTCGGCCGCCGCCGTTACCCTGACCTTCAGCACGCCGTCGGTGCTGATTGTACCCGCAAAGACGGTGTCCTTGGGTCCCTTGCGCTTCGGCGTGCTCTCTCCGGTGACCGGCGCTTCGTTGATCTCGCTCGATCCCTCGACGATCTCGCCATCGGCGGGAATGCGGTCGCCGGGGCGCACGACGATCACGTCTGCGACAGCAAGATTTTCGGCGGGTAGTTCCTCGAGGCGTTCGTTCCGCTCGATGAGGGCAATCTTCGGCACGAGGTCGGCGAGGCCCTGTATGCTGGCTCGGGCCCGCCCGGCCGCCACTCCTTCAAGCAATTCGCCCACGAGGAAAAGCAGGACGACGGTTGCCGCCTCTTCCGCCGCGCCGATAAGGACCGCGCCGCCGGCGGCGATCGTCATGAGGGTCTCGATTGAGAAAGGCGTGCCCGAAATGCCTGCCATGAAGGCCCGCCGCGCGATCGGGACCAGTCCGACAAGCAGCGCCGCCAGGAAGGCCCAATATTCTGCCGCCGGGACGAGCTTGCCGAGGACATATGCGGCGACCAACGCCGCTGCGGATGCCAGGGTGAGCATCGCCCTCCCGGAGCGCCACCAGGAAAGGCCGGACGATCCCTCGTCAGCGTGATCATGATGGTCGTGTGCGACAGGTCTTCCAAATTTCGTCGGGCGCGCATCCTCCGCCGGAATAATGCCGTATCCGAGTTTTGCGACCTGCCTCAGGATTGCATCGGACAGAACCGTCCCCTGATGGAGCACCGACATGCTCTGGCCGGTCACCGATACGGACACATCCTCGACCCCATCGATCCGTCGGACCGCGGTATCGATCTTGGCTGCGCAGGAGGCACAGTCCATCCCGGTGATCCGGTAGCGCGTTTGAGTGATATGCATGATGCCTTCTCTGGAGGACGTTTGGAACTGACGCTCCATTGGTGCGCCGGTTGTCATTGACCGCCCGACAACCTAGTTCCTCTAGCGACTAGAGGTTCAAGAGGAGAATCGCGATGTATTCGATTGGCGACCTGTCGCGCCGAACCCAGGTGAAGGTCCCGACCATCCGCTACTACGAACAGATGGGCTTGCTCGCTGCGCTCGAGCGCTCGGAGGGCAACCAGCGCCGATACGGCAGGTCCGAGCTGGAACGATTGGCGTTCATTCGGCATGCCCGCGATCTCGGCTTCAGCATCGACGCGATTCGCGCGCTGATCGATCTCAGCGACCACAAGGACCGGCCATGCGCCGATGCAGACCGCATCGCGAAGGAGCAACTTGCCGCCGTTCGCGACCGCATTGCCAGGTTGCAGCGCCTTGAACAGGAACTCGACCGCATGGCGTCGTGCTGTTCAGGCGACACTGTCGGTGACTGCTACGTGATCCGCTCGCTTGCCGATCACACGCTATGCCAGCATGAGCACTGACAGCCGGCAACATTGGCCTGCTCGCTTTTGCCGCTCGCCAAGTGCAGCAGCGCGAAGCGCAAGCATCAACAACCTTTCGGAATCATGCTCTGAGCCGATAAACGGCTGATTGACGAAGCCAATCTCCGCGATAAGGATCAAGATCTTATAATACCCTTGATGATGGAGGTCAGGCTGCGTCGGGATGAATTCCCCCAAGGCGGAGGCGAGATGGGAGCTCTCATCCGCGCTCATGACTGGGCAAATACTCCGTTGGGGCCGATCTGCGAGTGGCCAGACTGCCTGCGCTCGGCGGTGAGTTTGATGCTTCCCGCTGAAATCCAGATCGTCATATTCTGGGGTCCGGATTTCGTCGCCCTCTACAATGACGCCTACGCCCCGACGATCGGAGACAAGCATCCGAGAGCTCTCGGACGTCCGGCGCGTGAGAACTGGTCTGAGCTGTGGTCCGACCTGGAGCCGCTGCTGCAGCATGTGCTGCGTACCGGAGAAACCGTATCCGCGAAGGACCGTCCCTTCTACATCGAGCGCCACGGCTACCCTGAAAACGTTCACTTCGACATCTCCTACTCGGCGGTCCGCAACGAGGCCGGGGCAGTTCAGGGTGTATTCTGTATCGTCAATGAGACAACCGGGGAGGTCCTCGCAAAAGCCGCGCTGCGGGAAAACGAGGAACGGCTGCGCGCCATCTTTTCGCAGGCTACGGGCGGAATAGCGCTGACAGATACTGACGGGCGTTTCGTCCTCGTGAATCAGCGATTCTGCGAGATTCTGGGCTATACCGAAGCCGACCTGCTCCACATGCGAATGCAAGAGATCACCCATCCCGACGACCTGACCAAGAACTCGGCTTTGTTTCGTCAGATGCTCGAGGAGGGAACTGGCTTCGTCGTCGAGACGCGATATGTCAGGAACGACGGATCCTATATCTGGGTGAGCAGCTCTATCGGAGCAATCCGCGACACGGCAGGCAAAGTGCATCAAGCCGTCGCGACGGTTATCGACATCGAGGAGCGCAAACGCGCGGAGGAGGTCGAGCGTCGGCTGGCCGCCATCATCGCTTCGTCGGACGATGCCATTTTGAGCACCGATCTGAACATGACGATCACAAGCTGGAACGTCGGTGCAGAGAGGCTTTACGGTTATAGCGCTTCGGAAGCGGTCGGCCGGCCGGTCACGATTTTGGTTCCGGACGACCGCCCCGACGAGGAGCCGATGATCATCGAACAGATCCGTCGCGGCCAGCGCGTCGAGCCCCACGATACGAAGCGGCGGCGCAAGGACGGCTCCTTGGTCGATGTGTCATTGACTGTTTCGCCGATCCGCGATGAGCACGACAGGATCATTGGGGCTTCGAAAATCGCACGCGACATCACGGAGCGAAAGGAGGCAGAGCGCCTTCAGCGGGTCTTGATGGGCGAGTTGAAGCACCGCGTCAAAAATGTGCTGGCCACGGTTCAAGCCATCGCACGCCAGACATTCGGCAATGACAATAAAGAGGCCCGCGAGGCCTTCGATGCACGCCTGCTCTCGATGTCGAGGGCTCACGACCTGCTCACCCGCGACAGCTGGGATGGCGCAGAGTTGTCGGCGGTGGTGACCGAAGCGATTGCTCCCTATCAGCGCGAGCATTTCGAGGTCAGCGGACCAGAGGTGCGGCTGCCGCCAAGAGTGGCGTTGGCCTTGTCACTTGCCCTGCATGAGCTTGGGACGAACGCCGGCAAATACGGTGCGCTGTCCGTTCCGACGGGTAAGGTGACGGTCAGCTGGAGGATCAGCCCTGCCCCTTCTCCGCATCTCGAATTGCGCTGGCAGGAACAAGGCGGACCAACAGTCGTACCTCCGACCCGTCGCGGCTTCGGATCGCGGCTGATCGAACGCGTTTTGGCCATGGAATTGAACGGAAAGGTCCAGATCGCTTATCCGCCAGCCGGAGTCGTCTGCGATGTCAGCGCGCCGTTTGATGTGGGATGGGATACGACTGCAGAGCCTGACCTTCAGGTTTCAACCGCTTAGAGCATTTTGCAGCCAAGCGGAATCACTTGGCTGCAAGATGCTCTAGCGGCGGCATCCCAGAAGCGCCTCGGAGCCCTAGTCCGGTCTGGACTTGATCCGCTGCTGCAACAGGGCCTTCTCGGCAGGGTTGGCGGTAAGCTCGAGTGCGCGGCGGTCGGCCGCGCGGGCGAGCTCCGGGTCGCCCATTTCGCGCAAAAGGTCGGCCCGGGCAGCGTGAAAGAGATGGTAGTCACCCAGCGCGTCCGCGAGTTGGTCCATCTCGGACATCGCCGCGTGTGCGCCGGCCGTGTATCGAAACGCGATCGCTCGGTGCAGTCGGGTCACCGGCGATGGCGCGAGGTGCAGCAGCATGTCGTAGAGCAGCACGATCTGCTCCCAATCTGTTTCTTCCCAGCGCCGGGCTTCGGCGTGACAGGCGACGATCGCGGCCTGGAGCTGGAATGGGCCCGGACGCTTCTGCCTGGCCGCGCGCACCAGCAGCTCTGTCGCCTTGGCGATCGCTTCCCGGTCCCACTGCGATCGATCCTGGTCCTGAAGCAGCACCAAACCGCCGCCGAGATCGAAGCGGGCGGTGGCGCGGGCCCGGTGCAGCCGGATCAATGAAAGGAGGCCGGCGACCTCCGGCTCCCCGGGCATGAGCTGGTGCAGCATCGTGGCGAGCCAGTCAGCGTCGTCGACCAGGTTGCGCGACTGCGCCTGATCGCTGGTGGAGAGGTAGCCCTCGTTCAACAACAGATAGATCACCTGGAGAACCTGGGTCAGGCGCTCGTTGAGCTCCTCGTCTGCCGGGAGCCGATACGGAATGCCTGCGTCCGTGATCTTCCGTTTGGCACGGGTGATCCGTTGCGTGACGGTGCTTTCCGGCATCAGGAATGCGCGGGCGATCTGGGCAGTGGTCAGGCCGCATACCACGCGCAGCGTGAGTGCGACCTGCGCCGGTCGGGGGAGTGCCGGATGGCAGCAGGTGAACATCAACCGCAGCCTGTCGTCGGGCTCGGAATGAACCGGCCACTCGAGCTCGGCAAGCTTGCGTTGATAGTTGCTTTCTCGACGGAGCATGTCGAGGCCGCGATTGCGGGCAACCGTGAACAACCACGCGTCCGGCCGCTCCGGGATTCCCTCCAGGGGCCACCGCTGCAACGCGGTCAGCACAGCGTCTTGCACAAGGTCCTCCGCGGTCGCGAAGTCACCGATCAGCTTCACCAGCGACGCCGCCAGCGAGCCGGCGTGCTCTCGCACGACCCGGCTCAGCTCGGCATGCGACGCGTCGGGAGCACTTGTCATGACTGGAGGGGACGAATCTCGACCACCGGGCAACCAGGCCAGGTCCTGACCATGCGCAGCGCCTCGTCGAGGTCGGCGACCTCGATCTCGGTGTAGCCGCTGACCACTTCCTTGCCTTCGACAAACGGCCCGTCGGTAATGATCGGCTCGCCCTCGCCTAGCCTCACCGTGGTGGCTGTGTCCGGGTGCTGCAGCTTGCTTCCGCCGCGAATGGCGTGCGCATTATCCGCAAACCACTGGTGCACCCGGTCGAACGCGCGAGCGCGATCGGCCTCGCTCATGGCATGCAGATCGTTCATGAACTGCTCCGTCTCGACAAACAGCAAAACATATTTCATGCGACACCTCCTTGCAGCTCTGCCACACGTCGGCTCATTTCCTCCGGCTCCAGATCCTCGACATGCGTCGCGATCACCCACCCGTGACCGAAGGGATCCATGATGTAAGCATCGCGGTCGCCATAAAACTGATTTTGAGGGGGGCGCATGAGTGTTGCACCGAGCTTCACGGCTTGCGCTGCGACCTCGTCTACGTTCTCAACGTAAATGAAAAGGAAGAATGGTGAGCCTGCAACACCGCCGGCAGGTGGCGCCTTCGTGCCCCTCATCGGTGCTTCATCCTCGACCATGATTACCGAGTCTCCGATCTGGATCTCGGCATGGGCGATCGTCCCGTCAGGACCGGGGAAACGCATGCGTTCGGTCGCGCCGAACACTTGCGCGTAAAAGCTCAGCGCCTTGTCGCCGCCGCCAACGATCAGGCAGGGCGTGACGCGGCGGTATCTGTCAGGGATCGGATTGGGCTTCGTCTTCGGTGTCGTAGCAGGCATGGGGAACCTCCTTTGAGCTGCTCCTATCCCTAAGACGATTGGCGCGTGACCCAATACGACAAGGATGCCTCGCCCGTGACGAATTTTCGAAGAGACTGTCTTTCGGCGGCGCGTGAGAAGCTTTCGCTTGTCGCACCCGGCAATTGGGTCGCAATTGCCGAAGGGCGTCGTCCCGCCCCCTTCGCCCGCCGAATATCATCGTGTTCAGGAAAATGGTCGCGGCTTCATCCGCTTCAGATATGCATTTTCGAGCGCCGGCTCATACGACGTCCGGCACCATCCACATCCGTGAGTTGCATGCCACCGAGGAGCGGGCCTGCGAAGCGTTCTTCCGACGGCTCGATCGCGACGATATCCATTATCGCTTTGGGGCGCCGCGCTCGTCCGGCGCCTACCTGCTTCCACGCAGGAAGGGAGCGGATTGCAGCCTGGCATTCGCTGCAGTCGACGGCACACAGAACATTCTGGCCATCGCCAATGTTGAGTGCCTCAGCACGGATGCGGCAGAGGTCGCACTGATCGTCCGCTCCGATCTCAAGCGGCGTGGCCTGGGTTCGGCAATGCTGGCCCATGTGGTGTGTTGGGCCGAGCACAGCAGGGTTCGCCGCCTCACCGGTTTCGTTCTGCCGGACAACACGGCAATGCTCCGCCTCGCCTCGACCATGGGTTTTCGCTGCGTCGGCCGCGATCCGACGTTGATCGAGCTTTCCTGGTGCGCCGGCGAGCCGCGACATGCCGATGTCATGAGGCGGTATTAGAACGTTCTGCTTTGGGTCAACGCAGGCGTCTCATCCACGGGGAGAGATGCCGGCAGGCAGAAGGGGCAGCACCAACCGTCAAACTTTAGTCGCTGGTGATCCCCTCCGCCATTCCAGATAGCTTTGCGGCATTACACCTGTGCCAAGCTAAAAATAGAATGCTCTACGCCTGACCGTGGGTAGCCAAATCAGGCCCCGCGCGCGTTCCTTGCGCTGATGGTGCGACGGCGAAGGCATTGGGAGAGCGCTCGGACGGCGCACCGAGCTCCTGCAGAATCCATGTCCGGAAAAGCTTGATCTCGGGGCGGTCAAAGGACTTGTGCGTTCCAACCAGCCAGTAACGTGTCGTCACCGGTATCGGTGGTCCGGCAATCTCGGTCAGGTCGCCATCCCTAATATAGCCGTCCATCACTGGTTTGCGTCCGACCGCCACGCCAAGACCCTGTATCGCTGCCTCCGCGGCAAGCTGGATCGTGTCGACCTTGATGGCGCGGCCACCCGTCGTGGCCGGCAGACCCTTTGCCTGGAACCAGGCGGCCCAGTCCTCCCCTGCCGCGGTCACGTGGATCAGTGGCATGCGCTGTAGAAACGCGATCTCGTCATCGCAGCCTGCCTTGCGCAGCAGTTGCGGTGAACAGACCGGCACGAACGCCTCCGCGACCAGTTCGGTCCATGCCTCGCTCGAGCGCGGCGCGGAACTCATGCGTATGGCGAGATCGAAGCCCTCGGTCAGGAAATCGACATGCCGGCGCGCCGTATCGATCGTGATGGAAATGTCAGGGTAGCGTTCGGTGAACTTCGGCAATCGTGGAAGCAGCCAGCGATTGGCGAATGTCGGCGCCACGCTGACCGATAAAGATCCGGTCGCCTTGCGTCCGGGAAAGCTCTCCGTCGCGCTGGCAAGGATCGTCAGCGCTCGATTGACCTCCACCGCGTAGTCTTGCCCGGCCTGCGTCAGCGTGAGCCCCCGCGTATCCCGGTGGAACAGTTCCGCGCCCAGCCAGTGCTCCAGCGTTCGCAACCCATGGCTGATCGCGCTCGGCGTGACGTGGACCTCCTCGGCCGCTTGCTTGAAACTGCCGAGCCGTGCCGCGGCCTCGAACAGGCGTAGCGTGTTCATCGGCGGAAGCCTGAACCCCATCAGACCGAACCTTCGTAATTCCCAACCTGCTTGATACGGCAGACTTCCCGAAATCTGTTCAATGGGATGCATGCAAGTCAATTGCGATATTGTATCTGACACGATCAAGCTGACATTCCCCGGCGAGGCTGATTGAACCTCGTTCACGCGCCCACAAGGAAGAGTCGTTTGCGCCGGCGCTCGGCTGCCGATTCCCTGCTCCTCAAAGGATTCGGTCAGGGAGTCCCCAGATGGCGAAGGCTGCACGGTGTGTTCCGAACGGATGGACGCCGGCGTCGAAGAAAGAACTCAGCACGTTGCATCGCCTGTTTCGCGCGATCTTGAACCGCTACAGAGTGAAGAAACTGCTGGAGAAGGAGGCGCACGAGCTGTGTGATATCGGCTTGTCACCCTCCGACCTCAGGCGTGCGTTGATGCTTCCGCTCCACAAGGACCCTTCGGCGGCTCTTGCAACGGTAGCCGGGCAGACCGCCGAGTCGCTCAACCCATGCCGCTCGCGAGCGCGCCGCTGACGGATCGGGAACTCGCGCCATCGCGATCATCCATCGACCACTGCAGGAGGAACGCGCAGAACCCGATCACGACCATCGAGATCCAGGCTGTCGCATATGACGCGGTCAGGTCATAGCTGACACCGCCGAGCCAGGCGCCTGCAAAGCCGCCGACCTGGTGGCTGAAGAATGCGACGCCGAACAGCGTGTTGAAATGCTGCAGGCCGAACATTCGGGAGACCAGACCCGAGACCAGGGGAACGACACCCAGCCAGAGGAATCCCATGACGGCGGCGAAGGCGAGCGCAGAAAACGCAGTCACGGGCAGTGCCACGAAGGCAATGATGGTCAAGGTACGCAGCAGGTAGATGACGGCCAGCAGCCGCTTCGGGCTGTAGCGGGCGCCGAGCTGGCCAGTCACGTAGGAACCGATGGCATTGGCGATGCCTATCACGCCGAGCGCCAGAGCGCTGATCTCCGTAGAGACCCCGCAAATGCCGAGATAGGTCGGCAAGTGAACTGTGATGTATTGAAGCTGGAAGCCGCAAGCGAAGAAGGCGAGCGTCATTGCCACGAAGCCCGGATGGCGAATGGCCGTGCCTATGGCCGCACTGGTATTCGGCGCGGCTTCGCTCCGTTCGAGCTTCGCCGGCGGCCTGCCGATGAAGCATGCAACCAGGCCGATGGCAGCCGCAGCAGCGGCGAAGACAAGCGCGGCCGCTTGCCAGCCGCGCGCCTCGATCACCGCCTGGCCGATGGGAGCAATCAGCAGGGTTGCCACCGAGCCCGCCGCCGAGACGATGCCGACCGCCTGCACGCGTTTTTCAGGCGGCACGGCCCGGGAGACGGCACCCAGCACGACGCCGAATCCGCAGCCGGCAATACCGATTCCTGCAAGCACGCCCGCACCGATGTTGAGGCCGATGAGCGGCCCACCCCAGGCCATCAGGACGAGTCCCGACGCGTATATGGCCGCGCAGGCGATCAGGACCGGGCGCGGGCCGTAGCGGTCGCCGCACACGCCGACGACCGGCTGAGCCAAGCCCCACACCAGGTTCTGCAGCGCCAGCGCGAACCCGAATGCGCTCGCCGAAACGCCGAGATCGGCACGGATCGGCTGGAGAAACAGGCCAAGGCTTTGCCTGAGCCCCATGCAAAGTGAAAGCACCATGCCGGCAACCACGATGGCGACGAGCGGCGAAGGTGCCGATCCGTCTTGCTTGACGGTGCCCGAATTTGGGGTGAGCATCGTTGTCATGATCGGCTCCAATGCTGTGGCTGATCCAGTCTAGGCCAACGAACAGCTGGGGGCGTGCGAGAAGAGCTCACCTGTCGGCGACTTGCTTTCATCCCTTACGCGTAATGGGAGGGAGGCGGATGAGCGCTGCTGATGATCAGTTGAGGAAAGTTCGCTTGCCTGGCTCGGCCGGTCCTCCCTAGTCAGCAAGGCGCCTCACAATGGCTTAGGATCAATCACTTGTTATCAGCAAAAACCACACGATTGATCGTTGGAATGGTCGGCCGAAGATGGAACCAGCCGGACAGCTTTTCGCATTGCAGTCCGTATTTGCCGGATGCGGCGGCGGCTGCGCGAACACCGCGGCACTCCGGCATAGCCACGGGTTCCATCGCAGGTTAAATCCATGACCGGCACGAGCGGACCGATCGAGTTCTGGTTCGAATTCAGTTCTCCCTATGCCTACTTTGCAGCCCTGGAGATCGAGGAGCTGGCGCGCCGCCACGGCCGGTCGGTGGCGTGGCGTCCGTTCCTGCTCGGCGTGGTTTTCAAGCTCACCAAAATGGCGCCGCTGCCCGACCAGTCACTGCGCGGCGACTATGCGTTTCGCGACTGGGAGCGCTTGGCGCGCTTGCGCGGCGTTCCTTACACGTTGCCGCCGAAGTTCCCGATCGTGTCGCTCGTGCCGGCCCGCATGTTCTACGCTGCCGAGCAGATGAACCCGGAGGCGGCGCCCAAGTTCGCGCTCGGCCTGTTCGACGGCCTCTATGCGAAAGGCCTGGACATCACGGATGCCGGCGTTGCGGCCACGCTGGGTGCCTCAGTCGGGTTCGACGCGCCGGCGCTCGTTCGGTCCGCCTCGGACCAGAGATACAAGGACGCGCTGCGTGCCCGCACCGACGAAGCTATCGGCAAGGGGGTCTTCGGCTCGCCGTTCTTCATCGTGGATGGGGAGCCGTTCTGGGGTTCGGACCGCCTGCCGATGCTCGAAATTTGGCTGTCGCGCGGCGGCTGGTGAGCTGCTGCTTTCACCGGGGGGACAGGATGATCAATTATTCGCTCCGATCGCAGGAGATGATCCGCGAAGGCATATCGCGCCTGGCGCGACTCATAGAAAGTCAGCCGGCCCCCGCCAAACCTTCCGTCGATGCCCATGGGAGCGCCGCGTGAGCGCCCTTCTTCTGTCGCTGCTCCTGTTTACAGCCGTTACCACTATCACACCCGGCGGTGCGACGACCTTGGCGACCGCGTCCGGCCTCCAGTTCGGCTTCAGGCGTAGCATTCCGCTGATCGCCGGCATCGTCGTCGGGCTTGCCTCGCTCGCTGCCGCTGCCGGTGGCGGCCTTGCCGCGCTGATTGCGGCTGCGCCCGCCCTGCGGCTGGCGATGCGCCTTGTCGGCACTGTGTACCTGCTTTGGCTGGCCTGGAAGGTCGGGCATGGCGGTCCGCCCGTTCTCGACGGCAAGCGGTCGACGAAGCCAATGGGCTTCCTCACCGGCCTTCTTCTGCTGCTGCTCAACCCCAAAGCATGGGCAACGACGTTGAGCGCTGCCGCGTCCTATTCCGGTCTGGCCGCTTCGCCGGTTCGATTGGCCGCCGTGGTCGGGGCAGTGTTCGGCATCTCGGCCGTCGCGTCTCTGTCGCTCTGGTGCCTGGGCGGTTCGGCGCTTGCCCGCCGGCTGCGCACCGATCGGCAGTGGCGCGTGCTCAATCTCGTCCTGGGTGTCCTTCTTGCGCTTTCGACCGTTCCGATCTGGCTTTGAGGCGGAAGGCGCTTCATGCGATCAGTAACATTGGCACAGAGGAGCCGGAGAGATGCTTCTGACCGAAGAGATGAAGGGGATCGTGGCGCGGCACAGCATCGGCTTTGTCGCCACAGTCAATGCCGATGGAACGCCAAACCTGTCGCCCAAGGGCACCATGGTCGCGCTCGACGATGACCGCATCCTGTTCGGCGAGATTCGTTCTCCCGGAACGTTGCGCAACATCCGCGCCAATCCCTCGATCGAGATCAATTTCCTCGACATCTTCATCCGCAAGGCGGTCCGGATCAAGGGAACGGCAATGGTGATCACAAAGGGATCGTCCGAGTTCGCCGCACTCAGGCATCATTTCGATCGATGGGGCGAACTGGCGGAGCTCATCAGGAATTTCATCGAGGTCGAGGTCCGCTCGGCGGCCGTGGTCACTACCCCCGCCTACGATCTCGGCGCGACCGAGGACGAGCTCAGTGCACGATGGAAGGACTACTATTCCGGCCTCTAGATTAAGATTAGGGGTTTTCCCGAAAAAAGAAGCCCGCGCTCAGGCGGGCTTCTCGCATCAGATCGGGGCGGACCTGTATTACTCCATGCCGACGATCTGGCCGTTTTCCCATTTGAACAGGCTGAAGCTTGGCGATGTGAGATCGCCATTGTCGCCGTAGCTGAGCTGGCCGATGGCCGTCGGTATGGCGTCGGCCGATTTCAGCGCCGTGGCAACCGCCTCCGCGTCGTCGGCCTTGCCCGCCTTCTCGATACCGTATTTCAGCACCTCAACCGCGGCGTATGCGTTGAGGGTGAAGGCTTCCGGCGGGATGCCCTTTTCCTTCAGAGCCTTGAGCGAGTCGGCCGAAGCCGGGCTCTTCGTCACATCGGTGGCGTTGGTGAAGATCGTTCCGGCAGCGGCTTCGTTACCGATCGCCCAGTATTCGGTATTGGAAAGCCCCTCGCCGCCTATGATCTGGGCATGAACCCCGATGTCATGGAGCTGGCGGGCAAGCAGACCGCCTTCGGGATGGTAGCCGCCGAAATAAATCACTTCGGCATTCTCCGATTTCAAGCGCGTGACGAGGGCGGACAGGTCCTTCTCGCCGGGCGTGAGCGAGGTGTAGAGCACTTCGCTCACGCCGCCTCCGTTGATCACCTGCTTGAATGCGTCCGCCAGGCCCTTTCCGTAGGTGCCGTTGTCATGAATGACGGCGATGCGCTTGTCCTTCATATGCTCGAGCACGTAGCGCGCCGCAACCTCGGCCTGCTGGTCATCGCGGCCACAGGTCCGGAAGACGTTGGTGAGGCTACGCTTGGTCAGGTCGGGCGCCGTGGCCGTCGGCGTGATCATCAACACGCCGTTCTCGGCGAAAACATCGGAGGCCGGAATCGCTACCCCCGAGGTGACCGGGCCGACCACGAAGCGTATCCCCTCGCCCACCAGCTGGTTGGCGGCCGAGACGCCCTGCTTGGGGTCGCCGGCGTCGTCAGCCAGCTTCAGGACGAGTTTCTCGCCGCCGATGCCGCCGTTCTTGTTGATGCTTTCGACCGCGGCTTCGACGCCATTCTTGACTTGGTCGCCATAGGCTGCCACCGGCCCGGTCAGCGGCGCTACGACGCCGATGGTGATGTCGGCGTGGGCCGCCGTGGCAGCGGCCAGCGAAGCGACGATCGCGCCGCTTATCGACACAAGCGCGCTTAAAGTCTTTGTTTTTCTCATTGTCTCTTTTGTCCCTGAAAGCTTTGAGCCGTGCGGTACGGCGACGAACACTCGAATGAAGAATGGCTGGACGCGCGTTTACCGGGCAAAAGAGAATCTTTCAATGCTTGGTGAGCGACGCTCAACGAGGCGCCGGAGGTAGCGGCTTACCGCACGGCGTCGACCTCGGCATAGGCGGCGTCGAGATAGCGCTTGTCGATCCATTTGTCGTAATCGACCGATCCCTTGAGCAGCCCTGCGCTCGCCATGAATTCCTCTTCGCCCTTGAGCGCCGTCAGTGCCTCATCGGTGATCTTCGGATCCTGATGGAAGACGCCATCACTGTAGGTCTTGCGGACGGAGGCTTCCAACGACTTGGTCGCATCCACGAAAATTTTGATTGTCTCCTCTGGATGGGCATCGGCCCAGCGGGCAAGTTCGATATCGACCTTGAGCAGCCGCTTGACGAGGTCGGGATATTTCTCGGCGAAGGCAGCATTTGCCGAGATGATGTAGGGCGCGTTCCATTCGGGATGGGTGGAGGTGTCGTAGAGAACACGGGCCTGTCCTGTCTCGACCAACCTTGCGGCGGTATTGCTGCTCTCGACGATCGCGTCGATGTCGCCGCGGAGCAGCGCCGGGCCTGAGGCCTCGATAGCAAGGTTTAGCCCTTCGACGTCGGCTGTGGTCAGGCCGACGCTCTTCAGCGCCTTGCTGAACTGCGAATGCCGCACCGTGCCCGTGAGATAGGCGACCTTCTTGCCCTTGAGATCTCCAAGCGTCTTCAGCGCCGAATCGGCCTTGACGACGATCTCGGATCCGTCCGATTTCACATAGCTCGACAGGCCGATCGCCTTCACGTCGGCGCCGGACGCGGCCACGCGGAGGGCCGGATTGTTGCCGGTATACGTGAACTCGATCGCACCGGTCGCGAGCGCAGTCGTCGCCTCCGAGCCACCGTTGAAGGTGAGCAGCTCGACCTTGATGCCGTCCTTGGCGAACTCCTTCTCCCACCAGCCATTCTGCTGGGCGAGGATGAACTTCAGATGACCCGGCGCGGTGCTGCCGATGCGGATCACCTCAGGCTTGTCCTGGGCGAAGGCCGGGGCGGCGAGAGAGACGACGGCTGCGGTTGCGGCCTTGAACAGCTGCCTCCGTAACGCTTGGAAGGGAATTCGGGACATATGCTGGTCCTCCTGGGATCAATCGGCTTTGGGATGTATGGATTTCAGTGCGGCGAAGCCTCGGAGTGGTCCTTCCAGGCTGTTGCCCAGCGCTCGAACCAGACGAGCAGGTAGTTGACGACGAGGCCGACCGCAGTGAGCGTCAGGATGCCGGCATACATGTCTGCTGTTTCCATCATCAGCTGCGATTGCTGAATGAGGTAGCCGAGGCCCGATTTGGCGGCGAGCATCTCGGCGCCGATGACGGCGAAGATCGATGATTTCACCGCCAGCCGTGCGCCGGCGACGATCGAGGGAATGCTCGCGGGCAGGATCACCTTGCGAAACAGATCGAGGTCGGTCGTGCCCATTGAGCGGGCAGCTCTGATGAGTAACGGGTCGACGCCTTTCACGCCGCTGATCGTGTTGACCAGCAGGAAGAAGATGGAGGAGTAAAAGGTCATGGCGACTTTGGACGCCTCGCCGATGCCGAAGAGCAGGATGAACACCGGCAGAAGCGCGAATTGCGAGGTGTTTCGAAGTGTCTGGACGAGGAGGTCGGAGATCTTCTCGAACCTCGAATAGCGTCCCATCAGGAAGCCAAGAGGAATCGCGACCAATACCGCCAGCCCGAAGCCAAGCGCCGCGCGCTGCAGGCTGATGCCGATATGCTCTCCGAGTGCCCCGGAAACGAGCAGGTCTTTCCAGGCGACCAGCACCTCCGAGAGCGGCGGGAAGAAGATGCGGTTCAGCCAGCCGAGCCGCGGCGCGATCTCCCACAGAAGGAAGAACGAGAACAGCAGCGGCAGCCCGTAGCTCACCGTGCCTGCTTCGGCGCTCCGCCTCTTGCGCTTGGCAGGCTCCTTCGTGCCCATCGTGAAGGGCTGAAAACTGCCGGCGCCGCCAAGCTTGTCGGTCAGATAGGCCATGGTCGGTCCCTCAAGCAGTCAGTTGGCGAATGCAGCGGAAAGGCCCCAGTCCTTCTGGGCCTTGTTGACTTCGTCGCGAAGCGCCTCCCAGACGCGGGCGCGATATCCGTTGAATTCCAGGCTAGAACGGATATCGCCGTAGCGCGGGCGCGGCAGGTCGATCTCGATGATTTCCTTCACCGTTCCGGGCCGAGCGGTCATCACGACGACCCGGTCGGCCAGATAGATGGCTTCGTCGATGGCATGGGTTACGAACACGACCGTCGTTTTGATCTTGCCCCAGATGCGCAGAAGTTCGTCCTGAAGGATGTCGCGCGTCTGGGCGTCGAGTGCCGCGAAAGGCTCGTCCATCAAAAGCACTTCGGGATTGCTCGCCAGCGCGCGCGCGATCGCCACGCGCTGCTGCATGCCGCCGGAAAGCTGGTTCGGAAAGCGGTCCTCGAAACCTGCAAGGCCGAAAAGGGACAGGAAGTGCTTCGCCGTAGCCCGACGTTCGGACTTCGACACGCCGCGGACCTCGAGCGCATATTCGATGTTGGCGAGCGCGGTGCGCCAGGGGAATAGCGCATATTGTTGAAAGACATAGCCGGTTCGGGCGTCCGGGCGGGTGATGAGCTTGCCGTCAAGCTGCACCTCACCGCCACTGGCCTGCGTCAAGCCGCCGATAATATCGAGCAGCACGGATTTGCCGCTGCCGCTCGGCCCGACCAGCGTGATGAACTCGCCCTTGCGGATCGCGAGGTCGGACGCCGTCGAGCACCGTAATCCGATCCGCCTCCGCGCCATCCACCGTGACGAACTGTCCAGGCTTGAGCTGAAAGGTCTTTCTGACGTCGCTGACGACTATTCTATCCATGGTCTTGCTCCGTCACTGCGCCACACGGATTCGATGCGTCGGATCAAATTGTGCGCCGCCGGCCTTGCCGCGGCTCCAGCCGAGCGCACGGGCATAGCTGCCGAACAGGCCCCGCGCCTCCACCTCCTCTTCGGTGATGCCGGTCGGCTCCTCGGCCATCTGCGCCACGTAAAGCGCGTCGGTCGGGCAGTAGATCTCGCAAAGGAAGCAGGTCTGGCAGTCGTTCTGGCGAGCGATTACGGGCGCGCCGTTCTCGGTGGCGTCGAAGACATTGGCCGGGCAGACCTTCACGCAGATATCGCATTCGATGCAGCGCCTAGCCGACACGATCTCGATCATGACGCAAGCTCCGCCGGCTGTCCGGCACTGCTCTCGATACGGAACCTGTCTACGCCTGTAATGAGCAGCTGCTGAGTGAAAGCCTCGCTTCTGTCCGGAAAATCGGAGCGGCGGTGCATGCCACGGCTTTCGGTGCGCATGAATGCGGCTGCCACCGACCAGCGGCCAACAGCAGCAATCGCTGCGGCCTCGCGAGCCTTGATGCTGCCGAGCCCCTCGCCAGAGAGATGGTCGCGGACGTCGCGCCAGACTGCCTCTAGCCGGGTGCTGCTTTCGGCAAGCCGCGCGCCGCTGCGGAAGTAGTTCTTCTCCAGCGGGATGACTTCGTCGCGAACGGCCTCGATGACCTCTTTCGGCTGGATGTCGGCACGAGCCGAGGCGGCCGGTCGCAGGCCGGCCTGGCCGAGCCGCCGAGCTTGCGTATGGAACGGCTTTGCGCCGCGGCGTTTCGCATGGGCCGAAGCACCGCGACCTGCCCACCAGCCGCTTGCCAGCGCCCAGGACGAGTTGACGGCGCCGCCGCCGGAAACGGCGCCCGTCATCGGCTCGCGACTTGCCGCATCGCCCGCGACGTAGAGGCCGGGCACGCCCGTCGCGCAGTCATCCGAGACGATATGGATGCCGCCGGTGCCGCGCACCGTGCCCTCGGCCCTGAGTGTGATGCGGAAGAGATCCTTGAACGGATCGACGCCGGCGCGGTCGTGCGGCACGAAACAATTCGGCTGCCCTTGTCGGAGCCAGCCCTGCAGGGCGGGTTCGGCTTCATCGAGGCGGGCATAGACCGGGCCTTCGATCAGCGCCCTCGCAATTTCCCCCTCGCGCTCGCCGATGCCGTTGGTGAGCGGCTCGCCCGTGGGGCCGAGGATTGGCGACCCGTCCTCGCGATAGAAGGAGGCCCAGCGGAAGGGCAGGCCCTTGTTCAGCGACGTGCCGAAGGGCGCGAGCGTGTACTTGCCGGTGAACTCCATGCCGGAAAGGCTGGCACCTGCCTCTGCCGCCATCAGGTAGCCTTCGCCGGCGAGACCGGTGGAGCCGAGGATGCGCTCATGGAAGGCGCAGCCGCCGGTGGCGAGCACCACTGCTTTCGCATCGACACGCCACTCTCGGCTCGCCTGACGCGCAAGGCCCGCAGCCCCGACGACTGCATCTCCGTCCGAAAGGAGCTCGAGCGCCGGATGATGGTCGAGCACCGTAACGCCGGCGGCGAGCACACGCCGGCGCATGAAGCGCATGTAGTCCGGCCCGCGCAGATTGGCGATGTAGAGCCTCCCGTCATCCTCGCTAGGAAAGGGGTAGCCCCATTCGGACAGCCTGAGCAGGTTCTGATAGGCGGTGTCGACGCAGCGCAGCATCCAGCGTTGGTCGCCCAGCCCGCCGGTGCGCTGCCAGCGCCGCTCGACGGCCGTGTGCCGGGCTTCGCCGGGCGGCACGCACCAGGTTCCCGTGTTCGAGGGTGCCGTGGCACCGCTCGTGCCGAGATAGCCTTTGTCGACCAGCACCACGCGCGCGCCGTTTTCGGCCGCTGCGATGGCTGCCCAGGCGGCCGATGGCCCTCCCCCGAGGACCAGAACGTCAGCCTCGATTGTCACGACATCGTTGGCCGCTGCCCTGCTTGTTTTCTTCGGCATCTGAGCTCGCGTGCGACTATGGATGGAGCGGGATGAGCGGCGCTGCTCGCTGCTTCGACAGAGGCGATCAAGCTGCTTGAGGGAACCAGGCCGGCTCGTTGCCGGGCTTCCATTTGATGTTGCAGCCGATCGAGGATACCTGGTTCGAGGTAGGCCTCTCGCCCTTCAGTACCGCGTCGGCGGCAGCTCTGAGATCGGCGCCGGTCACGTTCTTGCCATTGCCCGGCCGCGCGTCGTCGAACTGTCCGTGATAGGCAAGCCGCCGATCCGCGTCGAACAGGAAGAAGTCCGGCGTGCAGGCGGCACCATAGGCCTTGGCCGTCTCCTGCGATTCATCCTTCAGATAGGGGAAGGCGTAGCCGCTCTTCTCGACCTCTTCGCCGATCCGCGCCAGCGCCTCTTCCGGATGAGCCGCATGATCATTGGCATTGATCGCCACCACCTGGAGGCCCTTCTCCGCATAGTCGCGGGCAAAGGCCGCGAACTGCTCGCGGATCAGGAGGACGAAGGGGCAACGATTGGAAATGAAGGCGACGAGCAGCGCAGGCTTAGCGTCGAAATCCGCGAGTTTGTGCAGCACGCCCTGCGCGTCGGGCAGCAGGAAATCCGCGGCTTTTGTGCCAAGTTCGATCGGATTGGATTCCGTCTTTGGCATGTCGCTTTCCCTTTGAGATCTACGAGCTTCGACACCCCAGCGGGACATCTCCAGTTCGTCTATGAATTTAATAGATTATAGGGGGCGATTGCGGTTTGCGGTCAACGTGCTGCGGTAGAATAGCCTGCCAATGTCAGGGTCCGCAGGACAATTTCGTTCGTCAACGGACCGTAGCGGCGAAATGTGGATGGAAATTGCCGAAAGGTACTGATCAAGTTGTGGAACCGGCGGGTGGCGGTCCACCTGCCGGATTCCCGGTGGTGACTAGACGCTGCCCTTCACCCATTGTGGCGTCGCCGTGCGAACCTCCGACGGCCCGGCGAGCAGTTCGGCCGTTTCGCGCTGGTAGTCGGCGAACCAGGGCTGCTTGACGAAGTCCTGATTGCTGCTCTGGTCGGCGCCGAGCTGGAACACGATGACCGTATCGGGATCGCTGTCGTCGTAGCAATAATAGTAGCTGAGCGTGCCGTCGCCGCCGGCGACATACTCGCGCGCGTATTTCTCCCACACGCCTTTGACGTCGTCGCGCCTGCCAGGCTTTGCCTTGTGCCTGACGAAAGTTGCGCTCTTGCTCATGGCATTCTCCTAGGACTGTACGGCTGACTGCCGCTGTTGGAGGGCTTGGTGCCCATGTCGAGACGATCGAGGAGAAGCGTTTGTGACGCGTGAGACGAAAATAGCTGGCCTGGGAGTTCACGCGCCTATTGGTGCAGGCAGGGCAATTGCATATGCCGGCGCGGACCCCCGCTCCGCCTCCCTTCGCTCGGCACCTCTCCCCCTCAAAAGGGGAGAGGAAAAGCGCGTGGCATTGCGGCCGGCGCTTCCTCTCCCCCGTCGACCGAGGGAGAGGTGGTTCGCGAAGCGAACCGGAGTGGGGGTCGACCTCACATGCGATTGCGCTGGAGTGCAGGGGTGGTCACTCCTGTGGTCGCTCGACTAACATCCACGCCATGACAAAGAGGCAAACGACATCCCTCCCCTTCCGCAGGATGCTCCGCGTCGCGGTCGCCGCAGCGGCCGGGCTTCTGGGGCTCCATGCAGTCGCCCCGGCTCATGCCGATGGCCCGTGCCGGAGCGCGCACTTCGAGGACATGGGTTATGTGGTCTGCAGCTTCGATCCCGCAGAGGCGCAACTGCGCCTGTTCTGGCGCGATGAGAGCGGCAGGCCCTATCGAACCTTCTCCGCGCTCGCGGGCGCGCTTGACCGCCAAGGCACCAAACTCACCTTCGCTATGAACGCCGGCATGTTCCTGCCCGACTTCACGCCGCTCGGGCTCCATGTCGAGGAAGGGCGGGAACTTCGCCCGGTCGAAGCGGCGGCTGCGCCCGCCGACGTCCATCCGGTCCCGAATTTCTACAAGAAGCCGAACGGCGTCTTCTATATCGACGGCGGGAGTGCCGGCGTGCTTACCACGGAGCGTTTCCTGAGCCTCAGGCCCAAGGCCGATTACGCCACTCAGTCCGGCCCGATGCTGGTCGTCAACGGCCGGCTTCATCCCGCCTTCATCGAAGGCTCACGCGACCGAACACGCCGCACTGGCGTCGGCGTCTCCGCTTCGGGCAGCGTCCACTTCGCAATCAGCGACAGCCCGGTCAATTTCTACGACTTCGCACGCTTGTTCCGCGACCGCCTCGGCTGCCGCAACGCTCTCTTTCTCGACGGCGGCCGCGGCACGGGCCTCTACTCGCCCGAACTTGGCCGCAATGACTGGTCCTGGCACGGCGGCTTCGGCCCGATCGTGGGAGCCGTCGAGCAGCGCTAACTGGAATGAGCTTAAGAAAGCTGCCCTTCCGCCGAACCAGGGCACCAGTCCAGAACCTCGTCATATTTGCGGCGGCTTGCAGCGGGCCGTCATGGCGAAATCATGTGGTCGCAACATTGTGAACTTCCATGGTCGCGCAAACGGCCGCGACATATGTGCGGAAATTCTCTTGGCAGACGAAATGGGCGGCCCTTCCCAGAGGCCGCCCGCATTCAGGGTGGGCTGGCTATCAGTTGCCCGGACCTTTTGCTGCCGCCTGAGCCTCGTCCATGCGCTTCTGCATCTCGGCCTTGACTGCGTCGAGGTTGAAGCTGGCGCCTCGCTGCATTGGGGGAAAGTCGAGGAAGGTCTGGAGTTCCTTTCCGACCACCTGCTGGACAAATACGAAGCGCCAGAACTGGTACTTGAACCAATCGAAGTATTGCTGTCCGCCCTCTTTCGTTCCGTTGTTGGGCCAGCCGGTCCTCTCGAATGGGTCGAGCCGCAGGTTGACGATGACTGGCACGTCGGGATGAGTCTTTTCGCCAATCCAGCCTTGAGGCTGATCGATGAAGCGGAACTTGTAGTCGTCGATGCGAACTGCGCCGACCGTGCTTTCGCCCAAATAGAATATCTCGTGGCGTGCGGACGGACCCTTGCCGGTAATAGCCGCCGTCTGGTCGTAGCCATCAAGATGATTCTTGTAGGTCCGGTCGCCTATGGTCTTGCCCTGCAGCAGTTCGTTGGTGATGTTCGGATTGCCAGCTGCGGCAACAAAGGTCGGCAACCAGTCCAGGCCCGAGAAGATGCCGTTCTGCACGGTGTCGGCGGGCACATGACCAGGCCAGCGAAGGATTGCGGGTACGCGGAAGCCACCCTCGAGCACAGTACCCTTTGACTGGGCAAATGGCGTCTGCCCTCCATCGGGCCAGGTGAACACTTCAGTCCCGTTGTCGGTCGTGAACAGGACGATGGTGTTGTTATCCTCACCTAAATCCTTGATCTTTTTCATCACAAGCCCGACGTCGTCATCGAGCTGGGCCATGCCGGCTTCCTCTTCCGACCAGCCGTTCTCAGAGTTTCGCATGCCCTCGTATTTGGGAGAGAGGTGGGTGACTATATGCATGCGCGTGGGGTTCAGCCAGACGAAGAAGGGCTTGTTGGCCTGCTTGGCTCTTTCCATGAAGCTCGTAGCGAAGTCGCGGATCTCGTTGTCGACCGTTTCCATGCGCTTGGGATAGAGCGGGCCGGCATCCTCGATCCTTTGCTTGCCTATTCTGCCCCAGCGCGGCATCTCGGTCGGATCATCTTTGTCGGTTGCCCAGCTGTGAACCATGTTGCGCGGCCCCACCACGTTCAACAGATCCTGCGGATAGTTGGGATGCGCGGGGTCCTCCATCGCGTCGAGATGATAGAGGTAGCCGAAAAACTCATCGAAGCCGTGAACGGTCGGCAGGAATTCGTTCTTGTCGCCCAGATGGTTCTTGCCGAACTGACCGGTGGCGTAGCCCATTGACTTCAAGATAGTTGCGATAGTCACCGCTTCGGCCGGAATGCCTATCGACGCGCCGGCTTGGCCAACTGTGGTCATGCCGGTTCGGATCGGCAGTTCACCTGTGATGAAGTTGGCGCGCCCCGCCGTGCAGCTGGCCTCCGCATAATAGTCCGTAAAGAGCATGCCTTCCTTGGCCATCGCGTCCAGGTTGGGGGTGCGGCCGGCCATCATGCCGCGATGATAAGCGCCAATGTTCCACATCCCGATATCATCGCCCATGATGACGAGGATGTTTGGCTGCGATGGTGCCTGGGCCTGAGCAGGCATACCTGCCAGCAGCGTGCTTGCCGCAAGCGACAGGCCGGCCAGGGCCATCGTTCGCAATGGTTTCATTTTCCGTCCTCCGTGCCTGTTATGTCTCGAACCTGCTCACGCCCTTGCTGTCGCGGCGACGCGCACAAGAGCCCACTGACAGCACGTTCACCACGTGAACACGCTGGTGCCGAGCGCCTTACCATGGGGAAGGACGGACAAGATATTGACCTTAGGGGAACAGCGCGATGCACGATCAGTCCGCTGCGCCAGCGGTTGATCTACGACATGACCATACGCCGGTTCAGCCAGGAGACGGAGCGCAACTACATCCGCGATGGGGCGGTTGGCGGCCAATCAAGGACGGGGAAGCAGGTCAACGCTCAAACCGAATGCCCGCTGACGTCAGCATCCCGATAGACCTTGCCGCGACGCAGTACGGCGTCGAGCAGAGAAAGATCGCCTTGCGGGAGATCGTGCCCTTTCGGGAAGGGCGGCCGCGGCTCCATGCCGATGGACCTCAATACCGCGTCATTGCCATAATAGGCGCGCGACGTCAGAGCCTCTACGACGCTGAAGAATCCGGGCCGCTCGTCGCGCAAACGAGCGAGAAGCGCGCAACGCTCGGTGGGCGCGAGATCGGCAAGCCGGCCGCCAGCGTTACGGTCGACCGTAGCAAGGATATTGCGAAGCGCATCGCCGTCCCGTCGAATGGATGCGAGAAGGTCGTCAAAGATCGCGGGATCGTCTGCGCCAGGAATGCCATATTTGAAACTGGGAGGGATTATGCAGCCCGCGATGGCACGCAAGCACTCCTGCTCAGGCTGAGACAAGGCGGCGATCGGATGGTTGTCCTGATGGTTTATCATGGCGGATTTCAATCGAAGAGCTCATGCAGGCGCGATTTGATCTGGTCGCTGATATAGAGGGAGACCGCCTGGATCGTGGATGTCGGGTTCACGCCGCCCGACGTCACGAAAACACTGCCGTCGACGATGAACAGGTTTTTCACATCGTGACTGCGGCCCCATTCGTTCACCACCGACCGCTTCGGGTCCTTGCCCATCCTGGCGGTGCCGAGCAGGTGCCAGCCGGCGTGGGATAGCGGCGAGCGGGTGACGATGTCGGTGCCGCCGGCGGCAAGCAGGATTTCCGTGCCGCGCGCGATGGAATGATCCAGCATCTTTTGCGTGTTCTCGCCGATCCGGTAGGTGATCCTGGGCGCGGGGATGCCGTTGCTGTCCTTCAGACCAGGATCGAGCGTGACGGTGTTTATTTCCTCGGGCAGGTCCTCGCAGATCGACACCATGCCGGCCTGATGGTCGAAGTAATGCCGAAATGCGTCATGGTGGTTTTCGCCCCAGGGGATAAGGTTGTCCGCCATGCCGTTGATCGCCGTCGTCGCCGGCCCGAAACCGCGCGTGAACTGATAGCAGTAGCCACGCACATAGCCGCGCTGCGGATCGGTCTCATAGAACTCCATGCTCCACATAAAGCCTCGGGCGCCGCGGAAGCCGTCCTGCTGCTTGTCGAACCGGCCACGCGCCATCGCATAGGGATGGAGCATCAGGTTCTTGCCGACCAGGCCACTGGAATTGGCAAGACCGTTTGGAAACCGCTCGCAGGCGGAATTCAGCAGCAAGCGCGGCGTGCCGATGCCGTTGCAGGCGATGATGACGATTTCGGCCGGCTGGAACACCTCTTCGCCATTGGCGTCGAAATACCAGGCGCCGACCGCCATCCGATCTTCATTCGTTTCGATACGGCTCACCCGGCAGCGTGTCCGCACCTCGATACGGTTGCGTACGGCCTCCTGCCAGTAGGTCACGTCGACGGCGGCCTTGGCGCCCTGCGCGCAGCCATGGCCGCAATGCCCGATGTTGATGCAGGGCGCGCGGCCTTCATAGGCGCGCGCGTTGATGGCCGTGTCGGCCGGCCACCAGTGCCAGCCAAGCTGGTTCATGGCGCGCCCGAACATCTCGCCGGTGTGCCCAAGCGGTATCGGGGGCATCGGCGGCTCTTTCTTGGGATAGGCGGGGTCGCCGGCAAGCCCCGACACCCCCATCATCCGGTCGTTGATCTCGAAGAAGGGCTCGAGGGTGCTGTAGTCGATTGGCCAGTCGTCGGCCACGCCGTCCAGTGAACGCACCCGGAAGTCGGACGGATGCATGCGCGGGAAGTGGCCGGCATAAAAGACCGTGCCGCCCCCGACGCCATTGAAATTCGCGATCTTGATCGGAGAACCATCGTCGTTGATAGGATAGTCCGCAATGCCGCCGCGACGATTGGGGCTGAGCGCATAGTCTTCAGACTGCCGCGTCTCCCAGTCACGTCCATTCGACGGAAAATCCTGCGACCGCGGCCAGTCGCCCTGCTCAAGGCAGACGATCCGCATCCGCGTCTCGGCGAGGTTCCAGGCAACGGCGGCGCCAGAAGCACCGCCGCCGATGATCAGAACGTCAACCGGCTCGTTCATTGGAGGAGTCCCTACGTGATTTCCCGCGCACTTGCCTAGAGCGGCGTGCGTTCAAGTTGGACCGCGGCGCTGCTCTATCCCTTTGTTCTGATCCTCTAGACGGCGAGGCGCGGTGTTTGGGTGCGATGGAACATCCCGACCTTCTCCAGGGGAGGATATTTCTTCAAGGCGGCTTCAACCGGCTCGGTGCCCCAACCCGGACGATCCGGAAGGACCAGATAGCCGTCCTTGATTTCAGGCACGTGGCTGAAGACTTCGCTGTCCCAGGCAATGCGGTCGATATCCGTCTCCATGATGCGAAGATTCGGCACCACGGCACTGAAATGCGCGTTCATCATCGTGCTCAGGTGCCCGTAGAAATTGTGCGGCGCGACGTTGACGTCGTAGGCCTCGGCCGCCGCGGCGATCTTCACCGATTGCCACACGCCGTTCCACGGCGCGTCGATGATAGCGACGTCGACAGAGCGGTTCTCGAAATAGGGCAGAAACTGCTGCAAGCCGATCAGGGTCTCGCAAGACGAGATCGGATGGGGGCTGTGCGAACGGATATAGGCGAGCGCCTTGGGGTCCAGAAGGTCGAGCTCGACCCAGAACAGGTCGAGGTCGCTCGTTTCCCGCAGGATTTGGAGATAGCCTTCGGTCCGCGCATTGAAATTCAGGTCGAGCAGAATGTCGATGTCCGGCCCCGCAGCCTCGCGCATGATTTCCAGATGACGACGCAGGTTCTTCAGGGTCCTGCGTTCGACATTCATGCTCGGATCGTGGGGGCGGCCAAACCCTGGCGACCAGGGTTCGATGCTGTCGTTCCCGTCATATTCGAAGATGTTCGTCTTGAGCGCCGTGAACCCACCCGCGCCGACATCGCGCGCGATCTGGCGCACGCCTTCGGAATCCTTTATGACCGGCGAGAAATGCGGAGCGCGCATGCGATAGGCGACGCAGTGGGACCAGTAGACCCGGATCTTGTCGCGCACCTTGCCGCCGAGCAGCACGTGACACGGGACATCCATCACCTTGGCCTTGACGTCGAGAAGGGCGTTCTCGATCGCCCCGAGAGCCTGGCCGACCACTCCGCCGAGAGCAGGGCGTACGACATTGCGCAGGTCTTCGCGGATATGCTCATGGAGCATGGCGCTCTGGCCGATCAGGCGATGGCTGATCTGATTGATCACTGCCGAGACGCCAGGCGATCCGAAATTCTCGTCGAACTCGCTCCAGCCGACCACTCCACCTTCAGTGGTTATCTTGAGGAAGTGGTAGTTCCGAAAGGAATTGCTGCACGACAGCGTTCTCACTTCGGCGACGGTAGCTTTGTTTTTCATGGTCATTCCTGGTCTGTCCAACTACTCGGTCCGGCTTCACGCCTGAACCTGACTCCACCCGGAGATCGACTTGACCTCCAGATACTCCTCGATGCCCCAGCGACCGCCCTCGCGCGAATGTCCGGACGCTTTAATGCCGCCGAATGGCGCGCCGGCGCCGCGCGGCTGACCGTTCATCTCAACCATCCCCGAGCGTAGCCGCCGGGCGACGCGCATACGGCGTTCATGGTCCTGGCTCTGGACGTAGTTGGTAAGGCCGTAAGGGGTGTCGTTGGCGATTTCGATCGCCTGCTCCTCGTTGTCGAAAGGAATGATCGACAGGACTGGGCCGAAGATCTCCTCGCGCGCTATGGTCATGTCGTTCGACACGTCGGCGAACACGGTGGGCTTGACGAAATAGCCACGATTGAGATCGGCGGGGCGTCCCGGGCCGCCGGCTACAAGCCGTGCCCCTTCGGCGATACCGCTTTCCATGAGGCTCTGGATCCGCTCGAATTGCTTTGCCGATATGACCGGCCCGATCTGCGCCCCATGCTGATCCGATGGCCCCACAGCTACGGACTTCGCGATGCTGGCGGCGATCTCCACCGAGCGATCGTAGATAGATCGCTCGACAAGCATGCGCGACGGCGCGTTACAGTTCTGGCCACTGTTGACGAAGCACTGGCGAACGCCGCGCTCTACCGCTTTTTCGTCGGCGTCGGCGAAAATCAGATTGGCACCCTTTCCGCCAAGCTCGAGGCCGACACGTTTCAAGGTGTCGGCGGACGCCTTTGAGATCGCAATGCCGGCACGGGTCGATCCGGTAAAACTCACCATGTCGACGTCGGGATGAGTGGAAAGCCGCTGCCCGGCGCCCAGGCCATCGCCATGGATCAGATTGAAGACGCCAGCCGGAACGCCAGCCGCCTCGATTATCTCGGCAAAGAGGGTTGCCGACAAAGGCGCCATTTCGGACGGTTTGAGCACCATCGTGCATCCGGCGAGCAGCGCGGCCACGACTTTGAGCGCGATCTGATGGATCGGCCAATTCCAGGGCGTTATCAGCGCAGCCACCCCGACAGGCTCCAGCGCGATCCGATCGTTCGGCGCATGGAGCCCGAGTGGCCTGATGAACTCGAAATCCTTCATGGCGGCGAGATAGTTCGTCATGTGCCGTTGGCCGAGCGCGGCCTGCGCCTGACGCGCCAGATCTATGGGAGCGCCCATCTCGCGCGAAATCGCCTTCGCCATTTCATCGATGCGGCTGAGATAGATCTCCAGCATCCGTTCGACACAGGCGATCCGGAACCGGGCGTCGAGCAGGGACCAGGCCGGGAAGGCGCGCCTTGCCGACGCTACCGCGGCGTCGACGTCTGCGTCGCTGCCAAGCGCCACCTTGCCGTAGGTTTCTTCCGTGTTGGGGTCGATAAGCGATAGCCTGGTGTCGCCCAGGGCGTCCACCCAACGGCCATCAATGAAATACTTGTTCAGGTCCATCCTTGCGCCCTTTCTTCGACCGGTCGCATTTACGCGTCGAGGCGTTTGCCTGTACCGGCGTTGAACACGTGCATGTCGGCGGCGGGCACGGTCAGGCGGATGGTTTCGCCTGGCTTGGCGTCGGTCCGGCCCCGGATGAGCACGCGAACGGTATGATCGAAGAGACGCACCGTGATCTGGGTTTCGGAACCGGTTGGCTCGACGATGGAAACCACCGCGGGCCACCCCTCTTTGTCAGCTACGAAATGTTCGGGTCTAACTCCCACTGTTACGCGCTGGACGGCTCCAATGGCCCGCGGGAGCGTCAACCGTGCTCCGTTGTCGAGGACGAGCGTATCGCCACCCTCGATCCTGCCTTCCAGGAAGTTCATTGGCGGCGAGCCGATAAACGCAGCGACAAAGAGGCTCTTCGGTTTGTCGTAGAGATGTAGCGGCGGCCCCATCTGTTCGATCACGCCGCCATTCATCACCACCGCGTAGTCGGCAAGTGTCATGGCCTCGATTTGGTCATGTGTGACGTAGACGGTAGTTACCCCGAGGCGCTGGTGCAGTTCCTTCAATTCCGATCGCATCTGCACGCGCAGTTTGGCGTCCAGATTGGAAAGCGGCTCGTCGAACAGGAATACGTTCGGCTTGCGGACGATGGCGCGCCCCATGGCGACGCGCTGGCGCTGGCCGCCCGACAAGGCGCGGGGCTTTCGCTCCAGCAACTTCTCCAGGCCGAGGATCCGGGCCGCATCCGAGACCCGCTTTTCGATCTCGGCCTTTGGCGTCCCGCGCTGACGCAGGGCGAATCCCATGTTCTCCCGCACGTTCATGTGCGGATAGAGCGCGTAGTTCTGGAAGACCATCGCAATATCGCGGTCTTTCGGCGCGACATCGTTGATGACGCGCCCGCCGATTGCGATTTCGCCGGCGGTGACTTCCTCGAGGCCGGCAATCATGCGCAGCAACGTCGATTTTCCACAGCCGGAAGGACCGACGAGCGCGACAAACTTGCCGCCGTCGATATGGATCGAAACGCCACGCAGGACCTCGAGGTTGCCGTAGGACTTTCGGACCTCCCTGATTTCGACTGCACTCATTCAGTTCTCCCTGGGCATGTGCGCGCTGGCGATCAGATCGCCGCCTGTTCCCGCGCCTGTCGTTTGTTCTCTTCGATCTCGCCGACGAGTGCGCGGTATCCCGCCTGCTCGTGCTCGACGACAAGCTTTGCCGCTTCGGCCATGTTGCCGGCCTGGATCGCATCCCGGATCGCGCGGTGCTCCGCCAGCGACGCAGCCATCCGATCCGGCAGAATGACAAACCCGAAGGTGACCGAGGTCATCGCGGTCAGATTGGTCAGCAGACGAAGGCACCATTGCGAATGAGAGGAACTGCAAAGGAGCGCATGAAAATCGTGGTTCAACTGCGTATAGGCTGCCGCATCATTGGCCTTGATGGCGATGTCGGAGGCCGCGATGTTTCTATTGATCGCCGCCAGTCGCGCGGCGTCGAAGTCGGGCCATCCCAACTCGATGGCCAGCGCGCCAATTCGCCCGCGCAAGGCGTAGATCTCGCGAAGCTGGTCCGCCCCGGCGCTGGCGACGATCGCACCGACATGGGTCTCGATCTCGAGCCATCCCTCGGCGGCCAGACTGCGGATCGCTTCGCGGATCGGAGTCTCCGAGATGCCCAGCGCTTCGGATATCGCGCGGGTCGTGATCCGATCGCCGGGCTTCACCGCCTTAGTGATGATCAGCTTCTGGATATGGCGTCGAGCCATATCCGTTTTTGATAGAAATACCGGAGTATCCACCGCCATCACCCTTTCGTCGCTCCATCTGCGAGACCTTGGATAAGCCACTTCTGGACTATCAATGCAAAGATGATGACAGGGATGACCGTAATGGTGCCGACGGCCGTCAGCGCGCCCCAATTGGCCCCGTTGATGGTGTCGCCGGCTATGCCCTGGATCGCGACAGGAATTGTCGAAGCTTTGCGATTGGTCAGAACGAGGGCGAACAAGAGTTCCTCCCATGCCAGGATCATGCTGAAGATCATTGTCGAGAGCAGACCGGGCAGCGAGATCGGCACGATGATCTTGAAGAAAGCGCCGAAGCGGCTGCAGCCATCCAGCATCGCCGACTCTTCCAGCTCCTTGGGCAAGGCGAGGAAAAAGCCGCGCATCAGCCACATCACGTAAGGAATCAGGAACGTGCAATAGGCGAGGATCAGCGTGATGTGCTTGTCGGTCAGGCCGAGCTTTCGGGCGACGAGAAACATCGGCACCGCAAGCGCGATTGGCGGCACCCCACGCGACAGGATGATCAGCAGGCCGATCGTGCGAGCACCGCGAAGCTTGATACGCGCGAGTGCGTAACCCGCCATCCCGCCGGCGATGACCGACACGATGCCGGAACCGACGGCGACAATCACCGTATTGACGAGGCGCCGCCAGATATCGGGCCGTTGCAGATAGGTGACGTAGGATTCAAGCGTCGGGGTGAAGAACAGGGTTGGCGGCATGGTGAAAATGTCGCGCTGCTCCTTGAGCGACGTCAGGAACATCCAAAGGAGCGGGAACAGGAAGATGAAACAGAAAACAACACCTGCGACGATGCGGATATAGGGGCCTGGCCTGACGCGGCGCCGAGGGGCGGCAAGGATGCCGGTCGTGTTCAAAACCGTTCCTCCAGACGCGTGCTGCCCCACAGGAAGACCCCGGTCAGCACCATCGTGATGACGAGGATGACGACAGCCATTGCCGCCGATTCCGCAAAATGCAGGGACCGGAAGGCCTCCTCGTAGATGAACAGGTTGACAACGTTGGTCGCGCCGCCGGGGCCGCCATAGGTGGCGGCTAGCGCAATATCGAACATCTTGACCGCGCCCAGCCAGCGCACGACGAAAGTCGCGGCAATTATCGGCGCCAGCAAGGGCAGCGTTATCGACCAGAGCTTCGACCACCAGCCGGCGCCATCGATCTCGGCCGCCTCGAACACGTCCCTTGGCAGGGCAAGTAGCGCGGCCGTCGCTGTGAGAACGACAAACGGAGTCCAGCGCCAGGTGTCGATGATGACGAGCGCGGCCATTGCAAGCGTCGCGTTGCCGAACCAGTCGAGCGGTTCGAGGCCCGCCAGGCTCATCAAATATGTGGTCATGCCCCAAAGCGGGTCGAGGATCATGCGCCACAGGCCGCCCGCGACGACCGGCGCGACGACCATCGGGATCAGGAAGAGCGCCCGCACCACACTACGGCCGCGCCATTCGGCATTGATCAGGAATGCAATCGAGAAGCCGAGGATTATCTGCGCGGGCAAGGCAAACACGAGGTAGATCAGCGTGACCTGCATCGATTCCCAGAAACGATAATCCGACAGCACGCGGCTGTAGTTCTGCCAGCCAACCCATTCGACCGCGCTGAAGGTTGCCAGATCGAAGCGCGAAAAACTGATCTCGATCGTGTAGAAGATCGGGTATGCCAGAACGGCACCGAGCAAAACGGCAGCCGGCACCATGAACGCCCAACGCGACAGAAAGTCGGCGAACTTACGCCCCGGGCGCGAGGGCTGATAGGTGGATACTGACAGCTGACTGCTCAAAGCTCTCTCCGAGATTCCGCTCGACTCGTGTGGCGACGCTTTTCAACCTGCGGGAATGCCACCGAGGTTCGCGACGGACTCTCCCGACGAAGGACGGGCGCCACAGTCGTGGATGGCGAAAACCGCCATCCACGAGATCCTGGCCGCTTACTTCAGAACGTCGGCGATCTTTTCGGCAGCGGCATTGAGTGCATCCGCCGAGGACGTCTTGCCGGCCATGGCGCGGCCGATCTCGTCAGCAAGAATCTGCTGTGCGGCATCCGATCTGGGATCGCGGATGCGCCACATCTCGCCCTTGGCCGACACGTCGTACGCGAACTGCAGCGCCGGGTAGACCGGAACGAGCCAATCGCTTTGCGGCTTTGAGGCGAGCGTCGACTTGCGTGCCGGGAATGTGCCGAGCGCGTTCGCACGGAAGGCCTCGCCTTCCTTCGAAGAGAGCCATTGCACGAAGGCCCAGGCGGCCTGCTTGTTCTCGCTCTTGGCGCTGACCGATCCGCTCCAGATGCCGCGATGAGCACCGGCGCTTACCGACCCGACCGGCATGACCTGCACGCCGACCTGCTCCGGTTTCAGCGTAGTCGTCTTGGGGTCCACGGCAGAGCTGCGATACACGCTGCCCCACTGGAACATCGTGGCGACGGTTCCCTGACGAAATGCCTGAAGCGATTCCGTATAGCCGTGTGCCAGGGCTCCGGGAGGGGCGTATTCGAGCAGCTTACGATGCGTATCCAGCGCCGCAACACCGATCTCGCTGTTGAAGGCCGGCTTGCCATCCGCGTCGAGCAGCTTGCCGCCGTTCGAGTTCATGATGGTCTGCCAGATGGTGGGGGTCAGTGGTTCGCGAACGAAATAGGTGTCGACTGCCCAGGCATCCACTTTCCCGTCGCCGTTCGTATCCTGAACCAGCTTCGGCGCCTGTTCCATGTACTGTGCCCAGGTCAGGTCAGGGGTCGGATGCGGGACGCCGGCCTTGTCGTAAAGCGCACGATTGTAGAACATCATGAGCATGTTCGAACGGAGCGGCACGCCATACTGGACGCCCTTCCATTCGCTGGCCGCCAGCGGCGCGGCGTTGAAATCGGCCCAGTCGTAATCAGATGCGGTCCAGGCTGCAAATTCGGGACTCTTGAGGTCTGCCAAGGCTCCGACTTCGGCAAGCTGCGGCGTCCAGGGATCGTCAACGATGAGTACATCGTAGGTCGGCGTCGGGCTCGTGGCATCGAGCATCATCTTGGCCAGCAATTCCACATAGGGAACGCCGTCAACTGTCACCTTGATGTTCGGATAGTGTTTGTTGAACTCCGCGACTTCCGTTTCCTGGATGGCGGTTGAAAACGCTTCGTTGGCCATCACATGGATTTCAACAGGTTGCTCCGCGGTGCCAAGGCCGTCCTGCGCGTAGGCGCTGACATCCACTGCGCCAAGAAGCGCGAGGGATGCTGTGCCGACCAGGAGCACGCGACGCGACACCGAGGCCGCAATATCTGCAGGCTGAATCATTCACTCCTCCAATCCCATGCCGGAGGTTACCTCCAGCTCCCAGAATTCCATATTCTATATAATCTAGAATATGGAATCTACCTAACCGGGGTGAGTCTTCGATGTCAATGGTGCCGAACCCTCGTTTCACCCCGGGAGGAGCATCGCGTTCGAAGATTGGCTCGCACCTTACGCCGATAGCGGAGCGCCACATTTTTGCGGATTTGCCTCGGCTCAGGCTTACGGCAGCCTGTTGGGCCGCGCCGATTTTTTCCACAACCATCGCGAAGGGCTCCACATTGGCTGCCTGTCCGCCAAGTCGGTAGCTGCACTCATCGAAGCCAAATGACTAGCTATGGAAGTCACAGGCTCTACGACGCGAGCGGCGGCAAGCGCCAATTCGAGACCTTCCGAATGGCCGACTACATATCGCCCTTCGAAACCTGCCGCCGGACTCGGAATGCCATGGGTGGTCTTGAACCAAGCTTATGGAAATGGGGCAGTCTTGTTCTTGCGTGTGTGCTATGTCTGATGGCGAAGGAGGGGCAAGGTGAGTGAGACCCGCAAGCTTGCGGCGATCCTGGCCGCCGATGTCGTCGGATACAGCCGGCTGGCTGGCTCGGACGAAGATCGGACGCTCGCACGACTCCGGGCGCTCCGCAGCGATCTCATCGACCCCACCATCGCGGTTCACGCCGGGCGCGTAGTGAAGCGTACAGGCGACGGAGCTCTCGTCGAATTCCGCAGCGTGGTCGATGCCGTGCGCTGCGCCATCGAGGTGCAGAACGCCATGCTCGAACGCAATGTGGGCGTGCCGCCTGATCGACGTATCGAGTTCCGCATTGGTATCCATATCGGCGACATAGTCGAGGAGAGCGACGGCGACCTGATGGGCGACGGCGTTAACATTGCTGCCCGTCTGGAAGGTATCGCCGAACCTAATGGGATTTGCCTGTCGGGTGCGGCATATGAACAGGTGCGCGACAAGCTGAAACTCGATTTCGAGGATATCGGCGACAAAGAGCTCAAAAACATTGCACGGCCGGTGCGAGCATATCGTGTGGCCTTAAACCGGGGCGCCGAAAGAGAGCCGCTAGTGCCCGATCTGTCCGATGGAAAACTAGTGCTGCCCGAAAAGCCGTCGATCGCCGTCCTGCCGTTCCAGAACATGAGCGGCGACCCCGAACAGGAATATTTTGGCGACGGGATCGCCGAGGACATCATTACCGCCTTGTCCAAGCTGCGGGGCTTCTTCGTTATCGCGCGCAATTCAACCTTCGCGTACAAAGGCAAGGCTCCAGATATCCGCCAGGTCGCGCGCGAGCTTGGTGTTCGCTACATACTGGAAGGCAGCGTCCGCAAAGCTGGTGAGCGGGTACGGGTTACCGGGCAGCTCATCGACGCGGCCAGCGGCAACCACATCTGGGCAGAGCGCTACGACCGCCCTGCCTCTGATATTTTCGCGGTGCAGGACGAGATCACTCACAGCGTTGTAGCGGCGATAGAGCCGCAGATTTACGCAGCTGAACGCCTTCGCCTTCAAAGTAAGGCGCCGGAGAGTCTCGATGCGTGGGGCTGCGTTGTCCGAGCAATGCCTTATATCTGGACCTGGGTTATTCAAGACGAAGACACTGGCATTAACCTCCTGAAGCGAGCGATTGAGCTTGATCCCCACTATGCACGCGCCCGCAGCCTACTCGCGTGGGCCTTCGCCACCCGTGTAGTCTCCGGCAATTTGGAATTTGAGCCAGGCATTTCCAGTGCCCTCGCCCTTGCCCAGGGTGCGATAGACCTCGATCCCGACGACGCATGGGCCCATTTTGCCGCAGGTTACGTATACTCGTTTTCGAGACGACTTGGGCCGGCGGTGGAGGAACTGAACGAGGCACTGCAGCGCAACCCAAACTTCGTATTCGCCCGCATAATCTTGGGAGCAGCGTACGGCTATGCCGGACTTGAGGAAGATGGTCTCCGTCAGCTCGAAATTGCACGACGATTGAGTCCCCTTGATCAAACCCAAGCAGCGAATTTTTCGGTCGAAGGGCTTTGCCATCTAGTCGCCGGCCGCTACTCCGAAGCGGTAGGGGCAGAACGTCGGGCCGTACAGATGAGACCAAACTTTGGAACCGCTTGGCGCACACTCACAGCGGCGGCAGGACTAGCCGGTGACCTGGAAACCGCACGTCAAGGACTCGTCGAATGCAAGCGCCTACAGCCGAATGTCAGCATCGCCTGGGTCGAGAAATACCACCCATTGATACGGGCTGAGGACCGTGCCAGGTACGTCGAGGGCTTGCGCCGAGCGGGCCTTGAATAGTTCAGGCTGGATGCCGCTCCTGCCAATGCTGCCGCCGATCTTGGCGAGTTGGTGAGAAGCGAACGCCAACTTTCCATCCGCTTCCGGCATATGGAAGATGGCAAGGGATGACTGCAACGGATCAAACCTGCGCATTCGGCAGGTTGCATCGCGGCGGGTCTCAGCCTTTGACGCTGTGATTTGATCAGCGCCCCTGGAAGGCGCCGAAAAGGCTGGTCGGGTTCAGAAGACTTAGTTCCGCGAGCCGGCCTCAGCTGCTCGGTTTCCATTCTCGCCGAAGACATGCACGTGTCGCGGCGGGAAAGAGACCTTCACTTTCGGGCCTGCCGTCAGCGCTTCCCGGTCGAGCGTAAACACGTTGAACGGCACGCCATGCAGGCTGAGATGCAGGATGATGCCGAAGCCAGTCGGCTCGATAAGGTCGACCGCCGCTTCCATTCCGTCCTGCGAGCCCGGCGACATCACCACATGCTCCGGCCGGATGCCGAGCGTCACAGTGGCACCGTTTTCGATCTGGTAGTGAGAAGGAAGCTCGATGAGGGATCCATCCGACAGCCTCGCGGTCGCCCTGTCGCCGTTCGCCTCATAGCGTGCTGACAGGAAATTCATGGCAGGAGACCCTATGAAGCCGGCGACGAACAGATTGGCGGGGCGGTCGTAGAGCTCCAGCGGGCTCCCGACCTGCTGCACCACGCCCGCATGCATGGCAACAATCCTGTCGGCCAGCGTCATCGCCTCGATCTGGTCGTGGGTCACATAGATCGAGGTCGCGCCGAGGTCCTTGTGCAGCTTCTTGATCTCGGAGCGCATCTGCTCGCGCAGCCGGGCGTCGAGGTTGGAAAGCGGCTCGTCGAACAGGAACGCTTTCGGCTGCCGTACGATGGCGCGCCCCATCGCCACGCGCTGGCGCTGGCCGCCTGACAGCGCCTTCGGCCGCCGCTCCAGCAGCGGCTGCAAGCCCAGCTTCTCGGCCGCGCCGCTGACCGCCGCCTCGATCTTCTCGCGTGCCGCCTTTCTCAGCCGCAGGCTGTAGCTCATATTCTGCGCGACGTTCATATGCGGGTAGAGCGCATAGGACTGGAAGACCATGGCGATGTCGCGGTCCTTCGGCGCACGCTCGTTGACGCGGGCGCCGCCGATCTGGATCTCGCCTTCGGTCACCTCCTCCAGTCCGGCGATCATCCGCAGAAGCGTGCTCTTGCCGCAACCCGACGGGCCGACCAGCACGACGAACTCGCCGTTCTCGATCGAAAGATCGACGCCGTGGAGCACCGAGACGATGCCGAAATTCTTGCGGACGTTTCTGATGTCGATCGAAGCCATATGTCAGCCCACAATTATCAGCCCTTTACCGCGCCGGCCGTAAGGCCCTGAATGAGGTAGCGCTGGATGAACAGGAAGAAGAGGCACGCCGGGATCAGGGCCAGCACGCCGGCCGCCATCATCTGTCCGAAATCCACTGAGAACTTCGATACGAAGGAGAGAAGGCCGACAGGGAAGGTGGCGGAGTCGTTGCTCGAGATCAGCATCAACGCAAAGAGCAGCTCGCTCCAGGCCGCCGTGAAGACGAAGCCGAGCGTCGCGGCAATGCCGGGCAAAGTCAGCGGCAGGATGATCTGTCGGAACGCCATGAACTGGGTGGCGCCGTCAATCTTGGCCGCCTCCTCCAGTTCCTTCGGAATACCGTCGAAGAAGGATTGCATGAGGAAGGTCGCGAAGGGGATGTTGAAGGCGGTGTAGACGATCACCAGCCCGGTCAGGCTGTTGGTGAGCCCGATTGGCGACAACATCTTGAAGATCGGCGCGACCAACATCACCAGCGGGAACATCTGGGTGAGCAGCATGAGCGCCACCAGCCAGTATTTGCCGCGGAAATTGAAGCGCGACAGCGCATAGCCGGACAGGGATGCAAGCATGGTGACGATCGCGGCAGTCGCGCCGGACACGATCATGCTGTTCCTGAAGAAGACCGGAAAGGCGCTGTGCGTGAGTACAAAGCTGAAATGCTCGAAGCTCGTGCGAGACGGCCACAGCCTGATCCCCTCGGAATAGAGCAGGTCGTTGGGCGTGACCGACACCTTCAACAACCAGAACAGCGGGAAGAGCGCGAAGACCACGTAGCAGAGGATCGCCAGGCGGTGCAGCACGGTTCCAAGGATCGAAGGCGCGTTCATCCCGGTCAGCCCCGATCCATGAGCATTTGCCTGAGCACGATGATCAGCATGGAATAAGCGAGCAGCAGCACCAGGAGCACCAGCGCGATCGCCGAGGCATAGCCGAAGTCGAGCGCCTTGAAGGCCTGCGTGAAGATGTAGCTCGCGACGATCTGCGTGCGATCGGCCGGCCCGCCATTAGTCATCACGATGATCAGGTCGGCGAAGTTCGAGATCCAGACTGTGCGCAACAGCACCGTGATCGCGATGGTGGGGGCAAGGAACGGCAGGGTGATCGAAGTGAACCTTCTCACCGCCCCTGCCCCGTCGATCGCGGCGGCTTCGTAGAGGTCGCGCGGGATCGCCTGCAGCGCCGCCAGCATGGTGATCGCGAAGAACGGGATGCCCCACCAGACATTGGCGACGATCGGCCCCCACATGGCGAGCTGCGGGTTCGACAGGATGTTGGCCGGCTCGCTCATGATGCCCAGCGCATATAGCCAATGCGGCAGCGGGCCGATGACCGGGTTGAACATCCAGGCCCAGTTGAGCCCTGTGAGAAAGGTCGGCACTGCCCAGGGCAGGAAGACCAGCGCCTGCACTAGGGCGCGGCCGGTGAAAGGCTTGTCGAGCAGCAGTGCCAGGATCAGCCCGAAAACGAACTGCAGCAGCACCGACGCGCCGGTCCACCACAGCGTGTTGCGCAGTGCCCGATAGAAATTCTCGTCGCGATAGAGCGCCCGGAAATGATCGAGCCCGATGAAGGCGCCCGAGAACGGGTTGAGCAGTTGCACGTCGCGGAAAGCGTAGGAGAGCCCGAGCACCAGCGGCACGAGCATGATCGTGACGATCAGGATCAGCGCCGGAGCCGAATAGAGATACGGCGCGGCACCGTTGGAAATCCGGTCGAGCAGCGAGCGGCGCGGCGGCGCTGAAAGGCTGGCGGTTGCTTCAAGTGCCATCAGTGGGGGCCATCGGTCGGGGCCATCAGTCGGACGTTTCTGCTCCAGTTTGCGGAGACGGGCGAAGGTGCTCCGGGCTCCTTCGCCCGTCGGGACTACCTGCCATGATCAGGCAGGCAGCGCCGCCGCATTACTTCTTCTTGGCCAGATATTTCTGCTGCGCCTTGGTCAGATAGTCGGCCCACTGGTTCGCCATCTCGTCGGGCGTGATGTCGCCGAGCAGAGCCTGCTGGCTCGTCTTGATGACCAGCGAATCCTTGAAGAAGGCGAACTCCTCCAGATAGGTCGGCATCACGGTCGGGATCGCGTTCTTGTCTTCGAGCTCGGCGAACCAGCCCTTGAACTGCTCGCTCGAGTAGAAGGGATCCTTCTCCGCTGACTTGTGGACCGGCAGCGCTCCGGTGCGCTTGTTCCACTCGACATTGCCTTCAGGGCCTTCCAGCGTTGCGATCAGCTTCCAGGCGAGGTCCTTGTTCTGGCTGGCATTGAACATCGACCAGCCCGCATAGCCGATGGTCGGGAAGGTCTTGCCGTCCGGCCCTTTCGGCATGGTGGTGATGCCATAGTCTTCCGGCTTCATGCGCTCCGCAATTGCAATCAGCGCATCCGGATCCTGATCGAGCATGGCGCAGGTGCCGGTGTAGAAGCCGGCCACGACCTCGTTGAAGCTCCAGTTCACGCTGTCCTTGGGCGCCAGGCCTTTCTTGTAGAGGTCGATCACCCAGGTCAGACCCTTGGTCCAGCCCGGGCTGTTCATCGTCGAGGTACCGTCGTCATTGAAGAAGGCATTCGACCCGGCCATGCTCGCGCCGAACATCACCCAGCCGTTCAGGCCGCCCGGGCCGCCGCGCAGGCAATAGCCATATTTGCCCGGCAGCTTGGAAACCTTCTCCGAGGCTGCCCAGAAATCGTCCATCGTCTTCGGCGGCTCGGTGACGCCGGCCTCCTGGAAGAGCTTCTTGTTGTAGAACAAGGCGCGCAGATAGAAGCCGTAAGGCAGCATATACGCCGTGTTGTTCACGTCGCGACCGAGCTCCAGCGCACGGTCGGTGAGGCCTTTGGTGTACTCCCATTTGGCGAGATAAGGCTCGAGGTTTTCGAGAAGACCGTTATTGGCGTAGAGCGACAGCCAGGTATCCGGCATCTCCATCACGTCGGGCAGGTCGCCGGCCGACACCATGGTCGCGAATTTCTGGAACGCCTCGCCCCAGGGCAGCGAGATGATCTCGACCTTCGTGCCGGGGTTTGCGGCCTCAAATTTCGAGACGATCGACTTCAGCGTCTCGGTACGCTCCGGGCTGGTGATCACCTCCACCAGCTTCAGCGTCGTGTCGGCGAGCGCTGTCCCCGACATAAGGACAGTCGCCATTGCCGCGATAAGAAGCTTTCTCATTTCCGTTCCCTTCTTCTCTGGTTGCTTCAGTTATCTTCATTGGCGGAGGCAGCAGCGATCGCCGCCTCGAGGTCACCCCACAGCGCCTCGGTTCCCTCGAGGCCGACATGGAGACGCACGGACCGCGGATGGATGCCGAACGCCATCGCGGAATTGGGCTGAGCCTTCTGCTGCAGCACGACTTCGCCGGGCACGATGAGGCTCTCATGACCGCCCCAGGACACGCCCAGCTTGAAGAGCTTCAGGCGATCGGCGAAGCCGCGGACATCGATCCCGTCGCGGAAGATGAATGAGAAAAGGCCGGAGGTGCCGGTGAGCCCTGCCGGAAGCCGGTTGGCGAGGCCGGGGTGGCAAACCTTCTCGACGGCCGGATGATCCTGGAGACGCCTTGCGACCTCGAGCGCGGACGCCTGATGCGCGCGCATGCGGACCGGCAGTGTCCTTAAGCCCCGGATCAACAGCCACGCATCGAAGGGCGAGAGCTTGCCGCCGAGATAGGGATAGGCCTCGCCGCGGATGCGGCCGATCATCTCTTTCGAGCCGGCGACCACACCGGCAACGACGTCGCTGTGACCGCCGAGATATTTGGAGGCCGAATGGAGGACGAGGTCGACGCCGAGCGAAATCGGCCGTTGAAAGATCGGGCTTGCCCAGCTGTTGTCGATGATCGTCGGAATTCCGCGGGCCTTGGCAAGGGCCGCAAGCGCGCCGACATCGTGCGCCTCCATCACCCAGCTCGTCGGGCTTTCCATATAGAACAGCTTGGCGCCGGGTAGTGCTTTCGCGACCGCTTCCTCGTCGCGCCCATCGACATAAATCACCTCGATCCGCATGCGCTTGAGCACGGTGCCGAACAGGCGGAAGGCGTCGGGGTAGACGTGCTTGACCGCGACGATCCTGTCGCCCGGCTCGACAAAGGAGAGCACCGCCGAAGAGATCGCCGACATGCCGCTGGCGAAGCCGATCGCATCCTCCGCACCTTCCAGCTTCGCCAGCATCTCCTCGAACATGCGCACGGTCGGGTTCAGCCCGCGCGTGTAGGTCGGGCGAACTTTATCGCCGCGGTAGGTCGCGAGCATCTCGTCGTAGCTCCCGAAGGTGAAGAGCGAGGTCTGCACGATCGGCGGCACAACCGCGTCGAAGGCGTTGCCTTCGTCATGCGCGGCAATGAGCGAGGCTTCATCGAAGAAGTCGCGAATATCGTTCATTTCGACATTTCCTCGATGTCCTCCTCGACAATTGCGAGAATTTCCAGCGTCTTCTCGCGCGCTCGTTCCGTGTCTTTCGCAACAATGGCGTCGAACAGTTCGCGGTGATACGGGAACGACCGCCGGGCGAAATCCTGCCGGTCGAAGGGATGCTCCCAGAAGCGCTCGAAGGCTTCGCGCATCTGTTCGAGCAACTGCCTGAAGAGCGGATTGTGCGTGGCATCGTAGACCGCCAGATGGAAGGCAAGGTCCTCTGGCCCCGAGGTTCCGGTAGCGAGATGGACGCGTTCCATCTCAACGAGCTTTTCCTCGATGTTCCGCAGGTCCTTCGTCGTCCGCCGCAGCGCCGCAACCATGCTCGCCTCGGCCTCGATGCCACGGCGCACTTCGAGCGTCTGAAGCAACGCGTCGCGCAGCTTTGCCGTATCGAGCGACAGCGGCATGTGGATCGTGCCGGCAGAGATCGACTTCAGAAGATAGGTGCCGCTGCCCTTGCGGGTCTCCGTGACGCCGAGCGCCTCGAAACGCCTGATCGCCTCGCGAATGGTCGAGCGCCCGACCGACAGCGCCGCCATCAGCTCGCGTTCCGTCGGCAGGCGGTCACCGACCTTGAGCGCGGCGCGTTCGACATATTCGGCCAGCGCATCCATGACCTGCTTGCCGCGATCGATCGCCGGCAGCGGCGCGATCGCCACGCGCGTAGCAGCAATTCCGGGGCCCTCATCATCGCGCCTGCGCATTGAAGTCATGGTCAAAATTGGTCTGACATCTGAGCAATTTTGCGCGATCATGGGGCTTCGTCAAGCGGTGAAAATCCGCGGCCCAGCTACCGTGGATAACTCGGCGGGACAGCGCCCCCCTCTGTCCTGCCGGACATCTCCCCCACGAGGGGGGAGATTGGCTGTCATCGAGGATTTCGCCAATCGCCAACGCTGCAGGTTGGCGAAGCCAAAGCGGCCGTCCAATCTCCCCCCTTGTGGGGGAGATGTCCGGCAGGACAGAGGGGGGCGCCGTAGGGTGCTGCGAACTCAACTATGCGGTTCGTAGGGTGAGGCGTTGCCAAGAAGAAGCCCTGCAAAGCTCCATCAAGCCGCCTGCAAAAACTCCAGCACCATCGCCGCCGTCCAGGTGAAGCGTCCGCCGCCGAGCGGCTCGCCGGTGAGAGGATCGTAGTATTCGGCGAACCCGCTCTGCTCGATCAGCTTCAAGCTGGATTGGGTTATCCGATCGGCGACCGCAGTTTCGCCTGCGCCAACAAGGCCGTCCGCGATCATGTAATTGACCACCAGCCAGACCGGCCCGCGCCAGTAGCGTTTTGCATCGAAGCGCGGGTCATCGGGATCGTGCGAGGGTACGACATAGCTCGCCTTTTCAGCCCACTTCTCGATGGTCCGAGCGATCGAATAGGCGCGCGCGCCGGGGATCGCGGCAAAGACCGGCATCAGCCCGCCGATCGAACAGCTGTCGACCAGTTTCCCGGTGACGCGGTCGAGGCAGAGATATTGCTGGTCCGGTTCGCTCCACAACCGCTCCAGCGCTGCGATGCCCTTCTCGGCGCGCGCCCGGCTCGAAGCGGCGAGCGCGTGCTCGCCAAAGTCGAGCGCGAGGTCGGCAAGATCGGACGAGCTGCGGATCAGGATGGCGTTGAAGCCGGGATCGACGATCTGGAAAGGCGAAGCGTCGTGTAGCTTCGAATTGTCCCAACCGAGCCCGCGGAAATGCTGCACCAGCCAGATGTAGCGGTCGTACTGTTCCTTGGTCGGTCGATGCGCCGGATCGGCGTGCTGGGTGTCGCGCCGCACATAGGGCTCGACGCCATGGGTCGGCACGCGTTGGAAAGCCTCGTCCCAGTCGATGGAATTGTCGCGCCCCGACTCCCAGGGATGAACGATGGCGACCAGCCCCTCGCCTTTCGGATCGCGGTTCGCATAGAACCAGCGGTGCCAGGCGTCGATCTTCGGCAGCAGCGCGCGCGCGCGTCGGGCGGCCGCCACCTTGTCGTTTGCCCGCTCGAAGAGGCGCCTGACCGCGAAGCCTGCGACTGCGGGCTGCGTGATCCCGGAAGTGGCGACCGGCCTGCCCGTGCGCCAGACGTCGGGCCCCGGAAAATAGCCGTCGTTCCGGACATGGAAGACGATGTGCGGAACCATGCCGTCCGGCCATTGATTGGCAAACAGCGTCTCGATTTCCGTCCATGCGCGTGCTTCGTCGTAATGCGCCTGGCCGAGCGCGGTGAGGCAGGAATCCCAGTTCCATTGATAGGGGTAGAGGCCCTTGGTCGGGATCGTGTACCCGCCCTGGTCATTCTCCTTCAGCACCTCGACGGCGCGGTCGATGAAGTCGTGTTTCTGCAAGGAATTCATGGGTCTGATCTTCTGTTGTGAAGCTAGAAAGGTAGCGCCCCTTCGCGCCCCCCTCTGTCCTGCCGGACATCTCCCCCACAAGGGGGGAGATCGGCTGTCATCCATCGTTTCGCCAAACTCCAAGCCTGGCGACTGGCGAAACCAAAGCGGCCGTCCAATCTCCCCCCTTGTGTGGGAGATGTCCGGCAGGACAGAGGGGGGCAACGTAGGGCGTCAACATCGAGGACTATCCACTCAAGACAGCGCCGCCGTCGTCTCCGGATCGAACCAACGTATGCGATCCGGCTTCGGGGCGAGCCTGAGCCGGTCGCCGACCTTGACGGCGCAACTCGATTCCAGCACGGCGCGGAACAGGCCGCCGGCTACGTCACAGGTGACGAGCGTATGGGGACCGAGCGGCTCGACGATCCGCACGGTGGCCTCAAGCCCGTCGCTGCCGGCCTCGACATCCTCGGGCCGGATGGCAAAGTCGATCCTCGGCTTGTCGCTTCTCGGTCCATCTAACGTCAGGCCGGCCACCGACCAGCTGCCGTTTGTCGCCTTCGTCGCCGGGATGAAGTTCATCGGCGGATTGCCGATGAAGGAGCCAACGAAGCGCGCGGCGGGATTGCGGTAGACCTCGACCGGCGCGGCAGCCTGCACGATCCTGCCCTGGTGCATGACCGCGATGCGGTCGGCGAGGCTCATCGCCTCGACCTGGTCGTGGGTGACGTAGATGGTGGTGGTTTTCGAGGCGGCCAGCACACCCTTCAGCTCGGCGCGCATTTCAAGGCGCAGCAGCGCATCGAGGTTCGACAGCGGCTCGTCCATCAGGATGACATCGGGCTCCATGGCAAGTGCCCGGGCCACCGCCACGCGCTGGCGCTGGCCGCCGGAAAGCTGACCGGAGTAGCGCTTCAGGAGCTGCTCGATATGCATGAGCTCGGCCGTGCGGTTGACGCGGCGCTCGATTTCCTGCTGCGGCAGCTTCTTCATGCGCAGGCCGAAGGCGATGTTCTCGAACACCGTGAGATGCGGGAACACGGCGTAGTTCTGGAAAACCATGGCGATGCCGCGCTCGCGCGGCGGTAGCCGATCGACGCGGCGATCGCCGATCCAGACCTCGCCCTCGCCGGGCGTTTCGAGGCCGGCCACGATGCGGAGCAGCGTGGTCTTGCCGCAGCCCGAAGCGCCGAGCAGCACCATGAACTCCTGGTCGGCAATGGTGAGGTCGATCGAATGCAGCGCCGTGAAGGAGCCGAACCGCTTGGCCACTTTCCTGATCTGGATTTCTGCCATTCCGTTTCCTCCGGCCAGCTCTACCTTTTTTGCTTTCCCAGCATGATCTTGTCCGAAAAGTCTGCAACTTTTCGGGATCATGCTTTAACGGTTGGCTATGCCCCACATGGCGAAGAGATATTTCCGCACCGCGAAGATGAAGATGAGCGCGGGGATCACCAGCGCCGCGCCGCCGGCGAATTTGAGATAGAGCGGCGACTCGCCGAGGCTCTGCAGAAGGAAGGCCGTAAGCGTGCGGTTCTCGATGGTGAGGACCGCGGCCGCGAAGACCTCGTTCCACGAGATGACGAACGCGAAGATCGCTGAAGCGGCGATGCCCGGCAATGCGAGCGGCAGGATGACCTTCGTGAAGGCCTGCAGCCGCGTGCACCCCAGCGTCCAGGCGGCCTCCTCGAGCTCGAAGGGAATCCCCGAGAAAAGCGAGAAGGTGATGAGCACCGCAAACGGCAGCGCCAGCGTTGTGTGGACGAGCGCTAGGCCGAATGCCGTGTCGTCGAGCCCTGTTCGGATGAACATGACCGCCAGCGGCAGCGCAAGCAGCGGCAGCGGGAAGGCGCGCGTCATCAGCACGAGGAATCGGAACGCTTCCTTGCCTGGAAAGTCGAAGCGCGACAGGGCGTAGCCGGCCGGCGCGCCGATGCCGATCGACAGCACCATGGTGATGGCGGCGACCAGCACCGAGTTCCACAGCGCCCGCGCGACTCCTGCGAAATTGATGAAAAAGGAGAGGCTTCCCGTGTCGAAGGACGGGAAGAAGCGTTTCGGGAAAGCGGTAACCTCGGCCGGCGCGGACAGCGCGTTGACGAGCAGCAGATAGATCGGGAGCAGGACCCAGACGCAAAGCAGGATGACGCCGGCGATGAACAGCCAGTTGCCGGCCTTGCGGGCGTCGGCGGCCGCCGGAGCGGCGACAGACGGCTCCGAGACTGTCGTGGTGCTCATATCCGCGCCTCCTTCGGCACGCGTAGCGCGTAGAGGAAGAACAAGGTGAAACCGATCGAGATCGCCAGGATCACCATGGCCACAGCGGCAGCGACGTTGCGGTCCTGCAGCGTGAACTGCCAGTTGTAGGTCTCGCCCATCAGCACCGGCAGGTTCGAGCCGCCGAGCGCGGCGACGACGGCGAAAACCTCGAAGGCGAGGATCACGCGCAGGATGATCGCGGTCTGCAGGCTGGGCCTGAGCAGCGGCAGGGTGATCTTTACGAAACGCTTCCAGGGGCCGGCGCCGAACACCTCGGCCGCCTCGCCATACTCCTTGGGGATCAGCCCCATGCCGGCGACGAGGATCACCATCATGATGGCGGTGGCGCGCCACACTTCGGCGAGCACCACTGCCACGAAGATCATCACCTTGCTCTGGTAACCGAGGAACATCACCGGCTTAGCGACGAGGCCGAGCCCCGTGAGCAGCGTGTTGAGGAAGCCTGACTGTTCGAAGATGGCGAGCCAGATCAGCCCGGCAGCAAGATCGGATATGCCGAGCGGGATGGCGAAGATGTAGAGCACGGCGCTGCGGCCCTTCTCCATGCGCGTGACGATCGAAGCCATCGAGAGCGCCAGCGCGAGCTGCAGCGGCACCACGATGGCGGCCAGCAGCAATGTGTTGCGCAGTGCCTGGGGGAATTTCCAGTTCCCGGCCATGGTGCGGAAATTGTCGAGCGTCGCGACGCCGTCGCGCGAGAACGCCTCCCAGGCGACCAGCAGGAACGGGTGGAGGAAGAACACGCACAGAAACAGCGTCGCTGGCAGAAGCAGCAGATATGGCAATACCTTTGGTCGCATGCCGCGCCCTCAGCAAAGGGAGACGCCCGGTAACTCCACGAAGCACCCGGGCGCCTCAGGCGGAGGATCCCTATTCCACTGGGCAAGGCCCGCTGGACGGCTTGTCGGGCGCCCAGCATGGCGCTTTAGCCTGCTCGATGATGCCGCGCAGAACGCCCGCCTGCTCGTCGAGCGTGGCGCGCACGTCTTCTCCGCCGAGCACGACGCGCTCAAACGTATCCGTATAAACCTGACTGAACTTGCCGCCGAGCTCTCCGAGCCCCATCGGCAACAGGGCGGGAAGCGCATCGTCGGCGCCTGTCATGGCTGCAATTGCCGGCTGGAAGGCTTTGACCGAGGCAGGCATGTCGTCCGGCAGCTTGACGTCGATGACGGGGAAGAAGTTGGTGGCGCGCAACGTGGCGATCTGCGTCTCCGGCTTGAGCATATAGGCCGCCAGTGCCTTGGCCTTCTCCGCATCCGGCGCAGTCTTCGGCACTGCGACGCCCGCCACCACCGGCATGAATCCGCGGCCGGCAGGGCCGGCCGGTGCCGGGAAGGCTACGAAGTCGTCAGGCCGCTGGTTGAAGGCATCGGCAAGCCGCGCGATGTGATCGAAGGCAACCCAGACCTCCTCGGTCAAGAGCGGCTCCTGCATGAAAGCGTAGTTGGTCGAGTTGGGGTTGGTATAGGCCCACAGTTCCTTCATCTTGTTCCAGGCCGTCTCGGCCTCTGCCGAGCGGAACTTCGTCACCATCGAACCGGTGTAGGACGGATAAAGGAAGCCCTGGTAGAAACGGTGCTTCAGGCCCTTCGGCCCGGCCGGGAAGCCGAATTTCGGCGAGCCGGTGGCGTCCGCCATGTTCTTTGCCCATTCGATGAGCTGGTCGTAGGTGAGCTTGTTGAGATCCGCCCCCTTCGGAAGGAATTCTAGCGCCTTCTTGTTGGCTGCCATCAGATAGGTCGCCTGCATCCAGGGCAGGTACTTCTGCTCGCTCGTGCCGAGCTTGCCGAGCTCCACATAGGCCTTGTTGACGGTGACGCCGCCAAGGTCGACGCCGGACAGATCGGACAAGCCGCCCGCAACCGCGGTGAAGTCGCCATGAATGCCGCCAAGCATGCCGATCGAGCCTGAGCCGGCCTGCAGCTCGGCCTGGACGCGGGTGAGCCATGGCCCATCCTCGGCAACCTGGTAGTCCGCGCCGCCCTCGAAAGCCTTGAGCACGTCCTCGCGCATCTTCTGCGCCTCTTCGACCGGACGGGCCTGGGTCGACCAGAACAGTACCTGCGCCTTTGCTCCGCTTGCAAGCAGCGAAGCCGCGAGCATCGCGCCGGCGAGAATCTTCAGCGATTTCATTCCTTCCTCCCTGTCGCGCGCCGATCTCGGGCGCTGATCTATTTTCCGGGTACGGGACCGTGGCTTGCCCTGGTGACAAGCGTCGGCCGCACGAGCCGCGACAGCGGCTCCTTCGATCTGTCGGTGATGACCGCAAGCAGCATTTCCGCGATCTCGCGCGCGCATTGGCGGATCGAGGCATCGAAGGTGGTGAGCCCCGGCGGCGCGTAGGCCGAGGCGGCGATATTGTCGAAACCGATCACCGAAAGATCGCGCGGGATCGAGAGGCCGACGCGTGACGCCTCCTCCATGACGGTGAGTGCCAGCTCGTCGAACAACCCGACGATCGCCGTCGGCCGCTCGGGGGCGGCGAGCATGCGGTTGACTGCCTGGATGCGGGCGCCGCGATCGAAGCGTGGGGCGGTGGCGACCGTGAGCCGCACCGACGGGTCACCGCGTCTTGCGATTGCTGCCGCAAGTCCATCCTGGCGCAGATGCCGGAAGGTCATCGGCTCGGAGATCGTCAACAGGCCGAAATGGCGGTGACCGAGCTCGTACAGCATGTCGAAAGCTTCGCCGAAGGCGTGGGCGCCGTCCGTGTCCAGCCAATTGTAAGGGAAGTCGGCGTCGAGCAGACGGCCATGCGCTACGAATGGGAACTTGCGCTCGCGCAGGTAGGCAAGCCGCTCGTCGGTCTCGGCGATGCGCGTGACGACGACACCGTCGGCGCGGCCGGATTCGACCACATGGCGTAGCACCGAAAGCTCCGATTGGCCGACTGCCGCAGCTGCCAGGATAAGATCCGCGCCATGCTGTACCAGCCCCTCCCCCAGCCCGGTGACGAATTCGCCAAGGAAGGAATCGACGAGATGGGGGCCGCGGACCGGCAGCACCATTGCGACGAAACCGCTGCGTCCTGAAACCAGCGTCCGGGCCGCCGTGTTGGGAACATAGCCAAGCTCTTTCGCAGCCGCCACGACGCGTTTGCGCGTCTCCAGCGCAATCTGCTCGTGGCCGGCGAGCGCCCGCGACACCGTCGTGATCGACAGGTCAAGATGGCCGGCCAGTTCCTTGAGCGTCTTTGGACGAATTGTGCGCTACTCCTGAAGTTGAAACGTTTGCAGGAGTTCTGCAAACGTTTCAAATTGAAGGTACACGGTTTGACGGTACTGTCAATTCTAAACCGGCTTATCAGCGGAACGAGGCAGGAATGGCTTTTTTGGCATTGCCGCGCCCTATGTTGCCCCCCTCTGTCCTGCCGGACATCTCCCCCACAAGGGGGGAGATCGGACCGCCGCTTTGGTTTCGCAAATCGCCAAGTTCAGAGATTGGCGAAATCCTTAATGACAGCCAATCTCCCCCCTTGAGGGGGAGATGTCCGGCAGGACAGAGGGGGGCGCGACGCGCACAGGCTTATCCGTCTCGCCTGTAGGAGGAGAGCGCGCCCCGAAATCGATGCACCCTACGAATACACGTATCCCACCCCGCGCACCGTCTTGATCACCTCGGGCTTGGTCGCATTGGGCTCGATCTTCTTGCGCAGGCGAGAGATGCGGATGTCGATGCTTCGGTCGAAGGGCTCCCATCCCCGGTCGTGAGCGAGCTCGAGCAGCTGGTCGCGATTGAGGATTCGTCCGCGATGCTCGGCGAAGACGGTCAGGAGCTGGGATTCCATCGGCGTAATCGCGACCTCCTCCCCTTGGGCGTTGTACAGCTTGTGCGTCTCGGGAAAGAAGCGACAGGTTCCGAATTGCAGCGAGCGCCCGGGCGTGACCTCTCCCCATGGTGCGGACTGTCCTGAGGTCCGGCGCAGCACCGCCTTCACGCGGGCAAGCAGTTCTCTGAGGTCCACCGGTTTGCCGACATAGTCGTCCGCACCGATCTCCAGCCCGACTACCCGATCCACGACCTCCGCCGAACCCGTCAGCATGATGATCGCGACCTTGGAATGCTCATGCAGGTAACGCGCCAGTGACAAGCCGTCTTCGCCTGGCATCTTTATGTCGAGTATGACCACGTCGACATGCTCGCTGTCGACGATCCTGCGGAGCGCGAGGCCCCCATCGGCCGTGGTCACGGCATAGCCCTTGCCCTGCAGATATTCCGAGACCGTGTCCCGTATATCCGGCTCGTCATCGCAAACGACGATATGCGCAATGGCGGTCAAAGCTGTGTTCGGCAAGTGACTAACCTGAAAAGATAAACCTCGCCGCAAGGGCCGGCAAATCAACATGCGTCCCTCTCAAGCGGCTTTGTTGACGAGCTTCGAAACGAAGGCCCTGAGGTCCGTCGGCTTGACCGGTTTTTCGAGATACGGGCGTTTCGTTGCGCGCAGGAAGACCTGGGCATCCGGACTGATCGTGTCCCCTGTAAGGAAGGCGAGCCTCTCAACTTTTGCCGGATGGCGATCCGAAATGTGATTGAAGAGATGGCGGCCATCCATGTTGGGCATCTTGAGGTCGCTCAGGATTAGCGCGAAGTTCCTGCTGTTGATCTGCCTCAGCGCCTCCTCGCCGGATCCGGCAACGACGACCTGGAAGCCATCCCGCCGCAGTACATCGGCGATCAGTTCCCGCACTTCCGTCTCATCCTCGACGACCAGACAGGCGAGGTTGTCGAATCTCGCGGGTGCCTCGGTCTCCTCGATTGGACCGGCGCTCTGGTCGAGGCAGTGGGACGCGGGCAAGGAAACGACGAATGTCGAGCCGCGGCCCTCCGTCGCTTCTACCTGAATGGTACCGCCGTGTGACTGCACGACACGGTGACAGAAGGACAGGCCTATCCCGGTCCCCTCGCCGACGCCCTTCGTGGTGAAGAAAGGTTCGAAGATGCGCGGCAGGATATCCCGGGGGATTCCGGGACCGCTGTCGGAAACCTCGACGACGACGCTCTCGCTGTTCGCATGGAGCCGGGCCGTGACGCTTATCTTCCTCGGCCCATCCCAGCCATGCAGCGCCTGCTCCGCATTGACGATGAGGTTGATCAACACCTGGCTGAGCTGATCGGGGTCTGCCCAGATCGGCGGAAGGTCCGGCTCGAGCTCGATCGCGAGCTCGATGTCCGACGAGCGGACGGAATATCCTGCAACCTCGACTGCGGCTGCAATCACTTCATCGATGGTGACGTTAGACGTCCGTGCCGGCTGCTGCCTCGCCATCGCCAGAAAAGTCTTGACTATACGAGCGCAACGTTCGGCTGCCTTGCCGATCTTGCCGGCACGCTCGGCGGACTTCGCGTCCGTGGCGCTCTCCTTCAGCATCAAGGAGAGCCCCAGCACCACCGAAAGCGGGTTGTTCAGCTCATGCGCGACGCCGGCCAGCAGGCCGCCAAGGGCCGACATTTTTTCGTTCTGATGCAGCGTCTCACGCTGAAGCTCCAGCTCCTGCTGCATCCTGATCTGGTCCGTCAGATCGTAGACATAGGCGACGATGACTTCCTCCCCGTGAAAGTCGATCAGCCTGGAAGACATCGAGCACCAGAAGGCTTCGCCGTTCCTGCGACGGAGTTGCACCTTCAGGTCATCGACCGAGCCGTCCTTCAGCAACTGCCGTATGTACCGCTCCCTATCCTGCAGGTTGACGTAATAATCCAGGGCGCTTTCCGCCTCGCCAAGCAATTCGACGGAGGCTGGGCTGCGATAGAGCAGCCTGCCGTCACTCGCGCCGGTCATCTGAATGCTGACCGGGCAGGCTTCGAGAACCTTGCGAACCATCTCGTCGGCTTCTTTGGCCGCCAACTCGGCCCGTTTGCGCTCGGTGATGTCGACGCGGGTGACGACGAACCCCCCTTCTCTCGTCGGGCAGTTCGAGACGAAGAACCAGCCGCCGTCCGTGTGCTGGAATTCCTGTTGGCGGAACTCGCGCCGGTCTTTTGCCCGCTCGGCCAACCATTCGTCGATCCGGTCGGGAGCCACGGGAAACTGGTTGCGTTCTGCGGCCACCCGAAGGAATTCGAACCAATTCACGCCTGGCTTCAGGACGTCCGCGCTTATCGCATGCATCTTCCGGTAGCGGCTGTTGGCCATCACCAGGCAATCGTCCTTGTCGTAGAGGGCAAACCCCTCTGCGAGCGACTCGATGGCGTCGATCAATCGCTCGTTTGACTGTCGGCTTTGCTCCTGAGCAGCGATCATGTCGGTGATATCGGTCGTGTTCGAAACGATCACCTGCCGTCCGTGGAATTCGATCAGCCGTGCCGAAATCGAACCTCGGAAGATGCTGTTGTCGGAACGGTACTGCCTCACGCGAAAATCGTCGATCCGGCCCTTGTCCAGCAGCGTCTCGATCAGCGTCTCGCGGTCATCCGGATCGACGTAATAGTCGATCAGCTCCGGACGGTCGCCATATAGCTGCCTGCTGGCGGGGTTCCGGTAGATCGTTTCCCCGTCGACCGATGACATCCGTATCGGCGTCGGGCATGCATCCAGCACCTTCTGCAGCAGGGCCGTGGCTTCGCGTTCGGCGGCTTCGGCCTTCTTGCGCTCGCTGATGTCTGCCCGCGTCACGACGAAACCGCCAAGGTCGGTGCGATGCATCGACACCGAATGCCATATACCGTTGCCGAGATCGGCCTCGTAGTGGCTTTGGAACTTAGTTCGGTTGCGGATACGGTCGTTCAGCCACTCCTCCTCACGGCCGACCGCGTCCAGATACATGCCCCGCCGCACCGCTTCGCGAAGCATGTCGGTCCATTTCATGCCCGGCTCGATGAGCTCGGCCACCGGACCGTTCATCTCGCGGTAAAGCCGGTTGCACATGACCAGCCGATTGTCTTCGTCGTAGAGGGCAAAACCCTCCGACAGCGACTCGAGCGCGCTTGCCAGCATCTCCCGCGCAAGCGCGATTTCTTCGTCGCGCTTCTTCTGCTTGGTTACGTCGGCAATGCCGGCAAGCACCACTTGCCGGCCCTGGAATTCGACGACGCACAGATTTCCGTTGGCCCAGAATTCGCCGCCATCCACTCGCTTGAGAAGCGCCTCGCAATTCTCCACCGCACCGTTGCGCTTCAGCTCCCGGCCGATCTCGGCATATCGGGTGAGATCGACGAAATGATCGGCGAGCGTCGGGGCGCTGCCATCGTCTTCCTTGGAGAGCCCGAACAGCCGTTTGGCCGACTCGCTCTGACAGATGACTTCACCGGAGCTTGCGTCGCTCATCCAGACGGGAAGCGGATGATGCTTGATGAGGAAGCCGAACAGGTCTTCGCGCTGTTTGCGTTCCGTGATGTCGAGCACGCCGATGATGAGGGAGGGACGTCCGCGATAGATGCCGCGGCGGCAATTGGTTGAACACCAGACGGTCGATCCGTCGGTACGCCTAAGCTGGACTTCGTGATCGCGCAGGATCTCACGCGTGCCGGCAAGCAGCCTGATCTCCTCGAAATCGCCGGCATTCACGAAATGATTGGTTATGTATTGCCGCTCCTGTGGGAGCCACTTGCGGCCAAGCATGTTGGAGGCGTCCAGGCTCTCGTAAAGGATCTGCCTGCTCTCCTCATCGACGACCCAGACCGGCAGTGGATGACTGTCGGTGATGCAACGAAATATCTCCGCATTCTCCAGATGGGCGATCTGGGCGCGCTTCATCTCGGTTATGTCAGCGCTGACCAGCGCGAGGCCGCCGCCGAGCCGCGGATGGCTGGTCAGTAGCCGCCAGCCCCCGCAGACGGTCTCAGCCTCGACCGGCAGTACGTTGCCTTGTCTCCAGCGCTCTGCCACGCGCTGCGCAAACTCCTCGGTCGGTTCGACGGCCAGATTGTCGAACCGCGCGAAGGTTGGGAGAATCCTGGCGATGGCGGCAATAAGATCCATGCGCGCCGCTTCATCGCGAGACGGAGCGCTTCCTCCGAATATTTCGGCATTGGCATCCACGAGCACATCGCGATCGTCGAACAGCGCGTAACCCGTCCGACTATGAACTGTCGGGTCATGTATGTGCATATGCGCTCTTCCTCCCGGCGGCCCAATCCGGTCTGTCGCCCCCCGATCTTTCTCGTCACGGCCGTGTGATGCTGCCGTCAGTACCGGTCCTTTGTTTCGAGACGAAGTCAGGGAGTTGCCGCTTGTGTTTCAATTTCCGTTGCACCTGCAACATTTGACGAGAGAACGCTCAAGCAAAGCACTTCTTCCCTGTCACCGAAAGTATCGAAACTGTACCTGCGCGGGCTGCCGGTGCCACATTTCCAAAATTCACATCGGGCAAGTGCCGGGCCGCCGGAGAAGCGTCTGAAACAAAAGAAACATTTTCTCCCGAGTTCAGAAAAGCTGATGAAACGGGAGTGCTCTAGATCGGCGCTGTCGTCGTTCTCCGGCGTCTCCTCAAAGGAGGTGTGGCAATGTCCACCGTCTCGATGCACTCTTCGAACCGTCGCCAATCGTCCTTGCCGGGAAAGATCCGGCAACTCCTCAAAACCTATTGGGTGTACCTGCAAAATCGCAGCGCGGCGCGTGCGCTTGCCAGACTGGACGACTGCATGCTCAAGGACATGGGCATTTCACGGTCTCAAATTCGCGCACACGTCTACCGGACCTGTCCGGATCGGATGTGCCAGGACTATGAAGAATTTCGCTCACATGCCGATCGGACCTCTCCGGATCGGATGCGCTGAAGCTGTGATCGGGCTGCTGTGGCGCGCTGCCGCGCCGGGCGATCAGCAGCGCTTCACCTTCCCCCGGAGACGTCAAGGATCGCACCGGTCACATAGGATGCCCTGTCCCCAAGGAGCCACAGGATCGCTTCTGCGACCTCCCCTGCCTCGCCGGCCCGCCCGAGCGGGGTGTTGGCGCCGACCCGACGGGCCTTGTCGGGCTGTCCCCCGGTCGCATGGATCTCTGTCTCGATGATGCCCGGGCGCACCGCGTTGACCCGAACGCCCTCTCCGCCCAGTTCCTTGGCGAGGCCGATCGTCAGCGTATCAATCGCCCCCTTTGATCCGGCGTAGTCGACGAATTCGGACGGCCCGCCAAGCCGCGTTACAGCTGATGAGATCAGCACAATCGAGCCGCCATGGCCGCCCAGCCTCGTGGAGAGCCGGCGCGCCGCTTCCCTCGCGCAAAGGTACGCTCCGAGCACGTTTGTGTCGAAGACCTTGCGGAGACGATCGACCCCTATTTCGGCAAGCGGAAGTGGAGGTCCGAGCGCCACACCGGCATTGATGACGACCCCATCGAGCGGACCCAAAGTCGCGGCCTCGCTGAACATCGAGACCACATCCGGCTCGACCGCCACGTCGCCCTGGACCGCAATGGCCTTACCGCCGGCCTCGGTGACTGCGGCGACGGCTGCTTCCGCAGCGGTCCTGTCGGCAAGGTAGCCTACGGCGACGGACCAGCCCTTTTGCCCAGCAAGAATGGCCGCGGCGCGTCCGATGCCGCGGCTTGCGCCTGTGATGAGGATCGTCTTCACCTGCTGCATCCTTCTGGTTCGGGTCGCAGTCCAGCTTGGCCAGCTTCGCCGCCGGCACTGTTCTGGTGTCGATTGTTTCCGCACGCCGAACTTAGCGGGCTCGAAGCACGAAACAAATGAAACATTTCCCTGCCGTTCCGGAAAAACAGCCGAAACGCGGCACGCGTAAGCCTTGGCCGTACCGGTGGGGCAGCTTCTGGGATGTTTCCATCCTCATTGAAGCACTCCCCGGGACTTTGATCAGCTCACGGCGGCGCGACTGCGCCCCATCGAAGGAACGAAGCAATGGCAATTACGGGTACCTTCTCCCCGGGTGCGGGCGTCCTCACATTCATTGCGGACGCCACCGCCAACAACCTGACGATCAGCCGCAATGCGGCCGGCACGATACTCGCCAATGGCGGCCTGATACCAATCCTGGGGGGCATGCCAACCGTAGCCAATACGATTCTGATCCAGGCCTTCGGCTTCGCCGGCAACGACTTCCTCACGCTCGACGAAGCGAATGGCCCGCTACCCGCCGCCAACCTGTTCGGCGGTGATGGCAATGACGTCATGACCGGCGGCTCGGGAGGCGACATGCTGTTCGGTCAGGCCGATAACGACACGCTGATCGGCAAGGACGGCGCTGACCTCCTCTTCGGTGGTGCCGGCAACGACACGCTCACCGGGGGAGACGGTAACGATCAGATGTTCGGCGAGGCCGGAAACGATCGAATCGTCTGGAATCCCGGTGACGACAGCGACCTGATGGAAGGCGGCGACGGGGTCGATACGGCCGAGGTCAATGGCGGCAACGGCGCGGAAGTCTTCACCGCTACGGCCAATGGCGCGCGGGTGCGCTTCGATCGCCTCGATCCGGCGGCCTTCAGCCTCGATATCGGCACGACCGAGAATCTCGTGCTCAACATGAATGGTGGCGATGACAGGTTTTCGGCAACGGGCAATCTGGGTGCACTCATCAAGATCACTGTCGACGGCGGCGCGGGAAACGACACCATCCTCGGCGGCAACGGCGCCGACCTCCTGCTCGGCGGCGACGGCAATGACTTCATCGACGGCAATCAAGGCAACGACAGCGTGTTTATGGGAGCCGGCAACGATGTCGCCCAATGGGATCCGGGCGACGGCAACGACATCATAGAAGGCCAGGCCGGCGTCGACAGCCTGCTCTTCAACGGTGCCAATGTCGCAGAGAATTTGGACATTTCGGCAAATGGCGGCCGCATACGCTTCACGCGCGATGTCGCCAATATCGTGATGGACCTGAATGACGTCGAGCACGTCAATGTCAATACCCTCGGTGGCGCTGACAGGATCGTCGTCAACGATCTCTCCGGCACGGACGTCAGGCAGGTCAATGTGAATCTCGCAGGAATGCTGGGCGGAACTTCCGGCGATGCGCAGACCGATACCGTCATAGTCAACGGGACGAACGGCGGCAACGTGATCAACGTGCTCGGCTCCGGGACTTCCGCGACTGTTGTCGGCCTCTCCGCACAAGTAACGATCGCGAACGCGGAAGGCGCCAACGACAGGCTGGTCGTCAATGGCCTCGGCGGCAACGACAGCATCACCGCCACGACCTTGCCGGCCGGCGTCGTCAAGCTCACGATCGACGGCGGCGCCGGCAACGACACCATCCGTGGCAGCCAGGGCGCCGACGTCCTCATCGGCGGCGACGGCAATGATTTCGTCCTCGGCGACGGCGGAAACGACGTTGCCTTCCTCGGTGCAGGCAACGACACCTTCCAATGGGATCCGGGCGACGGCAACGACATCGTCGAAGGTCAGGACGGCTTCGACACACTGCTGTTCAACGGCGCGAATATCAGCGAGAACGTCAATATCTTCGCCAATGGCGGGCGGGCGTTCCTCACCCGGGATGTCGCGAACGTGACGATGGATCTGAACGGCGTCGAGCGGATCGACTTCGGGGCGCTCGGCGGCGCCGACAATGTCGTCGTCGGGGACATGACCGGAACCGGTGTCATGCAGGTGAACATCAATCTGGCCTCCACGATCGGCGGTTTAGCAGGGGACGGTGAGGCCGACAGAGTGACCGTCTTCGGTTCGAATTTGGATGAGACGATCAAGATCGTCACATCGGGAACCTCGGCAACCATCAGCGGCCTCGCCTCGACGACCAAGATAGCGGCGCTGGAATCCATCGACTCGATCATCGTGAACGGCCAGAGCGGCGCCGACACGATAGACGGCTCCGGTTCGCGTCATGCGCTCACGCTGAACGGGGGCCTCGGCAACGATGTCCTCATCGGCGGGTCAGGCAACGACTTCTTCAGCGGCGGCGACGGCAATGACGTCGCGCTCATGGGTGCCGGCAACGACACCTTCATCTGGAATCCCGGCGACGACAACGACACGCTCGAAGGCCAGGCCGGGATCGACACCATGCAGTTCAATGGCGCCAACATCGCCGAGAACATCGATATCTCGGCAAATGGCGGACGCGTGCGCTTCTTCCGCGATGTCGCGAACGTCAATATGGACCTGAACGACGTCGAACACGTCACATTCAATGCGCTCGGCGGAGCCGACAACATCCATGTTCACGACCTGAGCGGCACTGACATTCAGCGCGTCGCCGTGAATCTCGCCGGCACAATCGGTGGAACAGCAGGCGACGGCCAGGCGGATACGATCGTCATCGATGCCACCAATGGTGACGACACGATCACCGTCACGAATGATAACGGCGTGATCACCGTGCACGGTCTCGGCGCAGACGTCGTGATCACCAACTTCGACGCCAATGACCGGCTCGTCATCAACGGGCTTGGCGGAAACGACGTGATCGACGCTTCCGGCCTGAGAGGCATTCTCTTGACTGCCGACGGCGGCGACGGTGCCGACGTGCTGATCGGCAGCGCCGGCGCAGACCTTCTCCTCGGCGGCGCCGGAGACGACGTGCTGATCGGCGGACCCGGACAGGACACCCTCGATGGCGGCTCAGGCAACAATATCGTCATCCAGGGTGCCACGACGTTGCAACCAGCTCTCCTTCTGTTCTGAGCAGCTCCCGCAAAAGCGCCCCACGGTTTGCGACAAGAAGCTGCGGCAAACGACGGAACTGGGCGACGTCGACGGCGCAGTCGGGCGCTCCACCGAATTGGAGCGCCCGACTGTTGAGACGTAGAAGCGCCGGCAACAGTTTGCTTTCTTCCGCTCGTGCGAAACTGCCGCTGCTCTTCTGCGGAAAAGCCAATAAAACTGCCCGCGCGAAACGCCGCTGCCAGGCAGCGGCCACCAAATGCGCAGCGTTCCTCTGACCGAACGGGATAACGCGGTCGACAAATGCTGACGACACTCAGCGCCTCAGCTTGTACAATCCGGTCAAGGCGCCGATCCTATGAGTACCAACGAACCCGCCCTGCTCATCGTCGATGACAACGAGGATTTCCGCTTCACGCTGTGCGAACTCCTGAAGCGCGAGGGCTATGACGGCGTAGCCTCGGCCAGGAACGGTCGCGAGGCACTCGATCTGCTTGCCACCCGGCCGTTCGATCTCGTCCTCCTCGATCTCACCTTGCCGGAGCTGAGTGGCTACGAGGTGCTCGAGCACATCAAAGCCGACACGACCCTGCGCAACATCCCGGTCATCATGATTTCAGGGGTCGAGGAAATCGACAGCGTGGCGCGCTGCATCAGCCTCGGTGCTGACGAGTATCTGCCCAAGCCCTTCAACGCGGTGCTGCTGAGAGCCCGGGTCGCCGCCTGTCTGGAAAGAAAGCGGCTGCGCGACCAGGAAGCGGTTTACCTCCAGCAGGTCGAGAACGAAAGGCATCGCGCTGACGAACTGCTGCACGCCATGCTGCCTCCCGGCGCGGTTCGCGAACTCAAGGCGGAAAACGAGGTCCATCCGCGCCGCTACAACGAAGTCGCGGTGCTGTTCTGCGATATTGTGGGCTTCACCTCCTACTGTGACGAGAACCCGCCGGAGAAGGTGGTTGATCATCTTCAGGCGCTCGTCGGCGAATACGAGCTCATTGTGGCACGGCACCGGATGGAGAAGATCAAGACCAGCGGCGATGCCTTCATGGCGACGGCCGGGTTGTTCGAACCCATTCCCGATCCGATCCTGACCAGCCTCAGATGCGGCATGGCCATGGTAGCGGCCTCACGCGACATGGAACCCCGGTGGGAGGTGCGGGTCGGCATACAGTTCGGGCCGGTCGTTGCGGGAATAATCGGAAAGCGTCAGTTCGTTTTCGACCTATGGGGCGATACTGTGAACGTGGCGGCCCGCATCGCTGCCCAGGCCAATCCCGGCTCGGTCGTCACCAGCGGCAGCGCATGGCATCGCATTCGAGACCGGGCGCGCGGTCGCTCGCTGGGTTTCGTCGACATCAAAGGCAAAGGCCGCATCGAGCTCGTCGAGTGCCAGGAACTTCGTTGACAAACGCACTTGCGCGGACAGGAACCCATGACGCATTCTGCCGTTCACGTCACGGATCAAGGGAGGTGAACAGGCGTTGAGAGCTCGCCGGCGCTGCAGAGGAGGCGCGCCAAAGTGCCGGTTTTTCAATCTTCTGCGCGACCTGATGTAAAGGGAGGTTCATCGTCATGAAGTTTCGTCAAGCCCTTCTCGCGCTTGCGGCAGGCGCCATGCTGGCCGCCACACCCGTGCAGGCAGCCCAGCTGTCGATAGTGTCGGGAGACACCGGCAACGGCCTGCAGGTCCTTCGCGAGATACTCGATCAGTTCGAAAAGAAGACCGGCAACAAGGTCAACATCGTCCCGATGCCGTCCTCCACGACGGATCAGTTCGGCCAATACAAGCTGTGGCTTGCTGCCGGAAACAGCGACGTCGACGTCTACCAGACCGACGTCATCTGGGCTCCGCAGCTCTCCAATCAGCTCGTCGACCTGACCGAGGCGACCAAGGACGTTGTCGCTGCCCATTTCCCGTCGATCATCGAATCGCAGACCGTCAACGGCAAGCTGATCGCCTTGCCCATATTCACCGACGCACCGGCGCTCTATTACCGCAAGGACCTCCTCGACAAGTATGGCGCCCAGGTCCCGAAGACCTGGGACGAGATGGCCAAGACGGCCAAGATGATCATGGACAAGGAGCGCGAAGCCGGCAACAAGGACATGTGGGGCTTCGTCTTCCAGGGCAATGCCTATGAAGGGCTGACCTGCGACGCGCTCGAATGGATCAAGTCGAACGGCGGCGGTCAGATCATCGAGCCGGACGGCACGATCTCGGTCAACAACCCGCAGGCAGCCAAGGCCCTCGAGATGGCCAAGAGCTGGATCGGAACGATTTCGCCTCCCGGTGTGCTCGCCTATCAGGAAGAGGAATCGCGCGGCGTGTGGCAGACCGGTAACGCCGTCTTTATGCGCAACTGGCCCTACGCCTATTCTCTCGGAAACGGCGAGGATTCGCCCATCAAGGGCAAGTTCGACGTGGCTCCCTTGCCGGCCGGCTCAGGCGAAGGCGCCCGTTCGGCCGCGACCCTCGGCGGCTGGAACCTGGCGGTCTCGAAATATTCGAAGAACCCGGACGTAGCGATCGAGCTGGTCAAATGGATCGCCTCTCCCGAGATGCAGAAGTACCGCGTCCTGAAGACGTCGAACATTCCGACTATCCAGGCGCTCTATGACGATCCCGAGATCGCCAAGGCGCAGCCGATAATTCCACGCTGGAAGGAAGTCTTCCTCAATGCGGTGCCGCGCCCCTCGGCCCCGACTAAGGTCAAGTACAACGAGGTTTCGAGCCAGTTCTGGACGGCTGTCCACAAAACCTTGTCCGGCGAAGGCTCGGCCGCTGACAACCTCGCCGACCTGGAGGTTTCCTTGACAAAACTCCAGGGAGCCGGCTGGTGATCTCATTGCACCGGCTGGCTCGCAACGGCAGACCGGAGGAACGGCGGGCTTGCCCGCCGTTCGTTTTGCTCTAAGGTTGTTATGGGGATGAGCAGGCACCATGGCAGAACTGACGCTGGATAGGCCTGTCGCGGCTGCCGGCCGCTCGCAGCTGTTGCGGCAGCGTGCGCGTTCCGCCTGGGTGTTCCTCGCCCCGATGCTCATCGTGCTTGCCGCCGTCGCCGGCTGGCCGCTCATCCGTACCATCTATTTCAGCTTCACCGACGCCTCTCTCACCGACATCGAAGCGGCCCGATGGGTGGGTTTCTCCAACTATTTCTCGATCCTGAGGATGCCCAGCGGCCGCGTCATCTATGACGGCCTGCTTGTCGATCCCGTCTGGTGGCGTTCCGTCTGGAACACGGCGCGCTTCACGGTGATCTCGGTCACCAGCGAGACGATCCTCGGCATGATCGTCGCGCTCGTCCTCAATGCGGAATTCCGCGGTCGCGGCATCGTGCGCGCAGCGATCCTCATTCCATGGGCGATCCCGACGATCGTCTCGGCCAAGATGTGGGCGTGGATGCTCAACGACCAGTTCGGCATCATCAACGACATCCTTCTGAGGCTCGGTCTCATCAGCACCAAGATCGCCTGGACCGCCAGCGCGGACACGGCGATGTATGCCGTGCTTGTCGTCGACATCTGGAAAACGACGCCCTTCATGGCGCTTCTCATCCTCGCGGCGCTTCAGATGCTTCCCCAGGAAATCTACGAAGTGGCCAAGCTCGACGGTGTCAGCCCCTGGAAGGTTTTCTGGAAGGTAACCCTGCCGCTCATCCGGCCGGCAGTGATGGTGGCCGTGATCTTCCGTGGTCTCGATGCCCTGCGGATATTCGACCTGATCTACGTTCTGACCCCGAACAATGTGCAGACCAAGTCGATGTCCGTCTTCGCGCGTGAGAACCTGTTCGAGTTCGACAAGTTCGCCTACGGCTCCGCAGCCTCGACGCTGCTTTTCGTCATCATCGCCTTGCTGACCATCCTCTACCTCTATCTCGGCCGGGTAGATCTGGGCGGAGGCCGCTCATGATGTGGATCGTCAAGCGCGCGGCCTTCTACCTCCTCGTGGCGATTATTGTCGTTGTTGCCGTGTTTCCGTTCTACTATGCCGTCATCACCAGCCTGAAATCCGGAACGGCGCTCTTCCAGGTCGACTACTGGCCGACGTCGTTCTCGCTCAGCAACTACGCGACCGTCCTTACCACGGGGACTTTCCTGCGCAATCTGGCGAACTCGCTCTTCGTTTCGGCCGCGGTCGTTCTCATCTCGCTGTTCCTCGGTGTCACCGCCGCCTACGCACTGGCGCGTATCCGCTTCCGCGGCCGCCCGGTTCTGCTCTTCACGATCCTCTCGGTATCGATGTTCCCGCCGCTGGCAGTGCTCGCCGGCCTTTTCGAGTTGGTGAGGATCTTCGGCCTCTACAACTCGCCTTTTGCGCTGATCTTCTCCTACATGATCTTCACGCTGCCGTTCACGGTCTGGGTGCTCACCACCTTCGTCCGCGAGTTGCCGGTCGAGATCGAGGAAGCCGCGATTGTCGACGGCGCAACACCCTGGATCATCATCACGCGCGTCTTCCTGCCTCTCATGTGGCCGGCGCTCGTCACCACCGGGCTGCTCGCTTTCATCGGGGCGTGGAACGAGTTCCTGTTCGCCCTCACCTTCACCTCCAGCAACGAGCAGCGGACCGTACCCGTGGCGATCGCATTGCTCTCAGGAGCTTCGCAGTTCGAGATCCCCTGGGGCAACATCATGGCCGCCTCGGTGATCGTCACCGTGCCGCTCGTGGTGCTGGTGCTGATCTTCCAGCGCAAGATCATCTCCGGCCTCACCGCAGGCGGCGTGAAGGGGTAAGGCGTCCCACCGCGTTGGACAGCATTCAATCCGGATCAATGACCAGTTCCGCATCTGCTTTCGGTGGACAGACGGACATGCAGAGGATGTTGAGATCACCGACTATCACTAAAGACCGTGCGAACGCCTTTCTGTCTGTCCTGGCGATCCTGTTATTCTGTCATCAAGGTCTACGATCATGAGCGCACACTTCGCACCGCCCATCCATCCTGGCGAAATCCTGCGGGAGGAATACCTCATTCCGCTTGGACTGAAGCCTTACACCCTCGCGAAAAAACTGCATGTACCGCGGACGCGTATAGAGCGTCTCGTAGCAGAGCAGACACCAGTTACACCCGATACGGCTCTTCGGCTGGCAAAGTTCTTCGACACGACCGCTCAGTTTTGGATGAACATGCAGGCCGCTTACGACCTCCAAACCATCGAGGGCGCATTGAGGGATGCGATAGACGACATCGAGACGTTTGAGCCCAATAACCCCGGCGAGGCGCGGCGGGTCGCCTAGAGTCTTCGGCATTTAGCTAGACCCAGGCTTTCATCCCGCAGAGCAATTGGACCTGGGGAGAGAGGACTACCAATTGATTTGACCGTCGGTGCCCCCTCTCATGCGCGTCCTGAGCTTGTCGAAAGACGACACTTTTCTCTCGTCCTCCTCGACAAGCTCGGGGCGGGGAGAAGACTGCCTTCATCGATGGCGCATCAATAGGTCGTGCGTCCGCCCGACAGATCGAAGACCGAGGCCGTGGTGAAGGAGTTCTCCTTCGATACCAGCCAGGCAACCATCGATGCCGCCTCCTCGACTTCCAGGAAGCGTCCACGCGGGATGCGCACCAGCATGTAGTTGATGAACTCGTCGGTGAGCGACTCGAGGATGCGCGTCTTGGCCGTGGCCGGCGTGATGGCGTTGACCGCGATATCGTATTTGGCGAGTTCCTTGCCCAGCGACTTGGTAAGCCCGATCACGCCGGCCTTTGCCGCCGAATAGGCGGAAAGGTTGGGGTTGCCCTCCTTGCCGGCAACCGAGGAGATGTTGACGATGCGGCCGTAGTTGCGCGCCTTCATCGAGGGGATCACCACCTTGTTGACGTAGAAGGTGCCGTTCAGATTGATCTCCACCACCTTGCGCCATTCGTCCGGGTCGTATTCGTCGAGGCTGGCATTGTTGCCGGCAATCCCGGCGGAATTGACGAGGATGGAAACCGGCCCGACCTCAGCCTCCACTTGGGCATGGGCAGCTTTCAGACCGTCGAGGTCGGTAATGTCGACCCGCTTGCCGGACGCCTTCTCGCCCAGTGCCGCGATCGCTTTCTCCAAGACCTCGGCGTTGAGGTCCCACAAGCTCACATTCGCGCCTGAGGCCACGAGCCGCTGCGCTATGGCAAAGCCGATGCCTTGCGCGCCGCCTGTCACCACCGCTGTCTGGCCGTTCAAGTCGATCTGGTTCATGGGTCGTTTCCTACATGAGAACGGTGCTGCAAAGGTTTAGTTTAGCCTCCGTCCAGAACGGCAAGCTATCGATTTTGTCGCGTGAGTCGTAGCCACAAGAACCCGGCGCAGGGCCGGATTCTCGTTGTGTAAATTATTCGTGCTCTTAGCGGAATTCGTAGCGAAGGCCAGTACGGATCGTATGCATGTTGAAGCCGTTGTCGTTCGCCTGTGTTCCGGTTGCCCCGGGGCCTTCCGCATTGCCATAGGGGTTCGTGCTACGGTCGGCCGCGTCGAAGCCATAGGCTTTGCCGCCGTTGATGCGCATGTAGCGGTAACCCACATCCAGCTTGAGCTGATCGGTCAGATCGTAGCCGACGCCCGCCATGAGAGCCATTGCGAACCGCCAGCTATCCAGCCCGTCCTTGTCGCTTGAATAGGTGCAGCCTGCGCAGACTTCATGGGATGTCCAGTCGTCGTACTGAACATAGGCAGCACCGAGCCCGGCGCCGAGATAGGGAGTGACAGGTCCCACCCGTGGCAGGTCGATATAAGCGTTGGCCATGACCGTCCAGATATTGGCCGTCGAGGAATCTTCGTAGTTGCAGTTGTCCTCGATGGGATTGAAGCCCTTTGCCGATTTCACATAGCTCGGACAGGCGGTCCGTCCGTTGATGCCTGCGCGGAAGAAGTCCAGCGTCGCATCGGCGCGGAACATGTCGGTGAAGCGGTAACCGACACCCACTCCATAGGTTGCGCCTGCCTTGAGGTTGAAGTCATCGTAGCGCAGCTTGTCATCAATCCCGCGATAGGGCGGATCGAACTGATTCCAGAAGCTCCAGTCGCCATCCGTGTTGGATTTGAAATTGTAGCCAAGATCGCCGCGAATATACCAGCCGGAGGAATTGACCGGTTCCGGCACTGGTTCAACGACAGGGGCTTGAATTAAATCGGCGGCGTAACCCGCTCCTGATCCCGCCATCAGACTGAAAGCCACAATGGCAATGGCGGAAGTGCACTTCATCGGTCCCACTCCAAATCCGAACAGAAAAACAGTCCACGAGCCGTTCTGCCGGAGGTGGTAAAGAGTTATGCTTAATACTTGGTAATTTTTAAATAACTGCATGATGCACCGAGCGCAGGTGCTCGCGCAGAACGCGACCTTATTCAAGACATCGCTTATATATATATGTATATATATGTAGGAGCCGGCGCGGCGTTGTTGTTGCGTTAATGGATGCCGATAGGCATGGGCATGTCTGAAGCTGCCCGCTACAAGAACCATCGCTTTCCAGCCGAAATCATGGCTCACGCTGTCTGGCTCTATTGCCCGGTTCCCGTTGAGCCTACGCCATGTCGAGGAAATGCCGCTCGAGCGCGGGATTGCCGTTTCCTACGAGACGATCCGACGATGGGGGCTCGTCTTGCTCTATCCGACGATCTAAGACTAGCTCAATGATCCACATGCGCGTGTGCACACGAAACTATATACGGCTCCTCGAAGGGCCGTGGCGCCAGCTCCATCTCCTCGCCCCCGGCATAGCAGGCGACGGGCTCGAGCAGCGTGGTTCCCTCGCGCGTCACGCCGACCACATCCTCGAAGACGAAATTTGAATCGACCTGGCTGAGAACCGAGATATCCGCCACCGCACCCAAGCCGAGATGCCCGAGATCGGGCCTGCGCATGGCGAGCGCGGGGCGGCTTGTCGACATACCGATGACGTCGGGCAGCGGAAGCCCGCAATTGAGCAGCTTGCTCATCGTGTGCAAGAGATCATAGCCCGGACCTTCGATCGAAATGACGTGGACGTCGGACGAGATCAGGTCGGGCGGAAAGCCCGATTTCAGAGCCGCTTCCGCCGTCTCATAGCCGAACGCACCCATGCCGTGAGCGATGTCGAACAGCACGCCGCGCTCGCGCGCCGCCAGCACTTCCGCGAGTACCCTGCCATCAGGACCGATGGCGGAGTTCGGTTCCGGACGGTAGCAATGGGTGAGGATGTCGCCCGGCCTCAGCTTCGATACGACCTCGGCATAGCTTGGCGGCGGTCCGCCGATATGTGTCATCAGCGGCAGGCCGGTCGCCTCCGCCGCCTCCAGGGCAAGCTCCAGCGCCCCAAGCCCGAGATCGCCTGTCGCAGGACCGCCGATGCGGACCTTCACGCCGACGATGCGATCCCGATTGGCTTCGATTTTGGCCACGCAGCGGTCGACCGGCAGCATTTCCTTGAGTGTCGCTTCGCCGATGAACAGGCCCTTGTCGAAGCCGAAGATGCCGGGGAAGGAGATGTTGAGGAAGGCGAGGATGCGATGCGGCGAACGCGCCATGACATAGTCGCGGAAACCGTCATAGTTGCCGGCTCCGGCACTGCCGGCGTCGACCAGCGTGGTGATCGCCGAGCGCCGCGCTACGATATCGGGATCGACGCTGAGCGAGGTCGCCTTGTGATAGACATGGGCATGGATGTCGATCAGCCCCGGCGCCACGATCGTTCCGGACACGTCGCGCACTGCAGCGCCGCCGGCCGGCAGTTCCTTGGCCAGTGCCGCGATCCGGCCGTTCGACACCGCGACGTCGAGCACCGCGTCGACGCCGTTGCGTTCGTCGATCACGCGTCCGCCCTTGAGGACAAGGTCGAAGCTCCCTTCGGTTCCACTATCGGTCATCGGTTTGTCTCACGCGAATTTCAGAACCGGGACACCAGCGGCGGGCATGACACCCGCCGCCCGGTGATCGAGAAGAGAGGGATCGTCAAGCGAGTTCGATGGCCCGCTTCTCGTTGATGGACTGCTCCGCCGCCAGCACGATCCGCAGGCTGTTCACTGCGGCATCCATCGATTCGGTGAGATCGAGATCTTCGCGGATCGCCTTAAGGAAGAAGGCCTGCTCGCGGTCGCAGAGCTCCTGGTGTCCCGGCTCGTCCTCCATCGAGATGATCTCGTCCTTGCGCACGAAATTCTTATCGGGCCCGACTTCGGCATAATGCACCTTGAGGGCGTCCGTCTTGGTGTGCCGGTCGATATCGGCCGAGTCCGAGACCTCCTCGAGCTTGTCCTTGCCGCTCTCCGCCTGCCCGGCGACGATCGATACAGAGCCTTTCGGCCCGACCACGTCCTTCACGAAATAGGCGGTTTCGCTCATCATCGGACCCCAGCCGGCCTCGTACCAGCCGACGGAGCCGTCGTCGAAGGTAACGTGGAGATGGCCGTAGTTCGGCTGCGCCGCTTCGGCCCAGAGCTTGGCGCCGATGCCGTGCACGCGCACCGGCTTGGCCCCGGTCAGCTGGCACATGACATCGACATAGTGGACGCCGCAGTCGACGATGGGGATCAGCGAGTCAATGAGGTTCTTGTGCCAGCTCCAGGCCGGCCCGTTGCTCTGCTGGTTGAGGTTGAGCCGCATCACTAGCGGCTTACCGAGCCCCTGCCCCAGCTCGATGAACTTCACCCATGACGGATGGACCCTGAGGATGTAGCCGAGCACCAGCTTCCGGTTCTTCGCCTTCGCCAGCGCCACGACCTTCTCGGCATCTTCAATGTTGGTCGCCAGCGGCTTTTCCATGAAGACATGCGCGCCGGCATTGATCGCCTTGATCGCATATTCGGCGTGCGTGTTCGGCCAGGAATTGATGGAGACGGCGTCGGGCTTCGTGGACTTCATCGCCTCGTCGAAATCCTCGAACAGCGGGTAGCCCTTGAGCTCGTCCGGGATCTTCTTGGATTTCATCGAGCGGCTCATCAGCCCGACGATCTCGAATCCCGGATTGCGGTGATAGGCGCTGGCGTGCGAGGCGCCCATATTGCCCAGGCCCACCACCAACACCTTGACTTTGTCAGGCATCGCGCCCTCCCTTTCATCTGTTATGGGAGGCGGGCAGCAGCGTGGCCCGCCTCATGCTCGGCTCGTGCTCGATCAGCTCTTGATGGCCTGATCGAACATGTGCGCCTTGATGTCCTCGACATCGATCGACGCAAACTGGTCCGTCAGCTTGTAGCCATCCGCGTCGGCCTTCACCTTCGCCTTGTCGAAATCGTTGGCGCCGTGGATCAGGTCGTTGGAGCAGACATCCTCGGCCTTCACCGCATTGGTGATCTGCCCGAGCTTCAATGTGACGTCGAAGAAGGCCTGCCAGCTCGACATGTCGTGCGAGCCCCAGCCCTGGCGCTTGTCCATGTCACCGCGGAAGACGTTGATCTGCTCCAGGATCGACGTGGTGCCGATCTTGGGGCCAAGGTTCGAGGCAAGGGTCGGGAACTGCTCGAACACGGCCTCGACCGCGGCGCGCGGATTCTGGTAGCCGAATTCGAGCCCCATCGCCCAGCCCCGCAGGTACTTCTCGAGATACGCCTTCTTGTCGGGATCCTCGAGATCGGCGGTGCGGACCACGAAGGTGTTCGCGGGAAGCGGCGAGTGCTGCACGCCGAGCCAATATTCGAACTCGAGGCCCTTGGCGATCCACTCGGCGCGCAAGCCCTCCCAAGAGAGCGCAGCATCGCCTTGCCCCGCCTGCAGGGCGGTCGCCCAGGTCGGCCAGCCGGCTTCGACATATTTCACCTTCTTCACGTCAACGCCCTGCACGGCAAGCATCGGGTCGACGATCGACTGCCAGGCCGCCGAGCCGAGAAGGATCGTCTTGCCCTCGAGCTTCTTCAGGTCGTTGGTGCCCTCCCCTTTGCGGAAGGCGAGGCTGAAGGTGTCGCGCGCACCCATGTGGAACACGCTCTTCAGCTTCATGTTGTTCTGCAGCGCAAAGGAGAACACGCCGGGCGAAGGAAAGCCCATATCGGCCTGGCCGACATCGACGAACTTGACGCAGGCCGTGCCGTCGGAGGGTCCCGGCTGCATATCGGTATTGAGCCCATCGAAATAACCCATCTTCTTGCCCGCCCAGTACGGGTAATCGTCGAGCACCTCGAGCGTGCCGCGCGGCGAGATCCAGGTGAATTTCTCGTAGCCTGCCGCTTGCGCGCGGCCGATCGACGAAAGCGCCGTGGCGGTGACGACGCCGGCGGCTGAAACTTGAAGGAACGTGCGGCGGCTGATGCTGCCTTGCATGGAAAGCGCGGTCATGGAATTCACCCCATTGAAGTTTTCTAGTTCCCTTGCGGTGTCGCCGGCCATTTCCTCCAGGCCAGCGGGTCGGTCAGGCCTCCCAGCTCGCCCACTTCTTCCCGATGAGGAAGAAAAGCACGTAGATCAGGATGCCCAGTATGGAGAGGATCAAGACGACCGCGAAGAACTGCGGCATCTGGATCATCGAGGAATAGGAGGTCAGCCGATTGCCGAGGCCGAAGCCGCCGCCGACCATTTCGGCGCCGACCGCGGTGAGCAGCCCGAAGATCGAGCCGATCATGAGGCCGACCAGGATCATCGGCAGTGCCATCGGTGCGCGTATCTTCCAGAAAATCTGCAGCGTCGAGGCGCCATATGAGCGCGCGAGCGCGATCTTGGCGCGGTCGACCCGGCGGAAGCCGGTGGCGGCGTTGATCATCACCATCGGCCCGGCGGCGAGCGCGACCGCGATGATGCGCGGCGTATAGCCGAAGCCGAAGCGCAGGATCAGCAGCGGCACCAGCGCCAGCATCGGCGTGGTGACCAGGAGCAGAATGTAAGGCGTCACTACCTTCTCCACGAAGGGGAACTGCGTGATCACTGCCGCCATTACCAGCCCGACCGCAGCGCCGATGACGAAGCCCGACACGAGCTCGACCAGCGTATAGCCGAGATGCGGCAGAATGAGCGGGAAATCGGTCACCAGCGCCCGCGCGATCGCGCTCGGCTTGGGCAGCACATATTCAGGTACATTGAAGACGTGGAGCAATATCTCCGATCCGCCGATGATCACGACTGCAAGCAGCACGATCGCCAGCACTTCGGCCATCGACTTGATGCCTGGACCGGAGGAGAAGGCGGAAAGATTGGTGATGCCGACCTCCTGGCCGTCGGCTGATTTTGCCTTGAATTCGGGAATGACGTCGGTGTCGCTCACGTGATCCTCAACGGGCAGCTGCGGCGGCTGGGGAGGCTGGGGTCGCAAAGCGGCTCTTCTGCTCGCCCACGATCTCCAGCTTGATCGCATTGGTGAGGTCGAAGACCTCCTTGGTGGACATTATCTCCATCGAACGCGGCCGCGCGAACGGCACGCGATACTCATTGGCCACCCGGCCGGGACGAGAGCTCAATACGATCACCCGGTCGGAGAGGAAGATCGCCTCCTCGATCGAGTGCGTGATGAGTACGATCGTCGTGCCTGTTTCGAGCCATATCTGCTCGACGAGCCGGTTCATCTCCTCGCGGGTGAAGGCGTCGAGCGCGCCGAACGGCTCATCCATCAAGAGCACGGAGGGCTTGAACGAGAGTGCGCGCACCAGCGCGGCGCGCTGCTGCATCCCGCCGGAGAGCTCGCGCGGGAAGCGGGAGCCGAAGCCTTCGAGGCCGACCTTGTGCAGCAGCTCGTCGATCCAGGCCCGATCGGGCCTTGTTCCCTTGATCTCGAACGGGAACCGAATATTTGCATCGAGATTGCGCCAGGGCAGCAAGTTGGCCTCCTGGAAGACCATGCCGATCTCGGGGCTTGGACCATTCACCGGCTTCCCGTCGAGCAGGACATCACCGCTGGAAAGCCCGTGCAAGCCGGACATCGACCACAGCAGCGTGGTCTTGCCGCAGCCGGAGGGACCGACGATCGAGACGATCTCGCCTGCCTGGACATCGAGATTGCAGCGATCGATCGCCAGAAGGTCACCCGAACGGGTCGAATAGACCTTGGTCGCGCCGCGTACCTTGAGCTTTGGATGGTGCAGTGCCTGAGCGTTCATTGCCCCTCGCTGGGGTTTCGTTGGCCGACGGAGGCGCCCCTCAGCGCCATGTTTCCCAATCGGCAGCTCAGTTTGTAACTATCCTACTTTTCGTGTCAAGCGACATTGATGCGCAAGCGTGAGGTGCAATTAACTGCAGAAACAACATGTATTTCACCTATTGCCAAGTATGTAACTTTCCTACATGATTTGCGGCATGCAAGGTGAAAAAGCGGAGGAAAAGTTAGGGGACGACCACTTCCTGCGACGCGGCGGGGCCGGTCGGACATGGTAGATGTCCAATCGGACCGAATGGCAGGGAGGAGGCCTCTGACGAGCGAAGCCGCAAGCCATGGCGTCAGGCCCGGCTACGGCAAGCTCATTCCCGACATCCTGTCGCAGATCAAGGACTCCTACGCTGATCTGCGCCCCGCCGAACGTCGTGTAGCCGACGTGGTGCTCGACGACGTGGCCTTCTCTGTGGATGCGTCCAATACCGAAATCGCGCGCCGCGCCGATGTCAGCGAGCCGACCGTCACCCGCTTCTGCCGCGCCATCGGCTGCGAGGGCGTACGCGATTTCAAGCTGAAGCTCGCCCAGTCCGTCGTGGTCGGTCGCATGTACCTGGCTGCGCCTCAGCCGCCGGCTCCGACCGAGAACGGCTCGCCGCTTTGGAGTACTGTCTTCAGCGAGGCGCGCAAGGCGCTGAATGCAGTCGAGCTTCAGGTGAATCCGGCCGAGGTGGTGAAGGCCGCGGATCTCATCGCGAGTGCGCATCAGGTCGCCGTCTTCGGTCTCGGAGGCAGTTCGGCCGCGCTGGCGCAGGAGACGCAATATCGCCTGTTCCGCTACGGCGTCGTCGTCTCTGCCCATTCCGACCCTTACATCATGCGCATGACGGCTTCGACTCTGAAGCCGAACGATCTCGTGATCGCGATCTCGGCGACCGGCCGCACGAATGAGGTGATCGAAGCGGTAGCGCTCGCCAGGCACTATCGCGCCAGGACGATCTGCATTACCGCGCCCGATAGCGAACTCGCCAAAGTGTGCGACGTGCGGCTCACGGTGGACATCCCGGAATACCCTGACACCATGAAGCCGACCGCCTCGCGCTTCGCTTTCCTGGCCATCATCGACCTCGTCTCCGTTGCCGCCGGCTACAGGCTCGGCGGCTCGGCCCAGGAGACGCTGCGCCGTGTCAAATACAACGTGCTGGCCCACAGGAAGGGCAAGGAACTCGAGCCGCTGGGCGACTGAGCGCGGAGTTCCTGAGACACATCCGTTTTGGGCGCCCTTGCGGCCGCCCGTTCGACCAAAGGGGAACCGACTTATGCTGCAGACTGCCCCGGCAGCCGAGGCTTCGGCCTGGCTTGCCAGCTTCTCGACCTGCCTCGCCAACCGCGATATCGACGCGCTGCTCGATCTCTTCGTCGAGGACTGCTACTGGCGCGACTTGGTCGCCTTCACCTGGAACGTGAAGACGATGGAGGGGAAGGCGGCAGTCGCCGATATGCTCGCGGCTACGCTTGCGCCGACCAGCCCGACAGGCTTCGCGCTGGTGAGCGCGTCCGGCCAGTCAGGCAATGTCGAGGGTTGGTTCGATTTCGAGACCAAGGCCGGCCGCGGGCAAGGCGTATTCCGTCTCGAAGGCGGCAAGTGCCGAACGGTGCTGACGACGCTGCAATCGCTCAGGGGGCATGAGGAGGCCACCGGCGGTACACGCCCGATGGGCGTCCGGCACGGCGCCGACCGCAACCGGCAGACCTGGTCCGAGCTCCGGGCCATCGAGCAGGCCGAGCTCGGCGTAGAGCGCCAACCCTATTGCCTGATCATCGGCGGCGGCCAGGGCGGCATCATGCTCGGCGCGAGGCTGAAGCAGCTCGGCGTTCCCACCATCATTGTCGAGAAGAACCGCAAGGCGGGCGACTCCTGGCGCAACCGCTATCGTTCACTCGTCCTACACGACCCGGTCTGGTACGATCACCTGCCCTACATCCCCTTCCCGCCGCACTGGCCCGTTTTCACGCCCAAGGACAAGATGGGCGACTGGCTGGAGATGTACGTGAAGGTGATGGAGCTCAATTACTGGAGCTCCACCGAGGTCGTGAAAGCCCGCTACGACGCGGCTGCGAAGCTCTGGACGGTCAACCTCCTGCGCGAAGGACAACCGGTCAGCCTGAGGCCCTCGCAGCTCATCTTTGCCACGGGCGCCTACGGCCCGCCACGATTTGTCGATCTGCCGGGCGCCAACGATTTCAACGGCGAAATCCTGCATTCAAGCGCGTATTCCGACGGCAGCAAATATAGTGGTAAACGCGTCGTGGTGATCGGCGCGGCCAGCTCCGGCCATGACGTCTCGGTCGACCTGTGGGAAGCAGGCGCCGATGTCACGATGGTGCAGCGCTCACCCACTACGGTGGTGCGCTCGGAAACGCTGATGGAGCTTGCCTTCGACATCTATTCCGAGACTGCGGTCACGAACGGGATCGATGTGGACAAGGCCGACATGATCGCTGCCACCACGCCCTTCGCCCTGCAGCCGCAGGCGCAGCGCGCGCTCTATGACAAGATCCGCGCGCGCGATGCCGATTTCTATCGCCGTCTCGAAGCCTCCGGTTTCCTCCTCGATTTCGGCGAGGACCAGACTGGATTGATGATGAAAGCCTACCGGACCGGCTCCGGCTATTACGTCGATGTCGGCGCTTCCGAGCTCATCATTGCAGGCGAGATCGGGTTGAAGGCCGGTGTTCCGATCGATCGCCTGACCCCGTCGGGTATCCGCTTTGCGGATGGCACGGAGCTGCCGGCCGACGCAATCATCCAGTCGACCGGCTTCCAGTCGATGCATGAGATGGTGGCGAGGATCGTCGATCGCGAAACAGCTGATACCGTCGGCCCCTGCTGGGGACTCGGCTCGGGCATGCGCAACGATCCCGGCCCCTGGCACGGCGAGCTGCGCAACATGTACAAGCCGACCGCCCAGGAAGCGCTCTGGTTCCACGGCGGCAACCTCGCGCTGTCGCGCTTCTTCTCGAAGTTCCTCGCGCTGCAACTCAAGGCCCGTTACGAAGGTATCGAGACGCCGGTCTATCGAACGGCCCTGTAAGTGACCGGCGCCGCGGCGTTCAGCCCCGCAGCCGCAGCTTTATGTGCTTCGTCTCGCGGAAAGCCTCGATGCCCTCGCGGCCAAGCTCGCGGCCTATGCCGCTCATCTTCCAGCCGCCGAATGGCGCCTGCAGCTCGCTCGTGTCGTTCACGTTGACGCCGACCGCTCCCGCCTCGATCTTCTCGGCGAGCCTCCAGGCGCGCTCGAGATCGCCGGAATAGACATACGCCGAAAGGCCGAAGGGCAGCGCATTGGCGACCCGCAACGCCTCTTCGTCGTCGGCGACTGGCCGGATGGCGGCAAGCGGTCCGAAGGTTTCTTCCGTCATGGCAAGGGCCTGGTCCGGCACGTCGTCGACAAGCGTCGGCTCGAAGAAGAAGCCGCGTTCGTACTCGGCGCCCTTTGGCGCGCCGCCGCCGGCAAGGAGCCTGCCGCCGCGCGAGACGGCATCTTCGATGTGCGCGGCAACCCGCTTGCGGCCGCTGTCGAGAAGCATGGGGCCGTAAAGCACCCCGGGCTCGACGCCGTGACCGAGCTTTATCCTGGTGGTCTCCGCCACCAGCGCCTCAACAAAGCGGCCGTGGATGCCTTTCGAGACGAGGATGCGATTCACTGCGATGCAGATCTGGCCCATGTTCGAGAAGGAGCGCCGTGCGGCTGCTGCGGCCGCTTCGGCGGGATCTGCATCGTCAAGCACGATGAACGGACACTGGCCGCCGAGCTCGAGCGACAGGCGCTTCAGGTTGCCTGCTGCCGCGCGCATGATCGACTGGCCCGCGGGAACGGACGCGGTGGCCGTGACCATGCGGATGCCGGGATGCTCCGCAAGCGCGGCGCCCACCTCCGGGCCTGTACCGGGAATGTCGTTCAACACGCCGGCGGGCAGACCCGCATCGGCAAAACATTGGACCACCATGCCGATCGCGAGCGGCGTCTCATGCGGCGGCTTGGCAACCAGCGTGCAGCCGGCGGCGAGCGCCGGTGCGACCTTCCAGCTATAGAGGTCGACGGGATAGTTCCAGGGTATGATGCCGCCGACAACGCCGACCGGCGCAGTCGTCACCAGATTGCGGATGTCGGCGCGCGAGGCCGGGCGCATCGAGCCGCCGAGGCGGCGTCCTTCCTCGGCATAGAAGCGGATCACCTCGACGCCGAACAGGATCTCCTTCTTCGCGTCGGGAACGGGCTTTCCCTGCTCGCGCGTCAGGGTCTCCGCGATGGCGTCGACACGTTCCACGATCAGGTCGGCCGCGCGGTGCAGGATTTTGGCCCGGTTGTCGGCATGCGTTTCCGCCCAGGCTGGCAACGCCCGTGATGCGGCTTCGACGGCGATGTCGACATCCCTGCGGCTTGCCAGCGCGCTCGACCCGACGAATTCGCCGGTCGCCGGGTCGTTGATCGCAATGCGATTGGCGTCGGCCGCTTCCTGCCACTTACCGTCGATGAAGAGTTTGCGTTCCATCATTCTCACCGTGCCTTCAGCCGACGCCACAGTTCTTCGTAATTCTCGTCGTTCTGGCGGTTTGCTGCTTCCTTGCCCGTCGTATTCGGGCTCACCATCACATGCGGCTTGACACCCTGTCTCACCAGCTTCTCGGCCGTGGCCGAGACGATTGCATGGGCGACTGCGATGGTGATGCTGGTCGATGATGCCCCAACGGGCGAGTCGAGATCGTCGATGAAGAGCGAGGCGTCAGCGAGCGGAATGCCTGTGTCGACCACCACATCGGCCACCTCGAACAGCCGCTTGCCGGAGGAATGGCGCGACGGCACGCTGCTCGAATGCGGCAGCGAAGTCACCCCGATCAACGCAATGCCGCGCTCCTTGCACTCCATCGCGATGTCCATGATCACCGCGTTGATGCCCGAATGCGAGAACAGGATCATGGCATCGGCCGGGTCGAGCTGGTGCGAGCGCAGGATCGCCTTGCCGTAGCCTTCCTGTGCATGGATGAAGCGATACTGCCTGGCGCCCATATCGCCCCAGACGTGATGGAAGGAGATCATCGTACTTTCCACGATCGGCCGGAACCCGACGATCGTGCCGGTGCGCGGAAAGCACTCCAGCGCCGGCAGCGCGCCATGGCCGGTGCCGAAAGTGAACGCCAGCTTCCCGGCCGCAATGCTTTTGGCGCAAAGCTCGGCGGCCTTCTCGATGGCGCCCGCCTGGGTGGTTCGCACTTTGTCGAGCCGTTCGGCGAGCGTGGTGAAATAATTGTCGACCAGGGAGGCCATCCTACTGCTCCTTCTTGTTGGTGCGGGGGCTCGATTGCCGTCAGGCCGGCAATGCGGTGATGGCGTCGAGCGCCACTTCGAACAGCTCGGCCTCTGCCTTCGCCATTTCTCCGTCACCGATCTTTTCCTGGCTGTGCGCGTCGACTGTCGCGACGCAGAGCGTCGAGGCGCGCGCGCCAAGAATGCGGGCGGCGACCAGCAGCGCTGCCGTCTCCATGTCCGTGCCGATGAGCCCCATGCGTTCGATGTCGCGCTTGAGCGCCGCGATCATCTCGCGGCGCTCGCCGGAAAGACCGAACATCTCCGTGTAGAAGCCGTCATAGGTGCCGAATATGCCCGCGTGCCAAGTACGCTCTGACCGGCCAAGGCGCTCGCGCAGTCGGGTGTTCAGGGCGAAATCGGCGATCGCAGGAAAGCCCAGGGGCGCGTAGCTGTTGGAAGTACCCTCGGCCCGCAATGCGCCGTCGGCCAGCACGAAATCGCCGAGCCTGGCCGGCGGCACGGCCATTGCCGTGCCGATGCGTAGGAAGGTGCGGATGCCGAGCGCGAAAAGCTCATGCAGGACGATGGTTGCGATCGGCGCACCCATGCCGAATGCGCTGACGGTGATCCGCCGTCCGGCGCGCGTGCCGGTAATGGTGCGCAGCCCCCGATTTTCGCGCACGAGATGCACATCGCTCATATGATTCGCGATGCGGCCCACACGGGCGGGGTCGCCGATCAGGATCGCGGCGTCGCCGACCTCCGCGCGTTCCGCGCCGATGTACCAGGCGCTGTTCGATTGCTCTTCCTTGGTCATATCAATGCACTTTCAACTTTCATGCTTGCGGCGCGTGGCGAGCAGAGCCACCGCCGCGTGGTGTCCGGCTTCGACAATCGAAGCAAGATCGGTCTCGCCCTTGGCCAGGGCCGCCAGCACACCGCCCGCAAAGCTGTCCCCCGCACCCGTCGGGTCGCTGACGCAGACGGGGCTCGCCGCGACGAAGCCGTTCGCCTCGCCGCAGGTAAAGGCGGCCCCGGCGCGGCCATGCGTCTCGATCCTGATCTGCCCCTGGCGAGGAGCGGCCGAAGCGAGTGCCTCCTCCAGGAAAGCGCTCTCCGCCTGGCTGCAGCAGATCAGGTCGGCCCGCGCCGCAAGCCGCGCAGCGAGCGGCACCGGCATCGCGCGGGGATCATGCTTGACAACCCAGGCGAGCCTGGCGGCGGGACCGATCGTCTCCAGAACCGCGGCCGTCGCATCCTGAGGTCCGATGGTGACGCAGACCCAATCGACCTTGGCGATCAGCTCGCGCTGCAGATCAGAGAGCGTCGGCTCCGTCGACATTCCCGGATCGTAAAGGCATATGCACCCGCCATCGGGCTCATAAGCGAGGATGGCGATCGGCGTGCGAGCGCCTGGGACGACGACGATACCGTCATGGGGAATGCGCTTTTCGGTGAGCTGAGTGAGATAGGCGCCGGCAGCCGAGTCATCGCCGATCCAGCTCACCGGGAAAGCCTCGGGGACGCCGCTCGCCACCAGGGCGGCTGCAACATAGGAGGGGCTCCCGCCGAGCCTCGGCCAGGCATTGTCGGGCCGTCCGAGGATCGTCGTCGTGCGGCCCGGCCGCGGCACGCCGTCGAGCGTGGCCACATGGTCCAGGCTGGCATAGCCGGTGATCGCAATCCTCATTGCGTCAGCATCCCAATGGCGTCATCGAGCGCGACGACGCGGCCCATATAGCGGTCGATATCCTCGAGCGATGCCTCGGCGAGATGTGGCCGGTTCGAGTTCGTGGCCTCGCGCGCGACGATCGGTTCGAAGCCGTTGGCGAAAGCGTCCTGCGCGGTCGCGCGGATGCAGACATTGGTTTTCACGCCGGCGATGACGACACGGCTTACCTTCTGCTCGGCGAGAAAGAGGGCGAGGTCGGTGGCGAAGAAGGCGCTGAAGCGACGCTTGTGGACGACGGCCTCGCTCGGGCCTTGCGGGCGGAAGTCGCCGAAGAACGCGGCATCATGAGCATCCTCGAGGTGATGGATCGGAAGTTTCCGCCATTCGAAGTCCTCGAATCCCGGCCGGTGCCTTTCGACCGCGTGAACGACGATCGCGCCGGAGGCGCGCGCGGCCGCGAGCAGCTTCTTCATCGGCTCGATGACGGCCTCGACGCCCGGATAGTAGTTCGGGTGTCCCTGCTCGAAGAAGGAGTTGATCACGTCGACGAGGATGAGCGCAGTCTTGACCGCCATCGTCATGTTCCTTTCGCGCGCTTGCGCCGCACCGCGAGCGCCATCACCGTCAGCACCAGGATCACCATCACATAGGGGAGCGTCTGCACGAGCTCGGCCGGCACCCCCCTGCCCTGCAGCCTGATCTGGAAGGCATCGAACAGGCCGAAAAGCAGCGCGCAGAGCGCGGTGGGCCAAGGCCGGTTGCGGCCGAAATAGAAGGCGGCAAGCGCGATAAAGCCACGCCCGGCGGTAATGCCTTCGTTGAAGATGCCGACCACCCCGATCGACAGATAAGCACCTGCCAGCCCGGCCATGAAGCCGGCGAAAACGGTCGAAGCGTCGCGCAGCGTCAGCGGGTTCAAGCCCAGTGCCCGGGCGGCCTGCGGGCCCGCCCCTGCCGCTCGCAGCCTGAGCCCTGTCCGTGTACGGGCAAGAAACCAGGCCGTTGCCGGCACCATCAGCCATGCCGCCCAGGTGAGCGGGTCGTGACCGGAGACGAGCGCACCGAGGATCGGGATATCGGCGATGACAGGAATGTCGAAATGCGGCAGCCGCGCGACATCGGGCAAGTTCAGCGTTCCGGAACTGCCATAGGCGGATTTCAGGAAGAAGCGCACGAGCCCGGCAATGGCGACGTTGAAGCCGAGCCCGACAATGATCTCGTTGGCCTCCAAGCGGGTCACGGTGAGCGACATCATGAGGCCGATGAGGGCGCCGATGAGGCCGGCGGCGATGAGCGCGGCGAGCCAGCTTCCGCTCTGAGATGCGACGATCAGGCCGGCAAGCGCGCCGGCAAGCATCATCGCATCGAGACCGATGTTCACGAGGCCGCCGACCCGGTTCACGAGGCCGCCGATTGCGGCAAGCAGCAGCGGCGTGGTCATGACGATTGCGGCATGGATGATGTTGTCGATCATCTTGCCGCCCGCCTTTTCCCAAAAATCCAGCCGAAACGCGCGACGGCGAAGATCATGACCATGCCCTGCAGGATGTTGACGATCTCGATCGGCACGTCGCTGAAGAGCTGGATCGTCGCGCCCGAAGTCGTGAGGGCTCCGAACAGGACCGCGGCAAGGAAGATGCCGAGCGCCGAGCCGCGGCCAAGCAGCGCAACCGCGATGCCGGTAAAGCCGTAGCCAGGTGAAAAACCGGCGACGAATCGGCCGACCGCGCCGAGGGCATGGATACCGCCCGCCAGCCCGCCGATGGCGCCCGAAAGCATCATCATCTTGATGACGAGCATCGGCACGTCGATGCCGGATGCAGTCGCGAAGCGGGCGTTGAGGCCCGCCATGCGCGTCTCGAAGCCGAGCGCAGTGCGGCTGCCCCACCATGCGTAGAGAAGCAGCAGGGCAAGCGCGATCAAGAAGCCGGCGTTGAGCGTCGAAGGCGGCAGGAGCTTCGGCAGGCGCGCTGCCGCATCGATCATCGGCGTCGCCGAGTTGGCCGAGCCTGGCGCGAGCAGCGGCCCATTGACGAGATAGGCTGTCAGGCTGATCGCAATGAAGTTGAGCATCAGCGTCGTCACGACCTCGTCGACGTCGAGCCGCGCCTTGAGCAGCCCGGGCACCAGCATCCACAGCGCACCGATGACGACGGACGTAATGATAGCCGCAGGCAGAAGGACAACACCCGGCAGTCCCGCCCAGGCGAAGCCGACATAGGCGGCGGCCAGCCCTCCCACGAAGACGCAGCCTTCGACGCCGACATTGAAGACGCCGGCGCGGAAGGCGACTGCAGTGGCAAGGCCCGTCAGCATCAGCGGCGTCGCGGCCGCAAGCGTTGCCGCGATCCGCTTCTGGCCACCGAAGGATTCGACCGCGAGCAGCCGGTAGACCTCGAGCGGATTATGCCCGGCAAGCCCCAGCACGAGGGCGGCGACGAGGAGCGCAAGCAGAAGCGGCGCGAGTGCGGCCGCAGCGTCCTGCCAACGTAAAGCGGACAGGAATCTCGATGTCGCACTACTGTCGGTCATGCGTTGCTACCGCCCAGCATCAGGCGGCCGATCTCGTCGAGTCTGGCGGAGCCGCGTGCCACCTCGCCAGTGATCCTGCCGCCATAGACGACCACGATGCGATCGGAAAGGCCGATCAATTCCTCGAGCTCCTCGGAAATAAGCAGGACGGCGCCGCCGCGGTCACGGAAGTCGAGCAGGCACTGATGAATGAAGGCGATGCCGCGGATATCCACGCCGCGCGTCGGCTGGCAGGCGAGCAGGAACTTGGGATTGCCGTCGAGCTCGCGCGCCACCGCGACCCGCTGCTGGTTGCCGCCGGAGAGGCTCGCGGCTGGCAGCCAGTCCGAAGCGCGCCTCACCGAATAGCGGTCGAGCAGGCTCCCGACATGACGAGCGATGGCGCGCCGCCTGAGGATGCCGCGGGTGCTGAGGTCCGGGCGACGATGATGGCCGGCGATGGCGTTCTCGGCGATCGGAGCGGCAAGGCAAAGCCCTTCCGCGGCACGGTCGGGCGAAAGGTAGCTCAGACCCAGCGCGCGGCGCTCACGAAGCGTCAGCGTGGAAATATTCTTGCCGTCGAGCCAGATCGCCCCGCTGTCGACCCGTCCGAGCCCCGTGATCGCGGCCGCGAGTTCGTCCTGGCCATTGCCGGCAACGCCCGCGATCCCGACGATCTCTCCGGCGCGCACGGTCAGATCGAATGCGCTCAGCCCGGCATGGCCGCGCTTGCCGGACGCCGAGAGGCCGCTGATCTCCAGGACGGGACGGCCTGCAGTGCCAGCCCTGGCTGTCGGCCAGGAAAGGATTTCGCCGATCATCATTTCGGCGAGCTTCGCCTTTGTCGCCTCTTCGCGCGGCAGGCTGCCGACCACCTTACCGTTGCGTATCACGGTGATCTGGTCGGCGACCGCCAGCACCTCCTCGAGCTTATGGCTGATGAAGAGGATTGTGCGGCCATCGGCGCTGAGCTTGCGCAGGAGTGCGATGAGCTGTTTCACCTGGGCAGGCGCCAGCACCGCGGTCGGCTCGTCGAGAATGAGAACGTCGGCGCCGCGATAGAGCAGCCTCAGGATCTCGACGATCTGGCGCACATGCACCGGCGCGTCCTGCTCGGGCGTGTCCCAGTCGAGCTTTACGCCGGCCAGACGCTCGAGCCTTTGCGCCTCCTCCCGCGCCTTCGCCTTGTCGATGCGGCCGATTGCGTCGACCGGCTCATGCGCCAGCACTAGATTCTCGAGCAGCGTCAGGCCGGGCACCAGCATGAATTCCTGATGGACCATGCCGATACCGCAAGCGAATGCGTCGGCCGGGCCGAGAAAGACGGCCGGCAGGCCGTCCACGACCACAACGCCCTGGTCCGGCCGATCCATGCCTTGCAGGATGCGCATCAGGGTCGATTTGCCGGCGCCATTGCCGCCAACGATCGCATGCACCTTGCCGCGCTCTGCCCGGAAGGTGATGTCGTCATTGGCGACAAGGGCCCCAAAACGTCTCGTGACGTTCAACGCGCCCAGGCGCACGCTCTGATCGAACCCGGTTTGCTCGCCAGGCAAGGACACCGCCGCGGCCATTTCAGGATTACTTCAGCCAGTCCGGATAGCCCTGGTCGACGACGTTCCAGACCTTGATCTTGCCGGAGAGGATGCCCTCTTTCGCCGCCTCTACCTTCTCGAGGATCGCAGGCGGGATGATGTCCTTGGTGTATTTCATCTCGGAGAGCCCGACGCCATTCTCCTTCAACCCGAAGGTGATCGTCTTGCCGCCCTCGAACTTGCCGGCCGCATAGTCCTTCACGATCTTTTCGACGGCGACGTCGGTGCGCTTCACCATGCTGGTCAGCACTGCACCGGGAGCGAGGGCGTCCTGGTCGGTATCGACGCCGACGGCGTAGTGGCCGGTTTCCTTGGCCGCCTGTATGACGCCCATGCCGGTGCCGCCCGCGACCTGGTAGATGATGTCGGCGCCCTCCTCGAACATCGCCTTCGCCATCTGCAGGCCGATCGCCGGATCGCCGAAATTGTTGGAATAGGCGACCTTCACCTGCACGTTCGGATTGGCGGCCTTGGCGCCCTCGATATAGCCGGCGATGAATTTGTCAATGCCCGCCGACTTGGTGCCGCCGATCACGCCGATGATCGGCTCGGGGTTGATGCCCTTGATCGATGTATCCGTCGTGACGAGAGCGGCGAGCGTGCCGGCGAGATAAGAGCCCTCCTGCTCCTCGAACAGCACCGAGGCGATGTTCGCGCCTTCGCGCACCTGGTTGAGAATGACGTATTTGGTGTCGGGATAATCCTTCGCCACTTCGACCATCGGCTCGCCATGCGAATATTCGAGGTCGACGATCAGTCCGAAATCGGCGTCGGAGGCACGGCGCAGGATCTCGGCCGCTTGCGCAACCACGTCCTTCGATTCAACCGGCTTGCCTTCTATGCCGGCTTCCTTCACGGCCTTATCGAAGCCGGAATAGGCGAGATCGTTGTAGGACTGATCGCCGAGCCCTCCTTGCGCGATGATGAGGGCCGCCGGTTTCTCAGCTGCGCTCCCGGCGATCACTCCAAGGGCCGAGGCGAGGGCCAATGTGGCCGCGCCGATCGCTGAAGATGTCTTCATTGTTGTTCTCCTGATTTGAGTTCCCCAGTTGATGCTGCCTTTCGAGGCGGGCCTCGTAGGAATAGCGGCGGGCATCATAGATTGCGCTGACGGCGTCGAGCGGCGTTCCGTCGGCAGCAAAGGAATGGCGGGTGACGGCGACCACGACTGCCTCGCCTTTCAGCCCGAGAAGCTTGCGGTCGTCGCTGGACGCCGCGCAGGCGATCAGCCGCTCCGTGGCGCTGTGCACGGAAAGGCCGCGCTCTTCGAAAAAGCGGTAAAGCGAGAAGCTCGGCCGGCTCAGCATTTCCCGCGTCAGCCCGGTCGAGGCCAAGAGGTCTGCGGAAAGAATCGAGCGATGCCGCGCGACCGCCTTGCCATCGACAAGCCGGAGGCGGTCGAGCAGCATGAGGGCGGCCCCGGGAGTGTAGGGCAGCCCGTCATGCCACTCGACCGGTTCGAAGGCGAGCAGCCTGTGCGATGCCTGATGCCCGGCTGCTTCGACCGCCTCCGTAAAACTCAACAGATAGCCGGGCGCGCGCCTGAGCGGCGCCTCGGCCACGAACGTGCCGCTGCCCTGGCGGCGCGTGATCAACCCCTCGTCGACGAGTTGCTCGACCGCCTTGGCGACGGTGAAGCGGCTGACGCCCCAATCCTTTGCGAGCTGCGGTTCGCTCCTGATACGCGCCCCGCTGTCGAGCGAGCCTATCTCCTCGCGCAACTGGTCGGCGATCTGCAGGTAGAGCGGCCCTTTGCGGTCGCGGATCTCGGTTGGCATTGTCAGTCCAAGTTGTCCAGTCAACCGTACAACAGTGGAATCAGAATGCAAGAGCCTGCTGTGGACAACAACTGGCGCGGCGCGAGCGGCGCAGCCCGCGGCGGCAATGCTGTCTGGGTGATGAAATCGAACTCCGTTGCTGACGCGCGGCGCAGGCGGCTTCAATTGCCCCTCAACGCCGGTACGGCCGTCGGCGAGCGAGGTCTTTCTAAGCCGACGCCAGTTGCTCGGCGTTTCTGAAGGCCAGCGCCATGATGGTCAGCACCGGATTGAAGGCGCCATTGGTCGGATGCAGCGAGGCATCGCAGACCACCAGATTATCGTGACCCCAGACCCGGCCATAAGGATCCGTCACCGAGAGCCGCGGATCGGTTCCCATTCGGCAGGTACCTGCCTGATGCTGTCCGCCAGAGAGGCCGAAGACCGGATCGGGGCCCCAGGCCGAAAGCGCTCCAGCCGACGCTAGCCATTCCCGCGCCCGCGCGGCGATCACACGCGCCGTGCGCAGCGTTTCGGGATGGACCGCACCAGACAGCCGTGCCACTCGATTTCCCCAGCGATCGCGGATTTCGGGATGCAGGGTGACCCGGCTCTCCGGATTGGGAATCTCGTGGACTGGCCCCTTCACGGCCAGGACCCGACGGTAGTTGCGGATCATGAAATCCTTCGCTTTCCCGCCCCAGCGAGTGAGGTCAGGTGGGAGGGCGTTTTTCCAGAAGGCTACCGGCGTCATGATGAAGTCGTCCGCCAGCATCGCGCCTCCGATCACGCCGGGATTGCCGTGGACGAAATCGGTCGTGGCGATCGTCACACCGGGTCCGTGCTCGCCGTGCACGGGCTCGTCGAACAGGCCGTACACCGTCGGATAACAGTGCCCCTGCAGGTGACGGCCGACTTGCCCATTCGCATTGCCCAGCCCCTCCGGATGTGCAGGCGATGCGGATGCGAGAAGGAGCCGGGCCGTCTCGATCGCGCCGGCGGCAAGGACGACGGCACCAGCCCGGGCGATATGGCGATGGTCGGCACCGTCGGCGATCGACCGCCATACGACGCCTGTTACCCGGCCGCGGTCGTCCTGCAGGATCTGTTCGGCCATCGCTCCAGTGATGAGGGTCGTGCGCCCGGTCGCGAGCGCGCGGGGAATGACGGTGTTGAACGTGCCGTTCTTCGCGCCGGCGGGACAGGGAAAACCCACGCAGGAGCCGCAGCCGATACAGGCGCCGCGCCCCTCGCGCGGACGCGTGTTGATGAGCACCGGCGGCCGGATCGTCGACCAGCCGAGACGCCCCGCCCCCTCGATCAGCAATCGCCCGGCCGCTTGCAACGGCACCGCAGGCATGGGCTCCGTCAACCCTCGCGGAGTCGTGACGGCGCCGCTGACGCCTATCTCCCGTTCGGCGCGCTCGTAGAATGGGGCAAGGTCCTCCAGGTCGATCGGCCAATCCACCAGCGACGATCCCTCAGGAACGCCGTATCGGCTGGCCATGCGGAAGTCATCCTGGTGGAAACGCCAGGCGAGGCCTCCATAGACGAAGGTGCCGCTGCCGACCCCGGCAGCATTCGCATGGGCTCCCGCCTCATGTGCCCTCACCCGCCGTTCCGAGCCGTCCGAAGCGACGATGACCCGAGGGTTGTCATCGGGGTCGGGGCCTGTGTTGTGCCCGTAGAGAGACAGGCGGTGGTTACGCAGATGATCCCGGTGCCCGTCATTGACGTAGGACAGCTCGCGGCCGCGCTCGAGAAGGAGCACGTTCTTGCCGGCCTCCGCGAGCACGCAGGCGGCCACACCTCCTCCCGCTCCGGCGCCGACGATCACCACGTCATAGTCGATGATGGATTGTGGGCCGATCGTCCTGGCAGGCTGAGCCGGTCGGGCTGGAGGACCGCTCGGTCCTTCGGCCAGACCGTGCCGGTAACCGATCGAGGTCCAGGTGACGGCGTCCGGGTTCGCGCCGTTGTCGGGATCGGCGTAAGCGCCCTCGGCGACAAGCTCTGTCAGCCGGCGGAACCAGGGCTCGTGCTGCACCGCATCGATCAGCGCATCAAGCGTGGCACCATCGGAGGCGCTGATGTCCGAACCGCGATGGTTGGCCGCAGCAGCGAGCTCTGCAAGGCCGGCTTCGATAGCCGGCGCATCGTCCTTGGCATCCGTTTCCAGCATGCGGGCAACGAAGCGGTCGGCGCCGACGGATAGCCCACTCCACCCCTCCCCTTCGGGCAGTATTCGGTCGACCACTGCGCGCAGCATTGATGAAGGGGCGGGATCTCGCGTCGACATCAAACGCAACTCACTTGCCGGCGCCTCCGAGCAGGCCGCGAACGAACGCCTTTTGAAAGAGGAGATAGGCCAGCATCACCGGCAAGGTGGAGATCAGCGTGGCAGCCATGAGTGGCCCGTATTCGACCTGCAGGCTGCTGGCGAAACCGGCGATCGCGACCGTGGCTGGGCGGGCAGAGTCGCTGCTCGTCAGCGTCATGGCGAACAGGAGGTCGTTCCAGATCGCGCGGCTCTGGATGATCGCCAGCGCCGAAAGGCCTGAGACGGAGGCAGGCAAGAGTATCCGCCAGAAATAGCCGGAGACGCTGCAGCCTTCGATCCGCGCGGCCTCGTACATCGAGCGCGGCACGGAAGCGAAGAAGTTGCGCATGAAGAAGGTGCAGAACGGCACGGCATAGGCCGTGTGCACCAGCCAGAGGCCGGGTATGGTGTCGAATAGGCCAATCGCCCGGATCATCAGGAACAGCGGAATTTGTACAATCTGGAAGGGCACCAGCATGCCGGTCAGCAGCACGAAATAGGTAAGGCGGCCTCCCCGGCCCCGCATGAAGGCGAGCGGGTAGGCCGCGATCGCTCCGACCGCGATCGACAGGACCACAGCAGGCCCGGTGATCGCGATCGAGTTGAGAAAGCTGCGGCCCATGCGTTCGAAGGCGATGCGGTAATTCTCGATGTATATGCCCGATGGCAGTGCAAGCACACGCGTGATTTCGGCAGGCGACTTGATCGAGGTTAGAAAGGCAAGGACCAGCGGCGCAACGAAGAGCGCCGCGAATATAAAGACGACGATGCCGGCGGCCGGCCGGTTGCGCGAGAGCGAGGTCATTCGGCCTCGCTTTCCGCCACGCGCCGTGACATGGCCGCTATGTAGGGCATGATGACCACCCCCGCGATAATGAGGAGAAAGACGGAGATGGCACTCGCCTTGCCCATCTCAAAGCGCCCGAAAGCCACGTCATACATCTGGGTGGCCAGCACTTCCGATGCATAGGCGGGACCGCCATTCGTGGTGGCCCAGATCACGTCGAAAAGCCGCATCGCGTCAATCGCGGCCATGCCGAGCACAATGATCGTGGATGGCCACAATAGCGGAAAGCTGACCTTCCAGAAGATCTGCCAGGGCGAGGCCCCTTCGATGCGGGCTGCCTCTATGAACTCCACCGGAATGTTCCTCAACCCGGCGAAAAACACCAGGAATGCGAATCCCGTCGTCCACCACAGCACGGCGCCCATCAACGCATAGGTGACGAGTGCCGGATCGCCGAGCCAGTTCTGCGCCCAGCCACCGAGTCCGACCGCCTGCAAGGTCGCTGTGAGCAAGCCGTTCGTCGGCTCGTAGACCCATCGCCAGATCGCCGCCACTGCGACCGCGGGGATGGTGAAGGGCAGGAAGAAGATCATGCGGTAAATTTTCTCGGCCCTGAGGCCGCGGTCGAGCAAGGCGGCCAGCAGCAGACCGACCCCGGTCGGGCCGAGCAGCATGAAGGCCAGCCAGGACATGTTGTTCATGACCGCATGAAGGAAGCGCGGCTGCCGGACGAGAACGAAATAATTCTGCAGACCGACATAGCGCATGGTCGGCGCTACGCCGTCCCAGCTGTGCAGCGACAGATAAGCCGTCGAAAGGATCGGATAGACGTAGAACACCGCGAACAGCGCGACCGGCAGGATCAGGAATGCGATATGCGCGCGTGTGGTCGACGAGAGAACGCTGCGCCTCGGAACCAGCTGTTTCATTGCCACGTGCTCATGCATTGGGGAGGGCGCGCTTTCGAACGCACCCTCCCCGTGTCCTCACCACTTCGTATAGGCGTTTTCAGCAAGCGCTTCCTGCCGCAGCGCTTCCAGGGTGGCGATCAGGTCGGATTCATTGGCCTCGGAGGGATCGATCGCGAATTTTTCGATCTGGGTTCCAAGCTCCGTACCGACCTTCGTCGGCAGCAGGAAGAACAGGTTCGGCAGCACCGCATTGGCCTTCGAAGCGGCCGCGAGTTGCTGGGCGAACTTGGCGCCGGCATAATCGTAGATCTTGGGATCGACCTCGATGTTGGGTGCGAGCGAACCCTTCGGCACCGCAAAGGCCGCTTGGCCTTCGGGGCTGACCGCGGCCTCGATGAATTTCCCGGCAACCTTCACCGTCTCGGCCGGCCCTTCCGGCGCGGCGAAGACATCCATCTGGAAGATCGCCTTGCCGTCCGTTCCGGGCGCCGGGAAGACATCGAAGCCTTTGCCCGGCTCGAAGCCCGCCTGCTTCATATAGGCGGCCGCCCAGATTCCCATCATGAACATGCCGCTGTTGCCGTTCACGACATCGTCCGCGGCCTGGGTCCAGGTCTTGCCGCTCCAGTTCTGTGCGTAGCAACTCACCATCGTGTCCCGATAGAGCGCCAATGCCTTGCGGAATTCCGGCGAGTCGAAGGCGAGTTCCCCGGAGGCGATCTTGTAATAGCCATCCACGCCGACTGTCGACACCAAGGGCGCATAGAAATTGTAGAGGCTCCAGAACGGCCCGCCGGCATTGGCGAGTGGCTGAATTCCGGCATCCCGCAGGGTCTTGCATGCCGCCTTGAGGCTATCCCAATCGGCCGGAGGAGTGATTCCAAGTTTTTCGAAGGTCGCCTTGTTGTAGAAGACATTGTTGATCAGCGACAGATCATACGGAACGCCATAGGGTACCCCATTGATCTTAACGACGCGCTGAACGCCTTCTGGAAATATTTGATCTCCCCGGATCTCTTTCCAGACATCCGTCAGAGGATGCAGTCGTCCCCCATCCACGAAAGTCTTCAGTTCGGAAGCCATCGAGCTCTGATAGATCGCCGGCGGCTGTCCACCCATGAAAGCCGTCTGCAGCTGCCGGCGCAATTCGACGGCGTTGCCCGGGATCACGCGCCCGGCAACCTGGGCGTCCGGATTTTGCTTGTTCGTATAGGCGATGAGCGCATCGATTCCGGCCTTTTCCGAGCCTGCTGCGTAGTAGTGCCAGATTTCAGGCACGGTCTGCGCGCCAACCGTGATCGTAGACGCAAGGGCGCCGAGAGCGGCACCAAGCCATATGATCTTTTTCATCTCTTTCCCCTGTGGAGCCAACTGCCAAACCCATGGCCGGGCAGGTCACAATAATCTGTGTACAAGAAAAATTATGCCTCCATCTTGCCGACTGTCAACGCCATTCCGGCCAGATTGACACGTTTTCGGCTACATCGCAGTGTGTTCAGCTCTGGGGAGCGCTGAAAGTTGATGAAACAGATTGACAGTTTGGGTCGATTTGGCCAGATATTTTTCTTGATCCGGGATTAATGAGGGAAGCCGGTGCGGACTTCGGACATCAGGCGCTATCACGCGAACGAAATCTTTCATCGTATCCGGATCGAGCCGCAGATTTCCCAGAAGGAGATAATTCGGAGGACCGGCTTCGACAAATCGACCGTGTCCTCTATCGTCACCCGCTTCGACGAGCTCGGGCTGGTCGTGCGCACGCCCACAGCCGCAGGCAACCGGCCCGGTCGCCCGGCTGAAGGCTTGTCGATCTCCCCGGACAGCGGATTGCTGGTCGGCGTTCAGGTCGAGTCCGAAGAGCTCGGCTTCGTGGCCGCGGGACTGGACGGTCGGCCCCTCGCCCATCACCGGCAGTCCTTCAATCGCAAGGTCAAGACCCTCGACCGCGCAGTCGCGGACGGCATCGCGGCGGTCACGGCCGCCAGCGGCCGCACGAGTCCCCTGCTCGGCGTGGGAATATCGCTGCCCGGCCTGGTAAGCACGGAAGGCATGCTGGTGCACGCCCCTATCCTGGGCTGGCGCGACGTGCCCGTTCTCGACCTCCTCAGCCGGATCGTTTCAGCGCCGCTCTACATAGGCAATGACGTGAAGGCCGCGGCAATGGCCGAGCATATGTTCGGCAACTGCATCGACCTTGACGACTTCATCTATCTTTTCTCAGGTTCGGGCGTCGGCGGCGCGCTTTTTCTCGACGGGGAAATCTACCTGGGCGCCCACGGGCTGGCCGGCGAGCTTGGGCACATGAAGGTTGTCCCCCAGGGCAGGCTCTGTTCTTGCGGCGCGGCAGGGTGTCTGTCGGCCTATCTTTCAGAGCCCGCCCTTGCGGCCGAGGTGGAAGCCCGCGGCGGCAAGACGGTTCGCAGCTTCGATACGCTTCTGGATCGCGCGGAAGCCGGTGATCCCGCGGTGGTGTCGGTTTTCGAGCAGGCGGGCGAGATCCTTGGGGCGGCGGTCTCCAATCTCGTGAACATCTTCAATCCGCCGGTCGTCGCGCTGGGCGGCGACATGGCCCGTGCATCGCGCTATCTCGGCCAATCGCTCGAGCGCAGCCTGGGACGGCTTGCCCACCCCAATATGGCGGCTCAGACCCGCGTGATCTTCTCTGAAATCGCGACCGACCGGCCGTATCTGGGCGGCGTCGCCCTCGCGCTCGATGGAGTGACGGGGCTCGACGCGTCGAGCGTCATTCCCTGACCTGTTCCGGCGCCCCTATCATTTGGATCAAGGACCCTTTCATGCGCATCGCCATTGTCGGCCTCTCAATCGAGATCATGCTCGCTTCGCCCGTCGCCACCGATACGACGGCCGTTCAGCGCTACGATGCTGAGGACATGCTCGCGGGCGACGTCTGGATGGTTCGCGGCATGCTGGCCCGGCTGGCCGAAGAACCAGATATCGAGGCGGTACCGCTCTTTTGGGCGACAGCCCTGCCCGGCGGACCCATGACCGCCGCTGCCTATGACGAGATCAAGTCGGAAACGATCCGTCGGCTGATCGAGGGTGGACCTTTCGATGGCGTGCTCGTGGCCAATCACGGCGCTCTCGAGGTTGCCGGCATGGATGAGGACGCCGATACCGACTTCGTGGCGGCGATCCGTTCCGCCGTCGGCCCGCAAGTGCCGATCGGCGTCTCCCTTGACCTCCACGGCGACATGACGCCAGGCCTGCTCTCGGCAGCCACAGTCTTCAGCGTCCTTCGCACCGCGCCTCATCGCGATGATCGCGAGACGGGATGGCGCGCAGCCGACCAGCTCGTCCATGTCATCCGCAGCGGCATTCGCCCGAAGAAGGCCGCCGTGAGGATCCCTATCCTGGTGCCGGGCGAGACGGCCGTGACGGCGCTGCGACCCGCCCGCGAGCTCTACGGTTCGCTGCCCGAATATGACGCGCGTTCAGGGATATTGGAGGCCAACATCCTTGTCGGATTTGCCTGGAACGACCGGCCATCGACGGCCGTCACCGCTTTTGCCGTGAGCGACGGCGACGCTGCCGCGGCACGCAACGCCGCAGTCGACCTCGCAGCCAGCATCTGGGCGGAGCGCTCGGAATTCCGCCTTCGGATGGAGACGGCCGAGACGGCGGAGGGCCTGCGCCGGGCATTGGACGCCGTCGAACGCCCGGTATTCGTTTCCGATTCCGGCGACAACACCACCGCGGGTGCTGCGGGCGACCTGACCTTCGTCTTGCAGGCGGCACTCGACGACCCGCAGGCGAGCGACATCGTGGTCGCCGGCATCACCGCGCCGCTTACGGTCGAGCGCCTGATCGCTGCAGGGGTCGGCGCCGAGGTCGAGATCGTGCTCGGGGCCGAGCACGTGTCGCGGCCTCGCACCGAGCGGCGCGTGATCGCGCGCGTCGAAGCCTGCGGCGAGACGCTGGAGTTGGGCGGTTTTCAGCCCTACCGGTCGCACGAAGGCGCCTGGGCCTGCGTTCGGATCGGCGGCGTTCTCGCCACTTTCCATGCTCGCGCGATCGGTATCACCACCCCACACCACTTCACGGCCATGGGCATTCAACCGACCGCGCACAAGGCCTATGTCGTGAAGCTCGGCTACCTTCACCCGCAACTGGAAGACATAGCTGCCCGTCACATCCTCTTGTTGAGCGACGGGGTTTCTCAACTCGACATGAGGCGCCTGGACTGGTCTGCCCTGCCACGGCCGACCTATCCTCTCGACACCGACTTCGACTGGACGCCCGAAGACGGGCTCTACGGCGACTAACACGGAAAGGTTCGCATCCATGGCTCCCATACTGAAAACCGTAACGCCTCCCGTCTTCGACTTGCCCGGAGAACAGCCGCAAGTACCCGCGGAGACCTTTGCAGCGCGCGCAGATGCCGCCTTCGCACGCGCCGGCAAGGATTGGTTGATCGTCTACGCAGACCGCGAGCACTTCGGAAACATCGCCTTCCTGAGTGGTTTCGAGCCGCGTTTCGAGGAGGCGTTCCTGCTGCTCGGTCGTGGCGGCCGCCGCGTGCTGATCACCGGAAACGAATCGGAAAGCTACGCGCCACTGGCCCGCCTGCCCGGCGTGGAAGTGCTCCTCGCCCAGTCGCTCAGCCTGCCTGGCCAGGATCGCTCGCAGCATCCGCGCCTGGCCGATCGGCTGCGCGACGCCGGCTTGAAAGCAGGCGATTCCGTCGCTCTTGCTGGCTGGAAATACCTTGAAGCGCAAGAGGAAGATGAGCCGGCGCATGCCTTCTTCGTGCCCGCGGCATACGTCCAAATGGTCGAGCGGGTCGTGGGGCGCTCTGGCTCTTTGTCCGACGCGACGGCCGTTCTGATGCACCCCGAGACGGGCCTGCGCACGCAGGTCGACGTCGATCAGATCGCCGCATGGGAGTGGTCGGCAACGCGTTGCTCGCTGGCGCTCTGGCAGATTGTGTCCGGCGTGCGCGAGGGCGACACGGAATATGATGCCGTTGCGCGAATGCGCTACACGGGCGAGCCGATCAACGTGCATACCATGTTCGCCTCGGCCGCGCCCGGCGAGCCGGTGATTGGGCTGCGCAGCCCGACCGCGCGCAGGTTGCGGCGCGGCGACGGCGTGACGACGGCCCTCGGCTTCTGGGGCGCACTGTCCTCGCGCGCCGGCTTGCTCGATACCGAAAACGATGCCTTCCAGGCGAAGGCATCCGGCTATTTCGAGGCGCTATGCACCTGGTACGCCGCCGCCGACATCGGCATCGCCGGGGGCGATCTCTACGCGGCCGTTGTGGAGACCCTCGCACGAGCCGGGCTTCGCTCGGCGCTCAATCCGGGGCACCTGACCGGCCACGAGGAGTGGATGCACACGCCCGTCCGTCCGGGATCGAGCGATCGCATTCGCTCCGGCATGCCTTTCCAGGTTGATGTGATTCCCGTACCCATGTCTGCGGGCCAGGCGCTCAACTGCGAGGACCCCGTCACATTCGCCGACGAAGCGCTGCGCGCCGAGCTTGTCGCGCGTCATCCTGATTGCGCAGCCCGCATCGAAAAGCGCCGGACGTTCATGCGCGACGTGCTCGGCGTGGAGGTGAAGCCATCGATCCTTCCGCTTTCGGCCACGCCGCTGATGCTGCCCCCCTTCTGGCTGACGCCCGAGCGGGTCTTCGCCCGGGACTGATGTCCCGCACCTCGATGACGCAAGAGGAACTTCCCTTGGCCGACTTGTCACTGCGTGCACTCACGAAAGCCTATGATGGGCAGCAGACCGTGCATGGCATCGATCTGGAGATAACCGCCGGCGAGTTCGTCGTGCTGGTCGGCCCTTCGGGATGCGGGAAATCGACGACGCTGCGAATGATCGCCGGCCTCGAGGCAATCACGAGCGGTGAAATCCGGATTGCCGATCGGGTCGTGAATGACCTCGAGCCCGGCGACCGCGATATAGCGATGGTGTTCCAGAACTACGCGCTCTTTCCGCACCTGACAGTCGCCGACAACATCACCTTCGGGCTGAAACTCCGCCACACGCCGAAACAGGAGGTGAGCCGGCGCCTTGAAGAGACCGCCGCGATGTTGCAGATCGAAGCGCTGCTTGGCCGCAAGCCTCGCCAGCTGTCCGGCGGCCAGCGCCAGCGCGTAGCGATGGCGCGAGCTTTGATCCGCAGGCCCCGGGTCTTTCTGTTCGATGAGCCCTTGTCCAACCTCGATGCCAAGCTGCGCGTGCAGATGCGGACCGAGATCAAGCAATTGCACGCCCGCGTGGCCACCACGACCGTCTATGTCACGCACGACCAGGTGGAGGCGATGACCCTCGCGGACCGCGTAGTGGTCATGAACAAGGGGCGGATCGAGCAAGTGGCATCGCCGCAGGAGCTCTATCTGAGCCCCGCGACTCGCTTCGTGGCAGGCTTCATCGGATCCCCCGGGATGAACTTCGTGCCCGCGGCAATCGAGGCTTCGCCAGTGGGGCTGTCAGCCAAAATCGGGGCGGACCATAGCCTCAGCATTCCCGACTCGCGGGCCGGGACCTTTGCCGACTCGGTCGGGAGAACCATGATGCTCGGCATAAGGCCGGAGCATCTCAAGCTCGCTGTTCCTGGGGCCGACTCCGGGCGGACGATCTCGGTCGTCATAAAGCTCGTCGAACCGCTCGGAATGGAGACGCTGGTTCACTTCGACCTGGCGGCCGAGCCGGTCGTCGCGCGGCTGGAACCCGATTCCCGACTAGCCGCCGGTCATAAGATCGATCTTTCCGTCAACCTGGATGCTTTGCATCTGATCGATCCCGAGACTGAGCGCGTCGTGCGCAGCGCTGATCGGGTCGACTGAGGACATACACAAAAGCGCCGCCGGAAGTGCCGGCGGCGCTCTCTTTAGTTTTCGGCGCTTTCACGTCAGCCGATGACGGGGCAGCCCGGCGCACGCGCGAAGGTCACATTCACCCAGTCGCCGCGCGAGCGGCCGACGACGCCGATTCGCCTCGGTGACACGAAGTCGATGCGAGCGCGGCGAATGCCCATTCGTTCTGCCTTGAACAAGGCGTGGTCGGGACTGCAGCGCTCCGCGCGCCTGTCGTCGTAGCGGTAGTCGTCCCGGCGATGATCGCGCCGGTAGTAGCGCTCGCCGTCGCCGCCGACATAGACGCCGAAGCGCGGATCGCGATGGTTGTCGCCAAAGCCGAGATAGATGCTGTCCGCCTTGGCAGGCACAGCAGCGAGCGCGCTGAGGCCGATCAGGCCGGCGATGGCCGCTGTCTTGAAGGTGGTGAGCATGGCAGAATTCTCCTTATGCCGCTTTTTTTACCTGGTTCGCCGAAGCGATGCCGCGACCCTAGAGCGATCCAACTGAACGTTCTGGGAACCGGGCGTTCATCTGACGTTCATCTGCTCCAGCCCGGGGCAGCCACAGTCACGCCGGCAGGCTGATTCGCATCCAGCCGGCTGCCATCATGAGGAAGCTGTTTCGGGTTAAGGAAAACTTTCGAGGGGAGAAACCGCAGCCCGGACCGGACGTCATGGCTCGAATTCGAGCGTGTGGTCGAAATACTCGTCCGTGTCTTCAATATCGCTTTCGCTTGCCGTGACGCGTTCGCGCATCGACATGCCAGCCTGGTGGACCGTCTCCGGACTGCCCGAAATCAGATGATGCCACCAGTAAAGGTCCTTGCCCTCCGCGACGAGCCGATAGGCGCATGTCGACGGCAGCCAAGTGAGCGTGCGTACGTTCTCCGGCGTCAGCCTCACGCAATCGCTGACCCTTTCCAACCTGTGCTCGTAGTCCGTGCATCGGCAGAGGCCCGCGTCAAACAGACGGCAGCCGACGGTCGTCCAATATATATTGCCGGTATCCTCGTCCTCGAGCTTAGCCATGCAGCATTTGCCGCAGCCGTCGCACAACGACTCCCACTCCGAGGTGGTCATCTCCTCGAGGGTCTTGGTCTTCCAGAAGGGTTTCATTGCGCGGATTTGGTCCTGTGGAAGATCGCGGTCAAGGCCCCTGAGCATAATCCCGAAAAGTTGCAGACTATTCGGGTAAGATCATGCTGCAAAAGCAAAGAGCTAGAGCAGGATGAATGCGTCCATTCATCCTGCTCTAGCCACCTTTCAGCCGCCTTCCCGCCACGCAAAAGAGCCGGTGCCGCCCGGCGAGGGCCTCGAAGACGGCGTTCTCGGAACGAATTTAGATGCTTTGTGTTTCCGGCCACGTAAGTGATGATTTACCAAGGAGAATGGGATGAAATGTCGGTTCAAGCTTCTCGCGGGGTCGGCCCTGGGCCTGCTGCTCGCGGCTGCGCCTGGCGCGTGGGGACTGGCGAATGCCGCTTCGCCGCATGAGGCATCGACGCCGGCTCGGCACGTTGCTGGGGCTATGATGCTCGCACAGGACGAAACCGCGCCGAGCGACGAGCCGGAGGAGCAACTGCGGAGGCAGAAAGGCAAGCAGCAGGCCGCGCCTGAGCAGGCGACGCCCGAACAGGAGCAGCCCCGGACCGAGGAGGAATCGCCGCGCAGAAAGAAGGGCAAGCAGCAGGCCACCCCTGAGGGGGCGACACCCGAACAGCAGCAGCCCTCGGCCCAGGAGGAACCGCCGCGCAGGCAAAAGAGCGAGCAGCAGGCCGCGCCCGAGCAGGCGACACCCGAACAGCAGCAGCCCTCGGCCCAGGAGGAACCGCCGCGCAAGCAGAAGGGCAAGCAGCGAGCCGCGCCCGAGCAGGCGACACCCGAACAGCAGCAGCCCCCGGCTCAGGAGGAATCGCCGCGCAAGCAGAAGGGCAAGCAGCGAGCCGCGCCCGAGCAGGCGACACCTGAACAGCAGCAGCCCCAGGCTCAGGAAGAATCGCCGCGCAAGCAGAAGGGCAGGCAGCAGGGCGCGCCCGAAGAGGCTCCGCCCGCGTCGCAGGCTGAACCGGCTCCCCAGGCCGAACCCAATGTTGGAAAACCAAAGTCGAAAACCCGCGTCGAGCAGCAGACGCAAGAGGCAGAGCCCGAGAAAGCACCGGCCCCCGAATCAAAGCCCGTCCCGCCCAAGTCGACGACTCCGGCAGAACCGGAGACGCCTAACGCTGCTTCTGGTGAACCGGCTCCGCAGGGCACTCCGACGCAGCCCCAGGAGGCGGCCCCCACACCTCACAAAGGCCCTGGCAAGGAGCCTGAAGGCAAGGGGGGCGACACAAACGAGCCGCAGGCCGCTCCTGAGCAACCCGGCACGCAGCCCGACAGTACGGTGCAGCCCGATTCCGGCTCAGCCAAGGCACGGCCGGACGCCGCTCCCATGCTCGACAGCGCCAAGGAAGCGCCCGCCGCACCGGCCGGAAGAAACAGGCGCGGAACTGCCGAGACGATGGGCGGGGAAGCCGAGGCTCAGCCTCCTCGGCCGGCCACGCCGCCGGGTCCGCCACCTGCCGACGACAGGGCAGCGCAGGAGGCCGCACGCCCGGCCGAGCTCCAGCCGCTCACTGCAGAGCGAGGCAGGCGCATCGCGGAGCCGCCACCGCCGATCGAGTCGCGCCGGCGGCCGCAGGGCGTCGACGTGGTCCGTAAGATGGGCGACCGCGTGGTCGTTCAGTTCAACAACCAGAATTTCGTGGAGAGCAGCGACCGTCCGCGGCTGACGCGCCAGGCGCGCGATGTGCAGTATGAGGATCTGCCACGCAACCGCATCCGCGAGACCGTGGTTCGCGAGGACGGCACGCGGGTCGTCACGATCCGCAACAGCTATGGCGACATCGTCCGGCGCTCACGCATTACCCCCGATGGGCGTGAATACGTCCTCGCCTATGTCGACGACCGCTATTCCGATCGCCTTGAAGACTGGCGCGACCCTGGTCTGGAGTTGCCGCCGATGCAGCTCGACGTCCCCGAGGAAGATTACATCCTCGACGCCGACAATGTCGGAAATCCCGACACCTACTACGAGTTCCTCGAGCGCCCACCCGTCGAGCGTGTCAAGCGTCTCTACTCGGTCGACGAGGTCAAGCGTTCGGCCCGTATCCGCGACATGGTTCCGCGCGTCGAGCTCACGACCGTCAATTTCGGCTTCGGGTCGGCTGCGGTCGCCGAGAGCGAAATTTCGAAGCTGGAAGGCGTTGCCGAAGCCATGGAAAGGATACTGAAGAAGAATCCGGCCGAAACCTTCCTGATCGAAGGCCACACCGACGCTGTCGGGTCGGATGTCGCCAATCTGGCGCTCTCCGACCAGCGCGCGGAAGCCGTGGCGCAGGCGCTCACCAACGTCTTCGACATCCCGCCGGAGAACCTCGCAACACAAGGCTATGGCGAGCGCTTCCTCAAGATCAGGACCGACGGGCCGGAGCAGGCGAACCGGCGCGTGGTGATCCGTCGTATCACACCGCTGGTCGCGCCCGTTGCGAGCGCCGATTGATCGCATGACGGCCCGCCGTTGAAAGGCGGGCCGCCCTACACCAACTATTAAGCAGGGTTCCCTGCCCTATCCCTCCGAGAAGAGGGATGGCCCGGCCGGATACCCCCTCCTCCGGCCGGGCTGCTTTCGTCCTCCTCCCCTCTTGCAAGCAGTCCGCCCGCGCGAGACATAGGACCCCTGTTCAATGGAGCCCGCATGAAACGTCTCGAACTTGCCATCGAATCGGTGATTCTCGCCTCGCGCTGGCTACTCGTCGTCTTCTATCTCGGCCTGGCGCTGGCCCTTGCGGTTTATGCCGTGTCGTTCGGCGCCAAGCTCTATGAGTTCCTGTCGACGGTGCTCGTGATCAACGACACGACCACGATCCTGAAGATCCTCGGCCTGATCGACGCGGCGCTGGTCGCAAGCCTGGTCGTCATGGTCATCATCTCCGGTTATGAAAATTTCGTCAGCCGGTTCGACGAGCACGACGGCGAGATCCAGTGGCTCGGCACGATCGACGTCAGCTCGCTGAAGATCAAGGTCGCGTCGACCATTGTCGCGATCTCGTCGATCCACCTGCTGCAAGTGTTCTTGAACCACGCGCAATACACGACCGACCAGTTGATGTGGCTGACCATGATGCACCTCGCCTTCGTCTTCTCGGCGCTGCTGCTCGCTTTCATCGACCGCGTCACGGCACTCGCCAAAGGCAAGAAGAAGGACGCCGAAGCTCCGGATCTCTAGGCGGCGTGCGCTCATGAACGAGCGTGACGGATAGCTAATTGAAAACCCGCGACACCTGCGTCTCGGTCCGCTCGAACACGTCGTCCGGCACGAAGAAATCGCCGGCGAGAGGGCCCTTGGTGCCTGGCGCGTAGATGGAGAAGTCGATCACGCCTTCGGCCCTCAGCACCTCCTCGTCGATGAAGAAGTTGCCTGTCGTCTCGCGCGCCGGGCGGTTCAAGATCGCGTAGGCCGCATCGGCCATGATCGAGGGCGAGCGGCTCATTGCCGCGACGTTTGCCCCGCCAAGTAGATTGCGCACGGCGGCCGTATCGATCGCCGTCAGCGGCCACAGCGAGTTCACCGCGATGCCGTGTCTGGCGAATTCGGCGCTCATGCCCAGCGTGCACATCGACATGCCGAACTTCGCCATGGTGTAAGCGACGTGGTTCTTGAACCATTTGGCTGCCATGTCGAGCGGAGGAGCCAGATTCAGGATGTGAGGGTTCGCCGCTAACTTCAGGTGGGGAATGCATAATTTCGAGACGAGGAACGTGCCGCGCGTGTTGATTTGATGCATGAGGTCGAAGCGCTTCATGTCGGTCTCGAGCGTGCCCGTAAGCTGGATGGCGCTCGCATTGTTGACGCAGATATCAATGCCGCCGAAGCGCTCGACAGTCCTGGCAACAGCTTCGCCGACCTGCGCTTCGTCGCGTATGTCACAGATGGCTGGCAGCGCCTTGCCGCCGGCCTTCTCGATCTCCTCGGCCGCCGTATAGATCGTCCCCGGCAGCTTCGGATGCGGCTCGGCCGTTTTTGCCGCGATCGTCACATTCGCGCCGTCTCGCGCTGCCCGCAGCGCGATCGAAAGTCCAATGCCGCGCGAACCGCCGGAGATGAAAAGCGTTTTCCCTGCCAGCGACATTCCGTCCTCCGTATTCTCCGCACAGCGAATGGGGCCTGGCGATGATGCTAGCAAGCGGCTGAAGGCACAAGCGGGGAAATCGACTACTGCGGCAACGCCTCCGGCGCATATTGCTCAGCGAACGGGCCGCTCGGCGGAATGGGCTTGATCACGTCTATCATGACGCCGTTCGGGTCGGCGGTGATGAAATGCCGCTGCCCGAACTCCTCGTCGCGAAGGGTTCTGAGGATCGGCAGCCCGGCGGCCTTCACTTGTTCGTAGATCCGATCCGGGTCCTTCACCTCGAAATTGAGGATGAGCCCTGAGACCCGTCCTTGCCCCTCGACGGGGATCGTCTCGTGATCGCCAGCGACGATACCTAGATTGACGCGCTTGTCCTCGGCCGACTGCAGGTGGACGTACCAGTCGCTCTCGAACAGCGGGCGGAAGCGAAAATGTGCCTGGTAGAAGGCGGCAGTGCCCGCCACGTCCGGGGTGAGAATCACTGGATAGTATTGGGTCGTTCTCATTGCTTTCCTTCCCTGAGCAACTCACATACAGTCTGCATGTTTCCTTTCATTAACATACAGGCTGCATGTATGCAACGAGAAACCCGCCGGTCGAACAAGGAGCGAACCGAGGCGACCCGCGCGGCCCTGATTGAGGCCGCGCGACGACTGTTCGTCGAAAGGGGTTATGCGGAGACCGCGACCCCCGACATCGTGGCCGCGGCTGGGGTGACGCGTGGCGCGCTCTATCATCATTTCGCAGACAAGCAGGCGCTGTTCCGTGCCGTGGTCGAACAGGAGGCGGCCACCATCGCCGTCGAGATCGAGCGCCGCGCGCCTGCCACCTTGTCCGCAGCCGAGGCGCTGCTTGCCGGGGGCGACGCCTATCTAGACGCCATGCGAGAGCCGGGCCGCACCCGGCTGCTTCTGCTCGACGGCCCAGCAGTGCTGGGTCGCGAGGAGATGGATGCGATCGACGAGCGCCACGGCAACCGCACGCTCCGGGAGGGACTCGTGGCGGCCATGCGCAGGCGTGACATAAGCAACGTGCCGGTGGATGCGCTGACGGTCCTTGTCGGTGCAGCCTTCGATCGCGCAGCGCTGGCCATCGATAGAGGCGGAGATCGGGACGCCTTTCGTCTCGCCATGCGGGCCCTGATAGAGGGGTTGCTTGACGGCGGAACGCGTGCCCATGATGGTGACGGCTGACGCAACGTACGGTCGAGCGAATGCTCCCATGGCACTATCCTAGGAGGGACAGGTGCTCAGACTTCTGAAAGCGATTTTCTACCTGATCGTCACAGCCGCCATCATCATTCTCGGCGGTTCCTTCCTGCTGCCTTCGCAAGCGGTTGTGACGCGCTCCATGGAGATTGCCGCTCCGCCCGAAAAGGTCTTCGCCATCGTTGGCGATCTGCATCGCCTCCAGGAATTTTCACCCTGGGCCGAGCGCGATCCCAGCATGAAATACAACTATGAGGGGCCCCCAATCGGCATCGGCCAGAAGGTGAGCTGGGTGTCCGAAAACGTGAATATAGGCTCAGGCAGCCGGACGATCACCGAATATGATCCGCCGAGGCATGTTGTTTCGCAGCTCGATTTGGGCCCAAGAGGCAGGGCTGTGATGGTGTGGGGTCTCGAACCCTCTGGAACCGGCACCAGGGCGAGCTGGAGCCTCACATCCAAGCTCGACGGCATCGCGCCGCGCTGGTTTGGCCTTACGTTGGACACGCGGATCGGCCCCGAATTCGAGAGGGGTCTCGCCAAGCTGAAAGCAGCGGCGGAGAGAGCTGAGACGCCTGCCCCGGAAGCCGCTCCTGCCGTACCCAGTGACAGTTCACCAGCCGTCCCTGATGGAGGCGCCGCGGTCGCACCACCTAGCGGCAGCCCTTCGACCACAGTACCTAATTGAAAATCCGGTCGCCCTGCTCGTCGACGAGCTGCTGGCCCTTCTTGAGCGAAATGTCGACCGCGTCGTCGAGCGCGGCGAAGCGGTCGGCGCGGATGAAGCGGTGCTCCTTCATCACTCCGTCGATCTCCTTGGAGACGACGCCGCAGGTCTGGTACTGCCCCCCTTCGGCCTTGTAGGGCGTTGCCTGGATCAGGAAGCCCTTGTGCTCGATCTCCTTGGCGACGGCTACTGACGAAGCAGCGGTCTCCCCGCCCGAGGAAGACCCGAAGAGACGTCTTAGAAACGACATGGGCCACCTCCGTGATGACGTTGCACTGCGCCGGCGAACGGCCGGGATCAACTCTTCACTAGCGATCCCGCGACCAGCCGGCAAGTGAACTACAGCATCGGGCCGAACCGAAGCGACAGCGTCAGTGGACACTGCGCAGCGGTTCTCTGGACAAATCCGAAGAGCAAAAAAGAGGTAGAGCGGCGTGACGCTCCCATTGAGCGCACGCCGCTCTGACATCAGCGTCGAAAAAGTGCCTCCAGTGCCTCGGCGGTCTGCTCGAGGATATCGATTGCTTGCGCGCGCTTGTCGGCTTCCGCCTCGAGCGCATCGGCAAGGGCTGCCCTCAGCCTGCGCCGCACCGATTTCAGCTTGCGAATTCCTTCCGGCACGTCGCGCTCACGGCGGTCGCCGCCGTCATCGTCGTCACGCCAGTCGAACCATTCACGAGCACGGGCCATCTTGCGGCCGAAGCGCTCGAGGTGGTCGAGCACATGCTCTACGGCGACGCGGTTCTCGGCGAGATGCCTCCTGCCCTCATCGGTGATCGAGAAGATCTTCTTGTTGCCTTCGGTCGCCGAAGTGGCGTAGCCGGCCTCCTCGAGATAGGTCAGCGTCGGATAGACCACGCCGGGGCTCGGGCTGTAGAAGCCGCTCGACCGCTCCTCCAGCGCCCTGATGATGTCGTAGCCGTGGCGCGGCTGCTCTTCGAGAAGCTTCAGCGCGATCAGCCTGAGATCGCCATCACCGAGCATGCGCCCGGCGCGCAAAAAGTCGCCTCGGCCACCGCCTCGACCGCCGCCTCGAAAGCCGCGACCAAACGGCCCGAAACCGCCGTGACCGCCATGACTTGCGGCCATATGCCAGAAGGCCTGCCGGCCTCCCCAATTATGTCCAGATCCATGCATGTTGAAACCTCACATAGTGTCTTACGATATATCTTACGTAAGATCGGACGGGCGCCAGGTCAAGATATATCTTACGATACATCAGGCTTGCCCTCGAGCCCAGCGCTGCCCTAGGCCGCTGACGTGCAGCGGCTATGCGCTGAGGTGCAGCACCACTTCGCGCCGATGCGGTCGTTCGCGATGTTCGAAGAGATAGATCCCCTGCCACGTGCCGAGCGCGAGCCGCCCGCCGATGACCGGGATCGAAAGCGAAACCGCGTTCAGCGCCGCCTTGATATGAGCGGGCATATCGTCGGGGCCCTCCACCCGATGGGTGAGATAGTTCATCGAGGGATGGTCGGCTGAAGGCACGAGCCGGCTGAAAAAGGCCTCTAGGTCCCGGCGTACGTCGGGGTCTGCGTTTTCCTGGATGATCAGCGAGCAGGAGGTGTGGCGCACGAAAGTCGTAAGCAGCCCGGTCTCGACGCCTGCCTCGCCTGCGAACTGCTCCGCGCGATCGGTGAATTCATAAAGCCCCTGGCCCGATGTTGCGATCGTGAGGGTCGTCTGCAGCATCCTGCCGTTTTCCGTTGCGGCAGGATGCCTGTCAACCTGAATGCCTCGGGGCGAACGGTCTCAGGGTCCGCCGGCCTCTCGCTCAGCCGAGCGAATTGATGATCTCGCGATAGGCCGCCTCCGGAAACGCCTTCAGCGTGCGGGTACGCACATTGCCGCCACTACCTAGTGAAAGCGCGAAGCGGGCTGCGACCGCATCGTCCGGCGCATCGCAAACGGCCACCATGTCGTAGTCGCCCATGGTGAGATAGAACTCCTTGAAGGAACCTCCCATCTCCCCCAGCTGCTTCTTGGCGGCGTCGAGCCGCTTCGGCGACTCGCGCACATTCTTCACGCCCTGCTCTGTCCAGTTGATCAGCATGATGTAAGTGGTCACGTCGCACCTCCCTCCGGTGCCGCGACACGTCGGAAGCAATGTGCCCGGCGCCGGTTCAGTGCCCTCACCGCCTGAATGAATTATGATCCGCTAATATAGAGCCGGCAAGCGGGCGGCATTTCGGGAAGGGAAATAAAAAAGGGCGCCGTTGCGGCGCCCTTTCAATAACCTGCCTGATCGCCAAAGCTTAGCTGTCCAGGAAACTCCTGAGCTTCCGGCTTCGGCTCGGATGCTTGAGCTTCCTCAGGGCTTTCGCTTCGATCTGGCGAATGCGCTCGCGCGTCACCGAGAACTGCTGGCCAACCTCCTCGAGCGTGTGGTCGGTGTTCATGCCGATGCCGAAGCGCATTCTGAGAACCCGCTCCTCGCGCGGCGTGAGCGAGGCAAGAACCCGCGTGGTGGTCTCGCGCAAATTCGCCTGGATCGCTGCATCGATCGGCAGGATCGCGCCCTTGTCCTCGATGAAATCGCCGAGATGTGAATCCTCCTCGTCGCCGACCGGCGTCTCGAGGCTGATTGGTTCCTTGGCGATTTTCAGCACCTTCCGCACCTTCTCGAGCGGCATGGCGAGCTTCTCGGCCAGTTCCTCCGGCGTCGGCTCGCGGCCGATCTCGTGCAGCATCTGGCGGCTCGTGCGGACGATCTTGTTGATCGTCTCGATCATGTGAACCGGGATGCGGATGGTGCGCGCCTGGTCGGCGATCGAGCGGGTGATCGCCTGCCGGATCCACCATGTAGCGTATGTGGAGAACTTATAACCACGCCGGTACTCGAACTTGTCGACCGCCTTCATCAGGCCGATGTTGCCTTCCTGGATGAGATCGAGGAACTGCAAGCCGCGGTTCGTGTACTTCTTGGCGATGGAGATCACGAGGCGCAAATTGGCCTCCACCATCTCCTTCTTGGCAATCGCCGCCTCGCGCTCGCCCTTCTGCACCTGGTTCACGATCTTGCGGAACTCGGCGATCGGGATAGCGGTCTCGGTGGCGAGCAGCTGGATCTCGGAACGGATATCCTTGATCGTCTCCTTCTCGTTCTTCGTGAACTCCTTCCAGCCGCGGCCGGAAAGGTTGGAGATCGACTTCATCCAGTTCGGGTCGAGCTCGGACCCCTGATACTCCCTGAGGAACTCCTCGCGTCTGACGCCATAGCTCTCGGCGAGCCTGAGCAGCTTGCCTTCGTTTTGCACCAGCCGCTTGTTGATGTCATAGAGCTGCTCCACCAGCGCCTCGATGCGGGCCTGGTTGAGCGAAAGCGACTTCACTGCCGTGATCAGCTCGTCCTTGAGCTGCTTGTAGCGGCGCTCCTGGCTGGGCGAGAGCGTACCGGCGGCAGCGAGTCGGTTCTCAACCTGCTGGTCCTGCAACTTCCTGAGCTTCTTGTAGGTATCGGCGATGACGTCGAGGGTCAGCATCACCTGCGGGCGAAGCTCGGCTTCCATCGCGGCAAGCGACAGATTCGCCTCGTCCTCTTCGTCGTCCTCTTCTTCGGCGCGCGTCTCGCCGCCGACATTGGTGATGTCGTCGTCGTCGCGCTGCGATCGACGCGGCTTTTCTTCCTCGCGTGGCTTTTCGGCGCTTTCAATGCGCTCGACGACCGGCGCCTGCTTGGCCTCCGGGCCGGCATAGGTCGCCTCGAGGTCGATCACCTCGCGCAGCAGGATCCTCGATTCGTTGAGCTCGTCGCGCCAGATGATGATTGCCTGGAAGGTCAGCGGGCTCTCGCACAGGCCCGCGATCATCGTCTCGCGGCCGGCTTCGATTCGCTTGGCGATCGCGATCTCGCCCTCGCGCGACAAAAGCTCGACCGAACCCATCTCGCGCAGGTACATGCGCACGGGATCGTCCGTGCGATCGGTCGGCTCTTTCTTGGCGACCGTGGTCGCAACGGCCGTGCCGGTCTGCTCGGCAAGCTCGTTGGCGTCCTCTTCGGCGTCGGCTTCGGCAGCCTCCGCCTCCTCGCCGGCCTCTTCGTCCTCGACGACGTTGATGCCCATGTCGGACAGCATGGACATGGTGTCCTCGATCTGCTCGGAGGTAACTTCCTCCGAAGGCAGCACCGAGTTCAGCTCATCCATGGTGACATAGCCGCGCTTCTTGGCGGCCTTGATCATCTTCTTGACAGCGTCGTCGGAGAGGTCGAGCAGCGGGCCGTCAGTAGTCGCCTCGCGTTCGGTCTCGGCCTCTTCCTTTTCTGGTTTCGCCATGCTTTTCTTTCTCCAAGCGGCCGGATATAGCACGTCCCCATCGAGGGATCGGTTGAGGATACAGCTATGCCGCCCCCCGGCGCCCTTTGCGGACCCGCGGCGGCGGCATCGGTACCCGTTCAACCCTGTTGCAGCCGGCCGGTCGCCCGCCCTGCCCCTGCATCAAGTGCTCCGTCCCGTTTAAATAGGATGCGGACAAGGCCGCGCTTCACTCTCGACTTTATCGAATCGTCCTGATTCCGTCATTCCGGCGGCAGGTCAAGCGCCTCTTCCCTGATTCGCGTTAAAAAAGCGAATCAAATGCTACAAGTTACCGCGCCACACGCCCCGACGAGACGCCAAACCCGTCGACAAGCGCTTCCGGAGCCTGGACATCCCGGAATTGCGCCTGAATTTCGACGAGATGCCGATAATTCTCTTCTGTGGGGTCGGTTGCTAGCGCCGCTTCCGCCGCCTTGAGCTCCTTATGTAGAGCGCCGGCACTACGCTGCAAGTGGAGTGCCTGCAGGAAGGCTTCGCGCGCGTCCTCGAGGGCGGCGTCCTCGAGTGCCGGCCACAGCCGTGCCTTGCGCACGAGGCTCACCGCGCGCTCCCAGCTGTCGCCGAGGCCCGCATTTGTGAGCGCTTCGACCGTCGTAACACGATCGTTCGCAAGCCCGTGGGCATGTGCGTCGATCAGCGCCGACTGCAGCGAACGCAACTCGGCATGACTGAACTCCAGCCGCTCGACCTCTTCGAAATTCTCCTCGGCAAGCAGCGGATGGTTGATGAGCGCGACCACCAGCGCGGCTTCGCGCAGAGGCATGACGGCGCCGGCGCGCTTGACGAGCGCCGAGCGCGAAAGGCTCTCGGAGACGGCAAGCCGCCCTGTCGTCCGGCCGCCGCGCGCCCACTCCCGACCTTGCTCCGCTCCCCCTCGCCCCCTCGTTTTGTCGAATCCGGACTTGTCATAAGAACGCGAACGCTGGGCACCGAAGAATGCGTGCACGCGCTCGCGCATCTCTTGGCTGTAATGGTAGCGCAGGCTCTCGTCGCGGATGCGTCCGGCAAGCTCGCGCAGCGTCTTCTCGAGCTCGGCACGTCGCTCCGGCGTATCGAAGACCCCACCAGACGTCTCACGCATCCACAAGAGATCGGCGAGAGGCCGTGCCTCCGAAAGCACGGCCCGGAAGGCATCCGCCCCCTCGGCCCTGACGAGGTCGTCCGGATCCTTGCCTTCCGGGAGGAGCGCGAAGCGCACGGTGCGGCCCGGCTGGATCAGCGGCAGCGCCATGTCGGCGGCCCGCCATGCGGCCTTTAGGCCAGCCTGGTCACCGTCGAAACAGAGCACCGGCTCGCCCGCCATCCGCCACAGAAGCTCCAGCTGGTTCTCGGTAAGAGCGGTGCCGAGCGGCGCCACGACATTCTCGAAACCCGCCTGCGCCAGCGCAATCACATCCATATAGCCTTCGACGGCGATCACCGTGCCGTCCTTCTGCAGCGCCTTGCGCGCGCGGGCGAAGTTGAAGAGCACGTTTCCCTTATGGAAGAGCTCGGTTTCCGGCGAGTTGAGGTATTTGGCGGGCACATCGGACGAGAGTGCCCGCCCGCCGAAGGCGATGATCCTGCCGCGCGAATCAGGAATGGGGAACATGACACGGTCGCGGAACCGGTCGAAGGAGACCGGCACGTCATCGCCGTGAACCACCAGCCCGCAGGCTTCCATCTGCGCCTTGGAGATTCCCTTGAGGGCCAGGAATTCCTTCAGCGCGTTCTTGCTGTCCGGCGCATAGCCGAGCCGGAAAGACTGCTGCGTCGCCGACGACAATCCGCGATCCCGCAGGTAAGCGCGCCCCCTCGCCCCGACCGCCGACTGGAGCTGGTCCTGGTAGAAACTGGTCGCAAGCTCCATCACGTCCTGCAGGCTGGCGCGCTCGACGTCGCGCTTTTCTGCGTCCGGATCTCGCGCCGGCATTGGCACGCCCGCCATTTCGGCGAGCCGCTCCACCGCCTCCGGAAAGCTCAGCCCGTCATGCTCGGTGAGGAAGCGGAAATGGTCGCCCGAAGCCCCGCAGCCGAAGCAGTGATAGCGTCCTTTCTTGTCCTCACAGTGGAACGACGGGCTCTTCTCACCATGAAAGGGACAGCAGGCCCACCAGTCGCCACGCGAAACGTTGGTCTTTTTGCGGTCCCACGCGACCCGCGGCCCGATCACCGAGGAGATCTGCACGCGGTCACGGATTTCGTCGAGGAAGGAATTGGGGAAGCGCATTGGCAGCCTTTGGGCCCTTCATATACCGTTGTGCGGCATAATGAACGAGCGGATGTTCTCCGTACACGGTTTCCACAGTTGGACGCGGCTGACACAACTGCATTGCGCGGCCAAGTTGCGGACTGGCCTTCAGCCCATAGCACTTAACGATTAAGGGCGGCCCCTTGGACCGCCCTCCTCTATCCAGCCGATCCCTCGAACCGGTTAGTGCGCGGCGACCACGCCTGCAATGATGCCGCTCGCGATGCCGACCAGAAGGAAGTCATTGTCTACGCGAATCCACCTCTGGCCAGGGCCGGGACGATGCAGACCGTAGTGGCGATATTCAACCGGCCGATAGCGCTTCCAATTTGCGTATCTCTGTCCGTTTCGCCACTTGTTGTGCGCGACCGGCTTATTCGGCCACTTGTGCACTACTGTCCTGTCCCTATGCACTACCGTCCTGTCCTTGTGCACTACGGTCCTGTCCTTGACCACAACCCTCTTTTCGGCGTGCGGCTTCCAGTCCACTTGGACCAGGTTCGACTGAGGCCGGCTCGGCTCGATTAGCGGCGCCGCCTGACCCTGGAGGGTCGGGCCAAGGAGCGTCGCGGTGGCGAGAGCAGCGAGGATAAAGCGTTTCATGAAAGTCTCCTTCGTAACGCTCGCGAATTTATCGCTGCGAAGGTGAACTGAAACTGAACATGTTTATTACATTTCCGTAATGGGGTCTTAGGGTTAGACGCGGTTGATCACGTCCGATGTCAGCTGTCGCAACGGAACCTGGCCGCCTTTTTACCGTTCGCTTTGCCTGCCATGATTTCGCGCACAACAAGCGGAGTCGGGCAGTCAAGAGGCAGAAAACCTGCCGATTTTATTAGCCGACTAAGACGCTTTTGGTTATTGTGAGCTGACTTTGAACCTGATTTGTCCCGCGAAAGGCGGTTGCATGTTTCGATGAGCGGCTCGGTCATCCTCTTGCATCTCGGTGGGGCCGTGGCCCTGCTGTTGTGGGCTACCCGCATGGTGAGGACCGGCGTCGAGCGCGCCTATGGCGACCTGCTGCGCCACGAACTGCGCGCCACGATGCGGAACCCGCTTCTTGCGGTGATTGCGGGCGCAGCCCTTGCGATCGCCTTCCAGAGCTCCACCGCAGTTACCCTCCTCGTCGGTTCCTTCGCCGGCGCCGGCATCGTCGAGGGTATGATCGGTCAGCTTGCCGTGCGCGGCGCCGAGATCGGCTCAGCGCTCGTGGTCAAGCTCCTCAGCTTCGATCTCAGCCTGCTGGTGCCGGTCTGCCTGATCGTGGGAACAGCGATGTTCATGACCACCGAACGGCGCGCCTGGCGCCAGCTTGGCCGCATCCTCGTCGGCATCGGCCTTCTCATCCTGTCCCTGTTGATGATCGGCCAGGCTTCGGAGCCGCTCCGCGACAGCCGGCTGCTTCCGGTGGTCGTCGACTATTTCTCTGGCGATCCGATCACCGCCTACCTGCTTGCGGCCATCCTCACCTGGCTGTTCCATTCGAGCATTGCCGCGGTGCTCCTGTTGGTGACGCTCGCCGGCCGGGGCTTGATCCCAACCGAGCTCGGCATCGTGCTGGTGCTCGGCGTCAATCTCGGCAGCTCCGTCATCGCGCCGCTCCTCACCCGCCATGAGGCTCCGGGCGTGCGCGTCGTGCCGACTGCCAATCTGATGATGCGCGGCGCCGGCTCGCTGCTCATGCTGGTCGCCTTTCTGTGGCTGAAGCCGCCGGTCGGCTTTCTCGGTGCGACCGAAGCCACCCGGATCGTCAATGCCCATATTCTTTTCAATTGCCTGGTCTTGCTGGCAGGAGTGCCGTTCGCAGGATTGATCTATCGCGCCTCGGAGAAATTCGTGTCGCTGGGCGCACCGCCGCCTGCGGAGACCCTTGCTGCGACGGAGCTCAGCGCGCTCGACGAGAGCGTGCTGGACACGCCTCGCCAGGCGCTCGCCAACGCCACCCGCGAGGTGGTGCGGGTCTGCGAAACTGTCGAGATCATGTTGAAGCGCATCATCGAGCTCTACGAAGATGCAAGCCCACAGCAGATAAAGGCGCTCGCCGCCCTCGACGACCGTGTCGATCGCCAGTACGCGGCAATCAAGCTCTACCTCGCCAGGATGACGCAGCACACGCTTACCGAAGCCGAGGCGCTGCGCTGCCAGGAACTGATCGGCGCCTGCGTCAAGCTCGAGCAGGTCGGCGACATCATCGTGCGCAACATGCTCGTGCATGTGCGCAAGAAGTTCGATCGGGGCGTGGAATTCACGCGTGAGGGATGGAACGAGCTGCTTGCCTTCCATGCTTCAGTGCTCGCCAACGCCAGGCTCGCCTTCAACGTGCTGGTGTCGCGCGATGCCGAGACCGCGCGCCTCGTCGTGCGCGAGAAGGAGCGGCTTCGCGACCTCGAGAAGCGGTCGAGCCAGAGTCATTTCCAGAGGCTGCGCGCCGGCACGGCGAAGAGCCTCGAGACGAGCTCCATCCACCTCGATACGATCCGCGACCTGAAGGAGATCAATTCCCTGCTCGCCTCGATCGCCTATCCCGTTCTGGAAGAACAGGGCCTGCTCGGCGGCTCCCGGCTTAAGGCGAGTTGAAGTCCTGCCGTGACGAACCTCACCGCGCCCATGTTGAAGAAAACCTAAACTCTAGCCCAGAATTTGTGGATTGCGTGCGCCGGCGCTCCATGGTTTGAGGCCGCTTCAACCGAAACCGCCCCGCCGGCGGAGTTCTCATGCCGCTGCCCCTCATTGCTCTTTTTATCGCCGCATTCGCCTTTGGCACGACAGAGTTCGTGATCGCGGGGGTGCTGCCGCAAGTGGCGGAAGGGCTTGATGTATCAGTCCCTAGCGCCGGTTATCTTGTCTCCGGCTATGCACTGGGTATCGCGATCGGCGGCCCGCTGCTGACGCTCGCCACCGCACGGCTCTCCCGCAAGTCGCTGCTTCTTGGGCTCGCGATCGCCTTCACCATCGGACAGGCCGCCTGCGCGCTGGCGCCAAGCTTCGCTTCGATGCTTCTGCTCCGCTTCGCCATCGCGGTCGCGCACGGTGCCTATTTCGGGGTCGCCATGGTGGTCGCGACCAGCCTGGTGCCCGAAGCCCAGCGCGGCCGGGCCGTAGCCCTGGTCCTGGCAGGGCTCACCGTCTCCAACATCATCGGCGTGCCGGCCGGCACGGCAATAGGCAATCTCTGGGGCTGGCGATCCACCTTCTGGGCGATGTTCGCCCTCGGCCTGATGGCAACGGTGGCGATGATCGCATTGCTGCCGCGCGGTTCGCGATCGCCCGCGAGCCCCGCAGGCTTCATGAAAGAGGTGCGCGCGCTCGGTCGCCAGCAGGTGTGGACGTCGCTGATCATCATGCTGATGCTGATGATCGGCCAGTTCGTGCCATTCACCTACATCGCGCCGATGCTCAAGGAGGTAACCGGCCTGGGCGAGGAGTACGTGCCTTGGGTGCTGCTTCTCAACGGCGTCGGCTCGACGCTCGGCGTTTTCGTCGGCGGCAGGCTCGCGGACTGGAAACTGATGTCCTCGCTGATCGCGATGCTGGCGCTCCAGGCTGTCGTGCTCGCAACGATCTATGCCGTCAGCCCCTACCCTCTGCCGATGGTCGCGGCTCTGACGCTGTGGGGCGGGCTGAACTTCTCTATCGGCACCTGCGTCCAGACCCGGATCCTCGGCTGGACGGCCGACGCCCCTAACCTTGCCTCGTCGCTCATTCCTTCCGGCTTCAATATCGGCATCGCGCTTGCGGCTTTCCTCGGCGCGACGCTGCTCAACAGCGGCTTCGGTTATCGCAGCCTGCCGCTGCTCGGTATCGCGGCCATGATCGTGGCAACCGCCGTCGCGTTCACATCCCACGCCTCCGAGCGGCGCAGTGGCGCCATGCCGCCCCAGCCGGCGCCGGCGGAATAGCCGGCGATCTGAACAGGCCGAGGCCTCGCGTTGACGCTCCTATGAGTGATGCGTTCAACCTTCAAATCTGCTAGCAATGAGCCATGTCCCTCACTTCCGGTGCGACCTACATCACCCGCCGCGACCAGGCGTTTCCGATTCTGGCTGCGACCGAAATCGACCGCATGGGCCGTTTCGGCCAGGCGACCTCCTACGCGTCGGGCGAACGCATATTCAATGCCGGTGACGTGGCTCCGGGAATCGTCGTCGTCCTGGCGGGCAACGTGGAGATCAGTCAAAAGAGCAGCATCGGTCAGCGGGAGATCATCGTCACACATGGCCCCGGCGGTTTCGTCGGCGAGCTAGCACAGCTCTCTTCTAGGCCGTCGCTCGTTAATGCCGAAGCAATTGGAGCGGTAGAGGCGCTTGTCATCCCTTCGCAGAGACTGCGCGACCTCATTGTCCAGGAGGCCAATCTCGGCGAACGCATCATGAGGGCCCTGATCCTACGGCGCGTCGGCCTGCTGGAGAGCGGTGACAGCGGACCTGTCATCATCGGTCAAGTGGACGGCGCCGACGTGTTGCGGCTGCAAGGCTTTCTTGCACGCAATGGTCTGCCGCTTCGCGTGCTGGATTCGGCAAGTGACCCTTGTGCGAAGACGATGATTGAGCGGTTTGATGTCGACCCTCATCATCTGCCGATGGTGCTGTGTCCGAACGGTCGGCTTCTGCTAAATCCTGGGGAGATCGAGCTCGCCCGCTGCCTCGGCCTGGTGCGTCCAATCGATGCAACGAGGCTCTACGACGTGGCGATCGTCGGTGCAGGACCGGCCGGTCTGGCTGCAGCAGTCTATGCCGCGTCGGAGGGATTATCGGTGCTGGTGCTCGATTGTCGGGCTTTCGGCGGACAAGCCGGCGCCTCCGCACGTATCGAGAACTACCTCGGCTTCCCAACAGGAATTTCAGGAATGGCGCTCATGGCGCGCGCCTACAACCAGGCCCAGAAGTTCGGCGTAGAGACGGCGATACCGGATGAGGCGATGCAGCTGATCGATGCGCCGGATACAACCGGCGAGTATCATCAGCTGAGCGTCGGTGACGGCGAGATGGTCCGGGCACGAACCGTCGTCTTGGCGAGCGGCGCGCGTTATCGCCGCCTCGATATGGCCAACCTCGCCGAGTTCGAAGGAACATGCGTGCACTACTGGGCCTCCCCGATCGAAGCCCGGCTCTGCAGCGGTCAGGAGGTGGCGCTGGTTGGGGCAGGCAATTCCGCCGGGCAAGCGGCTGTTTTTCTCTCAGGTCAAGCGAGGAAGGTATGGCTGCTAGCGCGCCGCGAGAGCCTTGAGGCGAGTATGTCAACCTACCTCGTCGAGCGCATCAAAGCGCAGCCGAACATTGAAGTGCTGACGAATACTGAGGTTACGGCCCTGGAAGGCCAGGGAGGCGTTCTAGAAGCGGTTCGCTGGCGACGCCGCGATGACGACAGAGAAATGGCGCGTGCCATCCGACATCTATTTTTGTTCATTGGCGCTGAACCGAACACCGACTGGCTCGTGCGAAGCGACATCGCGCTGGACGATAAGGGGTTCATCCGCACCGGAGCGCTCGCGGGCCAGGAACACCCGCTGGAGACGAAGCGCACCGGGGTCTTCGCCATCGGCGACGTGCGCTCTGGATCGATCAAACGCGTGGCAGCCGCTGTCGGTGAAGGTGCACAGGTGGTGGCAGCGCTGCACGCTCGGCTCGCACAAAATGGCCGCGCCACTGCGCCTGAACTGGTGAGGAGAGTCTGATGGCATTCGAATGCAGCCACGCCGCAGACATCCGAGATGTTACCCCGAGCGCGCTCGGCTGCGAGGAATGCTTGAAGAGTGGCTCGGCTTGGGTGCACCTGCGTCTTTGCCGCACCTGCGGGCATGTCGGCTGCTGCGACGACTCACCCAACCGCCATGCCACGAAACACTTTCGGGCGACCGGCCACCCCATAATCGAGGGTTATGATCCGCCCGAGGGGTGGGGATGGTGCTATGTCGATGAGGTCTTTCTGGACCTCGGCGATCGTGTCACGCCGCAGAACGGTCCCATCCCGCATTTCTATTGAGCCATCTCAAAGGCGCGGTCGAGGGAGAGGCGGCTACAGCCCGGCGATACGACAACTACGCCTCCGAGCGGCGCAGCGGCGCCATGCCGCCCCAGCCGGCGCCGGCGGAGGAGCGGAGGGCTGAAATGCCGAGGCTTATCGACATCTCGGACGAATGAGACCTGCGCGCAGACACCGTGGCGCTCTCATCCCGGATTGAGCGCCTGCTGCAGAAACGGCGTCACCACGGTCGATTCCACCAGCTTGTTCAGCAGCGCGTGCTGGTCTGGCAGGTGGTGGATGTTGCGCTTGTTGCCGCGAAAGTGAAGCACGTAATGGACGAGCTCGTGCGCAAGCGTGACGATGAAAGGATTGTTGCCCTCGACCACCGGGATCCCCGGTTTGTCGGCGAGCGCGATCACGTCGCCCAAATCGGTGAAGAATGTTCCGCCGGCGTGGCCGCTCCCGCTCCATTTGCCGACCAGGAACACAGTCACGTCCGCGAGCGCGTCCTTATGCTGGGCGATGTAGGTCCTGAACGCCACGTCGTTTACTGGACTGCCCAGCTGCCTGTTGATCTTCACCGGCTCTGCCTTTTGCAGCTCGAACCAGACATTGGCCTGTCCTCCCAGGATCCAGTCTAGGTCGGAGATCCATTCGGGTACGAACGCCGGATCCTTGTGGGTGACGGGCAACATGTTTCCGCGCTCGTCGAGATGGTGCAGGAACTTGAAGGTAATCTCGGACACCAGGGGACGACTGACGTACACTTCCTGCCTGACGCGACCGGCCTTGAGCCAGGATGCGCCTGCATGCCTGGAATCGACGGAAAGCAGGATGCCGCCGTTTGCGATCTCCAGCAGGATGGCCGTCCCGAGCTCTCCGCTGAGACCGTTCCGGCGCGAGCCAGTCAAGTCGAAGCCCGCGAGATATCTGTCGAGCGCGGCGCTGACCCCGGCCTTGTCGATCTGCGTGATGCTGAGCCCCGGCCCGGCCGCGGGCCAGTGTCCGCCAGCGTTGCGAAGCAGGACCAGGCTCGGACGCTGAATCGGGATCATGAGGGTCGGCCTGACATCCCATGTCCATTTAGCAACGCCGATTTCTTTCCAGACTCTGCAGAAGCTTGGCTGCATGAAGACCCTTCCTATGGAGCGCGGGGCACCCACTTGTTCGTCGGGCTCTTCAGCCACCCTTCGTAGCGGCGCTCGATCTCATCGCGCGAGATGTTGAGGCCCTTCCGTTTGGCGGCCAGCTCGATGTCACTGATGATCTCGGGCCGAATGGCGTTCATCACGGCCCAACCATCCGGCCGATCATTCGTCCAGCTGTTCGGCCAGCCTGTCACCGGGTTCCAGGGTGAGGGAACCCCCTTGACCTTGGGCGAGGGAGCATAATCAGCGGCGACTTTGGTGAACGCCCCCAGCGCATAGAGCAATGCCGCTCGCCTAGCCGCCTGGTCGAATGCCTTGTCCCAATCGACATTAGGCTGATTGAGCGCGTCGATAACGCCGATCGACTGCCACTGGATCATGACGACAACCGAGCGGTCGCGCTCGTCTTCGTCGAGCGATTCCAGCAGCGGCCAGGCATCGCGATATTGGGCAGTCTTCGATACCTGGTCCTTCTCACCCGAGCCGCCCGCCTTGAAGAAGAAGACGGACGGTTTGGCGAGCTTGCGCAGGTATCTGTCGATCTCGGCGGCCCGGCGCTCGGACAGGATCTGGTTGTCCGCGTCGCTGCCCGTCCTGCTTGCATAGCCGATGACGCCGATATGGAGGTCCAGTCCCGGCGTATTCATCAGGGGACCGACCGCGCCATCGAGCACTTTCAGGTGCTCGGGTTTCGGGCGGTGGTCGTTGATGTCGTAGTTGTAAAGCAGCAGGAACGCGAAATTCTTCATCGGCGACGGCAACCCGAAGGCCAGGCCGCGGCTGGTCTTGCGCGGATCGGGCGTACCCTTTCCGGCCATCTGCGCCATGACCTCGTCGCGGATGCGCAGCCACCGGTTGGCGAGATCGTGGTCCTTCTTGGGATCGAGAGTGCGGCTGATCCCAGTCCTCTCCTTCAACCGCTTGTCGACCTCCTGGTCCACGTCTGCCCGTTCAGCGGCCGGCAGGTTTCTGTAGCGTTGCGACCAGACGGTTGGAATGTAGACATCGCCCATGTTCGCCTCGTGACAAAGCCGTGAACCCTGTGCGTGTCGGGCAGGATATATAACGAAGCGTTTCCGCCTGATGCCGTGCCGAGCCGGGGCATCCGGCCAAATGTATCAGCGCGGTTACAGGCGCGCTGTCGTTGGATTTCCAGCACCACGGGTCGCCAGTCGCCGAGACGATGCTGGCTTGATCGGGCTAGCATGGATCTCGTCGCCCGAGACCCAAGGCACTTTCCGCGAACTCCCGCCATGCCGAGAGGAAATCCTCGTCTGCGACGTCGATCGCCTTCTCTCCCCAAAGGGCTTCGAAAGCCCGGAACATGGCCAGGCTTCCGACAAGAACGGCCGCAGACGCCCGGCTGTCCTTGACCTGGAAACGGCCCAGGGCTTGCTGGCGCTCGAGCCATCGCGCCAGGCCTTGATAGGTGGCTCGCATGACGCTCTCGCGTACGCGCTGCTGCAGCTCCGGGAATTGCTCCAGGTCACGCCAGAAGATGCGCAGTTCGGAGCGCCGCTCGGCCATCATTTGAAGGGTCCTCTGGCCTATCCAGGCCAACGCTTCCCGTGGCGGCAAATCGTGGTCGGCAAGATGCGACTGAGCGGATTTCGCGGCGGCGATGTAGTGCTCGACGATGGCTTCGAGCAGCGCCTTCTTCGAGGGGAAGTGCTTGTAGAGGGCACCGGAATTCGGAGAAAGGCCGGCGGCCGCCTGGATCTCGGGGATCGAGGTGCGTTCATACCCCTTCTCAGCAAAGAGGCGCAGCGCCGCTTGGAATACCCTTTCGGCTGCTTCCGTTCGAATTCCGCTTTTCATGGCCCTTCTGCTCGCCCTCCGGAAGCCTGCCGAACGCTATTGAGCTTTCTTGCATGCTAGCCTATGTCTTTTGGAAAGTGAATGGTCTCTCACCGATTGGAGATATGCCATGCGGGTGTTTCTGGCCGGAGCCACCGGTGCGATCGGCAGGCCGCTCCTGCGGCAATTGATCGATCGGGGGCATCAGGTGACCGCAACCACACGAAGCGCCGAAAAAGCGGAACAGCTCGGCAGCGTCGGTGCAATCCCCGTTGTCCTTGACGGTCTCGACGGGGCCGCCGTCGCCAAGGCCGTCGCCCAGGCACGCCCGGACGCGGTTGTGCATCAGATGACGGCGCTGGCAGGCAGACCGGATCTCAAGCATTTCGACCGCTGGTTCGCCGCGACCAATGCGCTCAGGACAATGGGAACCGACAATCTGCTTGCCGCCGCCGGGGCAGCAGGAGTGGAATGCCTTGTTGCCCAGAGCTTTACCGGCTGGAACAATATCCGTGAGGGCGAGCCGGTGAAAACCGAAGATGATCCGTCCGATCCCCGCCCGGCAAAGGCTCAGGTCGAGTCGCTTGCAGCCCTCCGCCATCTTGAACACGCGGTGACCGAGGCGCCCTTGAGAGGTATCGTGCTCCGCTTCGGCGCCTTCTACGGGTCCGGAGCGTCGGAAGACATGATCGAGCTCGTCCGCAAGCGGATGTTCCCCATCCTCGGAAGCGGAGCAGGCGTATGGTCATGGATCCACGTCGACGATGCCGCCGCCGCAACTGTAGCGGCCCTGGAGCATGGTCGTCGCGGCATATACAACATTGCCGACGACGAGCCGGCCAAAGTCTCGGATTGGCTGCCATATTTCGCGGACGCCGTCGGGGCGCCACGCCCGCTTCGTTTGCCTGCCTGGCTGGGGCGCATCCTTGCCGGGCAAGCGGCCGTTCAATGGATGAACGAGGGCCGCGGAGCTTCGAATGCGAAGGCCAGGCGTGAACTCGGTCTGCAGCTCAAATTTCCGACATGGCGCGAGGGTTTCCGCTGCGGTCTGCCCGGATCCGCGCCAATGGCCGAAAAGCGCCTGAACGCAGCGGCATGAACCCGCTAGGGGGCAGCCCAACCGCGCACCTGCCCGAACCTTCATCATCGCGGCTGCTCTAGCCCCCCACCGATGAGCCTGCCGAAAAGCATCGATATCGGCTCTGCCAGATTCTTCGACGATCCATACGACGGCACTGCGGCGACTGGGCTGCTATCCGAGCAGCCGCTTCACCGTCCCGCTCGCCTTGCCAAAATCCATCTGTCCGGCGAACTTCTCGCGCAGCGCCGTCATCACTTTGCCCATGTCCTTAGCACCGGCCGCGCCAGTCGAAGCGATAGCACCCTGAATGGCTTTCTCGACCTCTTCGTCGCTGAGCTGTTTCGGCATGAAGCCGCGGATGATCTCGATCTCGGCGCGCTCCTGCGCAGCGAGTTCCGGCCGGTTGCCCTCGTCAAAAGCCTTCGCCGAATCCTCGCGCTGCTTCACCATCTTCGCGAGCAGTTGTGTGATCTCCTCGTTCGTGGCGGCTCCTTTGCCGGTGCCGCGATTGGCGATGTCGCGGTCCTTGATCGCCGCCTGCATCATGCGCAGCGTCGAGACGCGGCTCTTGTCCTGCGCCTTCAATGCCGTCTTCAAAGCTTCATTGATCGTCTCGCGCATTTCCCAAGCCTTCCTGATGATTTCTCGAAGGATAACCTTGCCCTGCGGTCCGCGCAATCGTGCTTCCCAGCCCCAAGCCTTTGTTTTGGTTGAAGAAACGAATTCAGTCGCTGGAAGTTGACCGGACGATATCGATCCCCTATTTACCAGATCTCGCATGAACTCGTGTTTGCCCGCCTTTGCGTCCGCGCCTTTTGCGCGGCCAGTGCCCCGGCGCGCGAACATGAAGCATGCCCTAATTTGTGGAGAGCCCTATGTCCGATATCACCGCTCCCTGGGGGATCGAAGCGCCGACGGCGCTGCTCGTTCTTGCCGACGGCACGGTGATCGAAGGGCGAGGCCTGGGCGCCACCGGCAGCGCCGTGGCCGAAGTGTGCTTCAACACGGCACTCACCGGCTATCAGGAAATTCTCACCGACCCCTCTTATGCCGGCCAGATCGTCACCTTCACCTTCCCGCATATCGGCAATGTCGGGGCAAATGACGAGGATATCGAGGACCTGGTGCCTGCCGCCCGCGCCGGCGCCGTCGGCGCGATCTTCAAGGCCGACATTACCAATCCGTCGAACTACCGGGCCGCGACCGATCTCGACGAGTGGCTGAAGCGGCGCGGCGTGATCGCGCTTTCCGGCATCGACACCCGCGCGCTGACGGCGCTGATCCGCGAAAAGGGTATGGCGAACGCCGTCATTGCCCATTCGCCCGACGGCAAGTTCGATATCGATGATTTGAAGCGGCAGGCGCAAGCCTGGTCCGGTCTAGTCGGGCTCGACCTCGCCAAGGAAGTGACATCCGGACAGTCGTCCGTCTGGCACGAGACGCCCTGGGTCTGGAACGAGGGCTATGGTGAGCAGGAAGACCCGCAACTCCATGTCGTGGCTGTCGACTACGGCGTGAAGCGCAACATCCTGCGCCTGCTTGCGGGCCTTGGCGCCAAGGTAACGGTCGTGCCGGCAAAGACCGGCGCCGACGAGATCCTCGCCATGAAGCCCGACGGCATCTTCCTTTCGAACGGGCCTGGTGACCCGGCTGCGACAGGCGAATATGCGGTGCCCGTCATCCAGGACCTGCTCAACACGGAATTGCCGATCTTCGGCATCTGCCTCGGCCACCAGATGCTGGCGCTGGCGCTCGGCGCCAGGACCGAGAAGATGCACCAGGGCCACCACGGCGCCAATCACCCGGTGAAGGACCACACCACCGGCAAAGTCGAGATCGTCTCGATGAATCACGGCTTCGCGGTCGACGCCGATTCATTGCCCGAAGGCGTGGAGGAGACCCACGTTTCGCTGTTCGACGGCTCGAATTGCGGCATCGCGCTGACCGGCCGGCCCGTGTTCTCGGTGCAGCACCATCCCGAAGCATCGCCCGGCCCGCAGGATTCGCACTACCTCTTTCGTCGCTTCGTGAATCTGATCCGGGAGCGCAAGGGCGAGCCTGCTCTGGCGGAGTGCTAGATCGGGCGTTGCCGCGCATGGCAGGCCGGCAACGCCGCTGCAGGGCACGCTGCACGGCTGAACTTCGTCCGACACGCCGGCGAGCTTAGCTTCGAGGCAGGCGCCATACGCGACCTGCTGGCGACGAAGTACGAGCCGAGTTGATGAATTGCGCGACCGCCCGTTGCCGGGATTGCTCCCCGCATCGCGCACATGGCTGTCGATTAACTGGCGTCTCGCCATGTCCCCATCAGAAACAGACACTTGATTGTAAGACTCTCGCGTGAAAATCGCGTTTTGGCGATTTGATTATGAGTTTTTCGGCGATGCGCGTCCTGGTCACACTTCCAACCGCCGGATGCCGGCGATGGCAAGTTGAGGTGGTGACGCGATTGGCTGCGGTCGGCCACATCGTCTCGATCCGTCATGCCCCCACAAAGCTGTCAGCGCCGCGCGGATTGGAAGCAGTCTTGGCCCTGGAAAGCCGGCAATTCGGCTGCTCGCTTGCGACCACATGCGAACCTCTGCCCGCCACGGGGCTCACGCCGGCAGATCTTGTCGTCGATCTGGCAGGCAATGCCGCAGAGTCAAGTGCTCCAGCTCTGACGATCGAGTTTTGCGGTTGCGACAGCTTTCCAGCGGGTCTGAGCGCGATGGTCGCAAGTGGTCGGTTGCCGGAACTTGCTGCCCGCATCAACGGCGCCATCGTTGCCCGCGCGCGGCCGATGGTCAGCGACCGGCTCTGGCTTACACGAGCCTCCAACGACCTGCTCGCCGGTGCGATTTCGCTGATCGTGCAGGCCGTCGGGCATTTTTCTGCAGGGAAAACCCCAGTCATTGCCGATGCGCCAATTGCGGTCGCTGTTCATAAGCAGTTCGGCTGGCACTATCCTTTGTTCTTGGGCAAAGGCATTGCAGAACGCGTTGTCCGAAAGCTCAGGCGTGGGCGCCGCCCCTTTTACTGGCAAGTGGCATACCGGTTGATCGACCGGCCAGGGGTCGCGGAAACGGGGCAGCTTGACGGTCCTCCCTTCACCGTCCTGCCGGATGATGGCCAACGGTTCTACGCCGACCCCTTTGTTTTCGAGCTCGATGGCCGCGTCTATTTGTTCGTAGAGGAATTTCCTTACGCCACGGGTCGCGGCGTTATCTCTGTCACGGAATTGCGTGGGGACGGTACGTTCGGAAGGCCGACGAGCGTATTGCAGGAGCTGCATCACCTCTCTTATCCGCAAGTCTTCGCGCACGGCGACGACATCTATATGATTCCCGAGAGTGCGGCGGCACGCGAGCTTGTGCTGTACCGCGCCATACAGTTTCCGAATGTCTGGGTACGTGACACCATTCTCATCGGCGATCGGGACATCAACGACGCCACACTGCTGGAGCGTGGAGGTCGTCTCTGGCTGATTGGCACTGAGCGTTTTGGTTACGGCAGCGCTTCGGACACGATGGTGGCCTATTCTGCAGCTCAATTGCGAGGGCCATGGATTGCCCACGCGCTTAATCCGATCGCGATTGACCATTCTGCAGCTCGGCCTGGCGGCGCCTTTATTCGACAGGGGAGCGACTTCCTGCTTCCGGTACAGAACGGATCGAAAGCCTATGGAGGCGGCTTGGGCCTGATGCAACTCGTGCGGCTCGACCGAGATGATGTTCAGTTTGCCTCGCCCCGCCCTGTCCTCTCCGGATCTGCCTGGGCTCGCAGAGGCATCCACACTCTCAACCGTGTCGGCAGGGTGGAAGTGGTCGATAGCGCCGGTTGATCATCGCCTCAACGAAGCGGCGGAGCGGCCTGGAGGCGCCGGGCCGGAGCCAAGTTTCGAAAGGCGAGCAGCAATACCACGAGTTCCACGATGTCCGGCGACTTCGAAGAAAGGCCATTATTAGACAGTGCCGCAAGCAGGCAAACAATCGCAGCCACGTGAGCGGCCCGAGGCGCATTGCGGAGCAACTGGAAGATGAACCAGAAGAAGCCTCCCGCGAAGACCAAGGCGATCGGCAGGCCAAACAGCAGCGTGAGGACGACCTGCGCGCTCTCGATATAGGGAAGTCCGAGTTTTTCATTGACGATCTTCAGCAGGTCGTCGGGATTCATACCAAGCAGAATATCCTTCCAGGTAACAAACTGAAATACATCGTATATCTTGACGCGCGCAAAGTAGTTCTCGTCAAAGATCGTATTGCTGAACCGATTCAGCAGCCCTGCAGAAAAAAGTGCCGCAATCAGCACGGCGCCGCCCAGCAGAGTCAACATCAGCACAAACAGTTTTGCCTGTCGTTGATCTCTGGAGGACAGGCCCGGCCAAGGCAGGAACACAAGCAGGAACAGGATCTCGCCAGTGGCGAGAAGTAAAGCAGCTCGAGCGCCCGAGGCGGCCGTGCCGATGAAGAGAATGAACACGCAAAGCGCCCGAACCCAGATAGGCCATCGCGTCAGCGTGACAAAGCCAATGGCCGTGGCGCAAAGCGATCCTAGCGCCAAGGGATGGGACGACAGTCCGATCGGCCGAAACTCCAGTTCCTCCAAGGGATAGGGCAGGAACCGATGCCGGGTGACGGCTTCTATCGTTCCCATGATCGCGCTGAGGACAACCATTCCGAGCATCACATTTCCGATCGCTCTCCGCGCCTCGTCATTGAGAGACAGCATGATCATCGCAGCCGCACATGCGACCAAGTAGGAATCGATAATGAAGCCAGCGGAGCCGGCACGGCCCATGATGAAAAGATAAGGCGTGATGAGTACGAGCAGCGCCGAAAAGCATAATGTCGACTTGAATAGCCTAATCTCGTCGCCTTCGAGCCGAATTGGCCGAGTTCCAAGAATGACCGCGAGCAAAATAAATATTGCATATGTCCCTATGTGCAGCTTCTCCGGAAAGGAGCCGCCTTTCGTCGAATAGGACATCACCATGTTCATCAGTTGTGGAGAGATGACAGATCGGAGAACGAAAGCAGAAGCCGCAAAAATAAATAACAGGATAGATATAGCATTTTGCCGGCGTGCCTCGGTCGACACGAATTGCCTCACGCTTGGGATGACACTCACGGCTTATCTGACCAGCATGTGGTTTGTGATTGAAATCACGGGCTCAGCGACCCCTAGCCTCGCTCACGCGACATTCCATTCCATAAGGGTAAAAGAACTTGGATAACCCAATCTTAATGAAGGTAAGGTAATGCCGATGCTGGCAGCACGTAGCGTATGTTCATGAGCCAGCTTTATGTCCGAGTCGCCTCCCCACCCGTCTGCTGCGGATTTCGGCATTGATGCTCTCGCGCGCAAAGCCAATCGGCGGCTCGCCAATACATCACTCCTGGGCATTGCATCGGCGATAGCTGACACGCGATCGCCCGCGGGCTCATATTCGCCGGCCTATGCGAGCCACATCGGGCAGCCTGCGGCCGGGCGACCCCGTCGAGTGCAGCAGCAAACGAAGGTCGCGCTTTCATCGCCGGAAACGGAACCGGTCGCGACCGTCACGCTGGAGAAGATTGGAGATTTCCTCGAGCTGGACTTCCGCCGTCTTTTTGTCTGGCTGCGAGCTGGTTTGAAGGCGGCATTGGTGCTGGCGCTGGCGGGTGCGTTGGCCGGCGGTTTCTATGGGCTCACGGCCAAGAAGCGCTACACTGTCGCAACCGACATCATGATCAATCCTGCCAATTTGCAGGTGATGGACAATGACCTGTACGCGCAATCGAGCCAGGTCGACAGCCAGGTGCTCAATGCGCGCAGCAAGCAGCGCGTCCTGACCTCCCGCAACGTCCTTTCACATGTTGTGGATGAGCTCAACCTGGCCGACGATCCCGAGTTTGCGCCTGGCGCAATCGCTAGGAGCGGCACGGCATCCGACGCCAAGCTTGCGGCCGTTGCGAAACTGCAGGACAGCGTCAAGACCGAAGCGGATGAACACTCATTCGTCACGACCCTATCCGTCTCTGCGGAAACGGCGGACAAGGCCATCGAGATATCGCAAGCCATCGTGAAGACGTTCCAGGAGGAACTCGCCAAGTCGGAAGCTGAGGGAGCAAGCCGCGCTGCGGCAGCGCTTGACGGCCGTCTGCGGCAGTTGAAGGCTGACGTGCTGGAGGCTGAAAAGAAGGTTGAAGCCTATAGACGCGACCACAAACTGTCCTCGAGCAACGGCCAGCTTGTCAGCTCGCAAGCCATGACCCAGCTCAATTCTCAGATTGTGGAGGCGCAAGCCCGCGCGACAGCAGCGCAGGCAAGCTATGACACCCTGGTCGCTGGCGGCGTGAATGGAAACAACGCGAGCCCCACCGTTTCGGGAACGCTGGCCGATCTGCGGGACAAGGCCAATAGCCTGCGGCAGGACCTCAACTCGCAATCGGTGCAGCTTGGTCCACGTCACCCCTTAATTCTCAAACTGCGAGCCGAACTGGACACGGTAAACACGCAGGTAAAGGCCGAATACCAGCATACGGTCGAAGCCGCCAAGGCCAGCCGCGACGCGGCAAAGATCTCACTGGACTCGCTTGTCGCCAAGATGAACAACCTGCAGGGCGACGTCTTCACCGACAATGACTCGGAGGTCGGGCTGCGCGAACTCGAACGCGACGCCGCTTCGAAGACTGCAATCTACGAACGCTTCCTGTCGCGTACCCGCCAAATGAGCGAACGGGAGCAGATCGACACGACGAACGTGCAGGTGATTTCCGCCGCGGTGCCACCGAAAGGACGCTCCTGGCCACCCAGAACCATGCTCCTTGTGGCGCTGGGCGCCTTCGGCGGTTTCGCTTTTGGCATGATGCTGTCGATCGCATGGGGCATCCGGCAAGACTTGCGCCTGCAACCCAATGACCCTCGCCGCAGCCCTGCCTGACATGCCGAAACGGCTGGTCTTCCATGTTCCCAGCCTCAGGGGGGGCGGGGCCGAGCGTGTTTTCGTGCTCATCGCCAATGAGATGGCGTCGCGCGGCCATGACGTCACGCTCCTGGCCTGGAATGCCGGCGGCCCCAATGCCGCCCTGCTTGCCGGCGAAGTCAACCTGGTCGATCTCGGTTTGCCTCTGCAGGGCGAAGGATACAGCAAACCAACGACACTGAGCGGCCTGTTGCGAACGGCGCATATATTGCGACGCCTCAATCCCGATGCCGTCTTCAGTGCGCCGGAATTCGCCAATCTTGTCACCGCTCTGGCACTCCTATTCTCACGAAGCCGGGCACGCTTTTTTCCAACCTTCCACGCGGCGATGTCGCTGGCGGCCGGACGCCTGGGCACGAGAGTCGCGGTCTGGCTGTCGTCCCTGGTAGCCGCACGCGCGACGGAGGCCATAGCGGTCTCTGCCGGGATTGGCCGCGAACTCGAGGCGCGGGGCTTTCCGCCCTCCAAGGTTGCAGTCATCCACAACCCGTTGCCACAGAGTGTAGCCACCCAACAGGAAGGCCATGCCTGGCGGCAGGAACTGGACGCGATGGGCGACGGCCCGGTCATCGTTACTGCCGGACGCCTGGTCCCGGTCAAGGACCATCGGACCTTGCTGCGGGCCTTCGCCCTGTTACGTGAGAGTCGTCCCGCACGGCTGGTTATCTTCGGAGAAGGCCCCATCGAGGACGAATTGCGCGCTTTTGCGCAAGAGTGTGGGATCGGCGATCAGGTGCTGTTCGCAGGCTACGTCAACGACCCGCATGCCTGTTATGCCGTGGCTGATCTGTTCGTCCTCTCTTCGATCAGCGAAGGCTTCGGCAATGTGCTGATGGAAGCCATGGCGGCAGGGGTTCCCGTGGTTTCCACCGACGCGCCTCATGGGCCGCGCGAAATTCTCGACAATGGCCGTTACGGCTCACTCGTTCCTGTGGGCGACGCACCGGCCATGGCCAGGGCGATGGCCGAAATGCTTGACCGTCCAACGCCCGCGGCGACCTTGAAAGGCCGGGCCGCCGACTTTGATACGGCAAGGATCGGAGACCTCTACGAAGCCCTGCTTTGATCGACGGCGCACCCTGCCGTGACATGATTGTCGGCTGTAGTTGCGGCCGTTGGCCCTGGCAGGGCTTCCAGACTCGTCGGTCGTAACCGTGGCTTAACGGATCCTTCAGCGCTCGACTGTATTGCCGGCTTGGCTGGCTGAGATGCGATGACGAGACACTATCTGCGCAACGCTTCTATCGATCAACCATTGAATGTTCTGGTGGCGACGCCTGCCGGCGGTACTGGGCAAGGTGGAATTGATCGCATAATGGCGGCCCTCAAGGCCGAACTGGAACGGCGCCCGAACGGCGTCATTGCGCGTTTCGCGCCGACGCGCGGCAAGGGCGCTCTTGCGCTCTCCTTGTTCCATCTCACGCACTTCTGCGCCCGCATTGCGGCATGGCGACTGCAACGACGGCTCGATCTGGTGCATATCAATCTCTCGAGCCGCGGGAGCACGTACCGCAAGATCGTCATCGCGGCCTGCGCCCGCATGATGCGCGTTCCTTATGTGATACATCTGCATGGCTCGGAATTCCGCAGCTTCTGGTCCAACAGCAGCCCGATTGTAGACCGCTCGATCCACGCTCTGTTCGAGAAGGCGAGCCGCATCATTGTGCTGGGCACGCCATGGCAGGCCTTCATAGCCGAGCGGGTTCCGAACGCGCACGGACGGATCGTCATTGTGCCCAATGCGGTAGAAGAGCCTCGGGTGGCACATGTCGGAGGTGGCGCGAGCGTTCACATTCTCTTCCTGGGACGAATATCCGACCGCAAAGGGGTACCGCATCTGGTCAAGGCCCTGGCACGGATGAAAGACGTGCCAGGTTGGCGTGCAACGCTGGCGGGAGACGGTGCGGTCGACGACCTCAAGTCGGAGATCACGGCGCTGGGCCTCGCCGATAGGGTAACTGTCCCAGGATGGCTGGGGCCGGAGGAGACGGCGCGCCTATTGGCCACGGGCGATATTTTGACTTTGCCGTCGCACGCCGAAAACCTTCCGATGTCCATCATCGAAGCCATGGCTTCGGGCCTTGGCGTTGTCGCCACCCCTGTGGGGGCGGTCGAAGACATTGTGAAGGACGGCAAAACCGGCCTGCTTGTTCCGCCCGGCGACGATTCAGCACTTGCCGATGCTTTGAGCCGCTTGGTTCAGGATGGAGAATTGCGGCAGAGACTTGGCGCCGCGGCACAAGCCTTTCAACGTCGGCACTTGAGTATCGGGCCCTACGCGGACAGGATTTGCGCTGTCTGGCAAGATGCCGCTGCCGCCCATCGCGGTGAAGCGTCCTTGCCTGCCTTGGTCACTCCGACCGACCTGAAGGCCTGAAGTGTTGCCTTGTCGCGGGCGAGAAGCCCACGATCGAATGACCGCATACCTGAAATGACTTGATCGCTGGTTCGTAGAACGAGCGCCCGATCAGTCAGGCTCATCGAGCGGCTCGCTCTTGGCGTCGCGCCTTTGCCGGAGCTTCTGGCGCATCCCGTCCGCCAAAAGCGCAAGCGAACCCTTCGCAGTGCGAGGCCCGATGACGGACTTCAAAGTGACTACGTGGGTCGAGAATCGGTCCTTATACGCCTCGCTGCCGCAAAGCAGGTCGACCATATTCAGACCATGATCGAACGACCATTGCACATAGCTGAACATCAGGGCGGTGCCTGGGGAGGCTCGCGAAAATTCCGGGTCGTAACTTGCCACCCACGCCATCATGGTGTTGCGCTGGACAAAATTAATCTCGGCGGCCACCATGACACCGTTAAGTTCGACGACGAACAGGCGCAGTATCCCGGCACGCGCCAGCACGTCGACCAAGGCCGAAAGGACCGGAGTTCCTTCGTCGAAGAGTTCGGATGTGAGGCCGGTCTTTTCAAGCCATTTCCGCTTGAGGGAGGCCAACCGGTCGAGCACGGGCCCGAGGGGCTCGTCCGCACCAAGCAGGCGGATCTCCACAGACCCGGCCTCTTCAAGCATTTTCATGCTGCGGCGGTAGTTCTGCCGGGTCTTTTTGGGACGGCTGGCCAACCATGCCGCCCCGCTTTCCCAGTCGCCGGCGATGCGAGAGCTGAATTCCTGCCTGTGGTTTGCGCGAAGCCTGACCCCGCTGGCTTTGCCGGGTTCGAAAAGCCGCCACGCCGCAGCGTCCGGCAAAAGACGGTTGATAAAGGCCAGGTCGAAGCCGCCCGCCTCACATATCTTGGTCCACAATCGGTGCAGCGCCGCGTCTGAGCATTCCGGGGCGCAAAGAATGTCGCCATAGTCGGCATAAGCAACGGCCGCCCACTCCAAAAGGCGCAGGCCCTTGCGCCGGCTTATCGCCAAGGGAATAAGCCCGACCAGCGTGTCGCCGCTCCAGACCAGGCCAATACGCAGCGCCGTCTGCTCCTGGCGCTTCAGTGTCTTCCACCAGGCCGAAATCCAGCCATGGCTCTGGAAGATGAGGGCATCGGTGGCATGCCACAGCCGCGTCCATTGCTCTTCGATCGCTGCAAGGCGGTCGGGGGACTCCACGATCTCCAAGCGCTCGTCGCCGGCGGCGTCGATCGATGCATGCACATTCATGGCGACGCATTCCGTGTTTGCGCACTGACCTGGAAGCGGCGCCGGAGCCGACGTGCAATGTGGCGCCACATCTTCTTGAGCGGCAGAATGTAGAGCCCGACCAGCGACTGATAGTCTTTGGCGTCGCGGTCCATGATCCCGAATTTCAGGTCCTCGTTCGGATCCGGAATGAAATGCGTGCCAAACAGCCGGTCCCAGAACGAGAACAGCAAGCCGAAATTCTTGTCGTAATGGCGCGGGTCGACGCTGTGGTGAATCTGATGCCAATGCGGGCAAAGGATGATGTTGTTCAGGGGGCCGAAGGAGATCTTCAGATGCGTATGCCGCACGAAGTCCATCATCAGGATATTGCGCAGGACATAGACGTTCAGGCCGAAGACGGCGATCTCGACCGGGTTGAGCGCGATTACGCTCCAGATGCCGAAACATATTCCGGGAATAACACCGTCCCAGAGGCGGTTCATGAGGTCATCGAGCGGATGCACGCGGTCCTTGGTGATGCCGACCATCACTTCGGCCGAATGATGTACCTTGTGCAGCTCCCACAAGAATGGGTAGCGGTGCTGCGCGACGTGATAGAGATAGTAGGAAATGTCGTAGGCGAGCAGCATGGTCGCCGTGAAGATCACGATCGTGACCGGCCCGGCCGGACCATTGATCAGCGTTCCATCGATGCCGAAAATCCAACTGATGGCTTGGTTTGTCGCATATCCCACGGCGGTCACGAATGTGGCGCCTGCCGGAATGAGCAGGAACGGCATCATCAGTCGTTTGGTGATCCAGAACATGGCATCGGCGCGCGCCGATGGATGCATGATGATTTCCGCCGGAAACGCGAAGTCGAAAAAATCCCGGACCGACTTGTGTTCTGCCTTTCGCCAATAAATAATCAGCGCGCATACGAGGGCCGTCCCAAGGATAAGGCCGAGCGTTACATAGTCGATATTGTAAAGCTTCTGTATGATCTTTGTGCAGAATTCAGTGAGCATGGCGTCCTGAGAAAATGACTGATGCCCGACTTAGCAGAGCAGTGGTGACTGAACCGATAAAAGTCAGGCTATAATTGATGCTGAATCTGCTTGGTCCGGAGCCTGCCGGAGTCGCCCCCCCGAGCAGGCTCGATCAGTCTGATGCCGAAGCGGACCCCTTCCTCGGCGAGCATGCCGCGCCAGACGACCCGTTCAGCCGGCATCCGATGGCCGAAGCGCGGTGACACCCAGCCGCCTTGACCGGGGTTCTCACCTCCAGCGCTAATCTCAACAGCCGCATCTGGAAATCGGATAGCCAATAGCGGTTCGTCGTCCCGCATGACCGTCACGAGTTCGTCGTCTCGCCGGGTTACAAGGCCAGCCGCCAGTTGGAACACGACTTCAGCCGCACGTTCGCCACCGAGCAATTGATCGGTTACCAGAATGTCGTCCGAACGATGTTTGATGGTCCGTTGATGCACTACCCCGAAACGTCCTTCATAACCGTCGTGCCGGGCGCGAAGACTCCAGCTTGGCTCCGGTTCGGTGTGCACCAGGATCGCCCTCGCCTTGTGCGACCAGTTGAACTTGCTCGAGATGATGCTCTGGCTCTCGCCTTCGATATTCAGGGTGTTGTGCGCGGGCGTAGAGCGAAACCAGTCACGCCACACGCCGCCCGAACCGTAGAGCCAGGTACCGGGGTCCACCAGCACCGGTTTGCCATCGACAAACAAAGTCAGCGATAATGCATCGGCATGGCCGTGAGCGGCAATCGAGAGGTAGCCGAGGGGGCCGTGATCGAACATCAACTCAACCAGGCGGCCATTTACTTCGCCGCGCCAAACCGAAAGCCCCCCATCGACGAACGTCTTTAGTCCGACAGGCTGAGGCATTGGTGCGACGGGGGCACCGAAGAGGATCGCTCGAAAATCGTCTGATGCCGGCATGCCACCGGTTTGGCGAAGGAAGCCCCGTATTGCGGCGGCAACCGAGAAAACATAATCCCGCTCGTTCCCCAGAGTGAGAATCCGGCCCTCGTCGTTGTCCCCGTAAGAAGCCTTTCTGGGTAGCCAATCCACAGCGTCTGCAAAGGCGCTCAGGCGCGCCGTCATCACATGCTGCGGAAACGGAACGCCCCGTGCGTTTGACGCTGCAGCGCACAGCAGTACCAGTTCGGCCGTGAAAGCCCCATAGGTCGGGCTTTGCTCGGCGGCGGTTCCATCCGCGAGTATTTGCTTCATCGTCTCGTCAAGCAGCGCTTTACGAGGGCCATCGGCCTTCGCACCAAAGGCGAGACCGATCAGATATTCGCCGGCGAGTTCTGCCACCAGATGATTGTTGGCCGAGGAGAAAGCAGAGGGAAACCGAGCCAGCCAATAGGCGCTCGCGGCCAGTGTTTCGCCCGCTTGCCGTCGCGTGTCCGGACTAAGGCTCTTGCCAGCAAGGTCGAGGGTAACGATTAGGCTGATGGCTCTCAACGCCACTTCGATGCCTGAGGCCCAGCAGACACCGCGAAAGGGCGGATTTGCCGAATGCCAACTGCCGATCGCGGCCTCTATTGCCGCGCGCGCCCCCTGGTCGCCGCTTAGAACAAGGTACGCGGCCAACACCGGCAATTGCTGGAGCCGATTGGCTTCCCAAACGTATTTTATATCGCCGCGTCGATGGGAGTGCCGGAAGTCAATAGCAAATGTGTATGCCTCGGCGCCGGGCCAATAGCCGCCCGTCACCGGGTCGAAGCGCCAGAACTCAGCAGGATACAGCAATTGGGGGGCGCGGGCGGGCCATTCCTGCCCCAATGCGGAAAACCTGCCCTGAAGCGCCATTTGTGCCGCGGCTTCGATTGCACGCCTTTGGGGCGGCGTCGCCGCAAGCAGAGCGTGACGCCATTGCGGGAAGACCGTATGCAACTCGGGGGCAGGATAATTTTCCCAACCACCGTCACGATATCGCGAGACGATTTTTCGCTGCTGCTCCACCAGCCGGTGAAGCACCTCGGCCGGTTCCATGTTTCGCAGTCGGTTGAGATACCAGCTGAGTTTCACTTGCACGCCGCCATGACCAAGCCACCCGCAACGACAAAAGGGGCGCTGTAGAGGAAATCTTCTTTACCGTTGCGCGGTTAACATCCGTTATCTGGAGGCGGAGATAGCAGATGAGAGCTGCCACCATTGCCTGGGCGCTCGGCTTGGCCATTACGACAGCCCAGGCTGCCCCTCTCACCCTTCACCGTGGGGTCGGCGTACACGAATGGCTGAATTGGTCTCCGATCAATGCGGACGGATCCTATGTCTGGCCTCCGTACCGTAGCGAGAAGGAGTGGCTCGCCGGCTCGAGGCCGCTTTCCGACTGGCCGGGCGGAGAGGAATTTGCACGGATCGAGTCCATGGGCTTCGACTTTGTTCGGCTGAGCGTCGATCCGGGCCCTCTGGTCGCAAGCCATGGCAAGCAGCGGCAGGAGGCGCTGGAGGTTCTTTCGAACGCAGTCAAGCGCGTCACCTCGAGCGGCCTTAATGTCGTGTTCGACCTGCATGGCGTTTCGCAGGTTCCGGCCTATAGCATGGCGCTTATCCAGGACGGCGCGGACACCGAGGGCGTCGCCCGCTATCGAGAAATGGTGAAAGATGTTGCCCAAATGCTCGTTGAGGTGAGCACTGACAAGGTAGCGCTCGAGCCATACAACGAACCCGCTTATTATCCCTGCAACTCCGGCGGCAGCGATGACTGGCAGCGCATCATGGCTGCTACGGTCCGTGACATCCGCTCCGTCAGCAACAGCTTGACTATCGTGGCAACAGGTGCTTGTGGCGGGAGCATTGCGGGGCTGGTCAACCTCGATCCCGATTTTGACGACCAGAATATCTACTACAGCTTTCACATGTACGAGCCGCACAGCTTCACGCACCAGCGCTCGGACAAACCAAACGGCTTTTCGTCCGGTCTTCCATGGCCGGCTTCCAGCGGCACACCCGGCTCGGTGGCAGCCAGATTGGAAGCGCGCATGGACGTGGCCGGGTTGAGTCCGGCCGAAAAACGATCGAATCTGGCCGAAGCCCGCGGGGTCATCGATAAGTACTTCCAAGAGAATTGGGGTCAGAGCCAGCTCGACGTGAGCTTTCAGAAAGTGGTCGGCTGGGCCAGGGAACACGGCATTCCGAGCGAAAGGCTGTTCATGGGCGAGTTCGGCGTCATCCTCATGTCTGCCGACGGTCGCATGGGCGCCTTTGATGCCGACCGGTTGCGCTACATAAGCGCGGTCAGACGGTTGGCCGAACAATTCCATATCCCCTGGTCCGTGTGGGAATTTTCGAACCCATACGGCATGTCGGTGATCCTGCCTGCTGGGCCGGCATTACCCGACGGCGAATTGCTCAAAGCCTTGGCGCTCAGGCGTCCGTGACCAAACATCCGCACCGCCGCAGATCTTAGCGCCACCGGCCTTCCATTTTCAGGGACCATCATCCTTTGCTCCTCCGCGCCACACTCATTTACGGCCCGGCCATCCTGTTGACGCGGGTTTCCGCGCTGCTCTTGCTCGTGGTCGTCACTCGCCTGATCAATCAGGAGGAGTACGGCCTGCTTACGCTGGTGGTGACGGTCGGCGAAATGACCGATATTGCCGTCACCAACTGGCTGCGGATCGCCCTGCTCAGGCTTGGCGGCAAAGGGGACGTCAGTCGCGGCAGCCTGTTATTGGCCGCGAAGGTTTTGCTTGGCAGCACGGTGCTGGCCTTGGCGATTGCGGCGGCGGCCTCGGTTATCGTCGTTCCGGTGCGTTGGCAGGAATTCGCCACCGCGGTTTGCGTCTATCTGGTCGTCGGCTCCATCGCGCGCTTTGCGTTGACCGTGCTTCAGATGCAGCAGTGCCATTCCGCCTATTCGTTGCTCGAATGCCTGCGTGCACTGCTGCAACTGGTTTTGCCGATTGGCGCTATCCTGGTGTTCCCGGATTCCTTTCTGGTGGTGTCGCTGGGTTCGAGCGCGGGTATGCTGGTCGCCGGCCTCGCTGCCTTGGCCGTGGCATCGCGTGGCGTCGTCGCCGGCCCGTCACGGTTCACGGCCCACGAACTCTTCGTGCTTGGCATACCGCTCGTCGTCATGGCGCTGGTAGGATTTGGCCTGAGCAACGCAGAGCGCCTGTTTCTCAACGCCTTTCATGATGCGGGTGCCGTCGCCATTTTCGCGGCCGCGTATGTGCTGGCCCGCCAGCCGATCGATATGGTCGGCAATGCGATCAATGTAGGCGCCTTCCCGGAGGTGATGAGCCGTTTCGACGAGCGGGGACCTGCAGCGTCGGCCGAATTGCTGGCGCAGATGATGGCATTGATGATGCGGTTCTGCCTTCCGATCGCGGCAATGCTGGTCGCTCTGAACGGACCGATCACCGAGTTCCTGCTGCCGGAAAGCTATCACGGGCGCGTCGGCCTGCTCTTTTCCGTCATCGCGTTCAGCGTTCTGTGCTCGAATCTGACCAGCTTTGTCTATGGCGCCGTCATCCATGCGCACAAGCGACCGTGGCTGCTGATCATCGCTGACCTGCTGGGATCGATTGCGACGATCACGCTGTCACTGTTGATGATCCCGCCAATGGCGGAACTCGGCGCAGCGCTCGCGCTGGCGGGCGGTTCGATAACTGCGCTCGCGGCTTGCGCCGTCATCAGCGAGAGGTTGACGCCGATTCCCGTTCTATGGCGCGATATCGCCGTTTCGCTGGTCGCCTCGTTCGCCACGGGCGCGGCTGCGGGCGTGACCGCTTTTCTGCTTCGCGACGTGCCGGTCCTGATCCCTCTGATCGCCGGCGGCGCCGCCGGCGCTGCGATGTTCCTGCTGATGACCTGGCTATTCCATCCCGACGCGGTGCGACAGTTTCTCGCCACTGCGTTGCGCCGCTATGCCAGATCGTAGTGTCGCACTATTGGAGCCGCAAGAAACCCGGACCAGCCATAGCTGCGATCATCCTCGACAGTTCCGTCGAGCCAGGCCGGCTCGCGCCGGCCTACGGGGCTATGCCGCGACGCCGGCGCCGCAGGTCCCACAACTCGCGCGACAGCAGCAGGGCATAGGCTGCGTTGGTTTCGTAATACCGGCGCCACAAACGTTTTGGTTCCTGTGCAACTCGAAACAGCCATTCCATCCCGATCGCCTGGATAAACTTGGGCGCCCGCGCAACCTTGCCGCTATAGACGTCGAAGCTACCGCCCACTCCCATCACGAAGCTTGGACGTAATTCGGCGCGGTAGTGTTTTGTGAAACGCTCCTTGCGCGGTGTGGGCATTGCGACCAGGAGGCAGTCCGCCTCCGAAGCGTTGATCTGCGCCACAATTGCCGCTTCTTCTTCTGCCTTGAAATAGCCGTTTCGTGCCCCGGCGACGACAAGCTTGGGATGATCCCTGCCAAGCCGGTCAATGACGCCTTCAAGGACATCTTGTTCAGCACCGAGCAGGAATGGCTTGTAGCCACGCTCCTCGCACAAGCTGAACAGATTGAACATGATATCGACGCCGCTGACGCGCTCCGGCACGGCGACGCCGCAAAGGCGCGCCCCCCAAAGCACACCTTTGCCGTCGACGTTGACCACGTCGGCCGTCGCCACATCTTCATAGAGTTCGTTGTTCTTGCGCATGTTGACGATCTTGGCGACATTGACGACGACATGATGCAGCGGCCGTTTCAGCCGCATCGCCTCATCGGCGAGCTCCATAGTCTCGACCATCGTCAGCGCGTGAATCGGCGCAGACAGGAATTCGCGCCGTCGCGAGGCCAGCAAACCATGGCTGGCCCACACGAATTCGGGTTCGTTCATGCGATCGCATCCACGTATTCGTTGCCCGGCTTGAAGCCATCAGTCTGGGGCTCCGGCTTGCGACAAGTCCGTGCCCCGCCAGTGTCGACAAGCTTCCTGCGCTTCAGCATTTGTTTGCGGGTAAGGTCCAGCAAGGCCTAGATATCCTGCACTATCGAGCGCGGAAGCTCGGAATTGATGCGCCAATCAGATGCGATGAGCCGGGTGCGGTTGGGCCGCGTCGGTTCGGCGGAGAAGTGCGACCGCTGTCCATCACGCCCGTCATGAAGTTTTGTCAGGTGCGATGCATACCGCGGCGGGATTTTCGCCCTCCTGTTCGGTTGGCGCTAAGCCCTCCAGCCTGGTACCGAACAAGATCAAGAGCTTTTGCCTGGACGGTAATCTTGCATTTTGAACAAAATTCATTTCGGCGGCTTAGACGCAGTTACCTTTCAAAAGCTTGAATTACTTCTGCGCAAAATGTCCCCTTCAGCGGGAGACATTCGGTTTTTTTTCATAAGCTTAATCGAGCGTTGCTGCCGACAGGCACCCCGCCGCCACCATGGGTCGCGAATCCTCGTCGGAATCGCCCGCCGTTTTTCTCGCAGATTGAACGACCGCTAACGCGGCATCACACCGGATTGTTGAACGTGTCGCAGTCGGCAAGTTTGCCGCTGTCGAAGCCGCGCTTGAACCAGGTCACCCGCTGCTTCGAGGTGCCGTGGTTGAAGCTCTCCGGAACGACATAGCCCTGCGCCCGCTTCTGCAGCGTGTCGTCGCCGATCTGCTGGGCGGCATTCAGCGCATCTTCCAGATCGCCCTTCTCGAGAAGGCCTTTCTGCTCGGTGTAGTGCCCCCAGATGCCGGCCAGGCAGTCGGCCTGCAGCTCGACACGGACCGACATCTGGTTGGCCTGTGCCTCGCTCATATGCTGCCGCATCTGATTGAATTTCGGCAGGATGCCAGTGAGGTTTTGAACGTGATGTCCCACCTCATGGGCAATCACATAGGCATCCGCGAATTCGCCGGACGCACCGAACTGTTTCGAAAGCTGCTGGAAGAAGGCCATGTCCAGATAGACCTTGCGGTCGTTTGGGCAATAGAACGGACCCGAAGCCGCAGACGCGGAGCCGCAAGCCGAGTTCCAGCTGCCGCCGAAGAGCACCAGCTTCGGCTTTTCGTAGGTCTTGCCCATCGACTGGAAAATGCCGCTCCAGGTGTCTTCGGTTTCGGCGAGCACCGTGGCCACGAACTGCTTCATCTCGTCGTCATTCGCCGAATTGCTCACCGAGTTGCCATAGCCGGGCTGGCTGCCGGGCCCCTCGCCGGAGAGTATTTGCAGCAGATCGACGCCGAACAGAGCTTTCGCGCCGAAATAGAGAACGATCAGGATGATGATGGTGCCGATGCTGAGGCCCCCGCGGGACCCGCTGCCGATCGGGATTCGAACCGGTCCGCCGCTGTTGCGGCCAAAGCCGCCTGGAAACCCGCCGCCGCTCTGGTCGCGCACGTCTTCGATATTGTCGCTTTGCCGGCGGCCTTTCCAAAGCATGACGGAACCTCTTGTTATGCCTTGCCGCCACATCCCGCGGCCGGGCGGCCAACCTGCCGAAAACTACTGCAAGCAGCCGTCACTGTCGAAGGTTTTTCGGTTGGATGGGCAGGTGGCGGGCTCGGCGCGTTTGTCAAGTCGGACCACGCCACATTGTTCGTGACTCGTGCAAACAAGGTGGTGGCACAGCACCTCCTGACTGGCGCGCGCGATGACGCCTACCCACATGCCTTTGGTATTGGCCCGACTCTTGCGCCCTGGGGCATGCTCACGAACCGACGCTCGGTGTAGCAACAAGTTAAAGACATTTCTGATGTGGCTATGCGACAAAACAAAGAGTTAGGGCAGGATGAATGGCTCCGTCCCATTCATCTGCTCGAAGGCGTTGGAGACGTGATGGGTAGGCTCGACGACTGGCGCTCATTCTGGGATTCGGACCATTCGATCTACGTCAACGCGCGTCACAAGGACGTGCATTACGGCGACGTTGCCGACCAGATCGCGGCGATGGTCCGCTGCCCGGCCGCGCGCGTCCTTGACTACGGCTGCGGCGAGGCAATCCATGCAGACCGCGTTGCCCGGAAGGCCGCACGGTTTGTCCTGAGCGATTCCGCGCCCACGGTCCGGGAAGCGCTCTCCACCCGCTTCGCAGGCGAGCCGCGCATCGAAGTGCTATCGCCGGAAGAGGTGGCAAAGCTGCCGGACGCTGACTTCGATCTCATCGTCGCCAACTCGCTGGTACAGTATCTGACGTCCGGAGAGCTGGACCGGCTTCTGGTCCTATGGCGCCGCCTGCTTTCGCCTCGTGGCGTACTCGTCGTCGCCGATGTCATCCCGCCGACCGTCGGCGCGCTGAGCGACGTTGGGGCGCTGCTCCGCTATGCTGCCAGGCACGGCTTCCTCTTTGCAGCGTTACTCGGCCTTGCGCACAGCGCGACCTCGGGCTACGGCGCGCTGCGCAAGCAGCTCGGTCTCTCCCAATATACCGAGGCTGCCTTCATCGAGAAGCTCCGCGCCGCTGGCTACTCGGCCGAGCGGCTCCCTAGCAACATTGAGCACAATCCAGCGCGCATGACCTTCCGCGCTCGGCCGGTTCGAACGCTCGCCCCCACTCCTTGTTGAGGAAGGCGGCCGACCCCAAGCGTGCCGAGGGGCGAGCTTGCCGAGGGGCGAGCTTGCCGAGGGGCGTCGGACCCGCTGGTGTGCGGCAGAGCGCGTGCACAGCAGGGCAAATCTCACGATTCCGAACGCCCCACCTTCGCTTGTCCGCCGCGCAACGAAGTCGGCAAGCGCCTCGCGCCGGCTTTCCTCGAGGGGCGGTGGCTTGAAGCGGGCAAGCCGCTCCTTCCAGATCGTGTTGGCACGCTGGACCGCGCCCCTCGCGCCGCTTTCGCTCCACTGGCCGTAGTTGCGCCAGTCGGAGACGAGCGGTGAGTAGAAGGCGTTCTGGTATCGCGACATCGTGTGCTGCGCCGCAAAGAAGTGACCACCGGGATCGACCTCGGTCAGCGCGTCGAAGCCGATTTCGGCGTCACTCGCATCGAGAGGCTGGAAGATCTCGGCGAAATTCTGCAGCATCTCGATGTCGAGGATGAACTTCTCCAGCGAGGCGGTGAGCCCGCCCTCGAGCCAGCCGGCGGCGTGGAGCATCATGTTGACGCCGCCCGGGATCGATCCCAGGCCGAGAACAGGAACTCGTAGACTGACTGCCCGTCCGGCATGTTGGAAGCGGTTGCTGCCGAGCCGCGCCATGGCAGCCCGATATGACGAGCGAGCTGGCCTGCGCCGAAGGCGCCCTTGACGAATTCCGGCGTGCCGAAGGCCGGCGCGCCTGACTTCATGTCCACGTTCGAGGTGAACGAGCCGTAGACCACCGGCGCGCCCGGCCGCGCGAGCTGCGCAAGCACGATGCCGGCCAGCGCTTCCGCATGCTGCAGCGCCAGCGCCCCGGCGATCGTCACCGGCGCCATCGCGCCCGAAAGCGTGAACGGGGTGATAACCGAGACTTGGCCGGCGTGCGCGAAATCGATGATGCCCTGGCACGTCGAGCTGGCGCGGCGAATTGGTGTTGATCGCCGTGTAGCAGAAGGGCGCGGCTTCGAATTCGGCCTGCGTGAGACCACGCGCAAGGCGCATCGTTTCCAGCGCGTCCCTCACCTGCGGCGTGCCGCGCGAATAGACGTACGAGTGCCGCACGATCCTCCGCCTGCGGATTCCTGCGCGCCGATGGGGGATCGACGCTCAAGGTCGCTTTACCAAGAATTCCAACCCATAAGATGCGGCGGCCCCGGAAAGGGAGGCCGCCGATCGTGGAAAGGTGCTGCGGTCCAGCCTTACTCGCCCGCAGCGAGGGCAGGTTTGCGCAGCCGCGCATGGGCGTAGAGCGCAACAAGCGCGATCAGCGGGAAGACCGCGGCGACCATGCCGAGTTCGGAAGCCGGTGCATGTTTCAGCACCTGTCCGCCGAGAAAGCTCCCCGAAGCAATACCGAAATACATGGCAGACATGTTGAGCGGCAGCGTCAGGTTGGTGAGCTCGGGCGCCAGCGCGACCAGGCGGCTTGCCTGCGCCGGCGGAAAGGTCCAGCCGACAATGCCCCACGGCACCATGACGGCGATCAGCAGAGGCCCGGCAATCGTCGACGGCAGCAGCTTCAGGATCAGCGAAACAATGATGCAGATCGTCGATGCCGCAGTGAGCGAGAACACCACGACGCGGGTGGCGCCCAGCCGATCGGAGAGCCGGCCGCTGAGATAGTTGCCGACCACCGCCCCGATGCCGAAGGCGAGCATCATCGCCGGCACCATCGTGACCGGCATGCCGGCACCGTCCGTCGCCAGCGGTGCCATGTAGCAGATCACGACGAAAGCGCCGGTGAGATAGAGGTAGGTGACAATCAGCGCCGGCAGGACGCCCGGCTTGGCGATCGTCAGCACGCGCTCTGCAAGCGTCAGCTTCACGCCGGGCAGGCCGCGGGGCAAGCGCAGCGACAGCGCGCCGGCACAGAGCAGTGCCACGAGGCCAACGAACAGGAAGCTCGCACGCCAGCCGGCTATGTTGCCGATCAGGGAGCCGAGCGGCGCGCCGAGCGCCACCGCGATCGTCGTGCCACCGACCACGGTCGCCACCGCCTTGGCGCGATGCTCGACCCCGGCAAGCATGACGGCCGTCGCCTGCGCGGTCGACGCATAAAGGCCTGCTGCAGCACCCATTATGATCTGCGCGGCCGTGAGCATGACAAAGGAATTGCTTGCCGCCGCCGTCGCGTTGCCGATCAGGAAGAGCAGGAGCGCCCCGGCAATGACGCGCTTGCGGTCGGCGGCACCGGTGAGTGTGGCGAGGATCGGTGTGCCGATCGCATAGGCAAGCGAATAGGCGGTCACCAGGTGGCCGGCCTCCGAAATGGAAACCTTGGCCGAAACGGAAATCAGCGGCAGAAGCCCGGCGAACACGAAGGCCACCATGCTCGTCGAGAAGGCCCCGGTCGCGAGCCAGATAAGTCGTCCGTCCATGGCAAATCCTTTATTCAAAAGTTATTGAACAATTGGACAAGCGGGCTCATCTGTCAATATGATGCGACCACTATGTACCTGGTCTCCTGTCAACCTCTTGTCAGGAGATGGGACATGACCTGGAAAGAAAGCGAATGCGGGTTTCATGAAAGAAATGACCGACCAAAAGAGACAGGCCGTTCCAGCCCGGCAATATGGGGCTAGAATAGCCTCCGCGCATTGCAACTCGGTTCGTTTCGGTTAGTTTTGCGCGATGTTGCTTCCTCAACCCGCAGCCGATCAGATCGATCTCGCGACCGTGCTCACCGCGCTCGGCGATCCCACGCGCCTGGCGATCGTCGGCTACATCGCCCGCAATGAAGGCGTGCCTCTGAACTGCAGCCAGTTTCTCGACTTCGGCTCGAAGACGAACCTCAGCTATCACCTGGCCAAGCTCAGGGAGGCTGGCATCACCAGCGCCGAGACGCGCGGCACCAGCCGCTTCATCTCGCTGCGCCGGACCGACCTCGACGCCCGATTCCCGGGGCTGCTCGATTCCGTCATCGCCAGTGCGATCAAGATGCCTTTCCTCTTGAGGGATAGCGCTCCAGCGTCGCCCTGAAGATGCGCGACAGCGCGTCCACCGCCTCCTCGCGCGAGATGCGGCGGGCCGCTGCGTCCTGCGCCAGCGCCTCCGCCGCGCCGAGGAAGCCGAGGAAGATCGCCTCGTCATTCCTGGGCAGCTTCACCACGCGGCCGAACCCTTCGCGGTACCGGACGACATAGCCGCGTCTGAGCGACTGCCGGAAATCGGCCGTCTCCTCCGTCGCGGAGAGCGCCGCGAAGGCGGCGCCCATTGCGGGACCCATGTCGAGAACGCAGCTCACATAGGACGACGCGAAGATCGCAGCGACGTCTTGCAGCGTCTCGCCGCCGGCCTCGATGGCCTTGCGCTGCGCCTGCATCTGCCGCTGATCATAGTCGCTGCAGAGCGCGATCAGGAGGCCGGCACGCGTGCCGAAATGCTCATAGGCGATCGGCTTGCTCACCCCGGCGCGCTCGGCGACGTAACCTAGCGTCAGCGCATCCGTGCCTTCCTCGCTCATGATCGCCTGCGCGGTTTCCAACAGCTGCTCGCGCCGCGCGGCCTTGGGCAGTTTTTTAATGACCGATCCGCTCATTCAATATTCCGTGGCGTCACCTACCTGTCGCTTGACGCCACTCTCTCGTGGAGCATATTACCATCAGTAACTTACTTATGGTAGGTTACTTGCCGTAAGTGCTCATATAGGAGCTTCTTCATGCCCGTTACAGCGCACGAAATCCACCTGAAAAGCCGTCCTTCCGGCATGCCCGGTCCGGAAAATTTCGAATTCGTCGAGCGCCGCCTCGCCGATCCGGCCGACGGCCAGCTGCTGGTCAGGACGCTCTGGATGTCCGTCGACCCCTACATGCGCGGCCGCATGACCGACCGCCCAAGTTACATCGCCCCATTTCAGCTTGGGCAGCCGCTCGAAGGAGCAGCCGTCGGCGTCGTCGAGCAGTCACGCGATGCAAGGTTCAAGCCCGGCGATGTGGTCACCCATTTCGCGGGCTGGCGCGATTACGCGGTGATCGATGCCAAAACTGCCCGAGGGATCGAGCCGTCTTCCATCCCGCTCGAAGCCTGGCTCGGCGCGCTGGGCGTGCCCGGAGAGACGGCCCATGCCGGGCTCCTTCATTTCGCCAAGCTCCGGAAAGGCGAGACGGTATTCGTTTCGGCCGCAGCCGGTGCCGTCGGCTCGATGGCCGTCCAGATCGCCAAGCTCAAGGGCGCCCGCGTCATCGGCTCGGTCGGCTCGGAGGAAAAGGCGCGGTGGGTCAAGGAGGATCTCGGCGCCGATGCCGTCATCAATTACAAGACCGCTGGCAATTTGACCGAGGCGCTCGCTTCGGCCGCTCCTGAAGGTATCGACGTCTATTTCGACAATGTCGGCGGCAGCCATCTCGAAGCCGCCATCGATGCAACCAGGCTCTACGCCCGGCTGATCATCTGCGGGATGATCGCGCGGTACAATGACGAGACTCCGTCTCCGGGCCCGCGCAATCTCGCGATGTTCATCGGAAAAAGGCTTACCATGCAGGGCTTCATCATCCTCGATCACGCCGACCTCCGGCCGAACTTCATTCGCGAGATGAGCGGCTGGATCGCGCAAGGCCAGATCAAAACGCGCGACACGGTCGTCGAGGGCCTCGAAAACGCGCCGAAGGCGTTCCTCGGCCTGTTCTCCGGCGAGAATATCGGCAAGATGCTGGTCAAGATCGGCGAACGGTAGATAGCACTTCTTCTGAACGGAGCCTCGAATGCCGCGCATTGCTGTCCTCGCCGACATCCACGGCAACATTCTCGCGCTTGACGCCGTGCTCGACGACCTGGTCCGGCGCGGCGGTGCGGATCTTGTGGTCAATCTCGGCGACTGCGTCTCCGGCCCGCTGTGGCCGCGCGAGACAATGGAAAGGCTCCAGGCGCTGGACTGGCCGACAGTGCGCGGCAATCATGACCGCCGCGTTGCCTTTGATCCTCTCGAGGAAATGGCGCCTTCGGACAGATTTGCTCACGACCGGCTGGAGCCAAGCCAGCGCGAATGGCTGGCCTCCATTCCCGTCCAGGCGAAGCCGGCACCGGGCATTCTCGCCTTTCATGCCCGCCCCGACCATGACGAGCGTTATCTGACCGAGGTGATCACCGAGGGCCGGCTTGCGCGTGCGCCGCTTGCCACGATCGTAAAACGGCTTGGAGAACTCGATCCCGCACACAGCATTCTGCTCTGCGGGCACAGCCACCGTGTCGAGCTCCTGCGCCTGCCGGACGGCCGCGTCATCTTCAATCCCGGCAGCGTCGGATGCCCCGCCTATCATGATCCGGATGAGCCGGCGCATGTATCAGAACAGGGCTCACCGCACGCCCGCTACGGCATGATCGAGGTCGGCTCCGGCGCCTCCGCGGATCGGTTCGAGGCGATCGCCGTAAGCTATGACCATCAGGCGGCTGCCCGTCGCGCCGGCGAGTCCGGCCGGCCGGAATGGGCGTATGCACTCAGCACCGGCTTCATGCCGCACTGATACGCAGCCACATCGCACAGGAACTGGCTCCGTCCCGGAACAAGTAAAAACAGGCAGCGTTGGACCGCTGTGATCGATAAGGCCGAAGTTGCTGCGTGCAATTTCGCCATCAATCCAGCGAGGTCTCCATGACTCAGATCCAAGCCGACAGTCAGCTCGTAACCCAAATCACCATTGTCGATTCTGAACCGGGCCAGCAGGCCGAAGCCTTGTCCGTCATGACCGAGCGAGCGCGCTTCATGGCAGGTCAGCCTGGGTTCATCTCAATTGCCCTGCATCGCAGTCTCGACGGACGGCGCATCGTCAACTACGTCCAGTGGCAGAATCGCGAGCTCCTGCGACAGGCTCATCAGTCGCCCGAATTCCGCAAGGAGTGGAGTCACTTCGATCAGGTCACGGACGAGATCGATCCCAACCTGTACGAGGTAACCCAGGTGGTGGTCAGCCAGTAGGCGCAGCGCCCATCCATCTGGCAAGTATCGAGTCTTGCTGAGGGCGCGGTCCACTGTCGAAGACGATGTAGGCCGGTTGCCGCGTAACTGAGGGGTTTGCGCCGCATCACAGTTGCGGAATTCAATGTTCCGCTTGCCCGAAAGCAGGCATTTCCGGCAGAACGGCTATGCCGGCAGGGACGGGTTGGTGTTGGGCGGCAGCGCCTCTTCCGCCTCATGATTGTCCGGAAGGAGCTCGCCATGCACCGCCAGAGGCCGGCCTATCCAGATGGGATCGACCAGATGGTCGCGCCGAGGGTTAGTCGTATTCGGGTGGATGAGTATGCTCAGCCCCCCATGGTTCAGCATCAGCCACGGAACCAGCGAGGCAAAAATATCGTTTGCAAATGAGACCTGGTACATTGCGTTGTCATGCGGGCCGACCTTCTGGTCGTGCCAATTCCCCAGGCGTACACGGAAACGTTCTCCGATGCGAAGACGCAGCCATTCGGCATGTTCCCGCTCGGTTCGCCCATCATAGTAGATATGGGCATGATAGCTCGCAATCTCCGCGACCGGCCTTGGACTGGTGGCATCTTCGTTCACCTCAGTGGTCTCCTTCGACGATCGTCGCGCCCTGTAGAATAGTACCCGAAGCACGTACCGTTTGTCTGTAGCCGGTGCGGCATCTACAAACCTGAGGAGCAAGTCCGAAGCGACAGTGTTGCTGCCCATCAGGGCACCAACCCGGCGGGCCGGTCGCTGGCCGCCTCGACGGTATTGTGAAGCCGCTATTCTGTGCTAACCCGTCCGCCAAAACAGCCAAAGGAGCATACAAGTGAGCGAGCCGACCGTGGCCGAGGCGACCGACAACATCTATGCATCGCTCAAGGCGAACAACTCCGACCTTGACGCACATATCGCGAGGCTCAAGGCAGCGCTTGCTCGAGAGGGGCTCAAAGAGGCGGTGTTCGATCCGGCCAGGTTGGCCCAGAACAACCGCTCGGGCCGCAAGCTGATGCAGGCCTATTTTCGGCAGCGGGGCGTGAGCGTCACCTTTTCGGCCGAATAGAGCCGCAAGCTGAGGCGAACTCACGCGCTGTCGGGGGCGCTCGGCCGTTCGGGCATTGACACAGGCACAGGTCGAGCGCCACATTTGGCTCCCGCCAATCCGCTTCGGCCGGCGATTGCAAGTTACTCTCCTCGCCTGGATCGTACCCGTCGAATGGGGAGGCACTGAACGGCTCGTTGTGCTAATCTCGATAGCCGCGGAGGCGCTATGAGCGAGAACCGCAAGCTGGCCGCAATCCTAGCCGCAGACGTGGTCGGATATAGTCGGCTCGCCAGCGAAGACGAAGATCGCACCTTGGCGAGATTGCGGGCACTGCGCAGCGACCTGATCGATCCGACCGTGGCCGTGCACAACGGGCGCGTGATCAAGCGCACGGGGGACGGGGCGCTGGTCGAGTTCCGCAGTGTGGTGGATGCCGTGCGCTGCGCTATCGAGGTGCAGAACGGAATGGTGGAGCGCAATGCCGGTGTACCGCAGGACCGTCGCATCGAGTTCCGGATCGGCGTTCATCTGGGAGACGTTGTCGAGGAAAGCGACGGCGACCTGATGGGCGATGGTGTCAACATCGCTTCGCGTCTAGAGGGCGTTGCGGCGCCCGGGGCCATCTGCCTGTCCGAAGATGCCTATCGCCAGGTCAAAGCGAGGCTCGACCTCTCGGTCGCCGATCTCGGCAGCACGCAGCTCAAGAACATAGCCGAGCCGATCCGAGTTTACTCGCTGGCGGTCGGTGCCGCCGGCGCGAAGGCGATCGCGACGTCGGAACCCTCGACGACGCGGCCGGCAGGCTCAACGCCGGCAAAGCAGTCGATCGCCGTCCTGCCGTTCGCCAATATGAGCGGCGACACCGAGCAGGACTATTTCGCCGACGGCATCAGCGAAGACATCATAACCGACCTGTCGAAGGTCGCCGGCCTCTCGGTCATCGCCCGCAACTCCAGCTTCACCTACAAAGGCAAGAACATCGATGTCCGGACGGTCGGGCGCGAGCTCGGCGTGACTGCGGTTCTCGAGGGCTCGATCCGCCGCGCCGGCAATCGCGTCAGGATCAATGCCCAGCTGATCGATGCACGGACCGGGACTCATGCCTGGGCGGACCGCTACGACCGCGACATGACCGATATCTTTGCGCTGCAGGATGAGGTGACGCACCGTATCGTCGAAGCCCTGAGGGTTGCGCTGACCCCGGCCGAGTCGGCGCGCATCGCCCATACACCAACGAGAAGCATCCAGGCGCATGATCTTTTCCTGCGCGGGCGCGAGGTCTTGCTCGGTCCTGAAAAGACAAAGGAGACATTCGAGCGCGCGGTCGCCCTGTTCACCCAGGCAATTGAGCTCGACCCCGACTATGCCGAACCGTATGCCGGCCTGGCTCACGCTTACAACCACGACTTCCAGAACCACTGGAGCGGGCGCACTGACAGCAAGGAACTCTCCGCCCATTACAGTCGGCTGGCGCTCGAAAAGGACCCCAACCTGCCCTATGCGCACTACTTGGCCGCGCTGGTGAAGTTTTGGGAGAAGGATCCGGCCGGACATCGCGAAGAGGTGGAGAAGGCGCTTGCTCTCAACCCAAACTTCGCACTGGCCTACGGCATGCGCGGAGCGGGCAACATCTACAACGACGCGCCGCTGGAGGCGATTCCGGATCTGGAGCACGCGCTGCGTCTCGATCCGCTACAGGGGCATTTGTTCTGGCACTTCATCGGCTCGGCTTACCTCCTGGCCGGGCAGTACGAGAAAGCGGTCGAGGCATTTCGAGAGCGTATCCGACTGTCGCCCAAGACCGACCTGTCGCGAGGGCTCCTGATTGCCGCGCTTGGCCACCTCGGCGAAGTCGATGAAGCACGGCGCGTGAGCGCCGAGCTAAAAGAGATAAACCCGACCTATCGCTTTTCAGAGCACGTGGGGCGCCTGCCCTTCAGCAATCCGGCCGACGCCGAACGCATCCGGCAGGGCTACGCCAAGGCGGCGCTACCCGAATAGGCGGACGAAAGCCCTACGACTGTCGCACCACAGGTTTCGAGGGGCCGCTAGGTCGGCGGCGCGATAAAGGCCGGCGCCACTATTAAGTCGGTTGCATATCCCAAAGACCTGGGCCTCTGCCCGCCTTGGCTTCTCTGTCGTCACACCAAGACTGAAGCCATGTGCGTCCCTGCGAGGAAGTCGGCTTCACTTCGCAGTCTCATCGCACATCGCCGTCTTCTGGGTCTGTTTGGCACACCAGTCGGAGATGATCTTCTGCGGATCGGATTGACCCTGCTCCGGCGTATTGCGAGCGCTTGCGGACTGCACCTTGAGGCGCTCAGTCATCTGCGGAAGCACGGTCTTCGCTTCGGCCAGCAGGTCCTCCGCCTCGGGCATTGTGGCAAGTTCGGCAATGCAGCCGGGCAATTCTTCCTCGTAGCGGCCGTTTGCCAGCGACCAGCCCGCGGCCAGGAACACCTTCACCGTAGCGACGACATGACCGCATTCGGAGATCCGCTTCGCCCGTGCCTGGACCGCATCACGCTCGGCCTCCTCTTTCTTGAGCGCTGCGAGCGTGGCGTCCATCCTTGGCTGGATTTCCGGGATAGTGGCGGTGACCTTGTCGACGAACGCCTTGGCGGGCTCGCAGGCCGACTTGTCGCCCTTGATAAGAGTGGCCTCAAGCGTCTGCTCGGCGCCGATATAGGGCTTGTTCTGGAGAGCAGCTTGCGCGGTCGCTGCTGCGGCCAGGGCGGTGCTGGCATAGTGCCATTCCGGGAGACAGTAGGCGTCGATGGCTTCGGCATAGGCCAAGGCTGCCATGAACGGCAGCTTTTCGATCTCGTCCCTGGTTAGTGCATCGTTGGCCATCGCCTTGCTGGCGACAAGCGCGATGGCCATGATGGCCATGGTGAACAGAGCCGCTTTCATTTCCGGTCACTTCTTCCCGCCGGATTTGCACCAACATATACACTGGGTTGCGGCCCGTGTGGAGTTCTCACGAACAAAGTTCGCTGAGGTGATCGACTATCAATTCGCCATCGCGGTCAGCCTCTTTATATCAGCGGCTGTTGCAGCTCGCTCCACTATCGTCTTTCCGGCAGCATCCTTCTTCTCGTAGCGGCCGTTCTCGAGCTCTTCCTTGAAGCCGTTTGCATGAACGACCTCGATATTGCTTCCTGCAATTTCGACCTTTGCCCCGTTGGCTGGATTGATGTGCTCGTCACCGCGACCTGCGTCGACGCCGCGATCATCGCCGCGGTCGTGATTTGCACCATCGTCTCCCCGACCCGGGCCGGAACCACCTCCGCCGCCACCATCGTCGTCTCCGCCTTTGCCGGAATGATCACTTCCCGAATGGCCGCCGCCACCGGAACCGGAACCATGACCGCTAGAGCCATCCTTTGCGAATGCAGGAACAACCCACACGCCACTGCCAAACAGCGTCAAAGGCGTTGCCGTCACGGATAGAGCAAAAAGGGATCCGATAAGCTGCATGCCGATTTGCTTGCGAAGTAAGCGCATAATCTCCTCATCACTTGACTTGGCGGGGCCCCTGGCTTGATCAACGGATGAGTTGCGCTTCTATTCCGTGGAACCTCACCCAAATCATGGCCGCCCTCAGCCCCTCATCTTGAACAAGATCACGTCAAAGCGCCGTCAGTTCAACTGGCGCTACGCCATGCCGCCGCGGCGAACCGATCAGGCAGGCGGCGACACCTCATCGGCCACCATCGTCGCCACCGGACCGCATTCCCGACGCCGCAACCTTCACCTTGGCTAGTTCCGCCTTGAGATCGACCAGTTCTTTCCCTCCGGCCATGAGGTTCAGAAGCTGGTCGCGGTTGATCTCATTCTTCAAGTAGGCGCCGGCATTGCTCCTCGCTCGAGGATCGTGAAGCGGTCGCCGACGAGGTAGGCGTGATGGACGTTATGCGAGATGAGGATGACGCCGAGCGCCGAGGGGGGCAGCGCCTGCGCCAAACGAGTAGCAGCACGCGCTCACGCTCAGTCGAGCGCCTCCCTCGTCACTGCACCTCCGACAAGCAGCACTTCTTGAACTTCTTGCCACTGCCGCACGGACAGGGATCGTTGCGCCCGACGTCCCTGTACGGATTCGAAGCAATGTAGGGTGTATTGAAGATCGGGTCTTCTTCCTCGCTTGAATCGTCCCCGTACAGGAAGCTACCGAGCTCAGCGCGCTCGTCGATCCCGGCACGCTCGTTGCGATATTTTTCGGAAAAGCAGTACCAGCCGGACAAGTCCCCGATGGTGTCTGTGAACGGCTGGTACTTCGCCTCCGTTTTCCAGCCGTCTGGGTCGGCCAACGCTTGCGCAAGCTGATGCTCGAAACCCTCGAAGCTGATATCCGGAAAATCGAACATGGATCTCTCCGATCCTTCGCTCCAGAGGTGCTCCCGGGCGAAGTCTGTCATTTCCGCGAAGCCGAGCACCGTGACGGAATCCACCCAGGATGCCCAGCCGAAATCGTCGACGTTGAGGCCGACGCGGACCGGATAGTCGGAGAGGAACGCCTTTGCCCTGTCATTCGACATTTTTCCGGTCAGAGCCAGCCAGGTCCACGCCTCGAAGATGGCATTCCGCACAAAGTCGTCGATCTCAGTGTTGGCCAGCGCTTCCTCGAGAACTGAAACGTGATCCCCCATTGTGGAGATGAGCACGTTGCCTAAGGTTTCCGTGATGGTATCAGCGCCAAGCAGCATTTCGACATGGTCAGTCGGCAGCGCCAGCACGCGCATGAGAGGCAGAAACGCGCGCTCGTCCCCGATCTCGCCCAAGACATGCACGAGAATGGCCACGGATTCATCCTCCTCCTCACTGGATTCGGACAGCGCTACCCTGTCCAGCAGGAGAACAGCCTTCTCGACAAAGGCTGTGCGTGCCTCCAATGCCGCCCGGATCGCTTCGACGGGAACGGTATCGGAGGTTGCAAAACTATGGATGATTTCTTCGAAAGTCATGGGCGCACCTCTTCAGCTGCAGCTTGCACGTCCCGCTAGCATGCGCCAACAGCCAAATCGTGACGAAGGTCAGCCGTCCACTACTCTCACGCTTTCGTCCACCGCCAAGATTCGGGGGGTTCCCCCGCTCCCCACCTTCCCCTATAAGGCCCGCCTAGCCTGACGAAAGAATCTTTCCCTTCGCGAGCCGGCCGGGCCTCCCGTACCGGCTTTTCGCGTGAGCAACACCTGGACGGACCGCATGCCTAAACGCACCGACATCAAGTCGATCCTGATCATCGGAGCCGGACCCATCGTCATCGGGCAGGCCTGCGAGTTCGATTATTCCGGCACCCAGGCCGTGAAGGCGCTGAAGGAGGAGGGCTACCGCGTCATCCTGGTCAACTCCAACCCGGCAACCATCATGACCGACCCGGAGCTTGCCGACGCCACCTATATCGAGCCGATCACGCCGGAGGTGGTGGCCAAGATCATCGCCAAGGAGCGGCCCGACGCGCTGCTGCCGACCATGGGCGGCCAGACGGCGCTGAACACGGCGCTATCGCTGCGCCGCATGGGCGTGCTCGACCGCTATAATGTCGAGATGATCGGCGCCGATGCACATGCGATCGACAAGGCCGAGGACCGCGCGCTCTTCCGCGAAGCCATGCACCGCATCGGCCTGGAAACGCCGCGCTCCATGCTCGCCAACGCCACCGCCGTGAAGGAGGCCGACCGCCGCACCCACGAGGCCGAACGCGTGATGCTGAAGAGCCAGCTCTCCGGCGAGGCGCTCGACCAGGCGCTCGACGAGCTCGAGAACCAGTGGAACCTCGGCGAGGGCGACCGCAAGCAGCGCTACATGAGCCACGCGATGGGGGTCGCCGCCCAGGCGCTGGACCATGTCGGCCTGCCGGCGATCATCCGCCCATCCTTCACGCTCGGCGGCACCGGCGGCGGCATCGCCTTCAACCGCTCGGAATTCTTCGAGATCGTACAGGCCGGCCTCGATGCCTCGCCGACCACCGAGGTGCTGATCGAGGAGAGCGTGCTCGGCTGGAAGGAATTCGAGATGGAGGTGATCCGCGACAGGGCGGACAACTGCATCATCATCTGCTCGATCGAGAACATCGACCCGATGGGCGTGCATACGGGCGATAGCATCACCGTCGCGCCAGCCCTCACGCTCACCGACAAGGAATACCAAAGGATGCGCAACGCCTCGATCGCGGTGCTGCGCGAGATCGGCGTCGAGACGGGCGGCTCCAATGTGCAGTTCGCCATCAATCCCGACAATGGCCGCATGGTCGTGATCGAGATGAACCCGCGCGTGTCGCGCTCCTCCGCGCTCGCCTCAAAGGCAACCGGCTTCCCGATCGCCAAGGTCGCGGCCAAGCTCGCCGTTGGCTACACGCTGGACGAGCTCGAGAACGACATCACCGGCGGCGCCACACCCGCCTCCTTCGAACCGTCGATCGACTATGTGGTGACCAAGATCCCGCGCTTCGCCTTCGAGAAATTCCCCGGCGCCGAGCCGGTGCTCACCACGGCGATGAAATCGGTCGGCGAAGTCATGGCGATCGGCCGGACTTTTCAGGAATCTCTGCAGAAGGCTTTGCGCGGGCTGGAGACCGGCCTCACCGGTTTGGACGAGATCGACATTCCTGGCTACGGGCAGGATGAGGTCGACAACCGCAACGCCATTCGCGCCGCGCTTGGCGTGCCGACGCCTGACCGGCTGCGCATGGTCGCGCAGGCGCTTCGCACGGGTACGTCGATCGAAGACGTGCACGCCATCTGCAAGATCGACCCGTGGTTCCTCGAGCAGATCGACGGCATCCTCAAGATGGAGGCACGCATCCGCGCGCATGGCCTGCCGGAGGACCCGAAGAACCTGCGCATGCTGAAGGCCATGGGCTTTTCAGATGCCCGCCTCGCGTCCTTGACGAACAGGGACGCCGAAGCCGTTCAAAAGATTCGCGAAAAGCTCGGCGTTCATCCTGTTTATAAACGCATCGACACCTGCGCCGCCGAGTTCGCGTCGCCCACCGCTTATATGTACTCGACCTATGAGGTGCCCTTCGCCGGTGAGCTTGCCGACGAGGCTCAGGTGTCGGCCCGCAAGAAGGTCGTCATCCTCGGCGGCGGCCCGAATCGCATCGGCCAGGGCATCGAGTTCGACTATTGCTGCTGCCATGCCTGCTTCGCGCTCGCCGAGGCCGGCTACGAGTCGATCATGGTCAACTGCAACCCGGAGACGGTATCGACCGACTACGACACTTCCGACCGCCTCTATTTCGAGCCGTTGACGGCCGAGGACGTTCTGGAGATCCTGCGTGCCGAGCAGGCCAAGGGCGAGCTCCTCGGCGTCATCGTCCAGTTCGGTGGCCAGACCCCGCTGAAGCTCGCGAACGCGCTGGAGAAGGCGGGCATCCCGATCCTCGGCACCTCGCCCGACGCGATCGACCTCGCCGAGGACCGCGACCGCTTCCAGAAACTCCTGCAGAAGCTCGACCTCGCGCAGCCCAAGAACGGCATCGCCTATTCCGTCGAGCAGGCCCGGCTGGTGGCGGGAGAGCTCGGCTTCCCTCTGGTGGTGCGCCCCTCCTACGTGCTCGGCGGCCGTGCCATGCAGATCATTCACGACGAGGGCATGCTGCAGTCCTATCTGCTCGACACCGTGCCCGGCCTCGTGCCGGAGGACATCAAGCAGAAATACCCGAACGACAAGACTGGCCAGATCAACACGCTGCTCGGCAAGAACCCGCTGCTCTTCGACACCTATCTCGAAGGCGCGATCGAGGTCGACGTCGACTGTCTCTCGGACGGCCGCTCGGTCTGGGTCTCCGGCATCATGGAGCATATCGAGGAAGCCGGCATCCATTCGGGCGACAGCGCCTGCTCGCTGCCGGTCCACTCGCTGCCCAAGGAGACGGTCGACGAGCTCGAGCGCCAGACCACCGCGCTGGCCCGGGCTCTCAAGGTGGGCGGGCTGATGAACGTGCAGTACGCGATCAAGGACGGCACGATCTATGTGCTGGAGGTGAACCCGCGCGCCAGCCGCACCGTGCCTTTCGTGGCCAAGACCATTGGCAAGCCGATCGCCAAGATCGCGGCGCGCATCATGGCCGGCGAGAGCCTCGAGGATGCTTTTGCCCATTACGGCGCGATGCCCGACCCGCGCGCGCCGGGCCACATCGCGGTGAAGGAAGCCGTGTTCCCCTTCGCCCGCTTCCCGGGCGTCGACATCCTGCTCGGCCCCGAGATGAAATCGACGGGCGAGGTGATGGGCCTCGACCGCGACTTCGCACTCGCCTTCGCCAAGAGCCAGCTCGGTGCCGGCGTCGACCTGCCGCGCTCGGGCGCGCTGTTCGTCTCGGTGCGCGACGACGACAAGCAGGGTGTGCTGCCTTCGGTAAAGAAGCTCGCCGGCCTCGGCTTCAAGGTGCTCGCCACGAGCGGCACGGCGCGCTTCCTCAGGGAGAACGGCGTCGAAACCCAGAACATCAATAAGGTGCTCGAAGGCCACCCGCATATCGAGGACGCAATCCGCAACCGCCAGGTCCAGATCGTCTTCAACACGACCGACAGTCAGAAGGCGGTCTCCGACTCCAAATCGCTGCGCCGCGCTACTTTGATGCAGAAGGTGCCCTACTACACCACCCTCTCCGGCATGGCCGCCGTCGCGGAAGCCATCGCCGCCCTGAAGGCAGGCTCGCTCGAGGTCACTCCGCTGCAGGCGTATTTCTAATCCAGGCCACCGCACTTCCTCGCCCCCACAAAGTGGGGGAGAGGTGTCGCGCGAAGCGCGACGGAGAGGGGGAAGGCCGAGCGCTCGCGATCGGGACTACTGCCAGAATATTCTTGCGAGGCCTCGATGCCGGCCGATCTCCCCCTTGAGGGGGAGATGTCCGGCAGGACAGAGGGGGGTACTGTCCCGCCGACCTATCCGACGATCAGCCGCAGAGGACTGGCAGGACAAGCCAAGTTCCCCACTATACTTGGACGATCTCCGTCGCGGTCCGAAGATTCCGGCGCTTTCGGTTGCCCCTGTCATCGCCGCAGTGGCGCCAGCGAAAGAGGTACGCGGCGTCTCCGCATTCGGAGCGGCGATGTCGGCGGGACAGTACCCCCCTCTGTCCTGCCGGACATCTCCCCCTCAAGGGGGGAGATCGGCCTGCATCCAGGTCGCGCGTAATCACTGGCGGCAGCCCCAATCGCGTAACCGCCGTATATCCGACACGCTTGGCCCCTACGGCCTTGCCATGCGCCGCATCAGTCTGATCCTGATCTGCACATCCATCTCCAGCCTCGCCGGCTGCGCCGGCCTTGCGGCAGTAAACAGCGGCCAACAGCTGCAAGCCTATCTCGACTGCAACACTGCCGCCTCGAAGCGGCTGGCCACCCTGGACGGCGATCCAGTCCTGCTTGCGGTCGAAGCCGAGTCCTCGTGCGAAAACCCGCGACGCGTACTGGAGAGCACTTACCGACGCCTGATGCCGGATGCTGCCGGCAGCATGATCCAGGACCTGAAGAGCGCGGCCGTCGGCAACAACGCAGCAGCAATCGTCATGGCGCGCGCTCTCTGAGCCCGGGGGCAAGCTTGAACTAAGGGACCGCCGACGGCCCCCTACCCCGCCCGCTCCGCAAACTCCTTGAGCAGCCCTTCATACGCTTCGATCGGCGGCAGCGCCTCATAGCTATGCACCGCCGGCGTGGTCGCCCATGGCAGCTTCTCGCTCGTCCATGTCTCGATGAACGGCGTGTACCAGCTCGGATCGTCGAGCATCGTCGCACGGACGTTGACGAACCAATCCATGCCTTCCGGCCTCGTGAACATCCAGCTCATGCAATGCGGGCAGAAATAGTGGCGCGACGCACCATGCAACCCGCCGATCACCGGCTCGCCTTGCGTGATCTCGAAACCGTCGCTCGGGATCGCCACGCTCAACGAAAAGGCACTCGCCGTCATGCGCTGGCAGCCCGTGCAATGGCAGGCCATCGTGACCAGCGGCGGCTTGCTGATCCTGAGCCGCACCTGGCCGCAGCGGCACCCGCCTTCCCATGGCAATTTCCAGTCGCTCATCGTCTTCTCCGTTGAATACTGCGTTTGTATCGAAGCAGGAGCGGTTCGCAATGGGTGGCAACGGCCCTTCGGGCCCCCCTCACCCCACCGCCGTCACCTCGATCTCAATGTCGAACTCCATCGGCCAGCCAGCCACCGGCACGAAGGTCCTTGACGGCGGGTTGTCGGGGAAGTGCTTCGCATAGACGCGGTTGATCGCGTTGTAGAAGCCGGCATTCGAGGCATAGACGCGCACCATCACCACGTCGTCGAAGGTGCATCCAGCGGCGGCGAGGCAGTGGCGCACCGTGTTCAGCGCGGCTTCGGTCTGTGTCTCGATATCGCCGCGCACGATTTTCCCCGTCTGCATGTCGATCGGCGGCGTGCCCGACACGAATACGAAGCCGTTCGCTCTCGTAACCGACGAGCACGGCACGCCGATCTCCCGCATCATGGCCGACAGCACCGGCACCTCGATGATTTCCTTCTTCATGGCGATCTCTCCCCTGGGTTTATTGACGCAGCTTAGTCGTCTGGGTCGGAAGCGCCAGTTCAGTACGCGGCGCTGATGTCCCCCTCCCCCTTGTGAGGAGGATTGAGGGTGGGGTGAGACGAGCGCACTCGCGTCCGAGTAGCCCCCCCTCACAGCGCAAATCGGGCGGGAAACGTCGAGGCACCCCCACCCAATATCCCTCCCCACAAGGGGGAGGGGGTCGCCAGCGTCGCGCTTCCTGACGAATGACAGCCCCAAGCTCGCACGAAGGTTAGCGCGAAGATGTCAATGCCTCGACAGCAACCCACCCTTGCCGCTCCCCCACCGGCACATAGTTCCAAGGCCGCACCCCGGAGGCCGCCCATGATCCTCAATCACGTCAATCGCTCCGTCACCGACGTCCAGGCCGCCAAGTCCTTCCTCGAAACCTATTTTGGCCTGAAGGAGCTCGGCGGCGGCAACCAGAACCGCGCCTTCATGAAGGACGACCACGGGCTTGTGCTCTCGCTCTTCAAGGCCAAGGAGGTGAGCTACCCCGCCACCTTCCACATCCAGGACAGCGAAGAGAAAGTGAACGAAGTGAACCGGCGACTGAAAGACGAAGGCTTCGATGTCGCCGAGCCGCGGCAGCTGCATGGCTGGACGTTCTACGTGAAGGCGCCCGGCGGATTTACTGTCGAAGTGCTCGCCTGATCGATCCTTCTGCTGCTCTGCGGTTTGTCAGGAGCGTTGTCGGCAATATTGCGTTTCTCACGGCATTGCCTGACGATTTCAGCGGGAGGAACGCGTCATGGCCGAAACCTTCGAGGGCGGCTGCGCCTGCGGAGCAGTCCGATACCGCATGACGAGCCGGCCGATGTATGTGCATTGCTGCCATTGCCGCGACTGTCAGCGGCAGACCGGCAGCGCCTTCGTCATCAACGCGCTGATCGAGGCGGACCGCGTCGAGCTCCTCGAGGGCGAGGCCGACGCGGTGCCGGTTCCGACCGATTCCGGCCTGCCGCACGTCATCCACCGCTGCCCGCACTGCCGCGTCGCGCTCTGGAGCACCTATGGCGGCCGCGACATGGTGCGTTTCGTGCGCGTCGGCACGCTGGACGACCCGACGGCCTTTACGCCCGACGTCCACATCTACACGCGCTCAAAGCTGCCTTGGGTGCGGCTCCCCGAAGGCGCCAAGGCCTTCGAGGCCTATTACGATCCGAAGAAAGAATGGCCGCCGGAAAGCCTGGAGCGCCGCCGCGCGCTGTTCGGGCCGCACTGAGCAGCTATTCGCAGATCGTATGCTTGAAGCCTTTCACCAACCGGTCGACCAGCGGGTCGAACGCCTGGCGCTGAGAAGCAGGATATTCCAGCTGGAAATAACCGGCCTGGTCGTCCTGACAGAGCTGGATCGCCCGGGCATAGAAGATGCGCCCGTCCCGCTCGCCGGACCAGCTCGCCCATTTGCCCGTGAGCTTGCTGTAGGTGATCTTCCACCCGCCGTCCTCGCTGCTGTGGATGCGGCTCTCGACGTCGGAAGGCAACGTGTCGTTGAGCAGGTTCGCGCCCCAGACGGCGAGTTCCGCCTGCCCGTCGGCTGATCGGCTCGTGCCGCCGTCGCTGTTGTCGGACTCGCTGACCGGCGAGAAGCCCGGCGGGATGTCGACGCCGTAGCCGTAACGCGGGTTGAGGTAGCGCGCCCAGCCGTCAGCCGAAAAGGCCGTGCCGGCGAACACGAAAAGACTCAGCAAGGCAGGCGTAAGTCTTCCCATCCGGTCAGACAGCGCCGCGACGGCGCACGCGGTCCCGCCCGAGGCCGGTCTCTTCGAGCAATCCCATGCGCTTGGCGTCATAGTAGTAGCCGCGCTGGTACAGGCGGTCGGCGAGATCGGGATTGCCCGAAGCCACCATCCACGCCCCGGCGAGATATCTCACCGCATATTTCAGGTTGGTCTCGGCATCGAGCAGCCCCTGTGCCGGCCCGTCATAGCCCATGGCGCGCGCGGTCGCATGCTTGATCTGCATCAGGCCCCAATGGCCGCGGCTGTAAGCACTGGGATTGAAATTGCTCTCGCGCTTGACGACGCGGCGCACGAACTCGACCGGCACCTCATAGAGCTGGGCATATTTCTCGATGAGCCCGTTCAGCGCCTCACCGCCGCCCGCGACCGGCTGCAAAGGCCGGGTCGCCGGCTGAAGCGCGGCCGGCTGCGGCTCGAGCAAGACATTCTCGTTCGGCGCGGCTGGCGGCTGCACGGCAGCGAACGCCTGCGGCGCGGGCGGAAACAGCCCTGCGCCGGGGGCGCTCGGCTCGGAACCCGCGAAAGAAGCGGTCGCGAGATCGACCGGCATGGCATAGGCGACTTCGGTCTCCGTGCGGCCGGACGGCTCAGGCACCACTGTAACCGCGTCGGGCAAGACTATGGCGAGCTCGCCGGAGCTCGAGAGATCGGACGCGGAGCCTGAGAGATCGGTGGAAAGCGAAACAGTCGGCGCAATCGAGGGATCGGTCGCCATGCAGCCGGAAAGCATGGCAACAGCCAGCATACCCGTCACGAGATGTATCGGTCTCGAATGCAATGCACGTTTCCGGCGGGATTTCCCTCTCGGCTCCAGCCTTACATGAGCCGAAGCCTCGCGGCAACCTCGAGTAGATCATGCAGGAATTGTCAGGAATCGGGTGGGTTTGCCCGTTCCCGATCTGTACCTATGTGGCAGACCGGATATCATGCAGAAATCCAATGGACCGAAACCTGATGACAACTCCTATCGCCTACACGATCGCCGATACCACGATCGGCTTGATCGGCGTCGCCTGGAGCGATCATGGCATCTGCCGCGTCGCTCTTCCCGAGCGTGACCAGACCCGCATGGAGAGCCGCTTCGCGTCCCGCCTTGGCGTCGGTCGGGGTGAGCCGCCGCCGCAAGTTGCGACGGCGATAGAGCTGATCAAGCGCTATGCAGAGGGGGAGCCAGTCGACTTCACCTCCGTCGTTGTCGACCTCGACGGCATCGACCTGTTCCGCCGTGCCATCTATAAGGCCGCGCGCAACCTCGGTTTCGGCGAGACCACCACCTATGGCGGCCTGGCGGATGCCGCCGGTCATCCCGGCAAGGCACGCGAAACCGGCGAGGCGCTCGGCCGCAATCCCGTGCCGCTCATCGTGCCCTGCCATAGGATCCATGCCGCCGGCGGCAAGATCGGCGGATTCTCCGCGCCGGGCGGCTCCTCGACCAAGGAGAAGCTGCTGGAATTGGAGGGCGTCAGCCTCGGCCCGCCGCCACCCGCCCAACAGGCCTTCGCATTTTAGCGCATCGGACCGAAACCGAAGGGCCGTGCCATCAAAAGCGCGCTGCGGTGTTCGGGAAATCCGATCCTCAGCGGAACCGCTTCAGCAACCTGAACTCGTCCTCGTGATCGATATCCCTGCATTCCCGCACAGGGCACGACTTGGCATCGGCCGTCGGAATATAGCTATAGTCCGCATATTCGCTCGGCGTGCAGAAGCCGTCATGGTAGACGAAGCGGCCAAAGCGCGGGAGGGACGGGTTCAAAATCGAGCGGAACCGCAGGATGATTGCACCTTCGGCGCGGATCAGATCCTTCGCGTCGGCGCAGCTGATCGTCCAGGCGTTGTATCGCGAGATCGCTCCCGCCGGCGCAGCCGCGGTGAGCAGTGCCAGGCAGGCAAGCAATATTCGCATCGTAATGCCCTGTTGTTGAACCGGATGCACGACGCATCTCGGAGAGATCCGAAACGAATACACTTGCCCGTGGCGGCAAGGCACCCAAGAATACGGTGAGGCGAACGTGGGGAATGATGTGGCTCGCCTGGTCGCCACACCTTCAGCGCAGCAGAACAATACCGGTTATTGGCCACAAAGCGTCCGAACATCATCCTTGTCGGATCTTCAGATGAGGGATGTTCCAGGGCAACTGCACTGTCGGCGCGAATTGCGCTTTGGATCTTCCTCGATCGCGACACAGGCGGGTGACGACGCGGCGCAAACGCCCTATCGTCGGCCGCGAGCGAAAGGGAGAGCAGCATGAGCAAGGAACGGATCGGCTTTGTCGGTCTCGGCCTGATGGGCCACGGCATGGCAAAGAACATTGTCGAGAAGGGCTTTCCCTTGTCGGTGCTCGGGCACCGCAACCGCGCTCCGGTCGAAAGCCTCGTTTCGCGCGGCGCGGTCGAGGCCGCGAGTGCGCGGGCGCTTGCCGAAGCATGCGACATCGTCGTGCTCTGCGTCACCGGCAGTCCGGAGGTCGAGGCGGTCGTGGCCGGGCCGGACGGGCTCGCCTCGGCCGGAAAGCCGCTTTTCATCATCGACTGCTCGACCTCCGATCCGTCCTCGACGATCCAGTTCGCCGGACAGTTGCGCGAGAAAGGCATCACGCTCATCGATGCGCCGCTCTCTCGCACGCCGAAAGACGCGGAAGCAGGCACGCTCGACGTGATGGTCGGCGGCGGCGATGCAGATGTCGCACGCGCCCGGCCGGTGATCGACTGTTTCGCCGGGCGCGTGATCCATACCGGCCCGACCGGCAGCGGCCACACCATGAAGCTTCTCAACAACTTCGTCTCGCTCGGCTATGCGGCGATCTATTCGGAAGCGTTGGCGCTCGGCGCCAAGGCTGGGCTCACGCCTCAGGTCTTCGATGCCGTGATCCGCGGCGGCCGCATGGATTGCCCGTTCTACCAGACGTTTTCCCAATGGGTCGTGGGACGCGACGAGAACGCCCATCGCTTCGCGATCCGCAACGCCTTGAAGGATCTCAGCTATCTCGCAGCCTTTGCCAATGCGAGCGGGACGGCAAATCCGGTCAGCGCGGCTGTCCGCAACTCCTTTGCGCTCGCGGTCGGCGCCGGGCAAGGCGAGCGTTACGTGCCGATGCTGGCGGATTTCGTCGCCGAGCTGAACGGGGTTTCGCTGACACCGAGATAGGAAATTTATCCGTGCCGGGTTGTATGTGCTCAGCGGTCCGTCTATATGTGCGGCGTTGATATTTTCGGCCGATCGATATGAACGCCCGCGATTATTCGCGTTTGCTGACGTCTATCCCCAAAATCTCGATACCACCGGCAATCCTTTCGGGGATAGCTTAAGAACCAAGCAAACGTGAAGGAATACACAAATGGCAACTGGAACCGTCAAGTGGTTCAACGCCACCAAGGGCTTCGGCTTCATTCAGCCGGACAATGGCGGAGCGGACGTTTTCGTCCACATCTCGGCAGTCGAGCGCGCCGGCATGAACACCCTGGTCGAAGGCCAGAAGATCAATTTCGAGGTCGAGCAGGACCGCCGCACCGGTAAGTCGGCGGCCGGCAGCCTCAGCAAGGCAGGCTGATCTGCAGAGAGGCGCGCCTCCGGGCAATCAACGCTCGGGAGCGCGCGGCAAGTCACGGATGTACTGGCGGCCGCGCAAAGAGCGCGCTTCGCCTGCCATGCAAGCGGAAGGCGGGGTCATTCCCCGCCTTTTGATTTTCCGGGGGGTGCGCCCAGCGAGGCTGGCACCCCCTTACTGCGGCTGATACCGAAATGGATTGATTTTCAGCGCGGCGCTGCCCCTCATCGCCCTGCCGGGCACTTCTCCCCGTAAACGGGGAGAAGGACGCCGGCCGCATCGAAGGCTCTAATTCTGCAACGCCGGATATTGGCGAAATCAAAGCGGCAGTCGTCCCTCTCCCCGTTCACGGGGAGAGGATGCCGGCAGGCAGGTGAGGGGCAGCGCCAACGGTCAGGATCTTTGCCCGATGCAAATGGCCATGGGCGACAAAGGGCTGCGTCAAATGACTTGCAGACCGCTTCGGAACTGCAAGGCGAATGCGCGACACCGGGTCGGCATTCAATCCGGCAGCCAGGTAATCGGCACGTGGCCGGGATCTGCCTCGACCCGCGCAAGCCACGCCTTCACGCTGGGGTACGCCCCGAGCTCGAAACCGCCCCTACCCGCGTCATGCGTGTAGGCATAGAGCGCGATGTCGGCGACGCTCATCGCATCCCCCGCGAAGAACGGCGTCTTCTTGAGCTGGTCCTCCATGACGCCGAGCGCCTTCTCGCCGCCGGCAAGCGTTGCGGCAAGCTTCTCAGGCGTCGCTTCGGCTGCACGATGCGGGTAGACGAAGAGCGCGCGGCGGACCGCGATATAGGGCTCATGGCTGTACTGCTCGAAAAACAGCCATTGATAGGCGAGCGCCCGCTCATAGGGGTCGGCCGGCAGGAAGCGTGTTCCCTCGGCGAGATGAAGCAGGATGGCGTTGGATTCAGCAATCAGCCTTCCATCCTCGATTTCGAGAAGAGGTACCCGACCGTTGGGGTTCTTGGCGAGGAAGGCCGCGGACCGCGTGTCGCCACCGGGCCCCGTCGATGTCTCGACATGCCGGAACGGTCTGTCCAGCTTGGCGAGCAGAAGCCGCGGTTTGTAGCAGTTGCCGCTGTCATGCATTCCGTAAAGCGAGATCATCTGTCGCTCCCTTGCGCTCATCCGTCATTAGGCCAAGCGCCGCGGCCCGATCCAGTGAGAAGTTTTGGTAGGTCGATCAACAGCCGTGATGCTCACTGAACCACTGCCGATCAGCGAAACAGCGGTATCACGCGCCCCTGGTCGAGAAGCGTTTCGATCTGCAGTGCGTCCTCGGGGAAAATGGCCCCGGCGAGCGCGGCAGGTGCGAGCAGTGGCCCCGACAGCCAATCCGCGCCGGAATCGAGCGCGACGCGGAGTTCTCCCGCCGTCGCCACTCCCTCCACGAGGACGAGTGCGCCGCACGACCGGTAGCCTTGAACAAGCGCACCGAACAGCTGGGCGGTCGAGGCCTGCCCTGCCACCATGCGGAACCAGTCGCCATCGATCGTGACAAGGTCGGGAAGTGGATCGGCTGCCGCGCCATCTCTGGCAGGATTCAAGGCAAGGCCGCTGCCCTTCTCCACGAGCGCTAGCCCGATCCCCCTGGCACGCAGGCTGGCGAATGCCGCATTGGCTGCTTCGCCGTCTGCGGCGAGCTGAGAGAGCCGGACGATCACATCGTCCGGTTCGAGCTGGTTGCGGCCAGTTTCGGCTGCCAGCACGCGCACTGCCGCGCGCGCCTTTGCAGGAGATACGGCTCCGGCGAATTCGGCATCGAGCAGGAGTTTCAGTCCCGCTACGCCCGTCTGCTCAAGGTTGCGCAGGCAGAGCGCAGCGACCAGCGCTGTGACGATCGGGCGGTCCTGCGACGGCACGACGCTGCGGAACATCCTCTCGTCCACTTCCTGGCCGAAGACGAATGGCCGCACCCCGCCCTCTACCGCAACCGGTCGGAAGCCGCTGCCATTTCGCGCGAAGATCGGTCGGAACGTCGCCTTCAGACGCCAATCGCCGTAAATACCGATCTCGATGCCGATCTCGTCGACAAAGGTGCCGACCTCGCTCCTAGTTTCGGAAGATTCGCTCACGATCTTGCCGCCCGTCGCCCGAAGATCCGGACGCGCGGCTTGCGCGTCCCCTCCCCTGCTCTTGGTTCTTGAGCGGACCCGATTGCGGCCATATCGCCACCCTGCCGCTCCCGGAACTGCGCGAAGCTGGTTGGCGCGAGTTCCGGCCGCGCCAGAGCATAACCCTGAACCATCGCCGCCCCCGAGCGTTCGGCGAGCTCCAGCTGCCAGCTCTCCTCGATACCCTCGAATACCGTCTCGATACCCTGTTCGGCGAAAGTCGAGACCATAGCCTGCAACAATGCAAAACCCGGCCCCGATTCCATCAGCCGCGTGATCCACTGCGCATCGAACTTGACGATATCGGGCTTCAGCGCACGCACCCGTTCAGCATCGGAATCATGCGCGCCGTAGTCGTCGACGGCGATGCGGAAGCCATGCATCCTGAGCGCATGGACGAAAGCGTCGAGTGCCGCGGCCGAGCCGGATTTCTGCTCCGTCACTTCGCAGACGACGCGGCGCGGGTCGATGCCGGCTTCATGCAGGACAAGCCGCATGTCGCGCAGTGCAGCCTCGACCACCGAGCGCTCCACGAAGAGCGACGGGTCGAAATTGACGAAGATGGAGGTATCGGGATCGAGGAAGGCCCCGGCGTTGAGCAAGTGCAGCGTGCGCGAAAGCGTCTCGACGTGCAGCCGGTCGACAGGAGGGAGCAAGGCGAAGAATGCGCCCGGTGACAGGGTTTCACTGCCGCGAAACGGCCTGATCAGCCCTTCGAATGCGATGATGCGAACCTTGCCGCGGACGAAGACGAAGATCGGCTGGAAGGCACTCTTCAACGTGAAGGCGCCCCAGGACCCCATGGATGTGCCGTCGTCCTGGCGGACTATATGGGCAAGCCCGATGCTGCGCGACACGCCTTGCTCACTGGTCGGTTCTCGGATCGCGTACCATTGCACGCAAGATTTTATCGCTCGTTAATAGAGGGATCAGCCTGTCGCTGTGACATTTCCAAGCTTGCGATTCCTGTCATCTTTCGACAAAAAGGCGCGCCCGCGCGAAGTCGTGCTCAGCACAGCCCGACGCGTCGGGCTTTTTTCGGAGAACGATGATCATGGCCTTTCTTGCCGACGCCCTCGCCCGCGTGAAGCCTTCTGCAACCATTGCAGTCACTCAGAAAGCGCGCGAGCTCAAAGCGAAAGGCCGCGACGTGATCGGGCTCGGCGCCGGCGAGCCGGATTTCGACACGCCCGACAACATCAAAGAGGCGGCGATTGCCGCAATCCGCCGTGGCGAGACCAAATATCCGCCGGTCTCCGGCATCGCGCCGCTGCGCGAAGCGGTCGCGAGCAAGTTCAAGCGCGAGAACAACCTCGATTACAGGCCCGAGCAGACCATCGTCGGCACCGGCGGCAAGCAGATCCTGTTCAACGCCTTCATGGCGACGCTGAACCCCGGCGACGAGGTCGTCATCCCCCGGCCCTACTGGGTGAGCTATCCCGAAATGGTGGCACTGTGCGGCGGCACCGCGGTCTACGCCGACACTTCGATCGACAATGGCTTCAAGCTCACGCCTGAAGCGCTGGCGAAGGCGATCACGCCAAAGACGAAATGGCTCGTGATGAACTCGCCTTCCAACCCCTCGGGCGCGGCCTATACCGGAGCCGAGCTGAGGGCGCTCGCGGACGTGTTGATGAAGCATCACCATGTCTGGGTGCTCACGGACGACATGTATGAGCACCTGACCTATGGCGACTTCGTGTTCCGCACGATCGCAGAGGTGGAGCCCGCGCTCTACAATCGCACGCTCACCATGAACGGCGTGTCGAAGGCCTACGCCATGACTGGCTGGCGCATCGGCTATGCGGCCGGTCCGATCGAGCTCATCAAGGCGATGGACATGATCCAGGGCCAGCAGACCTCCGGCGCGACGACCGTCGCGCAGTGGGCGGCCGTCGAAGCGCTGAACGGCCCTCAGGACTTCGTGGCGAAAAGTAGAGTGGTCTTCCAGGGCCGGCGCGATCTCGTCGTATCGATGCTCAACCAGGCGCGCGGCATTTCCTGTCCCTCGCCGGAAGGCGCGTTCTATGTCTTCCCGTCCTGCGCCGCCCTCATCGGCAAAAAGGCACAGTCGGGCAAGGTGATCGACAGTGACGAAACCTTCGTCAGCGAGCTCCTGGAGCAGGAAGGCGTGGCGGTCGTGCACGGCTCGGCATTCGGGCTTGGGCCGAACTTCCGCATCTCCTATGCCACCTCGGAGGCACTGCTCGAAGAGGCCTGCACGCGCATCCAGCGGTTCACTGCCTCGCTGAGCTGAAATCAGCGAGTAGCGAGTAGGGAATAGCGAATAGGGACGCACCGCTATTCGCTACTCGCTACTCGCTATTCCCTATTCGCCAATCAACCCTTGCCCTCCGCGCCGTCCCGTGTGACGATGCTCATTAGCCGGGAAGCCATCCCCCGGCGCGCGACGGCCGCATGAGGCCGGCCGCCGCCAAGAGCAACAGCTTTGGAGGAGGCCAGCATCATGGGAAACCGCGCCGGAGGCAGACGCACGGGACCGAAATGCATTGCCATTGTCGGTCCCTACGCAAGCGGAAAGACGACACTTCTCGAGGCAATTCTCGCACGAACGGGCGCGATTCCGCGCCAGAGTCCCGTCACATCAGGCAATACGGTAGGCGACAATTCGCCTGAGGCCCGCGCCCATGCGATGAGCGTGGAAGCCACTTTCGCGACAACCGAGTTCATGGGCGAAACGATGACCTTCGTCGATTGCCCCGGCTCTGTCGAATTCTCCTTCGAGTCCGACCCGGTGCTTGCCGCATGCGACATGGCCGTCGTGGTCGCCGAGGCCGACGAGAAGAAGCTGCCGGCACTGCAGCTCATCTTGCGCAAGCTGGACGACCATGGCATCCCGCGCGTCCTTTTTCTCAACAAGCTCGACAAGACGAGCTTCGGCGTGCGCGAGACGCTGAAGCTTCTGCAGCCGACAAGCATCGCGCCGTTGCTTTTGCGCCAGATCGCCTTGCGCAAGGACGGCGTCGTCGTCGGCTCGATCGATCTGGCGCTGGAGCGCGCTTACATCTACCGCGAATATGCCGAGAGCGAAGTGGCCGAGATCCCGGATGACGAGAAGGCGCGCGAGATCGAGGCACGTTTCTCGATGCTGGAGACCCTGGCCGACCACGACGACCAGCTCATGGAACAGCTTCTCGACGAGATCGAGCCGCCGCGCGACGCCATTTTCGACGACCTTGCGGCCGACCTGCGCGCCGGCACGGTGACGCCTGTGCTGATCGGAACGGCAGAGAAGGGGAACGGTGTACTCAGGCTTTTGAAGACTATCCGCCACGATGCTCCCGACGTGGAAGCGACCAAGGCGCGGCTCGGCGTCAAGGACGGCAACGGCGCCGTGGCGCAGGTCATGAAGACCATACACACGGCCCATGGCGGCAAGCTTTCGGTCGTCCGCGTCCTTTCCGACACGGTCGCCGACGGTATCGAGATGTGGGCTTCCAGCGGGCAGAGCGGTAAGGTTTCCGGCATTTACAGGATGCTCGGGAAGGATACGACGAAGCAGGCGTCGGCCAGCGCAGGAGACACTGTCGCACTCGGCAAGCTCGACGACATCAAAACCGGCGACACCTTGAGCTCCACGAAGGGCGGCATCCCCGCGCTGGTCGAGCTCAGACCGCCTGATCCCGTTTTCGCAATTGCGTTGAGGCCGAAGGAGCGCAAGGACGAGGTGAAGCTGTCGGCTGCCCTGCAGCGGCTGGTGGAAGAGGATCCTTCGGTGCTCCTCCAGCACCAGCAGGATTCCAGCGAAACGGTGCTCTCCGGCCATGGCGAGATGCATCTGCGGGTGCTCGTCGAGCGGCTGGAAGGTCGCTACCAGATCCCGATCGACCATCGCCCGCCCGCCGTCCCCTATCGCGAGACGATCCGCAAGCCGGTATCGCAACGCGGCCGGCACAAGAAGCAATCGGGCGGCCACGGCCAGTTCGGCGATGTCGTCCTCGACATCAAGCCGCTTCCTCGTGGCACCGGCTTCCAGTTCACCGACACGATCAGCGGCGGCGTCGTGCCCCGGCAATATTTCTCGTCCGTGGAGGCCGGCGTGCGCGACTTCATGAAGTCCGGGCCGCTCGGTTTCCCGGTGGTCGATGTTGCGGTGAACCTTTCCGACGGCTCCTACCACTCGGTCGATTCGTCCGACATGGCTTTCCAGATGGCGGCGAAGCTCGCCATGAAGGAAGGACTGGCCGCCTGCTCGCCGGTCCTGCTCGAGCCGATCATGAAGGTCGATATCTTCACCCCTTCCGATGCCACAGCGAAGGCGACGGCGATCGTTTCGCAACGGCGTGGTCAGATACTGGGCTTCGACGCCCGACCGGGCTGGCTCGGCTGGGACGTCCTCGAGGCGATGATGCCCCAATCCGAAATCGGGGACCTGATCATCGAGCTCAGGTCGGCGACCGCCGGGGTCGCGAGCTATCGCGCGCAGTTCGACCATATGGCCGAGCTCACCGGGCGCCTGGCTGACGACGCGATGAATTCGAAGGTAAAGGCAGCCTGACAGTCAGTTGCAAAAACGGCGCCCGTGAGGGGACGGACGCCGTTCTTTGCGGACCGCGCCCACGATACCGAACGGTAGACCCGCCGTATAGCGCGGAAGCTGATATCCGCGGACACCCCAAACGCAACGGACGCGGCCTTGTACCTTCCTCGCCAGCAGATGCCCCCATCTGCCGACGCAGCCAGTACCCGCCACGTCCTTTCACAGGTCACTAAACAACCTGCGCGTGAAGTTCAAGTTACCGGACGTTACACGGGGACGCGTTACGTGTTTCGCCTGCGGCAGTTGCAAGACTTCGCTTGGCAACTGTCTCAACATCGTGTGGTGCTTGGCCCATCGGGCCGAACCGACGGACCGCGTCACCGAAAACCGTGCAAACGGTTTTCGAACAGATCCAATGCGCTGATGGACCGGTGGAGCGGCACAGCGATCCCAATTGATCGAACCTGGCTCCGGGAAACAAAAAAGCCGGATCAAGAAGATCCGGCCAAGTTTGATTGGAAGTGCCGGTTAAGGCTAAACCTCCAGAGGGGAACACTCGTGAGCGCTAATGGGAGGAGAACGCGCTCAGGAGATGATTGTTATATGTGCTCACCATGCCCAAAAAACAAGCAAGTTTTTTTCAAAGCTCCCATGCAAAAAGGCCTGGACTAACTATTGGATGACGCTGTGCTTAGGGAGATCGCAGAAAATTCTGTCGGGTCGCATCTCAGGGAAGCGCAGAAATTGACACCGGGCGTCGACCAAAACCTGAGATTACTCCCGCTTTCGCGGTGCCCCCACGATCCCGGTCCCTTGGCTGTCGCAGGTTCTAACGCAAAACCGCGGGACGTTTTGCCGAACCAGCTCAGAACGACCAGGTACGCGCTTTGGAAATTACCCAATCGCGGAAGACGTTGAGCTTGGCCTGGTTCTTCATCGCGTCTGGATACACGAAATACGTGTCGTAGGAGGGCACTTCCAATTCCGGCAGAAGTTGCACGAGGCCCGAATCCTTTTCCACGAGATAGTCGGGCAGCATGGCGATACCGGCGCCGCGCTGTACCGCACGCTTGATCGCAAGAATGTCGTTGATCTGTAGCGTCGCGATCCGGCGTGCGCTTTCGACCTCGCCGATCGTTTCGAGCCAGTTGAGCTCGCTCAAATGCGGCGGCACCGGCTCGCCGAAGGTCACGATGCGATGGTCCTTGAGTTCGGCAATCGCCGCCGGCTTGCCGTATTTGGTGATGTAGCTGGGTGCGGCATAGAGGTGGAAATGCATCGTGAAGAGGCGCCGCTGAATGAGATCCGGCTGTTGCGGCTGCCTCAGTCTGATCGCGCAATCGGCCTTGCGCATTGTAAGATCGAGTTCCTCGTTGGCGAGGATCAGCTGCAGCTGGATTTCAGGATAGAGTTCGAGGAATTCACCCACGCGTTCGGTGAGCCAGCCGCCGCCGAGCCCGACCGTGGTCGTAACACGCAGTTGCCCGGACGGCCTGTCCTTCGCTTCGGTGAGCTTTGTCCTGATCGTTTCGAGCTTGACCAGCACGTCATGGGCCGTGCGAAACAGAAGCTCGCCCTGTTCTGTCAGCACCAACCCGCGCGCATGGCGGTTGAACAGCGGCACGCCGACATCCTGTTCGAGCGCGCTCACCTGCCTCGAGATCGCCGATTGCGACAGGCGCAGCTTCTCTGCCGCATGCGTGAAGGAGCCTGCCTCGGCTGCGGCATGAAACACGCGTAACTTATCCCAGTCGAGTGCCATGAAGCCCCCTCGATCTTCCGGCTTGTTGTTGTAGGCGGCCAGGCAGTGGCCGCCTCGCCTGAGTTGACTATTCCGCCGCTTCCCGATGCAGTTCCATTTCCGCCAGGTATTTTTCGGCCTCGAGCGCGGCCATGCACCCAAGCCCGGCAGCAGTCACTGCCTGACGGTAAACATCATCGGTGACATCCCCTGCCGCAAAGACACCGGGGATATCCGTCTTCGTTGAATCCGGCGCGGTCCAAAGATAGCCGTTCGGCTTCTGCTTCAGCTTGCCTGCGAACAGCTCGACGGCTGGGGCATGCCCGATCGCCACGAACACCCCGTCGGTCTCGAGCTGCGATTTCGCGCCGCTACGAACGTTGCGCAACGTGACGCCGGTCACCGAAGCCAGGGTCGGCAGCTTGGCCGGAATGCCATTGATCTCCTCCACCACCGTGTCCCAGATGACCTTCACGTTCTCCTTTCGGAACAGCCGCTCCTGGAGGATCCGCTCGGCCCTGAACTCGTCGCGGCGATGGATCACGGTGACGCTCCTGGCGATATTGGCCAGGTAAAGCCCCTCTTCGACCGCCGTGTTGCCGCCACCGACCACCACCACGTCCTTGCCGCGGTAGAAGAAGCCGTCGCAGGTGGCGCAAGCCGAGACGCCGAAGCCCTGGAAGTGCTGCTCGCCGGGAATGCCCAGCCACCTCGCCTGTGCTCCCGTGGCGATGATCAGGGCATCGCACGAATATTCGGTCCCCGAATCGCCTTTCAGCCGGAACGGGCGCTGATCGAAATCGACGTCGGTGATGATGTCGCTGACGATCTCCGTGCCGACATGCTCGGCCTGCTTGCCCATCTGCTCCATCAGCCACGGCCCCTGTATCGGATCGGCGAAGCCTGGATAGTTCTCGACATCGGTCGTAATCATCAGCTGCCCGCCCTGTTGCAGCCCCGCGATCAGCATGGGCTTCAGCATGGCGCGAGCAGCATAGATCGCCGCCGTGTAGCCGGCTGGGCCGGAGCCAATAATGAGGACTGGCGCGTGTTTGACGGTCATGTTCGGGCCTCCGACTGGCCCGATAGCACGGCCAATCGATCTTTTTCGAGGCCGAATTTAGGTGTTTGGGTATATCGCTTGCAAGGTGATTGCTCAGTCGTCGCCTGAAAGCTGTGCTTCCAGGCTAGGCCCGAGAGCCCTGCGCTTCACCTTGTCGCGCCGTTCGGATAGGAGTTCGGCAAGGCGTAGGAGACCTCTCAAGCATGGCGATCAAGGCCGACCTCGACGCGATCGATTGGAAGATCCTGCGCGAGTTGCAGGATGACGGGCGCATTACCAATGTCGAGCTGTCGCGGCGCGTCGGCATCTCGGCGCCGCCCTGCCTGCGCCGGGTCAAGCGGCTGGAAGAGGCTGGGGTCATTCGCGGCTACCGGGCGATGCTGAACAGCCCGGCGCTTGGCATGGGGGTCGTAGCTTTCTGCCTGATCGGCCTCAACCACCAGGCGGAAGCCGAGCTGAAAGCTTTTGCCGACCGCACGCGCAACTGGCCGATCGTACGCGCCGCCTGGATGGTATCCGGGGAATCGGACTTCATGCTGCATTGCGTGGCGCCGGACCTTGCCAGCTTCCAGAATTTCGTCATCGAGGAGCTGACCTCCGCACCGAATGTAGACACGGTGCGCACCGCGCTGACGATCCGTCAGGTCAAAGACGAAGGCTTGGTCGTCATTCACGCCTGACCCATCGAGGGTCGGACCGAACCCGAAGGACCGCGTCAGCGCAGGGGTTTTCAGACAAATCCGATGCGGCGACAAAGAGACAGACGGCGTGCCCGCGACCGCTCTAACCCCGCTGTTCCGCAATTGCCCCGGCGACGCTGGGACGCTCAGCCATGCGCGAGCGATGCTCCATGACGCGCGGCAGGCGTTGAATGTCGACGCCGTCCCCCTCCAGCCATTGCGCAATCGTGAACAGGTAGGGGTCCGCGATCGTATAGGCGTCGCCCATTACCCAAGGCCCCCTAAGCATGCTGTTTTCGATCAGTTCGAAGCATGCCGTCATTGTCTTCGGCACCTTGCCCCTCATGTCCGCAAATGAGGATTCCTCGTCGGCCCAACGGGAGCCACGCAGCTTGTGCGCGTGTGCCACGTGGACGGTGGCGCACAGATAGCTGTTGAACGACTGCAGCGCGGCGAAGGCGAATGGATCGTCGAGCGGCGCAAGCCGCGCCTCCGGAAAGCTCTGCGCGATGAAGCCGAGGATGGCAGGAGTTTCCGTAAGAATTCCGCGCGGCGTAACCATCGCGGGAACTCGCCCCTTCGGGTTGATCCTGAGGTAATCGGGCGACTGCTGTTCCGCCTTGCTGAAATCAAGCAGTTTCAGCTTGTACTCCGCCCCGGCATCCTTGAGCGCAATGTGGGAAGCGAGCGAGCAGGTGTTTGGCGCGAAGTAGAAGGTGAACATGGCCGGCAACCGATCTTCAGCGTGAACCGCGCCACTATCACCCGGTTCCGCGGCAGGCTGCAACGGGCCAAGATCTCGGGCGCGATCAGCCAGTCCGCTCGCCCTTGGCCCACAGCCCTTCATATACCCGTTCGATCGCCTCTGCCTCTCTTTGCAGCGGAAAGCGCTTGCGCACATCGGCGAGCGCATTCGCACGGTGCGCTTCGAGCAGCCCGGGATCCGCGAAATAGGTTCGGATAGCCCCTTCGAGCGCCTTGCCGTCGTTGGCCGGGACGACGCGTCCGGTCTCGCCATCCACGATCAGGTCGGCATAGGCGCCGGCATCGCTTGCCACAACAGGCGAGCCCGATGCCATGGCTTCGAGCGGCGTCAGCCCGAAGCCTTCGTTGCGCGACGGCGCGACATAGAGCGAGATGCGCCGGTACCAGAGCTTGATGTCAGGCACCTCGCCGAGAAAGAAGATGCGTTGGGTGAGCCCCGCCTCGGCGACGCGGCGCTCGAGCTCGCGCGCGAAGGCTTGATGCTCCACGGTCACCCGACCCGTGACGATCGCCGTCCATTCCGGGAATTGCGGCAACAGCGCAATCATCGCCTCGACAAAAAGATCGGTGCCCTTCTGGTGGCGGATGCGGCCGAAACAGCCGATGGCGCGCTTTCCGGGCAAGCCGGAAGCGGCAAAATCGTCTTCCGGGCCGCGTCTCGGATGAAACTTCTCCAGATCGACGCCATGCATGATCACCGTATGCGGCACTTCGAGGAAAGCGCCCGAGCTGGGGTTCGTTGCAATCACGGCATCCATGCGCCGGATCAGCCATTTGGTGAAAGGCTTGTGATTGCGCTGCGCGGCGGAGGTGAAGACGAGCTTCAGGGGCGCCCTCAGCACATCGCGGAGCAGGACGCCCGCAATCATCTCCACATTGCGCCGCGCGTGCCAGATGCGAAATGGGCGTCCGCGCGGGCGCCTCAGCAGCCCGCCGAGCTGCCACCAGCCGATCGACGGCAGGGCGGGAGGCAGACCGGGACCCAGCGTCGCGATGCCAAGCGACCGCGCCTGGATCGGAATGAGTTGGACGATAGTGCTGGTGACGCCGGACAGCCGTCGCTTGAAATTCGGCGCGACGACCTCGACGTCGGTATCGATCGATCTTGCCGGAACGGCTTCAGTCACTATCGCGGCCATCCCGGCTCTCAGCCGAAGCGGACCTCGACGATTTCATAACCCCGTGCGCCGCCGGGGGCGTTCACTTCGATCGCCTCGCCAACCTCCTTGCCGATCAAGGCGCGAGCGATCGGAGACGAGATCGAGATGCGGCCCGACTTCACGTCCGCCTCCTGGTCGCCGACGATCTGGTAAGTGCGCTCTTCCTCGGTGTCTTCATCGACCAGCACAACGGTCGCGCCGAATTTGATCTTCTCGCCCGACAGCTTGGAAACGTCGATCACCTCGGCCCGCGCGATCAGGTCCTCGAGCTCGGCGATGCGGCCCTCATTGTGGCTCTGGGCTTCCTTGGCGGAATGATACTCGGCATTCTCGGAAAGATCGCCGTGCGAGCGCGCTTCCGAGATGGCCTCGATGATTCGCGGCCGCTCTTCCTGCTGGCGCCAACGCAGCTCTTCCTTGAGCTTGTTGAAACCTTCGCCGGTCATTGGGACCTTATTCATTTTTCCTCGACCTTTCCCGCCCTGCCAGCGCCTTTCACGAGCCCGGAGGCGGCGATTTCCTTCCTCGAAAGACAAAAAGAAAACGGTCCGGAAGCTTGGGCTGCCGGAACCGCTTCACCACTACCCGGCTCAATATATAGCAAGTCCCCGGCATTTTTCACGTCAAAAAAAATCTGCAGGGCGGAGACGTCCCGGCCGGCCCCATGCAAAACAGTGCTCACTGTATCGTGACGGATACCCGACAGCTGTTGAACACGGCGGGTTCATTGTAGGCTTGCTCAGTGCCTGGGCGGGCCTAGTTCGGGAGCCTGAGAAGGAGCGCTGGCCATGAAATCCCTGATCGCCGCCATGGCGGTGGCCCTACCTCTGACAACCTTGTCCCTCGCGAGTTTTGCAGCCAGTGGCCCGAAAAGGCTCGAAGCCGACGGCATAGCGGTCCAGGCCGAGACGATAGTCGGCGGGCTGGAGCATCCCTGGGGCTTGGAATTCCTCCCCGACGGGGGAGCGATCGTGACCGAGCGGCCAGGTCGCATGAGGCTGATTTCTCCTCAAGGCGCCCTTTCCGATCCGATCGAGGGCGTGCCGAAGGTTCAGGCGCGCTCCCAAGGCGGCCTTCTCGACGTGACGATTGCGCCGGACTTCGCGCAGTCCGGAACGATCTTTTTCACTTACCTTGAGCCCGGCAGAGGGGGCGCAGGCATTGCGCTCGCCCGCGCCAGGCTGATGCGCGAAGGGGGCACAGCGCGCCTTCACGACGTGAAGGTTATCTTCCGCGTCGGCAAGAAGACCTCCGGAAGGATCAATCTCGGATCACGCGTCGTGGTCATGCCGGACGGCAAGCTGATGGTAACGACCGGCGACACCGGTGATGCCGACCGCGCGCAGGACATGAAGGACGATGCCGGCGCGGTGATCCGCGTCAACACCGACGGCTCGATCCCCGCCGACAATCCTTCTCCCGACGGCTCGAAATGGCTGCCGGAAATCTGGTCGAAGGGTCACCGAAACGCCCAGGGCGCAGTCTACGATCCGGTGACCAAAGGGCTCATCACCGTTGAGCACGGCGCTCGCGGAGGCGACGAGGTCAACAGGCCGGAGGCCGGCAAGAACTATGGTTGGCCGGTCATCACTTATGGGGCCGACTATTCCGGCGCAAAGATCGGCATCGGCACAGCCGCACCAGGCTATGAGCAGCCGCTGTTCTATTGGGATCCTTCGATCGCGCCTTCCGGGCTGGCAGTCTATGAAGGCAACATGTTTCCGGAATGGCGCGGCGATCTTCTCGTGGGGGCCTTGAAATACCAGCTCGTCTCACGGCTGGATCGCGACGAGAAGGGCAATATCCTCGGCGAACATCGCATGTTCGAAGGCGAATTCGGCCGGATCAGGGACGTGAAAATCGCGAGCGACGGCTCGATCTGGCTGCTGACCGATGAGGAAGACGGAGCGGTGATCCGCATCTTGCGCCGCTAGAGAATTTTGCAGGCAAGTGGAATCACTTGGCGTTGCGCAAATGCGGCAAAAACAAACAGATAGCGCGGCAGCCCGGATTTATCCGGGCGTCAGCCGCTCTTGTGAATCAAGGCGGCGCCGGCAAAAGCGCCGCCCATAGCCGTTACCAATCGGCGACCGATCAGATCTTGATGTTGGCGATCTGGTCGGCGAGCAGGCCGTATTCCCGGCAGGCTTTCCCGCAGCGCTTCTCAATCTCGCCGAGCTGGTTCTTGGCGGAAACCACGTCGCCGAGCGTCAGATACGCCTCACCGAGATATTCGCGTGCCAATGTGTAGTCCGGATTGATCCTCAGGGCTTCTTCGTAATAGCCGAGGCCGACCTGGATCCGGCCGGACTTGCGATGCGAATAGCCGAGATAGTTCAGGACACGCGGGTCTTCCTTGTTGGCGACATAGCCAAGCACCGTGATTGCTTCGCCGTAGCGGCCCGCCATCGCCAGCGCCCGGCCGGCCTCGTAGAGGCTGTCGTCGTCGAGCATGCCTTGCCGCGGATAGACGCATGCATGGTGCCGCTGGTCCCAGACCTTTCCGGAACGACAAATGGTGGCAGAGGTGCCTCCGCTTCTGCCGGAGCTACCGCCCGTACCTCCGCTTGAGTGACCTGCGGAGCCGCCACCTCCCCCCATGCCCCCGCCACCCCCTCCTCCTCCCATGCCTCCCCCGCCGCCACCGCCGCCTCCCCCGCCGGCGGAGAAAGTTGGGCTGGAATGGATCGGTAGCACGAGCAGCGCCGCTGCCAAGGCGAATGCAAGTCGCATATGCATTGGTACCTCCTTCGGCCTCGTGCAGCCTAACGCCGGCCCCCGGATATTCTTCCGGAGCCGGAGCGCTTTGTGCATCAAAAAAGCGGCGCCCGAAGGCGCCGCCGGTTTTCGAATTCCTTGCAGCGAGAGGTCAGGTCTTGTTGAACTGGGCGATCTGGCTGGCGAGAGCGGTGTATTCATCGCAACCTTTGCCACAGCGCTTCTCGATTTCGTTCAGCTGGTTCTTGGCGGAAGCCAGATCCCCGAGAGTGAGATAGGCCTCGCCCAGATATTCGCGCGTCAGCACGAAATTCGGATTGAGCCTGAGCGCCTCTTCATAATAGCCGAGGCCGACCTGGATGCGGCCGGACTTGCGGTGCGCATAACCGAGATAATTGAGGACGCGAGGATCGGCCTTGTTCTGGATATAGCCCAGCACCGTGATCGCCTCGTCGTAACGGCCCGCCTTGGCGAGGGCCGCGCCATTTTCATAGAGGGTATCGTCATCCAGCATGCCCTGCTTGGGCGCGACACACTTGCCGTTCCTGTCCCGAACCTGTCCTTTGGGGCATTGCTGGGTCGTGCTTCCTCCCCCTCCACCTGCCGGGAAGGCGGACGAAACGAGGACCGGCGAAATGATGAGCGCGGCGGCTAAGGCGACCGCAAATCGAGTTTGCATATTGGTTCTCCTATGGCTTCCTCGTCAGACTAACGCCTGAATGGGAACATTCTTCCCGCAGCATGGAACGCCGCCCCAGTTTTACGAACCACTCACATTCCCGTGAGGTTCGGGCTCGGCTGGAGGAAATCCGGAGGCGTGAGGAAGGGCAGGAGATTTGGGAGGGTTGAGATGTCCCCAATGGCAGGCCGGCTGTCGATCGACAGGCATTAGGCCGGAAACCATCGGCGCGTAAGCTGCGGCAACGCAAAGTGATCGCGTCATCGGGCGCCGCAGGCAACTGTAGGCGCGCTTTCCGACTTATCGCCGACATGATCACATTTGCAACCGCACCGCGATAATGGCGGAAGCCTCGACAATCCGCGTGATCCGGGTCTTCGCCGCACTGGCCATTTCGGTCGTCGCAGTGTCCGGCGAATCCGCAGCCAGATCGCCTAGGTTGCCCTCTGCCGCGCCTGTCCCGTCCCCGGCACCGGAAACGCCACCCACCGTCGGCGCCCCGAAATCCGGTCTGCCGCCTATCCCTACGCCTCGTCCCGAACCCGCCCAGCCGCCCGCTGCCGGTCCAGTTCCCCAACCCGAAGCCGCGCTTCCGAAAACTGCCCCGCCGCGGCCGGCCGTCTCGGCTGATGAGATGAAGGCCTGCCTCGACGAACTTCAGAAGCTCGGCGTCGAGTTCTCGAAGGAGACGCCGATATCCGATCCCGCAGGTTGCGCGATCCAGAACCCGGTGACGCTGAAGAACCTGGGCAAGGCGATCAAGCTCGCCCCGCCTGCGCAGCTTGACTGCCCGATGGCGCTCGCCGCCGCCCGCTTCATGCAGGATACCGCGGCGCCCGAGGCGAAGGCCGACCTCGGCTCGGATCTGGTGTCGGTCAATCACGCTTCGGCCTATGTGTGCCGGCCGCGGCACAACGAAGCGAAGATCTCCGAGCACGCCTACGGCGATGCCCTCGACATCGCCGGCTTTGGCCTCGCCGACGGCAGGCAGGTCGATGTAAAGGCCGGCGCCGCAGAGCCTGAGGCGAAATTCCTCGACGCAGTCAGGAAAGCTGCATGCGGGCCGTTCAAGACCGTGCTCGGCCCGGGCAGCGACGCCGATCACGCATTGCACTTCCACTTCGATCTCGAGCCGCGCCGCAACGGTTCGACCTTCTGCCAGTAGCCATTTTTCGCGATGCTCGAGCGGCCGCAATTCGGCCATAGGCATGAATGGCCGTGCTGAAGTTTCATTTACGCTTGGCCGCTATCCTGCCTCCCGCAGGACTACGGACGGGTTCATGTTCTCAACTTTGTCGAGCCGCATCGCGGCAGCCATCACCGGCAGCCGCGCATCGATCTCGCGCGGGGCGCTGCTGGGCGCGGGGGTTGTCGCCGCAACCCTCGGCATGGCCGCATGCTCCACCAGCAATGTCTTGGAGCTGCGGCCCGACGTCGATGTCGGCTCGCAAACGGCTGCGGTGCCGAGTGGCGGCGGCATGCAGAACCTCGTTCCCAACGATCCCTATCTGCAGCAAGCCGAAATCAGGCAAGAGGCTGCACGGGAGATGGCGGTCGAGGCGCCGGCCGTCATGGCGAGCCAGCCGGCGGAGATGAGCCGGCAGGTCGCCATGGTCCAGCCTCCAGACATGAGCCGGGCGATCGAGACAAGTCAGCCCATGGAAACGGGCCGGTCGGTCGAAACGTCCGAACCTGTCGAACCCCAGGAATCGGAGCCGGAGCAATCGACGGCGCCGGTACTTGCCGCCTATCCCCGCATGAACCAGCCTCAGATGTCGGCGCCGGCACCCAAGTCGTCCGACGAGGTGGCCTGCCGGCGCGAGCTGAAGAGCCTGGGCGTCGTCTATCGCGACCTGCCGCCGATCCACGACAGCGCGTCCTGCTCTGTTGACGACCCGATCAAGGTGAGCGTGCTTCCGGGCAATGTCGAGCTGAAGCCAGCGGCGACGCTGAACTGCGAAATGGCTTTGACCTTCGCGAAATGGACGAAGAACGAGCTCAACCCGGCCGCGCGCATGCGCTATTGGAGCAGGGTCAAGACCATCCATCAGCTCTCCAGCTACTCCTGCCGCCGCATCAACGGCTCGCGCACCATGTCCGCCCATTCCCAAGGCAACGCCATCGACGTCGGCCGCATCGAGCTTGCGAGCGGCCGCGACATCGACGTGGAGAAGCCCGGGCTTTTCGCCTTCCGCACCCGCGGCTTCCTCAACAATGTGCGGGCGGATGGCTGCCAGTATTTCACGACCGTACTTGGCCCGGGCTACAACTGGGACCACCGCAATCACTTCCATTTCGACTTGATGACCCGCCGCAACGGCCGCCGCGCCTGCCACTAGATCAGGCAATAGCTGGCGGTTCGCTGCGGCGCGAAAAAGTTTCGGTATTCTCTATTCACCGGTCCTCTGCGGCGATGCTAAAAGCCGCGCCATGATCTACATCGAAATCGGGATCGTCGTCCTTCTGATCGTCCTCAACGGCCTGCTCGCCATGTCCGAGCTTGCCGTCGTTTCCTCAAGGCCTGCCCGCCTCAAGGCGATGATCGACCGTAACGTGCGCGGCGCGCGGCGCGCACTCGATTTGAGCTCCGACCCCGGTCGTTTCCTGTCCACGGTGCAGATGGGCATCACGCTGGTCGGTGTGCTGTCCGGCGCGTTCTCCGGCGCGACGCTCGGCGATCGCCTGAGCCGCCTGCTTGCCGCAAGCGGCGTCCCCGCCCAGTTTGCCGATGCTGCCGGTGTCGGCATCGTCGTGGCGGTGATCACCTATTTCTCGCTGATCGTGGGCGAGCTGGTGCCCAAGCAGATCGCTCTGCGCAACCCCGAGGCCATCGCCGCCAGGGCCGCCCCCTTTATGGCTGTGCTTGCCAGGATTGGCGGCCCGCTCGTCTGGTTCCTCGACATTTCGGGACGAGCGATGCTCTGGCTGCTCGGCCAGCGCGAAGAGAAGGAAGAACGTGTGACCGACGAGGAGATCAAGATGCTGGTTGCGGAAGCCGAGCATCACGGCACGATCGAATCCGACGAGCGGCGCATGATCGCTGGCGTCATGCGGCTCGGCGACCGGGCGGTTCGCGCCGTGATGACGCCGCGCACCGATGTCGACTGGGTAAATCTCGAGGCCGACCCCGCGGCGATCCGAAAGACGCTGCTGGAATCGCCGCATTCGCGCCTGCCCGCCGGCGAAGGCACGGTCGATGCCATGGTGGGCGTCGTGCAAACGCGCGAGGTGCTGGCCGCCGCCCTTTCCGGCAAGCCGCTCGACGTGCGCCCTTATGTACGCACGGCGCCAATCGTTCACGACCAGGCCGATGCGCTCGACGTGCTGACCACGCTGAGGGAATCGGACGTGCCGATGGCGCTGGTCCATGACGAATACGGGCATTTCGAAGGTATCGTCGCGCCGGCCGATATTCTGGAGGCGATCACGGGCGTCTTCCGCTCCGATCTGGAGGATGACGAGCCGGTGCTTGTCCAGCGCGAGGACGGCTCGCTATTGCTTGCCGGATACATGCCGGCCGACGAGATGGCCGACCATCTCGGCATCAATCTGCCGGAAAGTCGCGATTACGAGACGGTGGCTGGCTATCTCCTCTCGCTTCTCCACCACCTGCCGGCGACAGGTGAGATCGTCGACGCGCAGGGCTGGCGCTTCGAGGTGGTCGACCTCGATGGCCGCCGCATCGACAAGATCCTGGCCTCACGCCTGCCGGGCGCGCGCCGCGAGGCCATGCGGGAGTGATACTCGACGCAGTTCTGGGCGGAGGGTGGTAATTCGTTTGCGTGAGCAGGCTGACTTGATCGCCTCACTCACCCTTGTCACCAATCATGGCGTACGGTGAACGTGAACGCCCAGCGCGGCAAACGCATCGACCGCCTCCAGACCCACGTCCGGAGTAATCACCAGATGGTCGAGCCGGTCCACTCCGGTAACCGCAAACGGCGCCACGGTGCCGATCTTGTCCGCTGTCGCGGGGACGATCACAGTCCGGCTCTGCTCGACCATACACCGCTTGATTTCTGCCTCTTCCGCATCCAGGGCCGATGCACCAACCCGCGTGTCGATCCCGCAGGTGCCAAGGACGAGGACGTCAGCGTGAATGCGCTCGATATCCCGAACTGTCTGGCTGCCGAGACAGGCACCCTTGGCTGGATCGAATTGCCCCCCAATCAGAATGGTGCGGCACAAGGGATGATCGGCCAGCGCCAAAGCCACCGCCGGTGCATTGGTGACGATGGTCACTGAAAGATCCTTCGGAAGCGACTGGGCGACAGCCAGGTTCGTCGATCCTGCATCCACGAATACAGTCTGCCCGGGCGAGATGAGCTTCACCACAGCGCTGGCGAGCTTGAGCTTGCATTCGACCATGACCTCCTGCCGCTGCGTCATGGTCCCCAGATCAGGCGCCGGCGGCAGTGCGCCGCCATACACCCGTCGGCACGCTCCAGCACGCGCCAGTTCGCGAAGGTCGCGGCGCACCGTGTCTTCGGAGACGCCGAATTCGGCGGCTAGGTCCGAAGCCAGTACACGGCCATCAGCCGCAAGTTTGGTCCGAATACGATCGTGACGTTCTTCAGTGAGCATGCTCGCAATCGACCCAAGATTCGTTTTGCACATTCTTGCACGTTTTACGATGCAGTGCTACCGAAACAGGCGACAGCGTGCATTCACACATCTGCGCAGCTGACGAGCATGCATGAGCGAGAACATCCCTTTTTCCATGCCTGGCTTCGACTGTGTCGTCGTCGTGACCGACGACATGAAGCAGAGCTCTGTCGTTCGATGTGGATGTGCTTGGATGCGAGCCGATCTGCCCCCACCCCGATTGGATGGAGCAGCCTTGGTGCGTAGCCCGGGCGATTTAGCCATCGAGCTCACAGTCTAGCTCGGCCCCTCCTCCCCGCGAAATACGCCTGCCGATAGGATACCGAATTGTCGTCTGTCACATCCGCTCACCGCAATACCCGAGAGATCGCCGGCCGACGCGAGCAGATTGCTACCCGCGCAGTATTCCTGGTAGCCGGCACGGCCATGGCCGCCTGGGCGCCTCTCGTGCCATTTGCAAAGGCCCGTCTGGGCGTCGAGGATGGGACTTTCGGCCTGCTGCTTCTATGCCTCGGGCTGGGCTCGATCATAGCTATGCCCATTACTGGTATCCTGACGAGCCGCTTCGGCTGTAGGCGCATCATCTCGGTGGCATCGGTCGCATTGGCACTCGTGCTTCCCTTCCTCGCCCTCGCAAACTCGATGCTCGAACTCGCTGTCGTTCTGGCATTGTTCGGAGCCAGCGTCGGGACGGTGGACGTCGCCATGAACATCCAGGCGGTTATGGTCGAGAAGGATAGCCGTCGCAGCATGATGAGCGGCTTCCATGGTCTGTTCAGCCTGGGCGGCATTCTCGGTGCCGGCGGCGTCAGCCTGCTCCTCGGCGCAGGCCTGTCGCCGCTGGACGCGACGCTCCTCGCCAGCGTGGTGCTGATCGCGCTGTTGTTCTTCTCCTATTCGGGCCTCCTGCCCTACGGCAATCACGAGTCCGACGGCGCACCGCTGTTCGTGGTACCCAAGGGCATCGTAATGTTCATAGGCCTGCTCTGCTTCCTCGTTTTTCTGAGTGAGGGTGCGATTCTCGACTGGAGCGCCCTGTTCATGATCTCCGCCCATGCTGCCGATCCAGCGCAGGCGGGCCTTGGCTACACCGCCTTTGCCATCGCAATGACCGCCGGCAGGCTTTGTGGCGACTGGATCGTCAAGCGCCTCGGCGGAACACGGATTTTGATCGTCAGCGGAGCTCTGGCGGCCGGAGGCTTCCTGCTTTCTGTCGTTGCACCGAACCAGATCGTGGCCCTGGCTGGGTTTGCGCTTGTCGGGCTTGGCGCCTCGAACATCGTGCCTGTGTTCTTTACCGCTGCGGGAAACCAGAACAGTATGCCCGCGAGCCTCGCCATCGCCGCGATCACCACGCTTGGTTATGCCGGCATCCTGCTCGGTCCGGCGGTTATCGGCTTTATCGCGCAGCACTCGAGCCTCGGCACTGCCTTGATCGCCCTCGCCGTTGCGATGGTCTTTGTCGCGACTGCCGGGCCGATGATCGCGCGGAAATGAGCTGCGAGCGCAGCCCGACCTAAGCAGCCCGCAACCAGATCCGTCTCTTAGTAACTCCATGACCGACATGAAGGCGCACAGCCATCGTTCGGCAGGTACGGCGGCACTGGAACGGGTCACGACTGATGTTCGCCTGCTTAGAATCAGGGGCAGAATGGAATCGTACGTTCACACCCTCAGGTGGAACCAAAAGCTCTGCCGCGCATTATTGCGTCCGGCTTAGTCTAGGAGCGGCCATAGGCGTCGGCTGGCATCGCCGACAGGAGGGGGTTCGTGAGCGCAGTTGTTTCGAACAAGGAACAGCTCGATCGTCGTCAGGTTCTCAGCGCCTTGAAGGCTTTTCGGAACGGAGATTTCTCCGTCCGGATCGAGAATGTCTATGAGGGGCTGGATTCCGAGATTGCAGACACATTCAACCAGATCGTCGAATTGAACGAGCAGGTCACCCGCGAATTCGCGCGGCTGAGCCGCGTCGTGGGCAAGGACGGCCGCATCGGCGAACGCGGCCATGTGCGCAACGCCACCGGAAGCTGGGAATCGAGCGTCAGATCGGTCAACGATCTCATCGAGGATATGGTGCAGCCGACCGCCGAGGTGGCCCGCGTCATCGGGGCGGTCGCCAAGGGCGATCTCTCGCAGACCATGATGGTGGAGATCGACGGGCGGCCATTACGTGGCGAATTCCTGCGCATCGGCAAGATCGTCAACACCATGGTTGGCCAGCTCGCCTCCTTCACCTCCGAAGTCACCCGCGTAGCGCGCGAAGTCGGCACCGAGGGCAAACTCGGCGGCCAGGCCCGCGTGAAGGGCGTCGCCGGCACATGGAAGGATTTGACCGACAACGTCAACGCGATGGCGACGAACCTGACAAGTCAGGTCCGCAATATTGCCGAGGTGACCACGGCGGTCGCCTCCGGCGACCTCTCCAAGAAAATCACCGTCGACGTGAAGGGCGAGATCCTCGAGCTGAAGAACACGATCAACACGATGGTGGACCAGCTCAACTCCTTCGCCTCCGAGGTGACCCGCGTGGCCCGCGAGGTGGGCACCGAAGGCAAACTCGGCGGACAGGCGCGCGTCGAGGGCGTCGGCGGCACCTGGAAGGACCTGACCGACAGCGTCAACCTGATGGCGGCCAACCTGACGGGCCAAGTGCGCAACATCGCCGACGTGACTACGGCCGTGGCGCTGGGCGATCTTTCAAAGAAGATCACGGTCGACGTGAAGGGCGAGATCCTCGAGCTGAAGAATACCATCAACACGATGGTGGACCAGCTCAACTCCTTCGCCTCCGAAGTGACCCGCGTCGCCCGCGAGGTGGGCACCGAAGGCAAGCTCGGCGGGCAGGCTGAGGTGCGTGGCGTCGGCGGCACCTGGAAGGATCTGACCGACAGCGTCAACCTGATGGCAGCCAACCTGACCGGTCAGGTGCGCAACATCGCCGACGTGACGACAGCCGTCGCGCGCGGCGACCTGTCCAAGAAGATCACGGTCGACGTGAAGGGCGAGATCCTGGAGCTGAAGAACACCGTCAATACAATGGTGGACCAGCTCAATTCCTTTGCATCGGAGGTGACGCGCGTCGCCCGCGAGGTCGGTTCGGAAGGCAAGCTCGGAGGCCAGGCGCATGTCGAAGGCGTCGCCGGCACGTGGAAGGACCTGACCGACAACGTCAATGCCATGGCCGGGAACCTGACCGTGCAGCTGCGCGACGTCTCGAAGGTCGCGACCGCGATCGCGACCGGCGACCTCACCCAAAAGATCACCGTCGCTGCGTTGGGCGAGATCCTGCAGATCAAGGACGTCATCAACACGATGGTGGATCAGCTCAACTCTTTTGCCTCGGAGGTGACCCGCGTCGCCCGCGAAGTGGGTTCGGACGGCAAGCTCGGCGGACAGGCGCAGGTGCGTGGCGTCGCCGGCACCTGGAAGGACCTCACCGACAACGTCAACGCGATGGCCGCCAACCTGACCGGCCAGGTTCGCAACATCGCCGAGGTGACGACCGCCGTCGCTTCCGGTGACCTGTCCAAGAAGATCACGGTCGACGTCCGCGGCGAGATCCTCGAGCTCAAGGACACCATCAATACGATGGTGGACCAGTTGAACTCCTTCGCCTCCGAGGTGACGCGCGTCGCCCGCGAAGTCGGCACCGAAGGCAAGCTCGGCGGCCAGGCGCAGGTGCGTGGCGTCGCCGGCACCTGGAAAGACCTCACCGACAACGTCAATTCGATGGCCGAGAACCTGACCGGCCAAGTGCGCAACATCGCCGAGGTGACGACCGCCGTCGCGCGCGGCGACCTCTCCAAGAAGATCACGGTCGATGTGAAGGGGGAGATCCTGGAGCTCAAGGATACCATCAACACGATGGTGGACCAGTTGAACTCCTTCGCTTCCGAAGTGACCCGCGTTGCCCGCGAGGTCGGCACCGAAGGCAAGCTCGGCGGCCAGGCGCGGGTGGAAGGCGTGGCGGGCACCTGGAAGGACCTCACCGACAACGTCAATCTCATGGCGACCAATCTCACCAACCAGGTGCGAGGTATTGCCGACGTCGTCACTGCGGTCGCGCAAGGGAATCTGAAGCGCAAGCTGGCGGTCGACGCCAAGGGCGAGATCGCCTCGCTGGCGGATACCATCAACGGCATGATTGAGACACTTGCCACCTTCGCCGACCAGGTGACCAACGTCGCCCGCGAGGTGGGCATCGAAGGGAAGCTTGGCGGCCAGGCCAGGGTGCCCGGTGCGGCGGGCCTGTGGCGTGACCTGACCGACAACGTCAACCAGCTCGCTGCGAACCTCACGACGCAAGTGCGCGCGATTGCCGAGGTCTCGACCGCCGTGACGAAGGGCGACCTTACGCGCTCCATCAGCGTGCAAGCCTCCGGCGAAGTTGCCGCGCTCAAGGACAACATCAACGAGATGATCCGCAACCTCAAGGATCAGACGTTGAAAAATGCCGAGCAGGACTGGCTCAAGACGAACCTCGCACGCTTCTCGCGCATGCTGCAGGGCGAGCGGGATCTTGCCACCGTATCGCGCATGATCATCTCGGAGCTGGCGCCTCTGGTGAACGCGCAATATGGCCTGTTCTATGTCACCAACCGCGATGAGGAAGAATCCTATCTCGAGCTTGCGGCATCCTACGGCGCCGAGAGCAAGGCCGCGATCCGCCAGCGCCTGGACTTCCGGGAGGGGCTGATCGGTCAAAGCGCAGCCGACAAGCGCGCCATCATGCTCGACAACGTCCCCCCTAACTTCCTGCGCATCACTTCGGGGCTCGGCGAGGCTCCCCCGGCGAACGTGATCATCCTGCCGGCGCTGTTCGAGGAAGAGGTCAAGGCCGTCATCGAGCTCGCCTCGTTCAGCAAGTTCAGCGACACGCACCGTCTGTTCCTGGTCCAGCTGATGGAGTCGGTGGGCATCGTGCTGAACACGATCGCCGCCACGATGCGCACGGAAGGGCTGTTGACGCAGTCGCAGCTGCTGACTTCCGAACTGCAGGCGCGCCAGACCGAGCTCACCAAGAAGCAGGAAGAGCTTCACGCGACCAATGAGGAGCTGCAGGAGAAGGCGCAGCTTCTCGAAAACGAGAAGAAGCAGGTCGAGAACAAGAACCTGGAGATCGAAATGGCCAGGCGGGCGCTCGAAGAGAAAGCCGAGCAGCTTGCACTGACATCAAAATACAAATCCGAGTTCCTGGCCAATATGAGTCACGAACTGCGCACCCCGCTCAACTCGCTGCTGATTCTGTCGAACCTGCTCGCCACCAACCAGCAGGGCAACCTAAATGACAAGCAGATCGAGTTCGCGCGCACCATAAACTCGGCCGGAACAGACTTGCTCAGTCTCATCAACGATATCCTTGACCTGTCGAAGATCGAGTCGGGCACAGTCTCGATCGAGATCAACGACGTGCCGCTGGTGCATCTGCGCCAGCACATGGAACGGACCTTCAGGCAGTTGGCCGCGGACAAAGGACTTCGCTTCACCATCAAGATCGACCCGACATTGCCGGAAACGATCCGCACCGACGAGAAGCGGCTCCAGCAGATCGTGCTCAACCTCCTGTCGAACGCGTTCAAGTTCACGTCCGAGGGCGAGGTCACCTTGAGCATTCATGCCGACAAGACAGGGCGCGGAAACGGTGCGGCTGTCGTGCTGGGTCCGGCTCTTGCGATTGCCGTGACCGATACCGGCATTGGCATTCCCGAGGACAAGCAGAAGCTCATCTTCGAAGCGTTCCAGCAGGCGGACGGCACCACCAGCCGCAAATATGGCGGCACCGGCCTGGGTCTCTCGATCAGCCGTGAGATCGCCCGCCTGCTCGGCGGCGAACTGCGTGTGGAAAGCGATCCCGGCAAGGGCTCCACCTTTACGCTGGTCATTCCCCTGGACGGCCCGCGCAGCGTCAGCCTCGCGCCTCAAATCGAAATATTGCCGACCGCCGAGGCGCTCGTGCCGGTTCAGCCGGGCAGCGGCACGCCGGAGTTGAGCGACGACCGCGACTCCATCCTGCCGAGTGACAGGGTGGTTCTCATCGTCGAGGACGACCCGACCTTCGGTGGGTTGCTGCTCGGCCTGGCACGATCCGCCGGATTGAAGGGCGTTCTCTCGACCGCCGGGTCGGGCACTCTGGCGCTCGCGCGCAAGCTGATGCCCGATGCCATCACGCTGGATCTCGGACTGGCCGACATCGACGGCTGGGTCCTCTTCGACCTGCTGCGGCATGACCAGAAGACGAGGAACGTTCCAATCCACGTCATATCGGGCGCCGAAGACACTGACGTGCTGATCCGCAAGGGGGCCTCCAGCGTATCCACCAAGCCGGTTTCGGCGGGCGAGCTTGCTCGGGTCTTCGATGACATTCGTTCAACGAACCTGAGGGTCCAGCGCAATGTCCTGATCGCCGATCCGGATCCGGAGCGCCGCCTCGCGCTGGTCGAATCGATCCGCGACGGGATTACCTCGGTCACCGCCATCAGCCGCATTGCGGGCAACACGGACGAGACTGGCATTTCAGCCTATCATGCAGTCGTTTTCGGTTTCGGGCGTTCTGCAAAGGAAAACGCGCAGATGCTCGACGAGATCATTTCCCAATTCGCCGAGAAATTGCCGCGGCTGTTGTTCTTTACGCCCTATCCGGATGCAGTCGCCCAGCAGATCGCCCTTCATCCGGTGCTCACCGATGTTCCCCGCGCCGACAATTTCCCACAGCTTGCATCCCTCATTTCCGCTGTTCTCCCAAGCGAACAGGGCGGCGTCGAGCTTGCCGCGCCCGAGCAACTCGACAATGCAGATTTGGTTGGCGCAAGGGTTCTGATCGTGGACGACGACATCCGCAATATCTATTCGCTGACCAGCGTCCTGGAGACCTACGACATCCACGTGCAGCATGCCGAACGCGGCCAGGATGGCATCGCACTGCTTGAAGACACGCCCGATGTGGATGTTGCGCTGATCGATATCATGATGCCGGAAATGGATGGCTATGAAACGATGCGCCGGATCCGGGCCACGCCGTCAATTGCTCATATCCCGCTGATCGCCGTCACGGCCAAGGCGATGAAGGGCGACCGCCAGAAGTGCCTCGACGCCGGCGCTTCCGACTATATCGCAAAGCCTGTGGACCTCGACCTGCTGCTTGCCTTGCTGCGCGTCTGGGTCGGCCGCTCGCGATCGCGGACGGAAGGCTCTGGAAAGTCTGCGACGACCACGGCCTTCGCCGCAGGAAATTCAGCCATATGATGGAGATACAGGTAGAACAAGCCGAGCAGTCGCTGATTGACAGGGCTGCGGGGGCGCGCGTTCTCGCCGTCGACGACGACGAACGCAATCTGCTCGCTATTGCAGAGGTGCTCGACGGGATCGGCGATGTCGTATGCGTTTCCTCCGGAGAGGAAGCCCTACGCTGCCTGCTCAAGGATGAATTCGCCGTCATCCTGCTCGATGTGCTTATGCCGGGCCTCGACGGTTATGAAACCGCCGCGCTGATCCGCAAGCGCGAGCGGTCGAAAAACACGCCGATCATCTTCCTGACGGCCATCAACAAGGAGGAGGCACATATGCTGCGCGGCTACGACGCCGGCGCCGTCGACTATGTGTTCAAGCCGTTCGACCCGGTCATGCTGCACTCCAAGGTCACGGTCTTTGTCGATCTCTATGAAAAGAAGCAGGAAATCGAACGCAAGGCGGCGCGAGAGCAACGGCTGCTCGAGCAGGCGTTGAAAGCCCAGTCGGAGAAGCTGGAAGCCGAGCGCGCATTGCGCGATTCCGAAGCGCGGCAGCAGGCGATGCTGAGCTCTCTGCCCGTCAGTTTCCATGCGCGGTCCGTCGATCCGCCCTTTGCGGCGCGCTACGTCTCCAGGGGTGTCGAGCGGCTTACCGGCTTTGCGCCTCCGCGTTTTGTCTCGGATCCGGACTTCGGGCTCAGCCGCGTCCATCCGGAGGACCTCGACACCGTCAAGGAGGCGCTCATTGCTGCGCGCCACACGGGTTCGTACGCCTGCGAGTTTCGTTGGCTCTGCGCCGACGGCCAGTACCGCATATTTCTCGACAAAGGCATTGTTTCAGAGGACGGAGCCGGACCGGAAATTCTCGGCACCATGCTGGACATCACCGAGCAGCGAAGGCTGGAGGACCAGCTTCTGCAGGCTCAGCGACTGGACGCTATCGGCAAGCTGACCGGCGGGCTGGCGCATGACTTCAACAATCTGCTGGCCACCATCCTGTCCGGCCTCAACTTGATCGAGCGCTACTCGACACTCGACGAAAAGGCCGCTCGAATCCTGGAAATGACGCGCCGTTCGGCGAAACAGGGAACGGATCTGGTCGACCGGATGCTGGCGTTCTCTCGCCGTCAGAACCTGAAGCCCCTTCCCGTTGAGCTCTCCGCAATCTGGGACTCCATGAACGGCCTTGTGGCCCCGGTGCTCGGCGGACTGATCCGCCTCGAGTGGGATGTCGATCAGGACGTTTGGCCGGTGCATGTCGACCCGAGCCAGCTGGAGCTCGCGTTGATGAATCTCGTCTTCAATGCGCGCGATGCGATGCCGTCGGGCGGGACGATCACCTTACGGGCCGAGAACCGCGACGTGCCTCATGCAACCGAAGATCTCACGCCAGGCGATTATGTCATTCTTTCTGTCGAAGACACGGGAACCGGCATTCCCGCCGACATGATTGCCAAGGTGGTCGAACCTTTCTTCACGACAAAGCCGGCGGGAAAGGGCACAGGCCTTGGCCTCAGCACCGTCTATGGGTTCGCCAAACAATCCGGAGGCACCCTGCGGATAGACAGTGAGGTCGGTCGAGGCACCACCATGGAGCTTTGGCTGCCGCGGTCGCGCCAATCGCCGAGCAAGCCAGGCAAGAAGGAGAACACGGCCGATCGAGGGCTCATCGAAGAGGCTGACATGCGATTGCCGACCGTTCTTCTGGTCGACGACAGTGCTCCTTTGAGGGAACTGACGGCAATGTCGCTTCGACATTTCGGTTTCGAGGTCACCGTCGCTGCTGGCGGTGCCGAAGCCCTCGCCGCAATAGAGAACGAACCCGACCGGTTCGACGTGATCGTCACCGATTTCGCCATGCCGCTGGTGTCGGGCATCGACGTGATCCGCTTCGCGCGCAACCTGCGTGCCGGTTGGCCTGCTGTCATCGTGACCGGCTACGCCGATGCGGAAAAGATCGTCGACCGGCCAGCCGACGTCCCGCTCATCAACAAACCCTTCAACGACAAGGACCTTGTCGAGAGCATTCGCCTTGCGGTTGCAAGGCAGAATAGGCCGGCGGACAAAAACAGCCCACGCCAGCATTAAGGAAGGGCGGCTTTCGCCGCCCTGCTCCCCCGGATTGATGGAGGAGAATACTTCGGTCAGGCCGCGCGGACTTCGGCCTCCTGAGCGTCCTTTTCGCGGGCAGCCTTGAGCGCCTTGGTCCACCAGACGAGCTGGTCGAGCGTCTGTTCGGCGCTTTGGTTGAGATGCGCCAGCTCCTCAAGCTTCTTGCCCTGCTGCACCACAGCCAGATAGTCCGGCAACAGGATGTGCACGCCGGCCCGGGTCGGCGCCATCTGCAGCTCGACGGCGTGGAGCCGGAGCTGCTCGACGGCGCGCGCGCCGCCGACGCCGCCATAGCCGACGAAGGTCACGGCCTTTTTGTTCCATTCATTATAGGCGTAGTCGATCGCGTTCTTCAGCACCGCGGTCGGTCCGCGGTTGTATTCTGCGGCAATGATGATGAAGCCGTCGAGCTCGGCGACCTTCTTCTGCCACTTCTGCGCCGTCTCGTCCTGCGATGGGCCCCAAGCCGGCGACATGGCTTCATTAAAGAACGGCATCGGATAATCGCGCAGGTCGAGAACCTCGATTTCGGCATCGCCGCGGGCGCGCGCTATCTTCTCGATCCATTCGGTGGGCTTGTCGGCAAACCGGTTCGGCCTTGTGCTGCCGACGATAATGCCGATTTTCGGCTTGGCCATGCTATTATCCTTTCGAGAGCGTTGGTTACCAATGGTGACCGACACTACATATGAAACCGATAACACCGTGCAAGAAGGCACAGAAATGACACCGGGGCACATGCATGTAACCGAGGACTGCCGGGCGGTCAGCGAAGTGCTGCAGTGCATCGGCGACAAATGGTCGATCCTGGTGGTGAGCCGGCTGGGCAAGGGCCCGATGCGCTTCAACGAGCTGCGCCACATCATCGGCGGCATCTCGCAGAAGATGCTGGCGACGACGCTGCGCAATCTCGAGCGCGACGGCTTCGTCACGCGCACCGCCTACGCGACGATCCCGCCGCGGGTGGACTACGCACTGACGCCGCTCGGCCGAGAGTTGCTCGTCCCGGTAGATGCGCTGGGCGACTGGGCGCGCGCGAACCTCGACCGCATCAAGGCCGCTCGGGCAAATTGCGAGCGCCAGGGTTGCTGAGGTCTTTTAGCCTTCCTGCGGCACCGGCGTCGGCCTGCCCTCCTTGTCGAGCGCGACCATGATGAAATCGGCGTCCGTCACCTTTTCCAACAGCTCGGTGAGGTAGCGCTGCGCCCAGGCCTCGACCTTGAGCGTCATCGAAGTGCGGCCGACGCGCGTGACATGCGTATAGACGCTGAGCGTGTCGCCGATCTTCACCGCCTTGGCAAAGGACATTTCCTTGACCGCAGCAGTCACCACGCGCCCCTTGGCGCGCTCGGCGGCGCGAATGCCGGAGGCAAGGTCCATCTGCGCCATGACCCAGCCGCCAAATATGTCGCCGGCCGCATTGGCATCGGACGGCATGGCAAGCGTGCGCAAGGTGAGCTCGCCGGAAGGTTTTTGCTGTTTCTCGTCCATGCCGTGATCCCGACTCCAGTGGAGTCTCGGTAGCGGGCGGCAACCAAGGCGTCAAATGCGCGCGAATTTGACCGGCCAGAACCAACCCGGTACTATGAAGTAGTATTTACTGCCACCGGGAGATGACATGCAAACTGAGAAACTTAGCATCAGCCTGCCTGTGGACATGGCGCAAATGGTCCGGAGGCGGGTGGAAAGCGGGCGCTACGCCTCCAACAGCGAGGTTATCAGAGACGCGCTGCGCGTCTGGCAGCAACGAGAAGAGGAACGGGAAGAGCGACTTCATTCGATCCGTGATGCGTTGAATCAGGCGGCCGCCGATCCTGTCAGATATTCAGAGAGCGAGCTACGCCAACACTTTGACCGGCTGCTCGCTGAGGCCGAGAAGAAGCAGAAAGCCTGATGCGTGAGTTGGTCTTCACGCCCGCAGCGCGAGCCGACCTCGAAGAGATTTTCTGGTTCATTGCCGCCGACAACCCGCGTCGGGCTCGTAGCTATGTCGCCGAGATTGAACAGGCCTGCCGCAATCTTTGTGACACACCGGAAATGGGGGTGCGTCGTCCCGACCTGCGGCCGAGCCTCCGTATCTTTCCGCTCTGGCGGCGGATCGTGATCGCCTATGAGTTGCCCGAGAACCATGTCGACATTCTGCGCATCTTCTCCGCCGGGCAGGATTACGAAGCCATCCTGTCTCGCGATTGACTGACCCCACATCTCAGTCGCATTTTTCACAAGCCATGCCGGAAGCCCGGATACCGGAAGGCCCTTCTGCTATTTAGGTTGAGGATGAATTCTCATCTCGGCCGGCGCGCTCCATGCAGACTTATGATTTCATCGTCGTCGGCTCCGGCTCGGCCGGCTCGGTGGTTGCCGAGCGCCTGTCGGCGAGCGGTCGCTTTTCCGTTCTGGTTCTGGAGGCAGGCGGCTCCGACTGCCGCTTCTACATCCAGATGCCGCTCGGCTACGGCAAGACCTTTTACGACCCGGCGGTGAACTGGAACTACAGGACCGAGCCCGATCCCGGGCTTGCCGGCAATGCCGACCATTGGCCGCGCGGCAAGGTGCTCGGCGGGTCGAGCTCGATCAATGCCATGGTCTGGATCAGGGGCCATCCCGCCGACTACGACTACTGGCGCGAACTCGGCAATCCGGGCTGGGGCTATGACGATGTCTTGCCTGCCTTCAAGGCGATCGAGGACAACGCTGCCGGAGCTGACAGATGGCGCGGCACAGGCGGGCCGGTTCGCGTCACCGACTGCTTCCCCTCCATTCACGCATCGACCAAGCGCTACCTTGCCGCGGCCGAACAGGCCGGACTCGCGTTTAATCCGGATTTCAACGGCGCCACCCAGGAGGGCGTCGGCGTCTACCAGATCAATACCGCCGGTGGACGCCGCATGTCGGCCGCGCGCGCGTTCCTGCGCCCCGCAATGAAGCGCCCGAACCTTCGGGTCGAGATGAAAGCACTGGCGACGAGGATCCTGTTCGAAGGCAAGCGCGCCATCGGCGTCGAGTATGAGCAGAAGGGCGCAAGACATACCGTCCGCGCTTCCCGCGAGGTGATCGTCTGCGGCGGCTCGATCAATTCGCCGCAATTGCTGCAGCTTTCCGGGGTCGGCCCCGCGGCCCACCTCTCCGCGCTCGGCATCGATATCGTCGAGGCCAACGAGAATGTCGGCCGCAATCTCGAGGATCATGTCGGCCTCAACTATACCTACAAGGGCCGAGGGCCGACGCTTAACCAGCTGCTCAGGCCCTGGTGGGGCAAGCTGCTTCTCGGCATGCAGTATGTCTTCCTGCGCAGCGGCCCGCTCTCCCTTTCCCTCAACAATGCCGGCGGTTTCTTTCGCACCGATGCGTCGCGGCCGCGGCCCAACATGCAGCTCTATTTCCAGGCCTTCTCGACGGTCATCCCGAAGAACGGCGAACGGCCGATCCTGACGCCTGACCCCTGGCCGGGATTCTCGATCGGCCTCTCCAATTGCCGCCCGACCAGCCGCGGCGAGATCATGATCCGCTCGAAAACCCCCCGCGAATATCCGAAGATCGTCGCCAACGCGCTGTCGACCGAACAGGATGTGGCCGAGATGCTCGCGGCCGTGAAATTCGTGCGCAGAATCGCCTCCATGCCGGCGCTCGCCGAATTCATCGAGGAGGAGATCGTTCCCGGCCCCTCCGTGCAGTCGGACGAGGAGCTGATCCAGGATTTCCGCAAGCGTAGCGGCACAGTCTATCATCCTGTCGCAACCTGCCGCATGGGCCCGGATCCCGCGGCCTCGGTCGTCGATCCGCGCCTGAAGGTCCATGGCCTCGAGGGCCTGCGTGTGATCGACGCATCGGTGTTTCCGACCAACATCAGCGGCAACACCAACGCACCGACGATCATGACCGGCTGGAAGGGTGCGGAAATTGTATTGAGAGATTGGAGTTAGAATGATCGGCAGTTGGGCGCCAAGCTGGAGCACCCCTCATCCGTCGCCTTCGGCGACACCTTCTCCCACAAGGGGAGAAGGGGGAGCCTGGCATTTTGCCCGACGCAAATCTCGAACGTCGGAGATCGGCAGAGCCGCAGATGCAGCGCTTCCCCTTCTCCCCTTGTGGGAGAAGGTGGCTCGGCGCGTAGCGCCGAGACGGTTGAGGGGTACTCCAGCTTGGCTGCAACGGAGGATCCCATGAAGATCACCGACGTCAAGACATGGGTGGTCGGCAATCCGCCGCCCGGCATCGGCGGCAAGTATTTCATTTTCGTGCGCCTGACGACCGACGGCGGGGTGGTCGGGTATGGCGAAGCCTACAGCGCCACCTTCGGCCCGCATGTCACTGCCAGGATGATCGAGGATCTTGCCGAGCGGTACCTCGTCGGCCGCGACCCTCACGACATCGAGAATTTTTTCCGCCGTTCCTATTCGTCGGGCTTCAGCCAGCGTCCGGATATCTCCGTGATGGGCTGCTTCTCAGCGCTCGAGATCGCCTGCTGGGACATCATCGGCAAGGAAGCCGGCAAGCCGGTTTACAAGCTGCTCGGTGGGGAGGTGCACGAAGCGCTGCGTTCCTATACCTACCTCTACCCGCACGCGGGCAGCGTGCATACCGAGGATGTCGGGCCGAGGAACGTCTACAACGACCCGGACCTCGCGGCGGAATGCGCCAGCCTTTATGTCAGCCAGGGCTTCAACGCGGTGAAGCTCGATCCGGCCGGACCTTACACAGCCTTCGACGGCCACCAGCCGCGCCTCTGCGACATCGATCTTTCGGTGCGCATGGTGAAGGCGATCCGAGAGGCCGTCGGCAACAAGGCCGACATCCTGTTCGGCACGCACGGCCAGTTCACCGCATCGGGAGCGCTGCGCATGGCCCGCGCCATCGAGCCTTACGATCCGCTGTGGTTCGAGGAGCCGGTGCCGCCGGACATGCCGGAGGTGATGGCCGAGGTTGCCCGCGGCACTTCCATTCCCATCGCCACCGGCGAGCGGCTGACGACGAAGTTCGAGTTTGCCCGCATCATCGAGACTCGCGCCGCTACAATCCTGCAGCCGGATCTCGGCCGCTCAGGCGGCATTCTCGAAACCAAGAAGATCGCGGCGATGGCCGAAGCCTACCACATCCAGATCGCGCCGCACTGCTATTGCGGACCCATCGTCGGCGCCGCCAACATTCAGCTCGCGGTGACGCTCCCCAATTTCCTCATCCTGGAATCTCTCAAGCAGTGGGACGGCTTCCACGCCAAGCTCCTGAAGAAGAAGATCGAGTGGCAGGACGGCAAGGTGATTCCCTCGAAGGAGCCGGGCCTCGGTGTCGAGCTGGATGAGGCCGTCTGCGAGGCGCATCCCTATGACGGAGCCGCGCTACATCTGCAGATGGCGCAGGACCCGCTGTTTCCCTGAGCAAGACGACGTCGGCTACCACAGCCGGGCAGAACATCCAGGCTGGCGCCGCTTTGTGATTTCGAGCTTCGGTGCCGAAAGTTGAAACGCTTTGGAGTGCTTACGGCCAAGGCCGATGAAGCAGCAGATGCTGACGGTTCGCTTCGTCATACAGCAGCCGGCACATAGATTGCCAAGCTGTCGAACTCGATCGGCGCGCCGAGAAGTTGCGCAAGGTCCAGCACCATGGATTCAATGTCCTCGAGAGCTATGTTCTCGATTTCATTGAGCTTCCGGACTTCTTCCGCGACCAGTGGGACGTTGATGATTCCCGACTTTCCGAGCGCCGAGTGGACGCTTCTCGAGAGATCGCTTTTGAACTTGGATGAGTATGCCAGACGCATGGCATCACCTCACTGGGTATTTCCCTCCAGCACTCACTATAGGCCTCGCGGCACTGCGAGCGCAATTGATTTCTCGAAATTTTCCCATTATAATCAATTAGTTAGTAGGATACTATGAACACGTGCATTCCACATTGAGCGCTGCCTATGGAGTTGGAGCAACTAACGCTCTTGCAGCGCGTTACTAATAGGATGATATATGAGTTGAATACGCCGCTTACTCATTTTCGTATCGGCAAGATTGCCGGGAGACGATGATGGCTGACCTGGAACGGCCGGAACGGTTGCAGATCATGCTGAGCGCCGATGAGTTGATGGCACTCGAGAACTGGCGATTTGAGAACAGGATGCCTAGCCGGGCCGCGGCAGTACGCGAGCTACTCAGGCGCGGTCTCGCCGCCGAGGGCTATCTCGGTGCCAGTCCAGGCAGCCGGTCACGTGATTTCGGCGTGCTCGGTACGCCGCCGAACGGCGATGACGGCACAAACTCGGCCACCCGCCGCGCGGATGGCGAGGCAGAATGAATTACAGTGGCTGCCGAAAGGCTCGGTTTCCGACTGTCACCTCGCTCCGATGCTGATCAATCTGCTCACGTCCGGCGCAGCAGCCCTCGCGTTATCGAAATTGGCGCGCGCGTCCGCCACCTCTTCGCGATGTTCTATGGCCCAGTCCGCGACGCTGGTGATCGGTCCGATCAGCGTCTTCCCTAGCCCGGTCAGTGCATAGTCAACGCGCGGCGGCACGGTCGGATAGACGGTACGCACCACGAGCCCGTGCCGCTCCAGTCCGCGCAAGGTCAAGGTGAGCATCCGCTGCGAGATATCGCCGACCGTACGGCGCAGCTCGTTGAATCGCATCGGTCCCCTTGCCAGCGTCATCACGATTCGGACGGTCCATTTGTCGCCGATGGTCGAGAGGATATCGTTGACTGCGGTGCAGTTGTGCTCGTGAAGTCCGTTTCCGTTCGGGGAAGCCATCATAGGCTCTCCAGCTTTTAGCAGTTATCATCGTATACTCGGTATACAATAGTAACTGTGGGTATCGTCAACCGCTTCGCCAAGAGTTGATCGCCGAGACCCGGTTGGTATCCGTCGAAAAGGAGGGGACCGTCATGACGCTGATCCGGAAGCTGGCGGTCGCATACGCGTTCATGTTCTTCGCCCTGGTGGCGATCGGCTATGTGTCGGCCTTGAACGATGCCGATGGATATCTCTTTGGCCTGTACAGGCTGCAACGATATGACGGCCTGCTCCACGGCTTCTCCGGGTTGTGGGCACTTCTTGCAGGTTTGGTCTCACATCGCCAGTCGGTGCTCTATTTCAAGCTGTTCGGCTCGGTCTATGTTTTCGACGGCTTGCTCGGGCTGATCACCGGCTCCGGTTGCTTCGACGGCGGCATCCTCATGGGCGGCTTCCGTCCCGTTGCTGATATCGACTTCCCCGCACGTTTCGTCGCCAACGCTCCGCATTTGGCGATCGGCGGCCTGGCGGTCTTCGCGGGCTTCTGGTTGTCGCGTCGCCTTGCAGAAAGGGTGGCTGCGGCCTGAGCGTCCCAGTATCCCGTGGGCGGCGGCTCAGGCGCCTCGCCAAGGCGCTGACCCGTTCCGTTATGAGAGAGTTCGGGGCTGGCAAGCACCGTATCCGCGGTGTTGACGAGGTCACATATGGTCCGTCCCTTCAAAGCTGATGCAAGCGGGAATCCCCTGCTCACGCCGTGCGACGACGTGCCGTAGATGCTCTCCCAAGCGTTCGTGCCGTAGAAGGAGTAGGCTATGGGTGATTTCCTTCACGCCAGAACATTGATGCGCGCGCAGAAGGCGCGATGTGGGAACGCTATGATAAGGAAAGTGCTTGCGATTCTGGCACCGCTCGCGATTCTCGCCTTCGCGTTGCCCGCCGAGGCCGACGCGCCCGGCGTCGCGGCCGCCGCTCTCTCTGCGAAAACGGTAGCCGCCCGCAGCAAGGCGCTCTCCGAGCTGGAATCACAGAAGGCCGTAGATCCGCTCGCGGCCTATGCGGCAGGCGCCGTGGAGTTCCTGGTCGCGCTGGAGAAGCTCGGCGCCGGGCTTCACCGCCACGGATTCGAGAGCCCTCAATCCTTCATAGTGCCGTTGATGCGCCTCCCGATCCCTGAGAACCCCAATCCCGAGCCGCTGACCTACGAAAGCTTCCGCCAGATTCTTGTCGATTTCCATGATGCGATGGCGCAGTCGGCAGCTAGCCTTGCCATGGTCCCCAAAGACGCCGACATCGGCGTGGTGGTCGATCTCGCCAATGTCGGCATCGACCTCAACGAGGACGGAAGCATCGCGCCGGACGAGACCATCGCGGCAATCATCGCCTCGCTCGCCAATGGCGGCACTTCGCCGCCGGATGCCCCGCCGGCGCTCGTGTTCCGCTTCGACCGCGCCGATGGCTATTGGCTGCAGGGCTATGCGAATTTCCTGATGGCGCAGACCGATTTCTGGCTGGCACATGATTTCCATCTTGCCTTCGACCAAAGCTTCCAGATGCTCTTTCCGAAGGCGAAACTGCCAATGCAGGACACGCTGGTGCCGCCGGACAACGGCGCCAGCAGCATATTCGCCAGCGAATGGCGCATCGCCGATTTCATTTCCTACGTCCATCTGATCAACTGGCCGGTGGTCGAACCGGAGCGCCGCAAGGCCGCCCGTCGGGAATTGCTCGAGACGATCCGGCTGTCGCGCGAAGACTGGAAGGCGATCCGGGCCGAAAAGGACAACGACCGGGAATGGCTGCCCGGCCCTCAGCAGGACGGCACCAACCAGCTCACCGGCCTCAAGGTTACGGAACAGGAGGTGCGGGCCTGGCACACCGCGCTACAGATGGCCGAGGACCTGCTCGAGGGCCGCAAGCTACTGCCGCATTTCCGTTTTGCCGACAAAGGCATCAACATGAAGCGCTTCTTCGACGAGCCGCGGACCTTCGACCTGGTGCTGTCGATCACGGGCCCCGGCATCGTGCCCTATCTCGAAAAGGGCCCGATCATCTCGAGCGCGGAATGGTCGGCGCTCCAGCAGCAATTCGGCCGCGTCGGCTTCCTGACCTTCGCACTGTGGGCGAACTAGATACCCCTTCAATCCATGTGCCACTGCCTGGGCAGCAGGAATGGGAAGCCTCGCTGCTCGTCGACCTCGATCTTCATGACCGGTGCCATGTACTCGCTCCAGCGCCGGTTGACCTCGCTCTTGCCAAGCTCGGCGATCGTCGCATCGAGGTCGTCCGTCTCGAAATAGCCGATCAGCGTCAGGCCGTGCCTGAAGATCGAGTAGTTGCGGATTCCCGCAGAACGCAGCGTTTCGATCATCTCCGGCCAGATCTGATCGTGGCGCCGCTTGTACTCGTCCTCGTAGCCGGGGCGCACTTCGAGCACCCATGCGTATTGCGTCATGATTTCAGGCTCCCCATCCGATCCGTTTCAGCACTTCCGGATCGCGGATATCGACCATCCCGCCGGCAAGGTCGTCGGCCGCACCCGACACAAGCCACGCGATCATCGCCGCCGGCTTTTCCGGCGCCGCCAGGGCCGCTCGCGGGATGTCGGATACACGGTTGATCTTGGCGGCGCGGATCGCGACCTGCATTTCGGTGTCGACGACGCCAGGCGCGAAGCTGAAGGCGCGAATGCCATGCGGCTTGCCTTCCAGCTCGATGCTACGAGTCAGCATGTGGAGGCCGCACTTGCTTGCACAGTAGGCCGCCCAGCCTTCCATTGGCTGGATTCCCGCGCCTGACAGGAGATTGACGACGCGCCCGCCTCCTTTCAGGTGCGGCCAAGCCGCTACCGTAACGGCAGCCGGTCCGGACAGGTTGATCCGGCAGGTCCGATCGAATGCGAGAGGATCGAGACGATCGATCGTCGCCATCGGCTCTATCACGCCGGCATTGTTGATGACGATGTCCAGCCCGCCGAGCCTCTCTGCGGCCTCCGCTACTCGGCCGGCGACCGCGGCAAGGTCAGCGACGTCGAGCGCATGGTCGAATGACTTCCCGCCGGACGCCGAGATCTCTTCGACGACGGCATCGCAATCGCCGGCGTTGCGTCCGCAAACAGCGACGGAAGCGCCGGCCTCGGCAAGTGCCACCGCCGTTCGACCGCCGATGCCATGGCGTGCGCCTGTGACGAGCGCCTTCTTTCCCTCAAGAGCTTTCATACGGATTCTCCAACTGGCTGGGCTCGGGTGCGATGCCATATGCCTGGAATCCTCCGGTCACGTATATGACCTCCCCGGTGATGAAATCGGCTTCCGGCCCCAGCAGGAAGGCAACCGCACCGGCAACGTCGTCGGGACGGCACCAGCGGCCGAGCGGGATGGATTTGTGAACCTGCGCCTCGAAATCCTCCCAGGCCAAACCGAGGCTTGCCGCCTTTTCGCGGAACGCAGCCTCCATTCCGGTGCCGGGACCGACATGACCTGGCGCGACGCCGTTGACCCGAACGCCCGCTTTCGCCACCTCGACGGCGAGACACTGGGTAAGCGCAAGCGCGGCCGATTTCGAAGCCATGTAAGTTGCCGAGAAGGGATTGCCGAAATTGAGCCGGGTCAGGATGTTGACGATCCTCCCCTCCCGCGCAGGCACCATATGGCGAGCTGCCTCCCGGCACATGAGGAACGTTCCGCGGGCGTTGACGGAATGGATGCGGTCCCACTCGCTTGCCTCGGTCGCCAGGACGGACATGGTCCGGTGCACGCCTGCATTGTTGACCAGCGCCCATAGTCCCGGACCTTCGGCAACCGAGCGAACGGTCTCGACGACCGACTTTTCGTCGGTCACGTCGAGCTGCCGCCAATCGGCGCCGATGCCCTTCGCCGCACTTTCGGTTTTCGCGGGATCGAGATCCGCGATGATGACCTTGCGTTCGCCGCCCGCAAGCCGCTTTGCGATCGCGTAGCCCAGGCCCTGTGCCGCTCCCGTGACGAGAATGGCGCCGCTCATCGCTTGCCGCTCCAGGCGCGGAAGCAATCGCGCATCTTCACGGTTTCGGAAAGCACGTCGTCATAGAGCGTCGCCATGTAGTTCTGGTTGACATATTCGATTGCCAGCCACCCGTCATAGCGGGCGTCGCGAAGCGCGGCGAAGAACGCCGGAAAGTTCAAGGTTCCTTCCTCCATTTTGGCCTGCAGCGCTCCGGGCCGGGCCTGGCGCAGGTGCACGTGACCTGCATGCGGGGCAAGCCTCTCGATTTCGTCCTGCCTGTAGCCGATCACCGCGAAATGCGCCGGGTCCAGAGTGAGCTTCAGCCCGGGCACGGCCTCCACAAGTCGATGCGCCAGATCCGGGCTCTCGACATAGGAATGCACATGCGCCTCGATCGCGACCGTCACACCTGCTTCGCGCCCCGCCTCGACCATTGGCTTGAGCGCCGCGATGGTGCCGTTGAGCGCCTCCTTGCGTCCTTGCCGGGGACCCAGCATGCCGGGAAGCAGAAACACGGTCGGCGCGCCCGCGGCCTTGCAGAAGCGCAAGACCTGCCTGAGGTCGGCAAGATTTTGCGGGTCATGACCGCGAGCCAGATTGCGCTCGGTGAGGTCGGCGCCGAAGAGGTGGTAGAGGTTCGCGACAGCGACAGGCAAGGACTCGCGGATTTCCGCCCCGTAGGCGTCCGGCTCGGCGAGCACGCGAGCGCGATCCAGCGATGCCGCATAGAAATACCCCACATCGATGCCGTCGATGCCTAATGCCTTCGCTATGCCGGCCGCTTCCGCCAGCGTGCATTGGGGAAACGACCAGCTCGTGACGCTGAGCCTCATCAGACTTCCTCCATCCGGCCGCTTTTTGCCGAACGATACATCGCGTCCAGCACTTCGGTCGCGCGCTGTCCAATCAAGCCATTGGCCGGATTCTCCGCGCCCGCGCCGCGGCAGATATCGACGAACCTGCTGATGGCCGAGGCCGTATCATATTCTCCGGCGTCCGGCGCAAGCTGCTCGACATGCACCTTGCCGTCATGACGTACGGCTTCCACCCGGGCACGCTCTATGTCGAACAGCAACATGCCTTCCGTGCCGAATATCCGGATATCGACCTGGAAGCCTCGGCTCTTCGGGACGGTGGCGGCGCCGGACAGCGCCATCGTGGCGCCGTTCTCGAACTCGACGATCGCCGCGTCGTAGTAGTCGACCTCGGCCGGCGACAGTCCGAGACGCGCATAGACCCGCGCAGGCGCGAGATCGACCAGGCGGAACAGCAGCCCGAGACCGTGGGTCAGCTGCCCCCATCCGTAGCCTCCGGCGCGCGCCGGATCGGCCCAGGTCGAAGGTGGCGGCCGGAAAAGGTGCTCGGATGTTTCGAGCATGGGCTCGCCGGCAAAGAGGTCGGCGAGCGCCGAAGCCATCTGTGCGCTGATATGGCGGATCTCGCCGACCCACCCCTCCTTGACCAGGCAATGCGCCGCGTCGGTCATCGGCTTGTAGTTCCAGCCATAGGGCATAATCAGCTCGACGCTTTTGCCGTTCGCCGCCTCGACCATCGCACGTGCGTCGCCGGCCGAAGTGGCCATCGGCTTCTCGACAAGGACGTGGAGGCCGCGCCCGATCGCCATCATCGTATGGTTGAAGTGCATGACATGCGGCGAGGCGATGACGACACCGCTGAGCGGCCGCGAATCCAGCATCTCCTCGGCATCCGTGAAGCCATGGGCGAGGCCGAACCGCTCCATGACCTTATCGAGATTTTCCCGGTCAGGCCTGGTGACAGCCACACCCCCGACATGCGGATTGGTGAGAAGGTTGGGTATATGGCTGGTGGTAGCCCACCAGCCCGCACCGATCACGCCGATCTCCACCTTGTCCATCTTTTACCTCCCTGGTGCGCTCCGAACATCCTCCCCGGAACGGTCAAATCGAGCCTCAAACCGACCCGCGTGACGGCCTCGCCCCCCAAGTCATTGACGTGTACTCGGGTCACGACGACTTTCCTCATCATCGAGCCGTATCCATGAGATAGTCATGGACGATCTCGCCGGGCACGAGCGTGAAGTCGGCGCGCCAGAAGCAACCCGTGAGCGCCTCCAGCACCGGCAGTCGGTAAACTGGTGCCTGCGCGTTCGGCCTGAGCTCGACGGTGCACGGCCCCTCCCAGCATTCATGCACGGTCACGTCGGCCAGCTTGCGGGACGTGATCTGGCGAATAGCCGGCCGGCCGTCGATGTGGTCGATGACCTTGAGATTGAGATTGACCGACACGTCGAAATGCCGGCGAAGCACGGCGGGATCTGCCGCAAGCTGTTTATAGGCCATCGTGCCGGTGATGACGTCGATGCCGTTGCGCGACACGGTGCCGACGATGAGGTCGCCTCGAAATTCGAGCTTGGGCTGCGCGAACTTCTTCGGTTGGCCGTGGACCTCTCGGCCGTGACTGACGCCGGCATCCGATCCGAGGAACAGGTAAGGCGAATATCCGCCTTGCGGTCCGCCGGGCATTCTCGCGCCGAACATGACGTTCGACTCGAAATAGGGGCCGAGCCAGTCCGTGTCGTTCATGCGATAGATATGAATCGCCGCCACGTCGCCCTGCGCCTCGAGCGGTGGCGGCAGGAGGAAACGCATCGCGTCGGCGTCGGTCCGGTAGAACAGCGTCAGGATTTCGGCGTTGCGGAAGCGGAAGGGAAAGGGCGGCACCGTCGGTGCATCCCATGGCGTCGAAAATCCGCTCTTCAGTATGTCGTCGATCGTCGGCCGGGTGAGGCCGTGGCGCTGCTCAGCCATCGATACCCTCCATTGCTTCGCGCGTGGTTCTGAGCACGCAGTCCATGTGGTCGGCCATCGCGCGCCGGGCGGCCTCGCCATCGCCGGCGCGGATCGCGTCCACGATCCGCAGGTGGTCGCGCACCGAAGCGGAGAGGACTTTCGGCGTTTCGGAGGCGATCTTGCGGAACTGCAGGCCGAGTATGTTCAGGCTTTGCGCTGCGCGCGCCAGGAACGGGTTGTCAGCCAGCTCCGCGAGCTTGCGATGGAACTCCGTATCGACATCGCGGTAGCGGGGCGCATCGGCAAGCGCCCTCTTCTGCTTCTCGACGAGCGCCTCCAGCATCGCCACATCATCATCGCCCGCATGACCGGCCGCCAGCGCAGCGATCTCCCCTTCGATGACACGGCGCGCATGGTAGAGTTTCTCGACCGGGACGTCCTCGAGCGAGAGAAAGAAGGTGAGCGGTTGCAGCAGATCGGCCGCACTCAGTCTCGACACGAACACGCCGCCGCCATGACGGATCTCGACGACACCGAGCACCGAAAGCCCGCGCAAGGCTTCGCGAACGGTCGGTCGGCTTACGCCGAACATTTCGGCCAATTGGCGTTCGGAAGGCAGCCGATCGCCTGACGAGAGGCGACCCGCCTTAACCAGCCCGAGCAGACGGTCGACCACGATGTTCGAGGCGCCTTCGCGCCGGATCGGTTCGACCTCGATCACACTCGCTCGAGCCATTCAATTCTCCTGGACAGATTTGATCCAGAAAACTGGTCTGGTTGTCAAGTGGTATGACCACTCATTGACTGCTCGATTGGCCGATGTTATGGACTCCGGGCACCTGCCGGGGAGGAGCGAGATGCGCATCAGATCGGTATTCGCGACTGTGCTGAGATATCCGGATGCCAACGATCACGGTGCCTGGCGGCTTACGGTCCTCTCCCGTGTCGAAACTGAAGATGGGGTGGTCGGCTGGGGCGAAGGCATCGCCATGTGGCCGGAAGCCTGTCGCGCAACGAAGCTTCTCATCGACGAAGCCTTCGCACCGCTGCTGATCAATGCAGGCGAGATAACCGTCGCTGAGGCATGGCGGCTGATGCGCGCTCATTGCTGGTGGTATGGTGAGGGCGGCATCGCCTGCTTCGCCTACAGCGCGCTCGACATGGCGCTCTGGGACATTGAAGGCAAGCTTCAGGGCAAGCCGCTCTACAAGCTGTTCGGCGGCAAGGTCCGCGAGACCATGCCTGCCTATGCTTCCATCCACGTCAACAAGGCGACCAACGCCGAAAACATCGACGAAGTGGTCGGCTTCAAGAAGGCCGGCTATCGCGGCGTCAAGCTGGGCTTCGCGAAGAAGGGCTTGTCCAACATCGGGCGCGACCCGGCCAACGATGTCGTCTTCATCCGCGACCTGCGGGCGGCTGTGGGCGATGATTTCGAGATCCTGGTCGACGCCGGCCATGGCGTGACCTGGGACCTTTCTACCGGCATAAACACGGTCAAGCGGATGGCGGAATACAATATCGGCTGGATCGAGGAACCGTTCTATCCGTCGAAGATCGAGGCCCATCGCGCGCTGAAGGCCGCAGTCAACGTGCCCGTCGCGATGGGGGAACGGGAATTCACCGTGACGGATTATGCGCGTCTCATCGAAACCGGCGTCGCGGATGTTCTAGGTGTCGACCCCGGCCGCGTCGAAGGGATCAGCGGCTTCCTGCGTATCGACGAGCTTGTCGGCCGTGCCGGCCTGACGATCAATGCGCATGCCTGGAGCACGGCTGTTACCACCGCCGCGAGCCTGCATCTGTCGCTCGCCTCGCCGAACGCGCGGCTTCTGGAGTTGAAGCCATTCCCTGTCTCCGTGCAGAATGAGCTCGTCGATACGCCGATCGTCCAGAAGAACGGTTCGATTGCCGCGCTGGAGGGACCCGGCCTAGGCATCACGGTAAACGAAGAGCTGGTTCGGCAGCTGGCACTCGACGCGTGAGGCCCGGCGGCCGGGGAGGTTTCAGGTCTTTGGCCGGCCGCTGCAACGACGTGGTTGCGTCAGATACTTGTTGAGCACACGCTCTAATTTCGCGTGATGGCCTGAATATAGTTCACTGTCTCTAGCGGCAGTTTCTTACGCCGCCCGAACATGCAATCTTCGCCGCAGTTGTAACCGGTCAGGGTCTGTTTGACATCACCGCCTGCCAGCTGAAGAAGATGTTTGAGTTCCTTGACGCCAGCCTCAGCCCCGGTCCGACAGTTAGTTAGTTGCCTGGTTGAATAACCGTGCTTGGCGCCGGTTTTTGGCATGACCTGCATCACACCACGGGCACCTGCAGATGATATGGCACCACAATCACCGCCTGATTCCTGTTTGGCCACTCGCAAGGCCAGATCTACCGGTACTTGGTGCATCCTGGCAGCACGAATGACTTCCTGATATCCGGATTTCCCCATGTCGATATTGGACACACCGGATATAGATTGGGATAGAGCGGCGCTGCTGGCGTTGCTGATACCGAAAAGAGAGGACAGTCGCCACTGTTGCTCGATTGGGGTCGGCTCGACATAAGCCGTCTCGACCTTCTTGGTTCTCGTTTCCAAGATGATCTTGGTTCTGGTCTTGAGCTTTCGTATCGGCTCGTCGGATGCTTTTATTTTCTCGCGCTTCTTCTGAGGCGGGGCCGGATCATCAGGTTCCTGATTTTCATCCACCTTCGTGAAGATGACTGGGGCTGGAAACTGGGGGTCGGCTATGCCGATTGGTTCGTCTGGACCGAACCTGGCGGCGATGGGCGTGGGTGGGTCGGCCAATCGCTCGCGCTTTAACACCAATCGCTCGCGCTTCATCGATTGCGCGTATTCGCTTGAGGGTTGGAGCCGTGCCTCAGTATATGGGTACGGACAGCTCAGCAGCGAAGCGAGCAGACAGACGGCTGCCGACATTGATGATGTCCCACCAAATTATGTTGTCACCCTCTCCGGGCCTGTTCTATTCCCCCACCTCCAAAAGCAATCTCTCTGCCATCCCCGGCAGAACTAGATGTTAACTTTCCATGAATGGCCCCAACGACGAAGCGCAAAGCTAACGCCGTGAAGCGCCGCGGCGCAGAATTTTCTCAGACTGTTACATAGAAGATACAGTGCGGCCTCGCGCCCCGCTGCTTTCGCACTTGTTTCAGACTGGCGGTCGCAAGAGACCTTGCAGGTAGTGCGGCCATGATTAAAGTGCCGACCTCGATGCTACCAGCTGCCAAGCAACTGCATTCCTATCCCTAGCAACGGACGGGTAGCGCGCCTGTGAAGACTGCTTGGCTTCTTCCTTCGCATTCCGGGAAGGATTCCTTTAGCCACCGTTTGCCCGTTGCAAGGACTCGATCACGCCACTCTCCAATGTGGGAGATGGACCACAAGATCGCCTCACAGATCTATGAGCGGGCATTCCTTCCTCGAGATAGGACGCGTCCGTAACAACAACTCCACAGCCCTCGGCTACTAGAAGCCGCCCCAATGCGACCCCGTTCTATCCTATTCAAGCGATGTCGCGCAGGGCGACAATTCTTTCTTGCATGTAGATGATAGTGCGACGATGTGCGCTCAATTTCGAGAGATTGGGGTTCTCAATAACAGTACACAAGTTTACGTCTTCATGCCAAATATTTACCCAATAATAACCGTCATAGAGTCTGGCTGTAAGCGTAAACACTTAAGTTATGTATCTCGCGCAGGCTTCCCCCCAGGGTAGTGGGGAAAAACATGGGAACCGTAGCACCCAAAGCAGCTTCGTTTTCCGGCGAGACCTTTACGCGCCGTGTCGTTGTGCCCATGGCAGGCATGGTCATTCTGGGCATTTTGCTTGTTTTCGGCTTCGCAATCATTAGCGCAAACGGGCAGAACAGGCTCGAGGTGGATTCCTCGACTGCCCTGGCAGAGACGGCGCTCGCGGTAAAGAAGCGCGAGATCGCTCGAAATCTCCAAGACTATGCGGTTTGGGAAGACGTTTTCAAGAATCTGCACCAGACGCTGGATTTCGAGTGGGCGTCCACCAACGGCAATGTGGGCGCCAATCTGTACGAGGGACTGGGCTATGATATGGCCTTCGTATTGAGGCCGGATGGCGAGACGGTCTACTCGGTCCTGAAAGGCGTTCCGCAGACTGCCGACGCGTTCTCGATCATTCCCGAAGGTCTGCAGACCCTGGTCAAGGCGGGCTCAGAAGGAAAGCCAGCTGTCGGCTTCCTCCGCTCGGATCACGAAGTGCTGCTCGTCGCGGCCACGGCAATCCTTCCGCCCTCCATCGACGCCTCGACGATCCCTCCTCAGGAGCGCTCAAGCCTCATCTTCGCGAAGGCTCTGGATAAGATTTTTGTTGAGCGCATCAGCAGCGACTACCTCCTGGATGGTCTCAAGGTCATCGGGAGTGAAAGACAGGCCGACGGCGCCATGCTGCCGCTGCTTGATCCCTCCGGAAAAATATTGTCCTACATCACATGGACGCCGGCTACTCCCGGCTACAAGCTTCTGAAATGGCAGTTGCCTCCATTGGCCGCAGCCATAGTGTTGCTCGGCCTGTTTGCCCATCAGGTGATCCGGAAGGTGCGCCGTTCCACCGAGGACTTGGAAGAGTCTGCTCGTACGGTGGAAACTTATGCCCAGACCATCGAGGAGAGCGAGGCCCGCTTCCGCGACGTCGCGGAGGCTTCCTCCGACTGGATCTGGGAATGCGACGGCGAGATGCGGCTGGTCTATCTGTCGGCGCGCTTTTCGGAAGTCACTGGGATCGCCGCCGCCAGTGTTCTCGGCAAGCAGCTTGAACAGTTCTTTATGAAGGACAGCGATACGGAGGGCTGGTCTCGTCTTCATGAAAGCGCGCGAGATCACGTCGCCTTCCGTGACGTGCGATGCAGATACAGTGATGCAGCGTCGCACATAAGAATATGCCGATTGGCCGGCCGGCCGATCGTGAACGGCAAACGCGAGTTTTCCGGATTCAGGGGAACAGCCACCGACATCACGGAGGAGGTGGAGGCGCACGCGCGCGCCAATCATCTGGCGCTTCACGACGCCCTGACCGAGCTGCCAAACCGGCTCTTGTTCCGGGAGCGGCTGATCTATGCCCTGAGCGACAATCGTCGCGATCATGCCGATCTCGCGGTCCTTTGCCTGGATCTCGATCACTTCAAGGAGATCAATGATACGCTCGGCCACGGAGCTGGCGACGTTCTGCTGCGGCAATTCGCGGCCCGCCTTCAGGCATGCGTGAGTTCCGGTGACACTGTCGCGCGGTTGGGCGGTGACGAGTTCGCAATCATCCAGTCAAGCTCAAACCAGCCCGCGGATGCGGGCGTGCTTGGCCGCCAGATCATCGAGATCGTCAAGCAGCCCTTCAATGTCGAAGGACATGAGCTCCATATCGGGGTCAGCATCGGCGTGGCCTTCCCAGATCATGCCAATGACCCTGACAAACTCCTGAAGAACGCCGATATCGCACTCTACCGCGCCAAGCAGGCCGGCCGCGGAACGGTTCGGCATTTCGAGCCTCAGATGGATGTCGAACTGCAGGCACGCAAGGCGCTCGAATATGATCTCCGGCAGGCACTGCTGAAGAACGAGTTGGAGCTTCACTATCAGCCCTTGATTGACCTTGAATCGCAGAAGGTCACGGCGGTGGAGGCGCTTCTGCGGTGGCGCCATCCAAGCCGCGGGCTCGTTGCTCCGGGCGAGTTCATCTCGCTCGCTGAGGAAACGGGTCTCATTATTTCGATTGGGGAGTGGGTGTTGCGGACGGCTTGCCGGCAGGCTCTCTCCTGGCCTGGACTGCGGGTCGCCGTGAATCTGTCTCCCGTCCAGTTCCGCCATCGCGAGCTGGTGGACACGGTGCGGCAGGTTCTCCAGGCCACCGGCCTGGAGCCGAACCGCCTCGAACTCGAGATTACCGAAAGTGTGCTGATCAACGACACCGAGACTGCCCTTGAGATATTGACGGCTCTCAAGAGCATCGGCGTGCAGATTGCGATGGACGACTTCGGCACCGGCTATTCTTCGCTCGGCTATTTGAATTCCTTCCCATTCGACAAGATCAAGATCGACAAGTCCTTCGTAACCACGCTCCAGGCCAAGGCCAAATCGCTTGCCATTGTCCGATCAGTTATCGGGCTGAGCGAGAGCCTCAGCATGGCAACCACTGCCGAAGGCGTTGAAACGATGGAGCAGGCGACACTTCTGCTGGGCGAAGGATGCAAGCAGGGGCAAGGCTTTTACTTTGGGCGCCCTGTGCCTGCACTGGAGATGACTTCGTTCCTGGGCAATTGGCAGGGCTTTGGCCTGCCCGCTCCAGCCCGCACGAACGCGGCATAACAACAGCAATATACGAGGAGAGGTTTGTCATCATGAACAGCGCTTTGGCCGCTGCGGGCGCCCCTACGCCTGCACAGCTCTTCGATCGTGTGAAGGAGGCCCTTCCTTCGCTTGAACGTGCCCGGCAGAAAGGGCGGGAGCTGGACAATTTTCCCAGCGTGGACGCAGTGGTTCAGGAGTTGGAGCCCTCCGAACCGGTTTTCTGCATCCACCCGTCAGAGCTCAGGGCTGCGGCCCGGCGCTTCCGGGCCTTTCCAGGGCGCGTACTCTATGCCGTGAAGTGCAATCCTCATCCGGCCGTCCTTGAGACCCTGTTTGACGAAGGCATCACCGATTTTGACGTGGCGTCGCTGGACGAAATCAAACTCATCCACGGCCTGTTCGGCGGCAAGGCCGGGCAATATTTCAACAATCCCGCAAAGACGCGGCCCGCTATCCGCATCGCAAGCCAGGAGCATCAGATCCGCTTCTACACGGTCGATTGCGAGGGGGAGATCGACAAGATCCTCGAAGAGGCCGAACGTGACAGCGACCTGGTCATTGCCGTGCGGCTCGCCACCCAGTCGGGTGATGCACGCTATGCGCTGTCGACCAAGTTCGGCGCCGCGCCGGCGGACGCAGTACGGCTGCTGCAGAAGATCGGCCAAGCCGGCGTAAGGGCCGGTATATCCTTCCATGTGGGATCTCAGTGCCTGTCTCCTTCAGCTTTCGAGAAGGCGATCGAACTCATGGGCAGCGTGGCTCGCAAGGCCCGCGTGCCGCTTCATGTCCTCAATGTCGGCGGCGGGTTTCCTGCGCCCTACCCCGGCGACGATCCGAAGACTATCGAGCACTATTTCTCCCGTATTGTGATCGGACGCCGGAAGCTGGATTTGCCGTCGGGATGCCTTCTCCTGTGCGAGCCGGGGCGCAGCCTTGTTGCAACGGCCGGAACCGCCGTGTTGCAGGTTGTCGTCAGGCGAGGAGACTGCGTCTTCCTGAACGACGGTGTATTCGGCACGTTGCAGGAACTCGGCCACCCCAAGGAACGCCGCCCGACGCGGGTCATTCGAAAGGTCGGATCGCTCTCGGCCCGATTGGCCCAGTTTAAGGTGTATGGACCGACCTGCGATTCGAACGACGTGCTCGGAGCGCCTTTCCTGTTGCCGGCGGATGTCCGGGAAGGAGACTGGATCGAGGTGGGTATGATGGGCGCCTATAGCCTTTCCATGCGAACCCGTTTCAACGGCTTCCATGCCGACAAGATCGTCGCCGTGACAAACTGAGCGCCGAATAGCTATTCAGAAGCACTCATCATGAGTAGCGCTTTGGGATCGAACAAGCTCTTGGCTTCAGTTCTAGGAGCCATCGGCGTTGTTCTGTGGGCAACAGAAACGACCCTCATCACCTTCACTACTGCGCTGCCGCCGCTTCAGACGGTCGCGCTCGCCTTCATGTTCGCCGCGTGCCTGACACCATTCGTGTGCTGGACAACCGGGACTCACCCGCTCGCCGCATTCAGGCAGCCGGTTCTGGTCTGGGTGGTGACCGTCACTGCGCTGGTCGGCTATCACGCCTGCATCTACTACGCGACCCAGAAAGCGCCTCCCATGGCAGCCGCGCTGCTCCAGGGCACCACGCCGCTCATGATCGTACTCGGATCGGCGTTGCTGCCAGGCGAGCGGCTACGCTGGTGGCATGTCGCCGGTGCGTTGGTCGGCCTGTGCGGGGTCCTCCTCCTCGTTGAGCAGGGCGGTGAGGCTGCCCGATCGGATGGACATGCGGTGTTCTATCTCAGTCTCATCGGCGTCGCAGCGGCGCTCTGGGGCCTTTACTCGCTGCTGTCGAGAAGTTTCGCCGATGTCCCTTCATCGGTGATGGGGACCTTTTACGCAGCGTCCGCGATCCTGGCCGGCCTCGCTCACCTTTTGCTGGAGCAATGGGTCCAACCTTCCGCCCAGGAATGGCTCGCCATTGCTCTTCTTGGAATGCTTCCGATGGGTCTGGCGATCTTCCTCTGGGACTATGGGATGAAGAAGGGGGACATCCAGGCATTGGGGGCCTTCTCCTATGTCGAGCCGTTCATCGGCGCGCTGCTGGTGGCTCTGCTTGCGGGAGCGGCACTGCAGTTGAGCCTGCTTTGGTCAGGCTGCCTGGTGGTTGGCGGTGCCGTCTTGGCAGGCCGCAGCCTTTGGGAAAAATCTACCGAGCATGCCGTGGCCACCAAGCGGCCAAGTGTCCCGGAAGAGCTCGCCCGCGCGCACAATTACCTTATTTCGCGCATGCTGGATGTGCACCGGGCGGGGATCCAGTCGCCTGGCGCAATTGTCGAGTTGACCAAGCTGCTGAGCGACCTCGAGCTCGTGATGAGGCTTTGGGACGAATGGGATGGAAGGTGTCAGCCCTCGGCAACTTCGTTGGGGCAACCCTCCTCCAGAGCGGCTTGATCGCCGCAGCAGCGACCGTGCGGTCGGTATCAAGAGCTGTTCAGGGGGCGGGACACTCGGCGAGGACAGCTTTGAAAGCCGAGGGAGCGATCAACGGGAGGTTCGGCCAGGGGCCCTCCAGAGGGAATAGGCGCGGGTGAACTCGGCGCCCAGCAAAAAGATTTGCGAGGAATAGTATACCCACAGAAGCGTGATGATCAGCCCGCCGGCAGCGCCGTACGAAGACGCCGTCGCACTGGTTCCGAGATACCAGCCGATCAAGGACTTCCCCACCGTAAACAGCGCCGCCGTCACCACTGCACCGAGCCCGACATCTCTCCATGAGAGAGACCTGTCGGGCAGAACCTTGTAGATCGCCGCGAACAGCACCGTAATCAGGGCAAAGGAAAAGACGGTATTTATGCTGCTCGCGATGACTTCCCCAAATGGCAGATAGCTATTGAGCAGATTGCCCAGAGCCGAAATGGCGGTGCTTGCCACCAGAGAAACCAGCAGCAAGAAGCCCAGCGCCGCAACGAGACCCAGGCTTGCGGCACGCGCACGCACGATCCTGGCGAGGGAGCTTCCTCCCGGTTCGATCTTCCAGATAGCGTTGAGGGCGGTCTGCATCTCCCCAAACACGCCGGAGGCCGTCACAAGAAGCGTGACGGTACCGACAATTGCGGCCATCGTCCCACTCGTCTGATTTGACGCGCCTTCAACCGCTGCCCGTAACAGGGTCGCGCTTTGGGGTCCCATCAGCCCTGAAATTTCCGCAGAAAGTGCAACCTCGGCAGCATCATGCCCCACCGCAAGGCCGGCGATCGCGACGACGATCAACAAGATTGGAGCGAGCGATGTCGCCGCATAAAACGCCATGGCCGCCCCATGGCTCAACGCGTTGTCTTCGATGAAGCCTGTAACGCTGACCTTCGTTAAGACCCAAGCTGTCCTAAAAGCTCGCATGTTTGCTCGCGCTAGCGCGCCTTTCATTCAAGACTGCACGCGCTCAATAGTTCCGGCCGCTGGAGCATTTTGCAGCCAAGTGGAATCACTTGGCGTTGCACAAATGCGGCAAAAACCACCAGATAGAGCGGCAGCCCGGATCTATCCGGGCGTCAGCCGCTATTGGCGCGCAGCCAGTTGGACCACGACCAGCAGAGCCGCTCACTGCTACGCCGTCCATGCATACGAGGAGCCGGGGCACGCAGCCGATAGCTGCCCTATGAAGCCCAAAGGCCGGAATTCGGCAAACAATTGGCCCGCCGCCTCACATGACGGCGGGCCTGGCATGGCGATATGCTCGACAATGCCTGACGCGCGATCGACGTCAATGCAAGCCGCCCAGCAGCCAAATCAGAATGATTATCGGGATTGGAATCCCAAGCAACCACAAGAGTATTCCGCGACCCATTTTTTACTCCATGCTGTGACTTTGATGACCGCAGCATAAACGCAATTGGGGTTCGAAAGAGTTCCGCCCGTCGGGCTAATATTTATTGGAACCCACCTCTGGACGCGTTCGTTTCATTCGACGCGGCCGAGAGTTGGAAAACTCACCGCAGCAGCGACCGGGCCGTCGGCGTCAGCCTGAGCGTGTGCGGCGGCCCTTCGACATAAGCGGCGGCCGCTTTGGACGCCGCTATCCACCCGGCCGTCCCGGCAAGGTCGGCGCGGAATCGATCCAACCCGGCCACGTCGGCAAAGCGCGTGAGAATGACGAGGACCTGCTTGTCCGTCCGGACAGGAAGGGCTGGAAAATTGTTCTCCGTATTTTCGGTAACCAAGACCGCGACCACGTCCGCCCCTGCATCCTTCAGGATCGGGAGCATGTTGTCGCGATGCCAGGCCGCGAATTCAGCCACATCGCCGCGCACGGCAATGATGTTGATCGTGATGAGGCTCTTTGCCTCACCGGCCGCGCCTGGCACTGGCCGGTCCGTGACGTCGAGCGCGAAGCCACCGGCAGGCGTGGCCGGGCGCAGCAGCAGCACATTGTCGAAGCGGGTCATGGTGGCGTTCGCGGCATCCCGGTGCCTCATCCACACAGGCCCGCTGTAAAAAGCCTCCAGCGCCTTCTTGCGCGCGTCCATGTCGGCGAAGCCGCGCAGCCAGACGAAGCTGTCCGGGTTGTCGAGATCACGGAATTGGCCGATGACCGCCATGCCTTCGGTCTCCTGTCCCTCGATGAAATGCGTGTCGAAAACATCGATCAGCGTCTCACGCATGCCGGGCAGCAGATCGTATTGCCGCAATTCAATGATCGGGGAGTGCCATGAAACTTGTTTCCGATCGATCGCCACTCCTTGCTCCTCCTTGTTCGGCTGCCCGCATTCGGGGCGTTCAACGAGCTCGTTGGTAATCGGAGGAACGCTCGCCGGTCGAGCCGTCCAGCGCTCCGATCCTGACAACCTGCTGTCAGCAGCCTGTCGCCACGCCGGACCCGCTCCACATCGACCCTTTCCATCCGGGCGGACTCCGCCCATATTGACCCCATGGCCAAATCCCCCGCGAAAAAGACCGCCACGAAGAAGGCGGACGAGCAGACATTCGGCTCGCGCAAGCGGCGCAGCCCGCTGACCGATTTCCTCGATGCCTCCGAGCCGCTCGAGCCTGGCGGCTTCTCCGAAGCCCCACAGGCGGAGTTCGCCGGCACGCCGTTCGGCGGACCTGTCTCGAGCTGGGCCGAGCAGATCACGCGCGAGGCCGAGAAGGAGGGACGAAAGCCGCCCAAGGGACCCAAAAAGGTTCCCGAGCGCTCCTCCGCACCTACCAAGACTGCGCGCGGCACTTCGATGGGTGGCGCTGCCTCGGCGCGCGAACGTGCTGCGGCCGGTCTCAACCCGATTCCCGGGCTGGACATCGGGCTTGAAGATGCCGAAGCACTGCCCAGCGGCGGCGTCACCGCAACCGTCGAGGCGCTGTCGAAGTTGATCGAGAGCGGCAACCCGCTCCACAAGAACGGCCAGATCTGGACACCGCACCGGCCTGAGCGGCCCGAGAAGTCCGAGGGCGGCATAGCGCTGAAGATGGTCAGCGAATTCGAGCCGGCCGGCGACCAGCCGACCGCCATCAAGGATTTGGTAGAAGGCGTCGGCCAGAACGACCGCACCCAGGTGCTGCTCGGCGTCACCGGCTCGGGCAAGACCTTCACCATGGCCAAGGTGATCGAGGCGACGCAGCGCCCTGCCCTCATCCTTGCGCCCAACAAGACGCTCGCCGCCCAGCTCTACGGCGAGTTCAAGCAGTTCTTCCCTGAAAACGCGGTCGAGTATTTCGTCTCCTATTACGACTATTACCAGCCCGAAGCCTACGTCCCGCGCACCGATACCTATATCGAGAAGGAATCCTCCATTAACGAGCAGATCGACCGCATGCGCCACTCGGCGACGCGCTCGCTGCTGGAGCGTGACGACGTCGTCATCGTCGCCTCGGTCTCCTGCATTTACGGTATCGGCTCGGTCGAGACCTATACGGCGATGACCTTCCAGATGACGGTCGGCGACCACCTCGACCAGCGGCAGCTGCTCGCCGACCTCGTTGCCCAGCAATATAAGCGCCAGGAGGTGAACTTCGTGCGCGGCTCGTTCCGCGTGCGCGGCGACACGATCGAGATCTTCCCCGCTCACTTGGAGGACCGCGCCTGGCGCATCTCCATGTTCGGCGACGAGATCGAGGCGATCACCGAATTCGACCCGCTGACAGGCAAGAAGACGGGCGAGCTGAAGAGCGTGAAGATCTACGCCAACTCGCACTATGTGACGCCGAGGCCTACCCTCAACCAGGCCATCAAGTCGATCCGCGAGGAGCTGAAGTTCCGCCTCGAGGAGCTTGAGCGCGCCGGCCGGCTGCTGGAGGCACAGCGCCTCGAGCAGCGCACGCGCTTCGATCTCGAGATGCTCGAGGCGACCGGCTCCTGCGCCGGCATCGAGAACTATTCGCGCTACCTGACTGGCCGCAAGCCCGGCGAACCGCCACCGACGCTGTTCGAATACATCCCCGACAATGCGCTGATCTTCATCGACGAGAGCCACGTGACCGTACCGCAGATCGGCGGCATGTATCGCGGCGACTTCCGCCGCAAGGCCACGCTCGCCGAATACGGCTTCCGCCTGCCGTCCTGCATGGACAACCGGCCCCTGCGCTTCGAGGAGTGGGACGCGATGCGCCCGCTCACCGTCGCCGTCTCGGCCACGCCGGGCGGCTGGGAGCTCGACCAGTCCGGCGGCGTCTTCGCCGAGCAGGTGATCCGCCCGACCGGCCTCATCGATCCGCCGGTCGAGGTGCGACCTGCCAAGACACAGGTCGACGACGTGCTCGGCGAAATCCGCGACACGACCCGCAAGGGCTACCGCACGCTGGTCACCGTGCTCACCAAGCGCATGGCGGAGGACCTTACCGAATACCTGCACGAGCAGGGCATCCGCGTGCGCTACATGCATTCCGACATCGACACGCTGGAGCGCATAGAGATCATCCGGGACCTCCGCCTTGGCGCATTCGATTGCCTGGTCGGCATCAACCTGCTGCGCGAGGGCCTCGACATCCCCGAATGCGGCTTCGTCGCCATCCTCGACGCCGACAAGGAAGGCTTCTTGCGTTCGGAGACATCGCTGATCCAGACGATCGGCCGCGCCGCGCGCAACGTCGACGGCAAGGTGATCCTCTACGCCGACAACGTGACCGGCTCGATGGAGCGGGCGATGGCCGAGACAAACCGCCGTCGCGAGAAGCAGCTGGAATACAACAGCGCCAACGGCATCACGCCGGAAAGCGTGAAGTCGCGTATCGCCGACATCCTCGACTCTGTCTACGAGAAGGATCACGTCCGCGCCGATATCTCGCAGTTCGTCGACGATGCCGGCCAGATGATGGGCAACAATCTCAAGGCGCATCTGGAGTTCCTGCAGAAGAAGATGCGCGACGCCGCCGCCGACCTGAATTTCGAGGAGGCCGCGCGGCTGCGCGACGAGATCAAGCGGCTCACCGAGATGGAACTCGCGATCTCGGACGATCCGCTGGCGCGCGAGGTGGAGCGCGAGAGCCCGTCCTCCGGCCGCGAGAAGGGCCGCCACAACAAAGGCCGCGAGCGGCACAGGACCGTAGATGATGGCACGTCCGGCAAAGCTTCGCTCTTCGCAAAGCCTCGGCTCGACGACATGGGACGGGCCGGCGATTATGCCGAGCCGGCCAAGGCGCCGTCCAAGCCGCTGTTCCAGAAACCGTCGCTCGACGACATGGGCCCCGGCACCGACATCTCCAAGCCGGCCGGCGCAATCTCGCGCTCGCTGTTCAAGAAGCAGACGCACCAGGAAGCCCACGGTTCGGATTTCGGCGTGCCGGATGACGCCAGCAAATCGCTATTCCGCAAGAACACGCTCGACGAGATGACGGTGCGCCACACCGAAAAGCCCGTAGAAGGTGTTAAGCCCGTCAAGCGAGAGCAGATCGGCCTTGGCTCCTACGAGGAACCTGCTGATGAACGCCAGCGTTCCCGACGCTCGAGGAAGACAGGCAAGCCGGGAAACTAGAGTCGGGGTGGACTGATACGACATCGCCTTCTGAAGGACCCCTCATCCGTCTCGCCTCGCCTATGTCGCGGCCTGACAGCCGCGACATAGGCGAAGCGAGCCACCTTCTCCCACAAGGGGCGAAGGGGGAGCGTTGCTTTTGCGTCTCCGCCAATCTCTGACGTTCGAGATTTGCGGCGAGCTGAATGCCAGGCTCCCCCTTCGCCCCTTGTGGGAGAAGGTGGCTCGGCGCGCAGCGCCGAGACGGATGAGGGGTCCTCCAGAAGGCGATGTCGTATAAGCATCAGATGCGTCTTTCCTGTGCCCTCCCATTATCGCTGATTGCAGTTCGCCCGCTGAACGAAAGCCCGCGTCAGCGCGTTGATAGGACGCCATGCGCAAACCCACGAGAGCAGGTCCGCGCCCCGCACCACCGAAGCCGCCCAGGCGTGGCGACAGTACGCCGGCGACCGCCGTCAACAAGCGCCTTGCCGAGCAGACCCGTAAGTTCCTCGCCAAACATTATGCGAACAAATATCGGGTGAAATGAAGGGAGATTCTCATGACCGACAGCATTGCCCAGAAAACCTGCACGCCCTGCCGCGGCGGCGTGCCGCCGCTAACGCCGGAAGAAACGGCGACCTATCTTCCCCAAATCCCCGGCTGGGAGCTTCAGGACGACTCCCGCTGGCTGCGCCGCGATTTCAAATTTGCCGATTTCCGTGGATCTCAGGCCTTCGTCGACGAGGTCGGCCGGCTGGCTGAGGAAGAAGGCCACCACCCCGACATCTGCTTCGGCTGGGGCTATGCGACGGTCTCCTTGCAGACCCACAAGATCAAGGGCCTGCACGAGAACGATTTCATCATGGCCGCCAAAATCAATCAGATCGCCGGATCGTAGAAGCGCCCGGTATGCGCTGCAGGAGCATCTCGATGACTCCCGAACGTCCGACACCGGCCGAACAACCAAGGCGCTGCCGACGATGATCACGGTGTCATCGCTGAAGCCCCTCGGAGGCCTTGGCAAAGGGAACGATACCGGCAGCCACCGCGAGGAGCAGCGCGCACACGGCGATCATATCGTACCGCAGCCGACCCCACACCAAGGCGATCATCATCAGCGTGATAATGCCGACTGAAAGAAGCTGAGCTGTCGTCACGTCCGAGTTTCCGCAACCGTTCCAAACGCGGCTGGCCATGGTTCGTTGCCTGCCTCGCCGGCCCATCATCAGATGGGCTGGCGTGTGGTTAACCAGAATCGAAAGCTAGTCAGTAGATCCAGCCTATGAGCATCCCCACGAGGCAAATGGCCATCGCGCCCGTCGATGCCCACCCCAACCACCGCAGCCAGCCTCTGATCGTGAACTCGCCCATAATCTTTGCCTGTGCCGTCATCAACATCATCACCGTCATGACTGGGACGGCAACGACGCCGTTGATGACTGCAGTCCAGTAGAGCGCTTTGATCGGGTCGATCGGGCTCAGCGTGATCGCCACCCCAAGTCCTGTCGCTGCTGCCAAGGTAGAGTAGAATGCGACGGCCTCCCTCGGCTGCCGCGACAGGCCGACAGGCCATCGCCTTGCCTCGCCAATCGCATAGGCGGCAGAGGCGGCAAGAACCGGCACCGCCAGCAAACCTGTGCCGACGATGCCTAACGCGAAGACGGCGAAGGCAAAATCACCGGCGATCGGCCTCAGCGCGTCGGCCGCCTGTACCGATGTCTCGATGTTGGTGATGCCGGACTGATGCAATGTGGCCGCCGTTGCAACGATGATTGCCAGGGCAATCACGTTTGAGACGGCCATCCCGATCAGGGTGTCGGCGCGGATCCGCGAAAACGCATCGAGCGCCTGCCGCGGTGCCCGCAAGAGCCGCCTTCTCCCGTGATTGGAATGCAGGTCCTCGACCTCCTGCGAGGCTTGCCAGAAGAAAAGGTACGGTGAGATCGTGGTGCCGAATATTGCAAGGAGCGTCGTGAAGAACTCGCTGCTCCAGATGATGCGCGGAATCAACAGTCCGCCGACTGCCTGCTGCCATGGGACTTGCACAAAAAATACGACGACGACGTACGAAAATAAACTCAATGTCATCCATTTCAAAACCCGCGAATAACGGCTGTAGTTCATGAAGACAATCCCGAGCACACAGATCGATGCAAAAGCGATAACGAAAAGGGTGCTTGGCCCCCCGACCAGAAGCCTTGCGGAATCTGCCATTGCGCTCAAATCTGCTCCGATATTGATCGTGTTGGCTATGAACAGCAGGAGAACGATGAACTGCAGCAGCCAGTTGGGATAATGGCGGCATAGATTTCCAGCAATGCCATGCCCTGTGGTCCGCCCGATTCTCGCACTGATCTCCTGGATTGCGGCCATGAGGGGATATGTCAGCAACATCGTCCAGCTGATGCCGAACCCGAGTTGCGCCCCCGCTTGGCTATATGTCCCGATCCCTGACGGGTCGTCGTCTGAAGCGCCCGCGATGAACCCTGGCCCGAGACGCGCGAGACCATTCCTGAGTGTGCCCGTGACCGGGTTGCCCGGCTTATCCTTCTCCTGAGCTACGGAGTTCACCGATGGCCTCCGAGCGTCAGAACGAGAATGGCAGCGGCCCAGGCAAGGACCCTATCAACTCGCGTCAGCAATATCGGCATGGGGAGCCATCATCTGTCTCAGGCATCATCGCTTGAAGACGTAAATCGCGCCGCCAGTGTCGTCGGATACGAGGACAGAACCATTCGGCGCCTCCTTGACGTCGACGGGCCGACCGACGTTTCTGAGGAAGGTCATCGCCGAGACCGGACGGCCCCCCTGAAAGCGCACGCGCACGACCTGGCGCCCGACCGGAACCGTCCTGTTCCAGCTGCCGTGCTCGGCCACCAGCGCATCGCCGCCCAGGCTGCGGAAGAAATGGATTCCGAGGACTGCGACATGGGCCTGGAATTCGTAAACGGGCGGGATCTGCTGCGCGGGCGGCTGTGCCCTCTCGAACCCTTTGAGCCTGATCCGCCCTCCGAAATAGGGAAAGCCGTAGAAACCGCCCGATTGAAGCTCGTTCAGCTCGTCGGGCGGGATATCGTCGCCCATTCGGTCGGCGCCATTGTCGGTGAAGAACATGGTGCCGCCGCGCCAGTCGAAGCCGACCGAATTGCGCACGCCCCAGGCCACGCGCCGCAGATCGGAGCCGTCCTGGTTCATGCTGACGATGGTGCCTTGCAGCCCGCGCGGAGAGCAGATGTTGCAGGGCGAGCCCAATGAGACATAGAGGCGGGAATCGGGGCCGACCGCGATATAGCGCCGATTATGCACTCCCGAATTGGGCAGCCCTCGGCGAATTTCGCGCCTGCCGCCGAGTTCGCCCCCCTGCCCGATGTCGAAAGCGGCTACGCCATCGCTCGAAGCCACAAACAGACGGCGCCCGGCGCATGCGACCCCGTTGGCAACCGAGAAGCCGGAAGCGACCCGCCTGGCGCGACCGCCGGACGCCGGCACGGCATAGACCGAGGAGCCTAGGGTGCCCACGAATAGGGTGTCGCCGCAGACCGCCATTTGGCGCGCGCCCGGAATGCGGGCGAGAAGCTCGGCGCGCGCGGTGCCCGGACCGACAACCATCCCCCATACAACCATCGCTATCGAGGCCAGCGAAAGAAATCCGGTCGGGAGAAATTCGGACTTGCCGGAAGAGACGTCCATCGGAGCGCTCGGAAAACAAGTTGAATTTGTTTAAGGGAATTGGAGCGGCCTGTTCTCGTTTCAAGTCAGGGTCTACCCCGCACTGGCGGAGTAGCGGTCGAGCAAGGCACAACTAACATGCGAGCGAAGCTTTCTGGCACGTCCGTCGAGTAGCATGAAGACAAGAACTCAGGCACATGAACTGCGGCCGTCAGTCGAATCTGACTATGATGCGATCGCCGAGGTTTGGCATAGCAGCGCGAGCCTGCCGGGGGTCGGTCCACCCACCATGCCGACCTTGGGCGAGCTGCGAAAATGGGTTGATCTGGAGTTCGCAGCCGGCTGGAGCGTGACGGTTGGCGTGCGCGGCGGCAATGTCGTCGGCTTTGTAGCGATCAAGCGTAGCCAAGCGGTGCTCGACCAATTGTTTGTACGACCCGGATCAATTGGCAATGGTTTGGGTCGGGCCCTTCTCTCGGAAGCAATGGCGGCAATGCCAAACGGGTTCACGCTGTTCACACGGTCAGCGAACACGAGAGCTCGCCGCTTCTACGAGAAAGCGGGGCTTGTTTTTCTGCGCCACGATGTGCATCCCCGAACCGGAGATCCGGTAGCCTACTATGGGTGGAATATCCGGTGATCGAACCAGCCCTAGCACTTGTCGCCATCGAGGCTCCGTGTCCAACTTCCCGCTTACCTACAAGCTTTCCTGGCTGCCTCGCCTCCTGAAGCCATCCCTCGCTGGCGATCGGCAGGGCTTCCTTCCGCCGCAAGCTACGCTGCTGTCGCCAATGCCCGTTCGAACGAGACGGCTCGTCTTCCTGGGCGACATTTCGGCAGTGGCCAATCGCGAGGCGCCGGAAATCGAAGGGCAGCTGAGGGGGGTGATTTCTTCGGCCGACCTGGTGATCGGCAATTGTGAAAGCCCGGTCGTCGAGAAGATACGCCGGCCGCTCGGAACCGCCGCAGGCACGCGCCATGCCATGACGCCTCTCTTTCTCGCCGAGACGATGGCGGCTGCGGGGATGGCCCCATCAAAGCTACTCCTCTCGCTCGCCAACAACCACATGCTCGATCAGGACCAAGACGGCTATGCCGAGACCCGCGAGGCATTGGCAAGCGCCGGCATCGCAACGATCGGCGCGGCGGAGGATCGACTGTTGCGCGAGATCGAACTCGGAGGCGTGACCGTCGCCTTCGCGGCGTTTACCGAATGGCGCAACACCGGTCGCGAAGCCTTTGCAGGCCGGGTGACGATGCTCGCCGACCTCGCGGAGCGGGACTTTGCGACCCTGCGCGGGGCCAAGGCGGATCTCGTATGCGTCGTCGCGCATTGGGATCGCGAGTTCCGGCACTTCCCGCAACGCGCGACGCGCAAGCTTGCACGGAGCCTCACTCAGGCCGGCGCCGGCTTGATCGTAGGGCACCACGCACATGTGCTGCAACCGGCGCACCGAATTGGGCAGACCCTGACGGCTTACGGTCTCGGCGATTTTCTGGGCACTGCCCTGCCCCGTATCCCATGGCCCGCCCGGCTCGGGGCAGTTCTCGTCGTCGAGGTCAGCCTTGATCCTTCGACAAGGGGCCGTGTCGCCGCTTACCGGTTTGTGCCGTTCCTGCGTGAGCGCCTCGGCCGGCGCGAAAGGCTCGTCCCGCTTGAGGCTAAGACGGGCTCTCTTTCGAACAAGGCGCGCCGCAGGTTCGCTGCGATCTTTCCGGGTGCAAGAATGCCGGACTGAGCCACGCGACCGATGCCGTCAGCCGGCGCGCTTGGATCCGTTGAAAACGGCCGGAATTTTAGCCCCCTCTCACTTTACTTGAAACCTTCACATTTCCATGCGATAAATTTTGTGTTCGGGCATTTGCTGTCCCGGAGACTGGACGTTTTGGACGAACCTTTCCCCGACACTGTGAATATCTGACGGCCCCGCTTTGGCGGGGGGTATAACCGTGCATCCGACGCACGACCGCCAAGAAAAACCACCGGACCTCCGCACGCCGCCAACGGGCGAAGGTCTTTTTAGACTAATCGGGCGAAGGAGCTTCCCCAATGGCGCAGACTGGTACCGTGAAATTCTTCAATACCACCAAGGGCTTCGGATTCATCACGCCCGACGGCGGCGCGAAGGACGTGTTCGTCCACATCTCGGCGATTGAGAAGTCCGGATTGCGCACGCTGGTCGATGGCCAGAAGGTGACGTTCGACGTCGAGCCGGATCGCATGGGCAAGGGCCCAAAGGCAGTCAATCTCCGCGTCGTCTGACCGGCTGCCGTCGGGGGGCGGTTCGGAAGGTACAATGCACAAAAGGGTGCTGCAGTCACTTGCAGCGCCCTTTTTCCACTTGGGGCGCTTTTTTCGCGCGATGTTTGTTCTCCCGTCACTGCCGCGCAGCGAAAAGTTTCTCTTGCCCGCTCGCAGAAAATAAAGGACAAACTGTCGGTTCGGGCATTTGCGGGCCCGGAGACCGGAATAGCAAGGCCGGGGACAAGACCTAAAGGCGCCCTGGAGCGATCGCTCGAGAGACGGCTCTGCGCCGTCTCGTTGCGATCTCAGACTGTTTCTTCTCCTCCAGTAAACGACCGAACCTGCGCGATCCGGAACTTTTCGCGCAGATGAATCAATGGGAGAAAAGGAGTTCCCCATGCCGCAGACCGGCACTGTCAAATTCTTCAACCATGCCAAGGGATTCGGCTTCATCACGCCGGACGACGGTCAGAAGGACGTCTTCGTCCACATTTCAGCCGTCCAGGCCTCAGGCCTCCCGGGCCTCGAAGATGGGCAGAAAGTGAAATTCGAGACCGAGCCGGACAAGCGCGGCAAGGGCCCGAAGGCGGTCAATCTCACGCTCGGCTGAGGCCGTTCGCGACCGCTTCGTCGTCCCGGGGAGTCACTGCCCCTCGATATCGGCAATCATCCGCTCGAGTTCGCCGAGCCGTTCGATCTGCCGGAAGCGAGGGTGGCTCTCCGGAGCATCCGCATGTTCTGCAGCCCAGGTGAGCTCGTGCGGGACGTAGATGCCCCAGCCGCCGGCCTCGATCGCTGGGATCACGTCCGATTTCAGCGAATTCCCGATCATCATCGCCTGTTCCGGTCCGTCGCCGTGGCGTGAAAAGACGCGCCGGTACGTGTCGGCATTCTTGTCGCTGACGATCTCGACTGCGTCGAACAGTTCGCCGAGCCCCGACTGCGCGAGCTTTCGTTCCTGATCGAACAGATCTCCCTTGGTGACGAGCACGATACGATAGCGATCCTTCAGCGCCTCGACTGCCTGTCGCGCCTCCGGAAGCGTCTCGATCGGATGCGAATGCATTTCTCGGCCCATGGCGATGATCCGGCCGATCGCATCGCCTTGGACCTTACCGCCGGTCACCTCGATCGCGGTCTCGATCATCGACAGCGTGAAGCTTTTGATCCCGAAGCCGTAGACGCCGAGATTGCGCCTTGCGGCATCCAACAGTCGCGCCGAAATGCCTGGCGCATCCAGGTGCTCCCCGAGAAGCTCGACAAAACGCGCTTCCGTCATCCGGTAGAACTGCTCGTTCTGCCAAAGCGTATCGTCGGCGTCGAAGCCGATGGTCGTCAGGCCTTTGCCCATGCCCGCCAAGCTTCCCTGGAACTCTCTATCGCTCGTCGCTCGCGCGACTCTTTGCGGATGATAGAGCATGATCCCGAAAAGTTGCAGACCTTTCGGACAGCGCAATCTGCAAAAACAGGGAGCTGGGGCGGGATCAATCAACCGCTCCAATTCCTTCCATTTGGCGGAATTCGCGCTTCGCGACACTAGCCTGCGGAACATTGGTCCGAGCATAATTGGCGCGATTTCCGCCTCATTTTTCGTTCAGGTTGGGTTCAGGGAAGCCGGGCTATTCCTTGGCGCCGATGCCGGCGGGCCCTCCCCTTGAGCCGGTCTGGCGTGAAGGAGAACAAGATGAACCGCTTTTTGAAGTCCACCATACTTTCGGCTGCGCTTGCCGCGACCACGCTGACGGCGCTGGCGCCAGCCGAAGCCGGTGACGGGTGGCATCATCACAACAATTCCGGCAATGTCGTTGCGGCCGGTGTGCTCGGCCTCGCTGTAGGTGCGCTTGCGGCCGGCGCACTGAGCCCTCCCTATCGGCCGGTCTACGACTACTATGATGGGCCGGTCTACGCTGCTCCGCCGCCGCCCCCGGTCCGCCGCTATTACGCTGAACCGCGCGCCGCGTATTATCGGGCGGGCCTCGAGCCATGGAGCCCCGAATGGTACCGCTACTGCGGCGATCGTTACCGCAGTTTCGATCCTAATTCGGGCACCTTCGTCGGTTACGATGGGCGCGAGCATTTCTGCGTCGCGAACTGAACCTGCCTCCCGTTCAGCGCGAGGCGCCGTCAGCAATGGCGGCGCCCTTTTTTTCGCATCGGCCAGACCGATGCGTAGCGGTTTCGGACAGATCCAGTGCTCAACAGAGAGATAGAGCGGTGTGGCGATCCATTTGATCCTACGACGCTCTAAACCAGGAACGGATTGTCGCGCCGCTCGTCACCAAAGCGGCTGCCAGGACCGTGACCGCAGATGAAGCCGATGTCGTCGCCGAGAGGCAGGAGTTTCTCCTTGATCGAGCGGATCAGCGCGGCATGATCGCCGCCCGGCAGGTCGGTCCGCCCGACGGAGCCGCGGAACAGAACGTCGCCGACATGCGCGAAGCGTGCGGCACGGTTGAAATAGACGACGTGCCCCGGCGCATGACCCGGGCAATGAAGAACCTCGAACTGATGGCCGCCGAACGAAACGGTCTCGCCCTCGGTCAGGAAGCGGTCCGGCGTGCAGTTGCGGACCGAGTTGCTAAGCCCGAAGTACAGAGCCTGATTTTCCAGATTTGACAGGAGCGGCAGGTCTGCCTCGTGCGGGCCGATGATCTCCACGCCAAGCGCATCCTTGAGTTCCATCGCTCCGCCCGCATGATCGATATGGCCGTGCGTGATCCAAATCTGCTGGACGTCGATCTTGCTGGCGCGAACGGCTTCAAGGATCTGATCTATGTCACCGCCTGGATCGACAACCACACCCTCTCTGGTCGCGGTGTCGAACAGAATGGCGCAATTCTGCTGGAACGGCGTGACGGGAACTATGCCGGCATTCAACTGACCCATGCCGAACTTCTAGTGCATCGGACCGAAAAGGCGAACCGGTTTTCAGATGAATCCGACGTTAGACAACCAAGTGTGATGCCGGAGCCGGTTGCCCGCCAATAGAAGCGGGCGGCCTAGCCACCGCCCGCTAGAACGACAATTCAGCGCTCAGGCTCTTTTCATGCTGTTCATGACTGCGCCGACGATCGCCGTGAGTATGGCGCCGCCGCCGACACCGCCGACCACATCGCCGAGCATCCCGCCGAGGGCACCGGCAGTCGCCGGATCGCCGCCGCCGACAAGGCTGGTGAGAATCTGGCCCCCGGCAATGCCGCCAATGCCGCCAGCAAGGATCTTGGGCAGCTGCGTCATCGCGGCATTCTTGATCGCAGCACCGACCGCCTGACCACCGATGACACCGGTAACAATCTGCACCACAAGCTGAAGTAGCACATTACTGTCCATTGGTCTTTCCCTCCGTATCGGCCGACATCTTTTGCGAGTCGGTCAAGAACATGGAGACGCCGAATACGGAGAAAGTCAAATATTACTGTTCGTGAATACAAATGTGACGGGCGGCTCGAGGCCGCCCGTCACAGTCACAATTGCGATAGTGGAAAGTGCTATTCGGCTGCGATTGCGTGACTCGGCTGCACTGCCGCCGAATAGTCGCTCATCAGCTTCTGGGTGATCTCGCCAACTTCGAAGCGATAGGGTCCGATCTCGGCAACCGGCGTCACCTCTGCGGCCGTGCCGGTGAGGAAGCACTGCTCGAATCCTTCCAGCTCGTTCGGCATGATCGCCCTCTCGATCACCTCGATGCCGCGGTTGCGCGCGAGATCGATCACCGTCCTGCGCGTAATGCCGTCGAGGAAGCAGTCGGCGGCGGGCGTGTGAAGCTTGCCGTCCTTGACGAAGAAGACGTTGGCACCGGTCGCCTCTGCGACCTGCCCCCGCCAATCGAACATCAGCGCATCGGCATAGCCCTTCGCTTCCGCAGCATGCTTGGAGATGGTGCAGATCATGTAGAGTCCGGCCGCCTTCGCTCGCGATGGCGCCGTCTTCGGATCGGGTCGGCGGTACTCCGCGATGTCCAGTCGGATGCCTTTCAGCTTCTGCGCCGGATCGAAATAGCTCGGCCACTGCCAGATGGCGATCGCGCAGTTGATTCGGCTGTTCTGCGCAGAGACGCCCATCTGCTCGCTGCCGCGCCAGGCAATCGGCCGCACATAGGCGTCGGTGAAGCCCTGCTTCTTCAACAGGGTGCGGCAGGCATCGTCGATCTCGGCTACGCTATAGGGTATCTTGAAGCCAAGGATACGGGCTGATTCGTGCAGGCGCTCGGTATGTTCGGTAAGCTTGAATATCTCGCCGCCATAGGCGCGTTCGCCCTCGAACACTGCGCTCGCATAATGAAGCCCGTGGGTCAGTACGTGAATCTTGGCGTCCGCCCATTTGACGAACTGGCCGTTCATCCAAATGAAGCCATCGAGCTGATCGAAGGGAACAGATGCCATGGTGACCTCCCGCGGGCGGCCCGCCCGCATGTCGTTGGTTGTTGCAGCTAACCGCCGAAAAACGGCGCATTTGCAGACCAAAGTAGGGCTGCAAACGGGCAAACGCAAATTCGGAGGAAATTCCGAAAAATCGGTTTTCCCTTGCCTTTTCGTTCGCAATCGGTCGAAAAGCTTGTCGAAAATTACCAGCCGCAATAAATTAAGTCAACAAGGCTGACATAAATTAGGACTGACATTTTCGGGCGAAGCGGAAACTGATGGTGGCAGAACGAAATGGAGTCGCGGTGAAGCCCATCCGCACGGCGCTGACGGGCGACGAAGAGATCGACTTCTCGATTATCGAGCTTCTGTTCTTCGCCTATCGGGATTTCACCTCAGACCCTGATCAGATCCTGGCTGACTACGGGTTCGGACGCGCCCATCACAGGGTGCTGCATTTCGTCAACCGTATGCCGGGGCTGACCGTGGCCGAGCTGCTGGAGGTGCTCAAGATCACCAAGCAAAGCCTGGCCCGGGTCTTGAAGCAGCTGATCGACACAGGCCACATAGTCCAGGTTCAGGGACCGCGCGATCGTCGCCAGCGCGAACTCTACCCGACGGCAAAGGGGCGGGCGCTGGCGCTGGCACTTGCGCGGCCACAGTCGCGCCGTATCCGTCGTGCATTAGAGGAAACAGGGCTGGCCGAGCGTGATAGGATCGAGCATTTCCTGAAGGCGATGGTCAACCCGGAATTGAGGCCGCAGATAGATAGTCTACCCGCGAATGAGCATGGGGAGAGGCATGGAAACGAGTGAGCTTCCCAACCGTTCGGCGTCGCCCGGCGACGACGCTCCGCATCTGCTCGTCATCGACGACGACACCCGAATCCGCAACCTGCTGAAGCAATATCTCACCGAGAACGGCTTCCGCGTCACGGTGGCGGGCACGGCAGCGGAGGCACGGCGCAGGCTGGAGGGGCTCGACTTCGATCTCCTTGTGATCGACGTGATGATGCCGGGCGAGAATGGAGTCGACCTCACCAAGTCATTGCGGGCCGAGAAGCAGGTGCCGATCCTGATGCTGACGGCGCTGTCGGAGGTGGAGAGCCGCATCAGCGGGCTGGAAGCCGGCGCCGACGACTATCTGCCCAAGCCGTTCGATCCGCGCGAGCTGATCCTGAGGATCAACAACATATTGCGCCGCGGCGGACCCCAGTCCGTTCCCAAGGTCGAGCAGATCGTCTTCGGCCCCTATACCTTCCAGATCGCAAGGCGAGAGCTCAAGAAGGGCGGCGAGCCGTTGAAGCTCACCGACCGCGAGCAGGAGATTCTGGCGATCTTCGCCGAGCGCGCCGGCGAGACCATCCCGCGCCATGAACTGGTCGGCAACTCTTCCGAGGTCGGCGAGCGTACGATCGATGTGCAGATCAACCGGCTTCGCCGCAAGATCGAGCGTGACCCGGCAAACCCTGTCTGGCTTCAGACGGTGCGCGGCATAGGTTACCGCCTGAGCGTCGAATAGCAGGCAGACGCATAAGGGTGTAGGCGTTCGCGTCAGGCGTCGGTCTGGCATGAAGCCGCTCCCGCGGGCAGCCCTGCCCCAAAAGCTTTTCTGGCGGCGCCCGAGAAACTATGTTGTCGGAAACGGCTAAGCAGGTTCCGCAAAACTGGTCCACGGCTTTGCGATAAGGATCTGCTCGGGGCAGAAAGGAACCAGGCAAGCATCCTTCGGAAACCGGTGGATGCATGTCCAGTTGCCTGGTCGGCATGATGCGCCAGTTGCGGAGCGATCCGGGTGGCGCGATGGAAAGGATAGATGGCCGCTTCCGATACGAGCCAGGACGCAAGGCCGACCTTCTACACGCGGCTTTCACAGGCTTTCTCGCCAGCGAAGGCCGTTGACGCCGTGCGCGTTTCGCGCGCCGGGGTAATGGTGTCGGCACTGGCCAAACGGATCTGGACCAACCCGATCTACCAGCAGGCCAAGAGGAACTGGACCTGGTTCTGGCGGCTCGTCGCCCGTTACATGCCGAAGCGGCTCTATGCGCGCTCGCTGATCATCGTGATCGCACCGATCGTTTTGCTGCAATCGGTCATCGCCCTCGTCTGGATGGAGAGGCAGTGGCAGACCGTGACCCAGCGCCTCTCCGAGTCGGTGGTCCGTGACATCGCTGCAATCGTCGATATGGTCGAGACCTATCCCAAAGGCGACGATTACGGCAGCGCGATCCGGATCGCTCAGGACCGGATGGGGTTGAAGATCGACATATTGCCGCCGGACCCGCTGCCGCCGCCAGGCCAGAAGCCGTTCTTCTCGGTGCTCGACGATGCGCTGAGCGACCAGATCACCACCAGGATCGGCCGGCCCTTCTGGCTTGACACCGTCGGCAATTCCAACATGATCGAAATCCGCATCAAGCTGGACGACAAGGTGCTGCGGGTCTTCGCTCGCCGCAGCAGCGCCTACCCGTCGAACTCCCACCAATTCATAGTGTGGATGGTCGGCACCTCACTGGTGCTGTTGATGATCGCGATTCCGTTCCTGCGCAATCAGATCCGCCCGATCCTGCAGCTGGCCGCGGCTGCCGAGAGCTTCGGCAAGGGCCGCCCGCCGCCCGAGAACTTCAGGCCGCGCGGCGCCGAAGAGGTGCGGCGCGCCGGCCTTGCCTTCATCCAGATGCGAGAGCGCATCGAACGGCAAATCGAACAGCGCACGGCGATGCTCTCAGGCGTTAGCCATGATCTGAGAACAATCCTGACGCGCTTCAGACTGCAACTCGCGCTGCTAGGAAAGGAGCATGCCGAGACGTTGAACCAGGACGTCGACGATATGCAGTCGATGCTTGAAGCTTACTTGGCCTTCGCCCGGGGCGAAGCGGCGGAGGACACGGGCAGCTTCGACCTGGAATCCTTCTTCGAGAAGCTCGAGGAGGAAGCCGAACTACGCGGCCGCAAGATCAAGACATCGATCATCGGCGATCCCGAGGTGCAAGTCAGGCCGGATGCCTTCTCTCGGCTCCTGGGCAACATCGTCGGAAACGCTTTCCGCTACGCCCCAAAGGTCGACATCAAAGCCGTGCACTCCCGCGACAAGCTCACCGTGACGGTCGATGACGACGGACCGGGCATCCCGGCGGAGCACCGCGAAGATGTCTTCCGCCCCTTCTACAGGCTGGATTCGGCGCGCAACCAGGATTCCGGCGGCACTGGACTGGGCCTTTCGATCGCGCGCGACATCGCCAGAAGCCATGGCGGCGACATCACACTCGACACCAGCCCGCTGGGCGGCCTGAGGGCTATCATCCGGGTTCCGGCATGAGGCGGGGCCGCCACCCGGCAGGGTCGAGCTCGGCCTGGCGATAAAACCGACGCTGCCCGCCTTTCCTGATTCACTTTGCAACAAATTTTGTCCGGCGCGTGACCGCCAAGCGGCCCACTCGCGTTGTTTGGACCGCAACCGAGTGTATCAATGACAGTTTAGTGACAGCACAATGACATTTAGTCGTTTCAGGGTTGGAGTTTAGTGTTGCCAGAGTTGGTGCTGAGCGTCGCGGCCCCCGCAGACGACGACCACTGGATTGATGATTCCACACGTGGCCGGTTCAGGAACTGGTTCTCAAAGCCCCCGGTCCGCGCTTCGATCTCGCTGATGATCACTCTGGTGCTCGCGGCCGGGTTGGCGTTCGGGGTTGAGCTGATCGCGCGCGACTCGTTGTCGGCCGCGCTTGCCTTCTTCAGCGACATCCACCGGCCTGCGTTGGCGACGGTCGGCGTGTTCGTGTTGGCGGCGTTGGCCATCGACGCGTTCCTCGGGCGGGCTCATGCCGGATTGCTCTTGCTTGCTCCGCTGGCCCTGATCCCGGCATGGATCAACAGCCAGAAGGGAATCTATCTCTCCGATCCGTTCTACCCCACCGACTTCCTTTACGCCCGGCAGATCTTCGACCTTCTGCCGCTGCTCGTCGCCGAGCGGCCCAAGTCGGCTGTCGCGCTTGCCGCGGCAGCCATATGCGGCGTCATCCTGTTCGTGGCGGCCGTCGTCGCCTGGCGGCGCAGAGCACCGAGGCTCTCGCGTAAAGGCCGTTTCATGCGGCTTGTGCTGGCAGTGCCGGCTCTGACTGCCTTCGTCTCGATGATGGATTACGCGACCTTCTCATGGGCCCGCGACCGCCTGCGGATCGTTCCGATCATGTGGGATCAGAAGGAGAACTATGCCGTCAACGGCTTCACGCTGGCCTTCGCGCTCAATCTCCCGATGGCCGAAGTCACGAAGCCGGCGGGCTATTCCGCCGAGACCATCGATAAGATCCCCGGCTTTCCCGCGGCAACTGTGCCGGACGACAAGCCCGACATAATCATCGTCATGAGCGAATCCTTCTGGGACCCGACGCAGCTGCCAGGTGTGACGATCACTCCCGACCCGCTTCCGACCGTGCGCGAATTCCGTTCCGGCTCGATGTTCTCGCCGGAGTTCGGCGGCATGACGGCCAACATCGAATTCGAGGCGTTGACCGGCTTCTCGAACGCCTTCCTGCCGTATGGCAGCATCCCGTATCAGCAATATATCAGGCGGCCGCTGCCGTCGCTCGCCAGGTTCTTGCGAAGTGAAGGCTACGCGACCCGCGCGCTACATCCCTTCAGCGGATGGTTCTGGAACCGCAGTCCCGTCTACCAGTTCATGGGCTTCGATGGCTTCCTTTCGGAAGAGAAGCTGCCGCCGCTCAGGAAGCGCGGCCAGCTGGCGTCAGATATGGCCTTCACCGACGAGATTATCCGCCAGGCTGAGCAGATCAGGGAGCCGCTCTTCTTCTTCGCCGTAACCCTGCAGGGCCACGGCCCCTATGAGCCGAACCGCTATCCGGATGCCATGCATGTCGCCAAGGGGCAGCTGAGTGCCTGGTCGAGCGGCTCCATCACCACCTATGCGGAAGGGGCCTCGGATGCGGATGCCAGTCTAAAGCGGCTGCTTGACTGGGCCTCGAAGCGCAAGAGAAAGACCATCGTCGCCTTCTTCGGCGACCACCTGCCGCCGCTCGGCCCCGTTTACGTCGAAACGGGTTTCATGAAGGACAAGGTGGCGAACCGTCATGCGCCGGCCGCCGAAATGGCCAGGGAGCACGACACGCCGCTCGTCATCTGGTCGAATTGGGCCGGAGCGGTCAAGGACATCGGCGAGGTGAGCCCGGCCTTCATTCCGTTGCACGTTCTGACGACAGCCGGGATCATGCATCCCTACTACACGGGTTTCCTCGGCCGCATGCACAGCCAGTTCCATGTCGTCGACCGCAACATGCTGATTTCGGCCGACGGGAAAGATTTTCCGGATTGGGCCAGGAAAAAGCCGATCGATCCCGCGATCAATGATTTTCGTCTGCTGCAGTACGACGTTATGTTCGGCAAGCACAGCGGAATCTGGAAATTCTTCCCTGAGGCCGAGAGTTCGCCGCCTTCCTGACCCACCTGACGGCCGGCCGCCCGGCGGAAGTGTGGGATCAGAACAGTTTCCCGCCGTTGGGGACTTTTCGCTCGACCGCGGCGAGCACCACGTCTCCGTCGGCGTCGGGAAAGCCAAGCGTCAGGACTTCCGACATAAACTTGCCGATCTGGCGCGGCGGGAAGTTCACGACAGCCATGACCTGCCGGCCGATAAGCGTCTCGGGCGTATAGTGTTTGGTGACCTGAGCCGACGATTTTTTGACGCCGATTTCGGGGCCGAAATCGATCTTCAGCTTGATGGCGGGCTTGCGTGCTTCGGGAAAGGGCTCCGCCTCGACAATCGTGCCGACACGGATGTCGACGCGTTCGAAATCGGCATAGCCGATCTCGGGATGTGGCCCCTTGCTAGCCTGCATGAGCGAGATCTCAAGCGGTACCGAAAGTTTCGAAGAGCACGCTCGCCAGCGCGTCCTTCGCCGAGACGCCCGACCAGATGACGAATTGGAAGGCCTGAAAATAGCATTCGCAGGCTTCGAGCGCGCTCGAGAGAAGCACCTCGACCTGCTGGCTGGTCGGCTCAACGCCGCCGGCAAGCAGGAGCGATTGGCGGAACATGATCGCGCCCTCCTGCTCCCACAGATCGAAATGGCCGAACAGCATCTGTTCGTTGATGAGCGACAGCAGCCGCAACACTTCCAGAGTGCGGTTCTCGGGTACCTTGATGTCGAAGGCACAGGCGAGATGCAGCGCCTCGAAATCCTCCATCCACGAAAAGGAGATATGATAATCGGTCCAGTTGCCGGCCGCGGAGATCGAGATTTCGTCATCCCCGTTGCGTTCGAAGGACCAGTCGTTCGTGTGCGCGACTTGTTCGATCACGTCTACCGGGTGGGATTCGCGGACGAGATCGATTTCAGCGAGTTCCATGAAATGCTTCCTGTCGTTTTGGGAGCGCGGTCCGGCGCCCCGCGGAATCGCACGCGTGACAAACTTGGTACTATGGCTGCCGGGCTTTTGGGCTTGGCGCTATTACTCCCCCGCCGAACCCCAACATCCAGCGCCAGATCCAGAACGGCCGTCCCGAATCATTCAACAAATTCAGTGTATTGATGACGAGTCGCGTGACCAGCCCCTTTTTTCTGCAACGGGGCTTAAGCGGGCATTAACCAACTGTCACGAAGATTCATTGTTGCCCGTTAAGCGATTCACCGAAAAGCGATTTTCGCGGTGGCGCTTTGTGGAAAAAGGCAGCGAATTATTTTTTGGCGCGCCCCTTCGAGGCAGCCTCAGACGCGCCTTCGCCCGCCTCGCCGTCGGTTTTTTCCGACAATCTGGCTTCCAGCGCCTCAAGACGCGCGGCAAGCGCCTTGTTCTCGGCGCGCGCCCTGATGGCGATTTCTCGCACCGCCTCGAACTCCTCGCGCTGCACGACTTCCATCGAGTTCAGCAGCCGCTCCGCCTGCGCGCGGAAAGCCTGCTCGACCTCGCGCCGCACACCCTGGGCCGCACCCGCTGCGTCGGTCAGCAGCTTGGCGAAATCGTCGAGGATGCGGTTCGGTCCTGATGTCGGCATGGCGAAATCTCCGCGGGCTTGAACTCGAAGTAATAGGCGACCATGCCGAATGCAAGGCGAGACTGTTGCGGGTCGCCACCTGACCCGGCTTGACCATGCCAAGCCGCTGCCGCATGGTCCGCGCGTGTCTGGCGCGGAGGACCCGTTGCTTTCCGATTTGATGCTGCCGTTGACGGCGCTGCCCTTCCCGAACATCGACCCGGTGCTGATCCGCATCGGGCCGCTCGCGATCCATTGGTATGGCGTCGGCTACATCGTCGGTATTCTCTTCGGCTGGTGGTATTCGAAGCGCCTTGTCGCCGACACGAGACTTTGGCCGGAAGGCAGAAGCCCCATGCGGCCGGAGGACATTGACGATTTCCTTGTTTGGGCAGCAATCGGCATCGTCCTTGGCGGTCGCACGGGCTACGTCCTTTTCTATGATTTGCCGCGTTTTCTAGCTCGCCCCCAGGACATCATCGCGGTGTGGCAAGGCGGCATGTCGTTCCATGGCGGCCTGCTCGGGACCATCCTTGCCATGATATTGTTCGCCTGGCGGCGTAAAATCCCGGTCTGGAGCCTGTTCGACGTGATCTCCTGTGGGGTCCCGGTCGGGCTCGGGCTGGTGCGGATCGCCAACTTCATCAATTCGGAGCTCTGGGGAAAGCCGACCAGCGTTCCCTGGGCCGTCGAGTTTCCGAATGGCGGGCCGTTTCCGCGCCACCCCTCGCAGATCTATGAGGCATTGCTCGAAGGATTGGTCCTTTTCCTGGTGCTGCGACTTCTCACCCACCGTTTGCTGAAGCTCGGCTCTCCCGGCTTCGTGTCCGGCTTTTTCGTGATGGGCTACGGCATGGCGCGCATCTTCGTCGAATTCTTCCGCGAGCCCGACCAGCAGATCGGCTATTTGTTCGGCGGCTGGCTGACCATGGGTATGCTGCTTTCCACGCCGATGGTTCTCATCGGTCTTTGGGCCGTGCTCACCGCAAAATCGGAGGCGGCGCCCGCCCGCGCCTGACCGCCTTGTCCGGATTGCGCGACAGGATCGTACGGCTGATCGAGGCGAACGGCCCGTTGTCGATCGCGGACTACATGGCATTTTGCCTGTTCGATCCGAAGGACGGCTATTATACGACACGTGAGCCCTTCGGCGCTTCTGGCGATTTCACCACCGCGCCCGAGATAAGCCAGATGTTCGGCGAGCTAGTCGCCGTCTGGCTGCTCACTGCATGGCGCGCGCTTGGCCGGCCCTCTCCCGTCACACTCGCTGAAATCGGGCCTGGTCGCGGCACTTTGATGAAAGACATGCTGCGGGTGCTCGGCCGGCTTGGGCCGGACCTGTGGGGCAGCGCCTCCGTCGCCATGATCGAGACGAGCCCGCGGCTGGTTGCCGTCCAGAAGGCGACGCTCGGCGATCTGGCCGACCGTCCCGAATGGCACGAAACGATCGACACGCTGCCCCGCCAGCCCTTGTTGATCGTTGCAAACGAGCTGTTCGATGCAATCCCGATCAGGCAGTACGTCAAGGCCGACGGCCGCTGGATGGAGCGCGCGGTCGGGTTGACCGAGGCCCGCGAATTGATGTTCACGGCACGACCCGGCGCACCGGATCCGGCCCTGCTTCCACCTGACGCCGCAACCGCTCCTGACGGCGCAATCGCGGAGCTCTCGCCGGCGCGCACGGCGCTGATGGAAATGCTGGCGGAGCGGGTAGCGGAAGGTGGCGCCGCGGCGCTCCTGATAGACTACGGCTATTCGAAGCCTGCCGTCGGCGATACCTTGCAGGGGCTTTCGCATCATGCCTATACCGACCCGCTCGCAGACCCCGGCAAAGCCGACCTCACCGCCCATGTCGATTTCTCGGCGCTTTCAGAGGTGGCCAAGGCGCATGGGCTTGACGCGCATCTCCTGCCGCAAGGCGAGTTCCTGCTGCGTATGGGACTTCTGGAACGGGCCGGCCAGCTTGGGGCCGCGGCCGATTCGGCAACGCGGCGCAGGCTGCAAAGCGAGGTCGACCGGCTCGCGGGATCGGACGGCATGGGAACGCTGTTCAAGGTGCTCGCGATTGCGCCAACTGGAGCCCCACTTCCGGCTTTCCTGCCAATGCAATAGCTCACTGCACGGCTCTACTTCGCCAAGTCACCTCTCCGCTTCGGATTGACTTGACCGGCACCCTGCCGCAGTCTCGCGCGCGACAGAGAAGGTCGGCCGGCACGGAGCACCGTCAGGGACCGACCCCGCAAAACGACAAGGCGGCGCATGTTGGACATCAGAAAGCCGGACCCCGTCCGCTCACCGGCGCTTGACGCAATTCTGCCGTCCGGGATCCGCCATGGCTATTTCACGCGGCTCGGCGGCATTTCCGAAGGCATCTACCAGGGCTTGAACATCGGTGTCGGCTCGCATGACGCTCCTGAGCGGGTGCGCGAGAATCGCCGGCGGGTCGCGCTGTGGATGGGCGTTGCTCCGGAGCGGTTGCTTACTGCATACCAGGTCCATTCTCCGGATGTGATCGTGGTTCGCGGCCCCTTCGAAGGCGAACGGCCGAAGGCCGACGCGCTCGTGACCGATCGGCCGGGCGTTGCGCTCGGCGTCTCGACTGCCGATTGCGGGCCGGTGCTCTTTGCCGATCCCGATGCGCGCGTGATCGGCGCCGCACATGCCGGGTGGAAAGGCGCCTTCACCGGCGTTCTGGAAAACACTGTTGCGGCAATGGAGCGGCTTGGCGCCGGCCGGGAAAGAATCATCGCCGTTCTCGGGCCTTCGATCGGGCCGGCGAACTATGAGGTCGGCCCCGAATTCATCGAGCGTTTCGTCGCCGATGATGCCGGCAACCAACGTTACTTCGCCTCCGCCTCGAGGCCCGGCCACGCCATGTTCGACCTCAATAGCTATACGGTCGACCGGCTCGCGCGCGCCGGCGTCAGGGCGGAGAAGCTCGACCGCTGCACCTATGCCGAGGAAGAGCTGTTCTATTCATACCGGCGCACCACGCACCGCAAGGAGGCCGATTACGGCCGGCAGATATCGGCGATTGTTCTGGAGGAAATCTGATGGCGCTGCATTTCGAGCGAACCGAATTCGATGCGCGCCGCGACCGCCTGCTGATCGAGATGACCGAAAAGAAGCTCGACGCGATCCTGCTGTTTGCCCAGGAGAGCATGTACTGGCTGACAGGCTACGATACGTTCGGCTTCTGCTTTTTTCAGTGCCTTGTCGTCAAGTCGGACGGCTCGATGGTATTGCTCACACGCTCGGCCGACCTCAGACAGGCCAGGCAGACCTCGATCATCGATAACATCGTCGTGTGGACCGATCGCGACAACGCCAACCCGGCAGTCGACCTGCGCAACCTGTTGAATGATCTTGACCTGCTCGGCTGTCGCATCGGCGTCGAATACGACACCCATGGGCTGACCGCCTACAATGGCCGTCGCCTCGACGAGCAGCTCGCCACTTTCGGCCAGATCGTGGATGCATCGGGCATCGTCTCTCGGCTACGCCTCTTCAAAAGTCCGGCAGAGGTCGCGAAGACCGAAAAAGCTGCGGAGCTGGCAGACGCCGCATTCGATGCCGCGCTGCCGCTGATCAAGGCCGGCGGCGACGAGGCGGACATCCTTGCCGCCATGCAGGGCGCCGTCTTTTCGGGAGGCGGCGACTACCCTGCCAATGAGTTCATCATCGGTTCCGGTGCCGACGCTCTGCTCTGCCGTTACAAGGCCGGCCGTCGCAAGCTGACCAAAAACGATCAGCTTACGCTCGAATGGGCGGGCGTCTTCCACCACTACCACGCAGCGATGATGCGCACCGTGCTTACCGGGAGGGCGTCGAAGCGGCACCAGGAGCTGTTCGAGGCTTCGCGGGACGCGCTTCTTGCGGTCGAAAAAGCGATGATACCCGGAAATAGTTTCGGCGATGTCTTCGACGCACACGCCAAGACCATGGAGGCGCATGGGCTGACCCGCCACCGGCTGAATGCCTGCGGCTATTCGCTCGGGGCCCGCTTTGCGCCTTCGTGGATGGACATGCCGATGTTCTACCAGGGCAACCCGGAGCCGATCGCGCCCAATATGACGCTGTTCGCGCACATGATCATCATGGATTCGGAAACCGAGACAGCAATGACGCTCGGCCGAACCTACCTGACGACGGAAGCTCAACCAAAGCCGCTTTCCCGTCATGATCTCACCTTGATCGTTCAGTGAAGCCGCGTAAAAACAGAGGAGCCGTCGGGAGCTAGCCAGCGGATGAAGCGGTCGGCAAGACTTGCCGCATGCCTGGTCGCCTCGCTCGCGACCGCCTCCTGCACGAGCTCGGGCGTGACGCCGCCGGCCGAGGTCGGGGCGAGTGGACCGACGGCACAGATGTCGCCAAGCCTCGCCCCGACGACATCCACCACCTTGGCCGCACCGTCTCCAGGTCTGGCGGCAAGTCCGCAAGGCACCCCCAATGTTGTGCCTTCCGGCAGTGGGCTAAGCCAGGCGCCTGAAGGAACCCAGGCTTCGACCGCCCTGCCCCAAGGCAACGGCGGACAGGCTTCCGCCATCACGGCATCGCGCATCGAGCTTGCACCCATTACCGGAGCGACAAGCCAGGTCACAGCATCGCTCGATCAACGCCTGTGGGAACGCGCCCGCCAGCGCGGCATAGGGATCGCCGACAAGGGCGCTTTCCCCACGCATATTCTCAAAGGCTATTTCTCGGAGGTCGACGACGGTTCCTCGACCACGGTGATCTACGTCTGGGATGTGCTCGACCCTTCCGGCAGCCGGCTCCACCGCATCCAGGGGCAGGCCAAAGCCAAGGGCAAGGGTGGCTGGGCCGCCGTGCCGGCGAGGACCATGCAGGAAATAGCCGACCACACGATCGATGAATTTGCCCGGTGGCTATCGAGCCGCACCGCGCAAAATGCGCCCGCACCCGGCTAACCGATTCTTTGGATTCACGCCACAAACCGTTCATGCGCGCTTGCAATAGCTGCCCGGACCGGTAAAAGCCGGCTCAGTTTGGCGGTCTCACCACGGTCTCAATGAAACTTTTTGCAGGCAATTCGAATCGGGTGCTGGCCGAGGCGGTCGCCCGCTATCTGAACATTCCCATTGGAAGGGCCAGCGTCCGCCGCTTCGCGGACCAGGAGATATTTGTCGAAATCCAGGAGAACGTCCGCGGTGAGGACGTATTCGTCCTGCAGTCGACCTCCTATCCGACGAACGATCACCTGATGGAAATGCTGATCATGATCGACGCGTTCCGCCGCTCCTCGGCGCGGCGCATCACGGCGGTCATCCCCTATTTCGGCTACGCGCGGCAGGACCGCCGCGCCTCGGGACGCACACCTATCTCGGCCAAGCTCGTGGCGAATCTGATCACCCAGGCGGGCGCCGATCGCGTGCTCACCCTCGACCTGCACGCCGGTCAGATCCAGGGTTTCTTCGACATCCCGACCGACAATCTGTTCGCCGTTCCGGTGATGGCGCGCGACATCAAACAGAAATACAACCTGTCCAACATCATGGTCGTGTCGCCCGACGTTGGCGGCGTGGTCCGCGCGCGAGCGCTTGCCAAACGCTTCGATGCCCAGCTCGCAATCGTCGACAAGCGCCGCGAGCGGCCGGGCGAATCGGAAGTGATGAACATCATCGGCGAGGTGCACGGCAAGGATTGCCTGCTCTATGACGACATCGTGGATTCCGGCGGCACGCTCTGCAACGCAGCGGACGCGCTGCTTGCACATGGCGCAGCCAGCGTGACGGCCTACGGCACACATGGCGTGCTTTCGGGCGGCGCGGTCGCCCGCATCGCCGGCTCGAAGCTGAAGGAACTGGTGATCACCGATTCGATCCAGCCGACCTCCGGCGTCGAAGCGGCCGAGAACATCCGTGTCCTTTCGATCGCCGATCTGATCGGTGAAGCGATCTCTCGCACCGCGACAGAGGAATCGGTTTCGAGCCTGTTCGACTAGCGCATCGAACCGAACTGAAGGACCGGCAGCGAAAATTGCCCAGCGGCTTCCGCATAAGTCCGATACGGAATACAGCGGCGTCACGATCCAACTCGAACGCACCCGCCCCTCGGCTCGATCCTTTCGATCACCGGCCTGACCGGTGGAAGATCTCGCGCACGACGCCATAGGCGTCGGGGTGCCCGCCCTCAACGAAGCCTTCCAGCATTGCGTTTACCTGTCATATTGAAGCGCCAGAATGCAGGACCCGGGTCCGCGATAGGCTTGGCACATGGACGCAAAACCGACCCGCGGTAGGGGGAACGCGGGATACACGTCGGCGCTGGTGATATTGGGCGTCTTCCTGAAACTCGGCCTGACCTCGTTCGGCGGCCCGATTGCCCACCTCGGCTATTTCCGCGCAGAATTCGTCGCGCGCCGACGCTGGCTGGACGAGCGCGTCTATGCCGACCTTGTCGCTCTTTGCCAGTTCCTGCCAGGTCCGGCATCGAGCCAGGTTGGCTTCGCCGTCGGCCTGATGCGCGGCGGCATCATCGGCGCGCTTGCTGCATGGGTCGGCTTCACCCTGCCTTCGGCGCTTCTCCTGCTCGCCTTTGCCCAGGGCGTCGATACGCTCACCGGCCCTGTTGCGGCCGGCGCACTGCACGGTCTCAAGATCGTTGCCGTCGCGGTCGTCGCGCAGGCTGTCTGGGGTATGGCTCGGACGCTCGCGCCGGACAGGCCGCGCGCAACCATCGCCGGGTTTGCCGTCCTGGCGGTGGTTCTGGTCGGGGGTGCCCTGGGGCAGATCGCGGCGATCGCGTTTGGAGCGATCATTGGCATTGCGCTCGCCGGCCACTGGATCGCGAATCCGCAGAATGCCGATACCGGAGACGGCCTTCCTTCGACCATCCCGCTCAAAGCCGCAGGCGCGTTGATCGTTGCCGCGCTTCTCCTGCTCGCCACACTCCCCATTGCACGCAATCTTGGCATCGGCGGCCAGGGGCTTGCGCTGTTCGACGCGTTCTACCGCGCGGGGGCACTCGTGTTCGGCGGCGGCCACGTCGTGCTGCCGCTACTGAAGGAATCCGTGGTGGCAAGCGGTTGGGTGAGCCCTGACGCTTTCCTTGCCGGTTATGGCGCGGCACAGGCGGTTCCCGGGCCCCTCTTCACCATTGCTGCCTATCTGGGAGCAGTAAGCACCCCTGCCCCGAATGGCGTTGTCGGCGCAATGATCGCATTGGTCGCGATCTTCCTTCCGGGCCTGCTTCTTGTGGCGGGCACGCTGCCGTTCTGGAGTTCGGTGAGCCATGTCGGACCGGTGCGCTCGGCGATGATCGGGATCAATGCCGCAGTGGTCGGCGTACTGGGAGCCGCGCTCTACGATCCTGTCTTCACAGGCGCTGTGCATTCACCGCCGGATTTTGCGCTGGCGCTGGTCGCCTTCCTGCTTCTGACGGTGTGGAGAACGCCGCCCTGGGTCGTCGTCCTCTTCACTGGTGCATGCGGAGCGCTGCTGCTACCCTGAAACTCGCTAGTGCATCGGACCGAAAAGTGCGCAGCGGTTTTCGGAAGAATCCGATGCTGAAACAAAGAGATAGAGCGGCGTGCCGGTTCAATCTGAATGCACGCCGCTCTAGATGCATTTTGCAGCCAAGTGGAATCACTTGCCGTTGCACAAATGCGGCAAAAACAAACCGATAGAGCGGCAGCCCGGATTCATCCGGGCGTCAGCCGCTCTAGCGCTTTATCGCCGCCTCGCCTTCTAGCTTGGTCGTCTCGAAATCGGAAATGAGGACGTCCACCGCGATCTTCCAGCGGCCTGCAATCGGGATGGTCAGGTCGCTTACCCGCCAATTGCCATCCAGAAGCTCCGCCTTGCGTCGAATCGACTCGATGCCGGCCGCCGGATTTGACAGGCTGACGGTCACCTCCTTGGCCTGCAGGGGATCGAAAGACGGGCTCATAATGAATGCCGAGATGACAACGGCGCCGGCACGGCCGGGCGTGACCGTTACGTCCGCCATCGCCTTTTCCCCATGGAGATGGATTGCGGCAGGCTGCGCCGCCTCGATCGCGATGGCGCGCGGTGGCGGCGTGAAGCGCCACAGCGCGACAACGCCGAGGATGAGTGCGACGAGCACGAGTTCGAGGCGCACAGCCCGGGTCAGCCTGCGGTTCGCGACCGCATCGCCATCCGCGGCCGGCTTGGTCAATCGCCATCGGTTACCGGCAGCAAGCGCAAAGAGCGCCGCGACGATGCCAAGCTTGATCGAGAGCACATAACCGTAGCTCGTCGTGAGAAGCGCCGCGGGCGTCTCGACCTGGATCACAGCAAGAACGACGCCGGAGACGACGAGCGCTGCGAGCGGCCAGGGGATGAGGTAGGAGAATCTACGAAGTGCGGCGCCGCTCTGTGGATCTCCGCTTGGCAGCAATCCTGCCAGGGGCACAAGCGCGCCGACCCAGAAGGCGATCGTCGCCGCGTGGAGAAAGACGGCCGGTCGCGTCAGCCAGTGCGGCTCGGCGTCGCTCGCGTGACCGCTGGCGGCGAGCGCAAGCCCCACGCCGGCAAGCGCCAGCGAAGACAATGGCTGGGCAAACGCCTTGGCTCGGATTTGCAGCGCGACGAGTGCAGCGACAATCGCGGCGGCCGCTATCTCCGCCATATCGGCGAGGCTGGTCGCCATGCCCGCGCTCCAGGTGGCGCGGCTGACGATCGCCGAAAGCGGCAATTGGAGCGCATCGAGACCTTGCAGGCCGGGTGAGACGAACGCTGCGACAAGCCCCAACAGAAGTGCCGTTCGAACAAAGATGCGAACGCCGCCGGCGGCCGGTCCAACCCATGAGAGAAAGAATACGCCGCCTATACCGAAGAAGAGTCCTGCGTAGAGGCCGAGCTTGCTGAACCAGATCACGACAAGCACCGGCAGGCTCTCCGGCGCATTGATGTCGGGCGGCCCTGACGCACTTGGCGCGCCGACGGAAAAGACCACAGAGCCCCCCACGGGATGGCCATCCGCCGACACGACGCGCCAGACAAGCACATGTGTGCCTTCGGACAGCGCCGGCGCGGCGAACGCAACCGTGGTGTCCTTCAGGACGTAACGATCGAGCGGAGCGGCAGCGCCATCAGGACGGACGAGCTTGAGCACCAGCGGCGAGACGGGCTCGTTGAAGGTCAGCGACATTTCCTTCGGCGTCGCGGCAACTACTGCGCCCTCGGCTGGAACCGTGGAGATGAGCGCGGCGTGGGCGTGGGCGTGGTTGATCGAGAGAAAAGAGATGCAGATGGAGATGACGGCCAACCAAAGTCCAAAATTCGCGGCAACATTCCAGAACCGCGCTCTGTCGCGCCCCCCTCTGTCCTGCCGGACATCTCCCCCAAAAAGGGGGAGATCGGCCTTCATTTTTGACGGCGCTCGTTCAGCAACGTTGCAAGTTGGCGAAGCCATTGATGACAGCCGATCTCCCCCCTTGTGGGGGGTGAGCAGCCGGTTCGCGAAGCGAATTCGTCGTGCCGGTGGCACGACGAAAGGCCAGCGAACGCCGGGACGGTGCGAAGCACCGGGGACCCGGCCGGGTCCGGCAGGACAGAGGGGGGCAACGTAGGGCATCAACTTTGCCGTTTCAGCCTATGAGATGACCGTGAGCTTTGGCGGTTCCCCGGAACCTACTCCTTCATCAGCTTGACGCCCGGCGCTGGGTGCTCGAGCGTCTCCGGATCCTGTCCCTTGGCCGGAATTTCGATCCAGCGATCGACGACATCGCCGCATTCCTGAACGACGGGGAAGTAGAGTGTCTCACCTGCCGGCAGGCCCTCGGTCAGCATCGCCCGGAAGACGAACTCGTCATAGAAATCGTCCGGCAGTTCGCCTCCGCTCCAGGCAATCTCCTTGACGCCGTCGCTGACCGGCGTGCCGTAGAGATCATAGCTCTTCGCATATTTGCCCTTGACGGTCTCGAGCTTCCACCCGGGTTTCGGCATCGGCTTTGTCGCAATCACACCCTCGGGAATTTGCACCCGCACGGCGGTCGTTGCCTTGCCGTCGCAACCATGTGGCACGCGCAGCACTGCTTTGTAGGTCGAGCCAACCTTGGCTTCGTCCTTTTCCAGGGTGATATGGGCCAGGGCGGTCGAGGCGCTGAAGGCCAGAGCGCCGAACGCAATCGTGAAAGTCCTGAACATGAATATCTCCAAAGATCTCGCGGCCTGGAGGGGGTCCTGCCCTTTAGGCTCCAAAGTCGCGCAAACATTTCCGAATGCCGGCAAGCACGCTCACGGAGCGGCGGAGCCGACGCGCTTGGTCGATGTTCAGGCGAGGGGCGGCGCTTGCGGTGGCGCGGCGGGAGGGAAGGCAGGCCGCACAAGAATAGGCGCGGCAATTGCAGGCGCAATGCGGTCGGCCAGCCCTGTAATGACGGCGGCAATCTCGATCGGAGCCGGAACGGCAATGGCCCCCGCGATCAGGCAAGCGTCGCAAGGCAGCGCATGTGGGGCGTGCGGATCGCCTTTCTCGGCCGGCAGCGTGACGCAGATGACCGGAATGGATCCATCCGGAAAGGCATAGGCCGAGGCCTCGGGCACATTCCCGCCGAGATCGAGCGGTCGGTGCGCGAAAGCGACAAGAACCAGCGCGAGGGCGCTGAAGAAGCGCACCCAAAACCGCCAGTCGATCGTCACTCGTCCCATCGATCCCACCTTCAAACGATCGGTAGCCCAGATAGCGGCAGCCGTCGATGCGGCAAGAAGTACGCCCTAAACTTGCACCTTGTGCGTCGTTCCGCTATAGAGCCGCCACCCGCGTAGACACCCTTGGAGGCAACGCGGAGGAAAGCCGCCGAAACGGCGGCTTTCGACGTTTGGGCAGGCCGCTACGCCCGCTGCAAACGCTCCAGCAAACGCGAAAGGAAAAGCCATGAGCCATCAGGCATACGAGCTCAAGGCCGAAGCGCGCGAACGGGTCGGTAAGGGGTCCGCCCGGGAAGTTCGGCGCAACGGCAAAGTCCCTGCAGTCATTTATGGCGACAAGCAGCCGCCCCTGGCGATCGCCCTGTCCTACAAGGAAATCTTCCTCAAGATCCACGCGGGTGGTTTCCTGACCACCGTCGCCACGATCGACGTCGACGGCCAGAAGATCCAGGTCCTCCCCAAGGACTATCAGCTTGATCCCGTCCGCGACTTCCCCGTCCATGTCGACTTTCTGAGGATCGGCAAGGACACCGAGGTGAATGTCGACGTGCCGGTGCACTTCATCAACGAGGAAAAGTCGCCCGGCCTCAAGCGCGGCGGCGTTCTGAACATCGTGCGCCATTCGGTCGAGTTCCATTGCCGGGCCAATGCTATCCCTGAGTTCATCACAATCGACCTCACCGGAGCCGAAATCGGGGATTCCATCCACATCTCGTCGGTGAAGCTGCCGGAAGGCGTGCGCCCGGTGATCGCGGATCGCGACTTCACGATCGCCACCGTCGCCGGCTCGTCGGCCATGAAGCCTGAGGCGGTCGAACAGCCAGGTGCCGAACAGGCCGAGCCAGCTGCAGCGGAAGCCGAAGAAGAGAAGAAATAGGCAGACGCGCCGGGAGAGGCCCGATGCTCGTCTTTGCAGGTCTCGGCAACCCTGGCGCGCGGTACGCAAAGAACCGGCACAATGTCGGCTTCATGGCGGCGGACGCAATACACCGCCGCCATTCCTTTTCGCCCTGGTCGAAGAAGTTTCAGGCCGAGATCGCCGAGGGCAAGCTCGGTGGCGAGAAGGTGCTGCTCGTCAAGCCGCAGACCTTCATGAACCTCTCCGGCCAGGCAGTCGGCGAGGCGCTGCGATTCTACAAGCTTTCACCTGGCGATCTTACTGTCTTCTATGACGAGATCGACCTCGCGCCCGGCAAGGTGCGGGTGAAGATCGGTGGTGGGGCCGGCGGGCACAACGGCATCCGCTCGCTCGACGGTCATCTCGGGCAGGAATACCGGCGCGTACGCATCGGCGTCGGCCATCCCGGCGTCAAGGAGATGGTCATGCCGCATGTGCTCGGTGATTTCAGCAAAGCCGATCACGAGTGGCTCGACCCATTGCTCGAAGCGCTGGCCGACAATGTGGACCTACTGCTTACGAGCGACGACAACGGCTTCATGAACAAGCTGAGCCTGGCAGTGCCAGGTGCCGCCAAGTCGCCGCGCGCGAAAGCAAATCAAGCTGCCGGCGAGCCCTCATCTGACGGCACGCAGCCAAAAGGCAAAGGCCAAAGCCACATCCGCCAGGCGCGGCCTCATGGACCTTCGGTCAAGGTGCCGGAGAGCGGCCCTATGGCGGCGATGCTGAAGAAGCTATTTGGCAAGGAATAGGCCCGTCGCTTGCTGCAGCCGGCTTCGCGGCCTATATGAATTCACGAATCTCGTGTTTTCGTGAGATCGTGATGAAGAACGTAACCATTTCAATGAGAGACGAGGTGCTCCAAGAGGTGCGCGTTGAGGCTGCGAAGGCGGGCAAAAGCGTGTCCAGGTACATTGCGGACATGCTTGAGCAAAGCATGGGAAAATCAGTCTCTGCTAAGCCGTCCACCCGAGACGCTCAAATGGAGGCACTTGAGCGTGTGCTCAGCGGTCCCAAATGGAGCGTAATGCGCAACGGCCGGATGCCGACGGCCGAGGAGCGCAATGAAAGGTAGGACGTTTATTGACAGCAACGTCTTCCTCTACGCAGCAGAGAAAGGAGCTCTTGAAAAATCACATCAAGCCGCAACCTGGCTCCGCTATCTTCTGGGATCCGGCGTAGGTGTCGCCAATCTGCAGGTGATGAACGAAATCACGAACGTCTTGATCAAGCGCGGCCGGATGGAAGCTGAGGAAATCTTCCCAATCGTCGACTCTTACTCGCTGTTCGGAACAACGCCGTTGAGCGAAGAAACGGTTGCCGCGGCGCGTCTCCTGCATTTTGAAACAAGCTTTTCCTGGTGGGATTGCCTCCTGCTTGCCTCCGCCATTGAGCTGCAATGCACTAACTTCCTCTCCGAGGATTTGCAGGATCAGCGGAAAATCCGTGGGTTGACGATCATCAATCCCTTCCGGCATAGCCCTCCTCAACGTCCGCTCCACTAGGATTGCATCATGGGCTTCAAATGCGGGATCGTTGGGCTCCCCAACGTCGGCAAATCGACATTATTCAATGCGCTGACGCGCACTGCCGCCGCACAGGCGGCGAATTATCCATTCTGCACGATCGAGCCGAATACCGGCGAGGTGGCGGTGCCGGACCCGCGACTGGAGAAGATCGCGGCGACCGCCAAGTCCAAGGAGATCATCCCGACCCGCATCTCCTTCGTCGACATCGCCGGGCTGGTGCGCGGCGCCTCCAAGGGTGAAGGGCTCGGCAACCAGTTCCTCGCCAATATCCGTGAGGTCGACGCAATCGTCCACGTGCTGCGCTGTTTCGAGGATGACGACATTACCCATGTCGAGGGGCGTATCGACCCGGTCGCCGATGCCGAAACGGTCGAAACCGAATTGATGCTCGCCGATCTCGAAAGCCTGGAGAGGCGCGTCGTGCAGGTGAGGAAGCGCGCCCAAGGCAAGGACAAGGAAGCGCTCACCCTGCTACCCGTCATGGAAAAGGCCCTGGAATTGTTGCAGGCCGGCAAGCCCGTTCGGGTGATGCTTTCAGGAATTTCAGCGGAGGAGCTGAGGATCCTGCAGGGGCTGAACCTGCTCACCTCCAAGCCGGTCCTCTATGTGGCAAACGTCGCCGAACGGGATGCCGCAACCGGCAACGACCATACGCTCGCCGTCGAGAAGATGGCGGCCGAACAGGGTGCGCGCACCGTGACCATCTCCGCGGCAATCGAGGCTGAGGTGGCGCAGCTTCCCGACGAGGAGGAGCACGAGTTCCTGGAGACCATGGGCCTGCACGAGCCCGGTCTCGACAGGCTGATCCGTGCCGGCTACGAGCTTTTGCACCTCATCACCTATTTCACCGCCGGCCCGAAGGAGACCCGCGCCTGGACGATCGAGAAGGGCACCAAGGCGCCTCAGGCGGCGGGCGTCATTCACACCGATTTCGAGCGTGGCTTCATCCGCGCACAGACCATCGCCTATGACGACTTCGTCACGCTCGGCGGCGAGGTGGCCGCCAAGGAGGCCGGCAAGGCGCGCGACGAAGGCAAGGACTACGTCGTCCAGGACGGCGACGTGATGCTGTTCAAGTTCAACACGTAAGTGGTGTGGAACAAGGGAGGGCTGATGGGTTCGCAGAAATGGGCCTATGAGGATCTAACGGCAGGAACCTCGATCTCTCTCGGCTCGAAGCTTGTAACGGCCGAAGAGGTCATCGAGTTCGCCAGCGAGTTCGATTTCCAGCCCATGCATCTCGACGAGGAAGCCGGCAATGCCAGCATTCTCGGCGGGCTTTCAGCCTCAGGATGGCATACCTGCTGCATGTTCATGCGCATGCTTTGCGACGGCTTCCTGCTGGATTCCACATCGCAGGGCTCGCCGGGAATAGAATATGCCAAATGGAAGAAGCCGGTCCTCGCCGGTGACGTTCTGACGGGGCAATGCACCGTGGTCGACAAGCGGACGTCCAGCTCGCGGGCCGGCCTCGGCTTCGTCAAGATCCGCAGCGAGCTCTATAACCAGCGCGGTGAGCAGGTGTTCGAGCTCGAGAACACCGCCATGTTCCTGACCCGCGAGGCAGCTCGATGAAGCTCGACGAATTCTTTCGCGTCGGCGAAACAGTCGAGATCGGCTCCTATAGCTTCACATCGGAAGCCATCAAGGCCTTCGCCAGGAAATACGACCCGCAGCCTTTCCATGTCGATGAAGAGGCAGCGAAGCGGAGCATATTCGGCGGGCTCTGCGCGTCCGGCTGGCACACAGCCTCGGCCTGGATGAGGTGCAACCTGCAGACGCGCCCCGACGCCGCCCCGTGGGACGGCCCGGGTCCACGGCCCGAATTCGGCCCCTCCCCCGGCTTCAAGAACCTCAGTTGGCCAAAGCCAGTCTATGCCGGCGAAACGGTGCGCTACACGCGCAAATCGCTCGAGCATCGCGCGCTCGTTTCACGGCCGGGCTGGCGCGTCTTGTCGCTGCTTTGCGAGGGGTTCGATTCGACCGGCGACAAGGTGATCGAGTTCGAAAGCGCAGTGCTGGTCAAGGTGGAATAGCGATCGCCCACCCCGGCATTCGCCGACACTACGTCCAGGAAAAGCGCAGTCGGCCCTTGCCGCCGCCAGATGCCAAACGCAAATTGAAAAAGAAATCTGCGGCCGCGTCCGACTTCGGCGTGCACGCGCGTCATTGGGGCGAGCGACGATCATGCGCTCCAAGCTGAAAGGACGAAAACCATGCAATACGCGCTCCTCTATTACCACAGCCTCGACGAATTCACCGCGCGAGACGATCCGGAAAAGCGCAGGGCCTTCTGGGCGGCGTTTGTGCCTTACATGAAAGCCCTGCAGGACGCCGGCATTGTGGTCGGAGGTGCCGGTCTCCAGAAACCGGCGACGGCAACCTCGCTCAGACCCGACAATAGTGGCCAGCATGTTCAGGACGGTCCCTTCGCCGATACCAAGGAGCAGCTCGCCGGCTTCTTCCTGATCGACGTGCCGGACATGGACACCGCGCTGAAATGGGCCGCTCGCTATCCGGCCCCTCCTGGCTGCGGTGTCGAGGTCCGGCCTTGCCTGCCGCCGGCAGACCGCGACGCAATGCTGAAGATGGCAACGGCCGGAAACGGGTAGGCCATGCCTTCGCCTGCGGGCGTCCATGCCACTGTCGAAAGGGCCGCGCGGGAAAGCTACGGCAGGCTGCTCGCCTTTCTGTCTGCCCGCTCACGCGACATAGCGGCGGCGGAGGACGCCCTCGGGGATGCTTTTGGGTCGGCACTGAGCACGTGGCCGGAAAACGGTATCCCTGACAGGCCGGAAGCCTGGCTGCTCACAGCGGCGCGGCGCAAGCTGATAGATGCCGCGCGGCGCCGGGAAGTGCGGGCGCTGTCCGCACCGGCGCTCCTTCTGGCCGCGGAGGAGGCCGAGGCACGCGCTGCGGAGCCGTCCGGGCTCGTCGACGAGCGGCTGAAGTTGCTCTTCATCTCGGCCCATCCGGAGATCGATGCGGCTATCCGCACCCCGCTGATGCTGCAAACGGTGCTGCGGCTCGACGCCGGGCGGATCGCGTCGGTGTTCTGCGTCAGCCCGGCGGCCATGGCACGCCGGCTGACGCGAGCGAAGGACCGCATCCGCATGCAGCATATCCCGTTCGAAGTGCCAAGCGCCGACGAGCTCGCTCCTCGCCTGGATGCCGTCCTGGAAGCGATCTACGCCGCCTATGGCTGCGGCTGGGACGCTGTTGCCGGCGCCAACCCCACGCCCAATGGGTTGACCGAAGAGGCGATCTATCTTGGGCGGCTTATAGTGAAACTGTTGCCGGATGAGCCCGAAGCGCACGGCCTGCTCGCCTTGATGTTGCATTGCGAAGCACGTCGTGCGGCGCGGCGCAGTCCCGGTGGTGCCTATGTGCCGCTTGCCGAGCAGGATTGGGCGCTATGGTCGAGCGCGCTCGCCGAAGAAGCGGAAAAGGAGCTTGCCCTTGCCGCTCGTGAGGGGCGGATGGGGCGCTTTCAGCTCGAAGCAGCGATCCAGTCCGTACATGCGCACCGCGCTGTCACTGGCAAGACGGACTGGGATGCTGTCGCGCTGCTCTATGAGGGACTTGTGCGCCTCGCGCCAACCGTCGGGGCTCTGGTCGGCCGCGCCGCCGCCGTTGGCGAGGCGGTCGGTGCCGAAGCGGGTCTGGCGCTATTGCGCGATCTGCCGGAGGCGAGCATCATGGCATACCAGTCCTACTGGGCACTAGCCGCACATTTGTTCAGCAGGCTCGGCCGCGCCGACGAGGCAGCGGACGCGTATCAGCGCGCGATTGGCCTTTGCGATGACCCGGCAATGCGGGCGTTTCTCATTCGCAAGGCCGAGGACCTTGCATCAGCTTAACAACGCCGCGGACGCTGGATGCTGCGGCTTCTCAATGTCCCTCGAAAGAGATGAGTGTCCTCACCGGCACGTCGAGCGCCTCGAGTTTCGTACGCCCGCCGAGATCGGGAAGGTCGACGACGAAGCAGGCCGCGACGATGTCGGCCCCCATCTGGCGGAGCAGCTTCACTGCGCCTTCCGCCGTCCCGCCCGTCGCGATCAGATCGTCGACAAGGATCACCTTCTCATCGGCCGAAACGGCATCCTTGTGCATCTCCATCTCGTCGAGCCCGTATTCCAGGCTGTAGGCGACGCGCACGGTTTCGTGCGGCAGCTTGCCCTTCTTGCGGATCGGGATGAAGCCGGCCGAAAGCTGGTGGGCGATCGCGCCGCCCAGGATGAAGCCGCGTGCCTCGATACCGGCTATCTTGTCGATCTTCGACCCGGCATAGGGATGCACCAGCTCGTCCACGGCACGACGGAAGGCGCGCGCATTGCCGAGCAGTGTGGTGATGTCGCGGAAGAGGATACCAGGCTTCGGGTAGTCGGGGATCGTGCGGATCGCCGTTAGCAGGAATTCTTCGAGGGTGGGTTTCATTCGTTCAACCTGTGTGTCGACTCTCATTGATAGTCTCCCGGCGGCCTCATGGAAATCCAGGATCGACGATCTTGAGCGGAGCAAACTGGACCGGCGCCAATTCGGCGCACGCGCTTCGGCCCGATTCATCAAAACGGTATCATCCGAGAAAAGACAGTTGGCAGATGATGTTCGATACCAAGATCGCAATCGTCGTCCGCGAAGACTTGCAGACCTGGCAGAAGCTCAACGTCACCGCATTCCTGATGAGCGGTATTGTCGGGTCGTCCCAGGGCATCATCGGCGAACCATATCAGGACGCGGCCGGCAACATTTATCACAGCCTTTCTGTCCAGCCAGTGATCGTGCTTGCGGCCGACCAGGCCACCATCGCCAGCATTCACCGGCGCATCCTCGAGCGCGGCGTTCGCTGCGCGCTCTATGTCGAGGAGATGTTCTCGACCGGTCACGATACTGCCAATCGCGCCGTCTTTGCCGAATATGGACCGGAAACGGCAACGGTCGTCGGACTGGCGTTGCGCGAGGACAGGAAGCTGGTCGACAAGATAACGAAGGGCGCGCGGATGCATCCATGATTGGTGGATGAGCACGCATGTGCAGTCCCACGCCAATCAACAAAAAGGGGCGCCAAGAACGCCCCTCGATGTTCCGGTCCTGCTGGTAAGGACGCTCAGTGCGCCACGTCAGCCCAGATCTTACGCTTGGTCAGGTAGACCAGCGCGCCGAAAAGCGCGAGGAAGATGATGACGCGGAAGCCAGTCTTCTTGCGCTCCTCCAGATGCGGCTCGGCGGCCCACATCATGAAGGCTGCGATGTCCCTCGAATATTGGTCCACCGTCTGCGGTGCACCGTCGTCATAGGTCACCTGTCCATCCGAATTCAGCGGTGGTGGCATCTTCAGCGACACGCCGGAAATGAAATACGGATTGTAGTAGGTGCCTTCCGGAATGGTCACGCCTGCCGGTGGCTGCTCGGTGTAGCCGGTAAGCAGCGAGTGGATGTAGTCAGGTCCTGCCTCGGCATATTGCGTGAAGATATCGAAGATGAACGTCGGGAACCCGCGCTCGACCCCGCGCGCCTTGGCAAGCAACGAGAAGTCCGGCGGCGCTGCGCCGCCATTGGCTGCCGCCGCAGCCTGCGTGTTCGGGAATGGCGACGGGAAATGATCGGAGGGGATGCCAGGGCGTTCAAACATTTCGCCGCTGTCGTTCGGCCCATCCTGAACCGTGTATTCGGCGGCGAAGGATTTGACCTGCGCCTCCGAGTAACCGAGCTCTTCCAGCGAGCGGAAGGCGACAAGGTTCATCGAGTGGCAGGCTGAGCACACCTCTTTGTAGACCTTGAGGCCGCGCTGCAGCTGGGCCTTGTCATAGGTGCCGAACGGCCCGGCAAACGACCAGCTCTCCTGCCTCGGCTTATGCATCGGAAATTCAGCTGGCTGACCGCCCTCATGTTCCTGCGCAAAGGCTGCACCTCCCGCAAAGGCAAGCGCGACCGCCGTCACTGCACCGAGAATCTTTCTCATCTCAATTCCTCTTAAAGATCCTCGGAAATCAGCCTTTGTGCTCCGCCGATGCGGCAACCTCTGCCGGCAACGCCGCGGCGCTTCCCTTGTTCTTCGCCAGCACCGCCTCGGTGATCGAGTTTGGCGTCTTGCGCGGCGTTTCGATGAGGCCGAGCAGCGGCATGATGACGAGGAAGAAGACGTAGTAGTAGAGCGTCCCGAGCTGCGCCATGATGACGTAGCCGCCTTCAGCTGGCCGCGAGCCAAGCCAGCCGAGCAGGATCGCATTGGCTGCGAACAGCCAGAAGAACAGCTTGAACCATGGCCGGTAGACGGCCGAGCGCACCTTCGATGTGTCGAGCCACGGCACAAGGAACAGGAGGGCGATTGCACCGAACATCGCGAGCACGCCGCCGAGCTTCGAGTTGATCGGCCCAATGTTGAAGGTGATGGCGCGCAAGATCGCGTAGAACGGCAGGAAATACCACTCCGGCACGATGTGCGCAGGCGTCTTCAGCGGATCCGCAACGGTATAGTTGTCCGGATGGCCGAGATAGTTCGGGATGTAGAAGACGAAATAGGCATAGACGGCGAGAAACACGACCATTGCCAGCCCGTCCTTGACCGTCGCATGCGGCGAGAACGGAACCGTATCGGTCTTCGACTTCACTTCGACGCCGGTCGGGTTGGTCTGACCGGTGACGTGCAGCGCCCAGACGTGCAGCACGACCACACCCGCGATCATGAAAGGCAGCAGATAATGAAGCGAGAAGAAGCGATTGAGCGTCGGTTGGTCGACTGCAAAGCCACCGAGCAGCAGCTGCTGGATCCATTCGCCGACCAGCGGGATCGCGGTGAAGAAGCCGGTGATGACGGTGGCGCCCCAGAAGCTCATCTGGCCCCAGGGCAACACATAGCCCATAAAGCCGGTCGCCATCATCAGGAGATAGATGATGCAGCCCAGGATCCAGAGCAGTTCCCGCGGGGCCTTGTACGAACCGTAGTAAAGGCCGCGGAAGATATGGATATAGACCGCCAGGAAGAAGAACGACGCGCCGTTCGAATGCAGGTAGCGCAGCAGCCAGCCCGAATTCACGTCGCGCATGATCTTCTCGACGGAATTGAAGGCAAGACCCGTATCCGCCGTGTAGTGCATGGCAAGCACGACGCCGGTGAGAATTTGCGCCACCAGCATGAGCGACAGGATGCCGCCGAAGGTGTAGGCATAGTTGAGGTTGCGCGGCACGGGATAGGCAACGAACGAATCGTAGACCAGCCGCGGCAGCGGCATGCGTGCGTCAACCCAACGGCCGAGCGCTGTTTTCGGAGTGTAGACCGAGTGTTGCATCGAGCTCATGAATGATGGCCTTCTTACCCGATCCTGATCTTGGTGTCCGAAGTGAAAGCGAAGACGGGAACCGCCATGTTTTCCGGCGCGGGCCCTTTGCGGATACGGCCTGCCGTATCGTATTGCGAACCGTGGCACGGGCAGAACCAGCCGCCATATTCGCCCTGCTGGCCGAGCGGAATGCAGCCGAGATGGGTGCAGACGCCGACCATGATCAGCCAGTTCTCCTTGCCCGCGCCGGCCGAGCGGTCGACATCGGTCGCCTGCGCGTCGCTGGACAGGTTGGCGTTGCGCGCGAGAGGATCCTTCAGCTCGTCGAGCGACACGTTCTTCGCCGCATCGATCTCTTCGGGCGTGCGGTTGCGAATAAACACGGGCTTGCCGCGCCACTTCACGGTGAGGGACTGGCCGGGCTGCAGTGAAGATACGTCGACCTCGACCGTCGACAGCGCCAGCGTCGAAGCGTCGGGCCTCATTTGGTCGATGAAGGGCCATGCGACTGCGGCTGCGCCGACTGCGCCGGCCATGCCCGTTGCAATATAGAGGAAGTCGCGGCGAGTGGGCTCGATCGTATCCTGTGCGCTCACGGGCTGCTTGTCCTTTCCTCTCGTGGCTGCCGGCCGCGGAGGTCGGCGGTCCGGCCGCCCAATCGCACTTTGCGCAAGCGCAACCCCCGAGGCGCCCGGTGATTTGGAGAGGTTTCTATGCATCTGCCCGACGCTTGTCCAGACGCCAGACAGGGGTCAGGGCAGATTGTCGCGGGGTACCGGGAGCGGCGCTTTGTTTGCCCACAGGAACCGTGAATTCGACCACTCCCGGCAAAGCTGAAAGCAGCTCGTTTGAACGAGCTCGAGCCAGGTCCGCTGGATGGATCGACAACCGCGAGGAGGAGCAGTCCGTCCACCAACTGGCTGGAATGAAGGTGGAAGTGGCTTCAGACGCTATTTCGCGCCCAGCCTGACCAGGACCTCGTTGGGAATCGCATATTCGCGAATCACGTCGTGGTGCCGGCGCATGCCGCAGAGCTCGCGCTGAATGAAATAAGCGTAGACTGCCTCAGTGGCTTCCTTGAGCAGCGCTACCCGATCCGGAGCGCCAGGCTCTTGGGCGCGTAGCCGCGCCAGGCTCCGCTCGACTTTCTCGCCCGCTCGGCCGAGCGTCGACGCCATCTCGGCCGCGATCTCGACCTCGAGCGGATTGACACCGCCATGCCGCGAGGATGGCGTCGCCAAAAGTGTGGGCGGGCGAAGTGCCATCTGCCTACTCCGCCGCCAGCCGATCGGGGAGGAAGCCGCCGGACTGCCGCTTCCAGAGCTGCGCATAGAGCCCGCCCCTGGCGAGCAGCGTGTCATGCGTGCCCTCTTCGACGATCTTGCCCTCGTCGAGCACGATCAGCCGATCGAGCGCAGCAATGGTCGAGAGGCGGTGGGCGATCGCGATCACCGTCTTGCCTTCCATCAGCCGGTAGAGATTGTCCTGGATCGCCGCCTCGACCTCCGAATCGAGCGCCGACGTTGCCTCGTCGAGAATCAGGATCGGCGCGTCCTTCAGCATCATGCGGGCGATCGCAATGCGCTGGCGCTGGCCGCCCGAGAGCTTGACGCCGCGCTCGCCGACATGGGCGTCGTAGCCCCTCCGGCCGCGCGGATCCTCGACTTCGGCGATGAAGTCGTACGCGGCTGCACGCTTGGCAGCATCGACGACCTCGGCGTCGGTCGCACCCGCCTTGCCATAGGCGATGTTGTCGCGGATAGAGCGGTGCATCAGCATCGCCTCCTGGCTGACCACACCGAATTGCGCACGTAACGATGCTTGTGTCACCTCGCGAATGTCGTGGCCGTCGATCAGAATGCGCCCGCTTTCGACGTCGAACAGGCGCAGCATCAGGTTGATGATCGTCGTTTTGCCTGCGCCGGACGGCCCGACCAGCGCGACGCGCTCACCCGGCCTGATGTGGAGCGACAGGTCATCGATGATGCCGCCCTCCTTGCCGTAGTGAAAGGAAACATTCTCGAAGCGGATATCGCCATGCGCTCGCGGCAGCGTGATTGCGCCCTCGGCGTCGCGGATCGACGGCTTCACCGAAATGGTGCGTATGGCATCCTGGACCGTCGCATAGTTGCGGATGAGGCCATTGATGTTGAACATCATCCAACCCGACATCTGGTTCAGTCTGAAAACCAGACCCAGCGCGGCGGCGATAGAGCCCGTCGATATGCCGCCGCCGGTCCAGCGCAATACCGCGATGGCGCCGATTGCGCTCATCATGACGCCATTGAGTATGGCGACCGAAGATCGCACGGTCGTCACCGCGCGCGTGAGCCGGATCACCGCGGCCAGAAAGCCCTCCAGCCCATCGCGGATATAGGCATGCTCGCGCCGACCGCTGTCGAACAGCTTGACGGCCATGATGTTGGTGAAGGCGTCGACGAGCCGGCCGTTAAAGACCGAGCGCTGGTCTGCGGTCTCGCGGCCGGCCTGCCGCATCTCAGGCAACAGGAAGCGGACGATTGCCGCATAGCCTGCGAACCACAGCGCCACGACCACACCCATCATCGGATCGAGCGACATCAGGATCGTGATCGCCAGCACGACGAAAGTCAGGAACGACCACATGGTCTGCAGCATGTTGACGATGAAGTCGCCGACAGCTTCGCCGCCCTGCATGATCTTGGTGGCGATGCGGCCGGCGAAGTCGTTCTGGTAGAAGTCGTAGGGTTGCTCGATGACGCGCCGGAACGACTGCCAACGCACCATCGAATAGAAGCCCGGCACGACCACCTGCTGCTCCACCACGGCCGAGGCGATCATGACGACGGCACGCACGACGAGTATCAGGAAGAGCAACGCGACGAGCTGCGGCCAATGATCGGTGAGCAGCCGCGCTGGGCTCGAGGCATCGAGAAGATCGATCAGCCAGCCAACCGCCCAGTACATTGCGGCGTCGACGCCTCCTGCCAGCCCGCCTGTGATCAGCAGCAGGATGAAGGGTCCCCTCGCCTGATTGGCGAAATAAAGGATAAACCTCCAGGCGTCCTGCGGCAGCAGCTCGCGGTCCGTGTCGTGGAACGGATCGACAGCGCCCTCGAACGAGCGCCACATACGGTCGCGAAAACTGTCGAGGCTCATCAAGCCGCCTCCATCATTCCGCTGCTAACTCCTTTTCGGCCGGCACGTCGAGCAGGAACCCGCCAGACTGTCGTTCCCACAGATGGGCGTAGAGGCCCTTCTTCGCCACAAGTTCGTCATGCGTGCCTTCTTCGATGATCCGGCCTTGATCCATGACGACGAGGCGGTCCATGGCCGCGATCGTGGACAGGCGATGGGCGATCGCGATCACCGTCTTGCCCTCCATGAGCCGGTAGAGATTCTCCTGGATGGCTGCCTCCACTTCTGAATCGAGGGCCGAGGTCGCCTCGTCCAGGATCAGGATTGGCGCGTCCTTGAGCATCACGCGAGCGATCGCGATGCGCTGGCGCTGGCCCCCCGAGAGCTTCACACCCCGCTCACCGACATGCGCCTCGAGCCCCTTGCGGCCCTTCGCGTCGCTAAGCCCCGCGATGAAATCGAGTGCCTCGGCGCGACGCGCCGCCTCGATTACCATCGCCTCGCTCGCATCCGGACGGCCGTAGAGGATATTTTCGCGCACCGAGCGGTGCAGCAGCGACGTATCCTGCGTCACCATGCCGATATTGGCGCGCAGAGAATCCTGGGTGACCAGCGAAATATCCTGCCCGTCGACCAGGATGCGGCCGCCTTCGAGATCGTAGAAGCGCAGGAGCAGGTTCACGAGCGTCGATTTGCCGGCGCCGGAGCGGCCGACGAGACCGACTTTCTCGCCCGGCTTTACGGCCAGCGACAGGTTCTCGATGACGCCCTTGCCCTTGCCGTAGTGGAAGCCGATACGGTCGAACTCGATGCGACCCTGGCTCACCGCGATGTCCTTGGCTTCGGGTCTGTCCTCGACAAGGCGCGGCAGAGAGATGGAACCGATGCCGTCCTGCACGGTGCCGATGTTCTCGAAGAGGCCCGACACCTCCCACATGATCCATTGCGACATGCCCCACAACCTCAGCACCAGGCCGATGACGACCGCGACTGCGCCGATCGTCACCTCGCCCCCAAGCCAAAGCCAGATCGACAGCGCGCCGACCGAAAACAACAGCAACGAGTTGAGCACATAGAGCGTGCCGAACAACGCGGTGACGAGCCGCATCGTCCGATAGACCGTTTCGAGGAAGCTGGTCATTCCCTCACGGGCATACGACGCCTCGCGCCGCGCATGGCTGAAGAGCTTCACCGTCTGGATGTTGGTGTAGCTGTCGACGACGCGGCCCGTCATCATCGAGCGCGCGTCGGCCTGCTCCTCGGAGACCTTGCCGAGACGCGGAATGAAGAAACGCAGCAGCAGGACATAGCACACAAGCCACACCGCAAGCGGCACGGCGAGCCGCAAGTCGGCCGACCCGACGATCGCCAGCATGCCGAGAAAGTAGACGACGACGTAGTTGAGCACGTCGATCACCTTGACGACGCATTCGCGCACCGCGAGCGCGGTCTGCATCAGCTTGGTGGCGATGCGGCCGGCGAATTCGTCCTGGTAGAACGTCATCGACTGCTTGAGCAGATAGCGGTGGACCTGCCAGCGGATGCGCATGGGATAGTTCCCCATCAGCGTCTGCTGCTGGAGGAACGAGTGGACCCACACCGTACCCGGCAGCGCCACCAGGACGATCAACGCCATGCCGGCAAGCTTCCAACCTTCGGTCTGCAGAAACGTCTCGCGGTTCTGTGCGGAGAGCCAGTCGACGATGTTGCCCAGAAAAGCAAACATCCAGACTTCGGCGATCGCGATCGACGCGATGAGGATCGCGTCGACAATGATGAAGCGCCAGGCGCCGCGCGTATAGTGCAGACAGAAGCCTATCAGCGTCTTCGGCGGCTCTACCGGCTCCTCGGGCGGAAACGGATTCAGCCTTTTTTCAAACCAGCGGAACAACATCCTGGAGCACTCGATTGGTGATGTCGCGCGCAGTCTTACGCCGCGCGCGAACAGCTATTTTGACTGGAATTGCCGACGGTGGCACGAACAGAGGCTTCGCCGGCCTGCTTCTCTCCAATATAGGCCGTGGCGAGCCGTTCGCCGAGGATGGTGGCGGGAACCGCCCTCGTCTCGGCCTCGGAACCTTCCGGCGCGCCGGTACCGTGCCCGAGAATGAAATCGGCTAGCCGCAACCAGAGCGGCCGATAATTCGGATCTACGATCGCCCGGTCGAAATCGACGTCTGGCAACTGTCCGCGATGCGGCCGCGGGCGCGGACGGGCCTCGTCGATACGCGGCCGTTCACCCACGGCAAACGCCCAGGCAGCCAGCTTCTGGATGCCCAGCGTCGTCACATGCTGATTGTAATCAGACAATGGTCTGTCCTCCCTTGCGGGCATGAAAAATGGTCGAGCGCGGCGCTGCGAAGGCGAGCCAGCCTGCCGCCTTGACGGTGAGCGCGGGAGCGCGGTCAGGCGGGGCCCGGAGCCCCTTTGGCAAAGTGCGCAACATCGCTGGATTCCTTCGAAAACCGGGAAAAAGATCCGGCGGGAATCGAGACGATGCTGACTGTTACTTCAGGTAATGTAAGGAGCGTCGAACCGATGCCGCCGTCAGGCAGTAAGCCCGCGGATGGGGCGGTGGATATCTACGGTCATCATGAATTCCATGTCCGCCTCCGTCGGTTCGAGTTGAAGACCCGCGCTCTATAAACTGCTTTGGGGCAACTGGCTACCGCAAGGTGAGCAGTTTTCTCTGCATCCTGACAACGTGTTGCCGGCATGTCACGGTTCAGTTTAGAGCATTCCGAAAGATTGTAGAGTTTTCGCAGAAGATCATGCTTCAAAAACAATCAGCTAGCATGATCCCGAAAAGTTGCAGACTTTTCGGAAAAGATCATGCTTCAAAACACACAACTGGGGCGGCAGGAATGACTCCGCTCCAATTATCCCGCTTTAGGAACTCTTCGAATTGAGCATCGGTCTGCGGATAGCCCTTTACCAGCCGGATATCGCCGGAAACACCGGTACGATCCTGCGGCTTGCCGCTTGCCTCGGGCTCGCGGTGGACGTCATCGAACCGGCCGGCTTCGACCTTTCCGACCGCGCGCTGAGACGCGCCGGAATGGACTATCTCGAAATGGCGGCCCTCACCCGCCACCTCGACTTCACTGGCTTCGAAAACTGGCGGCGGAGGGAAGGACGACGGCTTCTTCTCTTTTCGACCAGAGCCGAGCGGCCCTACACCCGCTTCGAATTCGCCTCGAATGACATTCTGCTGTTCGGCCGCGAATCGGCGGGCGTCCCCGAGCATGTCCACGACGCGGCCGATGCGCGCCTCACGATCCCGATGCCGGGCGGCGGCCGCAGCCTCAATGTCGCCCTCGCTGCTGCAATGGCAGCCGGTGAAGCGGTCAGGCAGGTTGGCTGAGCGCCGCCGGCAGCCGACCAGAAGATAGAGCCGAAACATCCCGCCACCTTCGAGCGGCCCGTCCAAGCCCTGATCCGGTCCAGAAGGGCACCGGCGCCAGAAGGGCACCGGCGCCAGAAGGCTCACGGGCGCGTCATGACCGTCGCGGCGGGTCGGCCGCGCATCATTTCAGTGACGGATATGCAACAGCCTTCTTCGAACAGCGCTGCCCGTGTCTACGCGACACCGACTAGTCGCGATTGATGTTGAAACCAAGCTCGCCGCCGCTTTAAGCGCTCTGGTCCTCGCCCCTCAACCCCGTTCGCAGAACTGACAAAAGACTTCCCGACAAAATGACAATTCAGCTTTCGCGCCGGTCGTTCCTGATCGGAACGGCCCTCGCCGGCGCATCTGCCGTCTCGGCCTGCACGACCATGCCTGCTCCATCCACTCAGGCCAACGCCGCGCCACCGCCGAGGCCTGCGCCACCCTTGGAGCCACAGCCGACGGAAGTCGACCACGCCGCCGTCTATGCCGGCATGGAAGACCAGGGCTATGCTCTGCCGGCCATCCCTTTCCAGAAAGTCGACCGACGCTTCCTGCGTCAGCTTGTCGTCGATCCGACTGGCGAGGCGCCGGGCTCGATCGTCGTGGACACCACCGAGAAACACCTCTACTGGGTGCTCAAGGACGGCATGGCAATGCGCTACGGCGTCGGGCTCGGTCGCCAGGGTTATTCCTGGAAAGGCCGGGCGGTGGTCCAGTGGAAGCGCAAATGGCCCACATGGACGCCGCCGGACGCCATGATCAAGCGCGATCCCAGGTTGGAGAAATGGCGGCAGGGCATGCCGCCCGGCCTCGACAATCCACTCGGCTCGCGTGCTCTCTACATTTTCCAGAACGGTGAGGACACGCTTTACCGCATCCATGGCTCGCCGGACTGGCAGTCCATCGGCAAGGCCGCATCGTCAGGCTGCGTGCGCATGTTCAACCAGGACGTCATTCACCTGTACGACCATGTGCCGAGCAAGACGCCGCTGCTGGTGACCTGACGCCGCAAAGCCGTCGAATTGCCGCGGCAAGATAGAAGCGGATCAATCCGCCGCCGGGAGCCTTCGCATTGTGAACTCGATCACATCGCCCGGACGCTCCGACCAGCTTTCGATCGCGGTCCAATAGGCCTGCTTCGGCCAGCGGTCGAACCATTCGCGCGCCTTCAGCCGTGCGTCGCCGCGCGGCAGCACGAAGCTCTCGCGAACGAAGCCGTCGCGGGGCAGCCGCGTCTTCTCGGCGCGGGAACGATCCAGTCTCTTCTTCAGGCCGTCGAGCGGCGGCCGCGTCGGGGTGCGCACGAGGAACTCCCAAACTGCGTCCAAGGGCAGACTTGACCCCATCCCTCAGAAGATTAGGGATCGCCGGGGCAAAAGACGAGTCCTTTGGCGCGAATGCGCCTGGCAATTGCAATGGAGTGCCTATGGAGCGCCCCGACATTCCGGCCGGGCTGCCGGCCGACATCGAAGACAAGAAGAGACTCGCGCGGGTCTGGTTCGAGGAATTGCGCGACAAGATTTGCGCTTCCTTCGAGGCGCTCGAGGATAGCGTGACCGGGCCGCAATCGTCCTGGACGCCCGGGCGCTTCGAAAAGACCGCCTGGCAGCGTGATGAGGGCAATGGCGGGGGCGGCTTGATGTCGATGCTGCATGGCCGGGTCTTCGAGAAAGTCGGCGTGCACACCTCGACAGTCCATGGCGAATTCTCCCCCGACTTTCGCAAGCAGATTCCCGGCGCCGAGGAAGACCCGCGCTTCTGGGCCAGCGGCATTTCCCTGATCGCGCATCCCTGGAACTCGAACGTTCCCGCCGTCCATATGAACACGCGCATGGTGGTGACCAACCGGCAATGGTTCGGCGGCGGCGCCGACCTGACCCCGGTGCTCGACCGCCGCCGCACGCAGGAGGACCCTGACACGATCCTCTTCCACAAGGCGATGCAATTTGCCTGCGACAAGCACGCGGCTGTCGCCGACTACCGCAAGTTCAAGGCTTGGTGCGACGAGTACTTCTTCCTGCCGCACCGCAACGAACCCCGCGGCATCGGCGGAATCTTCTTCGACTGGCTGCATTCGGGGGAGGAGCACGGGGGCTGGGATGCCGATTTCCGATTCGTGCAGGATGTCGGCCGCTCTTTCCTGGTCGTCTACGACCACCTCGTGCGCAGGAACTTTTCCCTGAACTGGACTGAAGCCGACCGCGAGGAACAGCTCATCCGCCGTGGCCGTTATGTCGAATTCAACCTGCTTTATGACCGCGGCACTATCTTTGGGTTGAAAACCGGCGGGAACGTCGCCTCGATCCTTTCCAGCATGCCTCCCGAAGTGAAATGGCCCTAGGCCGTTCGCGAGCGGCACTGATATACTCTTCTCATGACGGTGCGGCATTCTGCCTTCGGCGGCAAATTTGCTGGTGACAAGCCCGCTGCATCCGCTATTAGCGACGCGAACGCTGCGGGCCAGCACAGCGTAACAGGGCCGGCGAATCCAGACTGTTTGTCGGGCGGCCATATTTCCGCGAGCGATGTTCTCGCGATTGGAAGCCTGGCTTACTCTGTCGACGGTTGGATCTGACCATGGCCAAATACCGCCTGATAGCGCTGCTCATCTCGGCATTGCCGATCGCTATTGCGAGCAACATCGATCCCGTGCACGCCCGGGATGTTTCGCCCTGCGCGAGCATCGGTCACCAGGGCAATGTGGAAAAGACTGCGAAAGACTGCGTTGAGCCGCGAGGGACGAAGGCCGCCCTCGGCGAAGGACAAGCTCTTGGCCTCCCGGAAGGTGCGCTGAAGAAATTGAGCGTCCCTGAACCGATCACCCGGGTGCATCGCTTCGCCTACCGCTTGCTCAGGCCGCAGAATCCTTCGGGCGAGACGATGATCCTTCTTCACGGCTCCGGGGGCGACGAGACGAGCCTGTTCAAGCTGGCGTCGAGCGTGGCGCCTCACGCAACGCTGTTTGGCGTGTCCGGCCGGGTCACCCAGAAGGGAATAAAGCGCTGGTATGCGCGTATAACGGCGACCGAATTCGACCAGAACGACATTCGCAAGGAAGCGCAGGCCTTTGCTGACTTTCTCAAGGACAGGATGGCAGCCGAGAAGCTCGATCTCAACCGTGCCGTTTTCATCGGCTACTCCAATGGCGCCAATTTGATTGCGGCGATGGCGCTGCTCGATCCGAACCTCATTCATCGCGCGGTGTTGCTGCGCGCCATGCCGGTTCTGCATGCAGCACCGGAAGTCGACTTGCGCCGCTCACGGTTCCTCTGCGTTGCCGGCCAAAAGGACAAGATTTATGCGCCATTCGCGCCGGCGCTCGAGGAACTGCTCCGCGACCGCGGCGCGAACGTGGATTCCTTGACGATTGCGGCAGGCCACCTGCTCGGCAAGGAGGACGTCCAGGTGGTCAGCGAATGGCTCTCTGCCGGCAGCGCGGTTGCGGCCAGGGGCCGCCAGCAACAATAGAGCCGTCTCAATCCCGAAATCGTGACCCGGAATGTGATGGGCGACCCTGCGCAAACGTCCTTTTGGTCTAATTTCAGAGGAGTGTTAGGCTGGGAAACGCCGGCGGTTTGCCCAAGAGCCGCGACGCGACGTGACCGGACGGCCCTCATCCCCCACGGCGGGTATCCGCCAAGCGGCGGGGCACGCCATCAAGGAGTGCTCGTCATGCGTAAGCTTCTTGTATCCACGGCGGCCGCTGCGGTGCTCGCTACGTCTTCCCTCGCCTTTGCCGCCGCGATGCACAACACATCCGGCACAGTGAAGGAGTTCGATTCGCACGCCATGATGCTGACGTTGGACAACGGTAACAAATACGCGCTGCGGAAAGATTTCAAGGATCCTGGCCTGAAGGCTGGGGACAAGGTGTCCATTTCCTGGGAGGCGAGGCACGGCGGCCGGCTGGCCGAGTCGGTCAAGATCGTCCATTGACGCTGCTCGGCGCAGCTTGACTTGGTGCGACGGCGGAAGGGCGGCACTTGGCCCGCCTTTCCGGCTTTGTGGGCTTTGCGAGGGAACACGACAGTTTTGCGGCCATTTCCCGGCCGGCGGGCAACCTGTCGCCGTATTTCCCGTTATGGTGCTTACCGGGAAAAAGAATAGCATTCAAAAAAGCAATTGAAGGAGACGGCCATGAAGGAATTTCAATGCGGCACGCTGGTGCCTGGCTGCGATTGGCATACCCGCGCCGAGGAAGAGGCCGAAGTGATGCGCCGCGCCGTGGAGCACATGCGCGAGGCTCATGGAGAGACGATAATCCGGGAGAGCATGATCGAGGCAATCCGCTCACGAATCGAGAAAGTGCGCGACGCAGCCTAGCGCATCGACCCGAAGGGCAGCGGCTCCGAACCGATCCGTTGCTTTGAAGAAGCGGAGACCGCGACGCGGCCGGAGTTGACGTGCTGCGCTAGTCCGTCATTAGCACCGCGGCGCGCGACATCAGCGCTTCCCGGTCGAGCATGAAGCCGGAAGCGATCCACTCGGCCTCGAGTGACTTCAACACGGCGCCGAGCCTCGGTCCAGCCGGAAGGCCGAGTTGCTTCAGGTCACCGCCTTTCACTGGGAATTCCGGCCTTTTCCAGTTTTCCGTGTAGGCAAGCAAGCGCGAAATACCCCCAGCCTGGAGCATTGCCTTGTCGTCCGAGACCGCCTTGGCGCGGGCAATGGCCAGAGCCAGGCGAAGGTGGTCGATGACGGCCGCCGGATCACCTTTGTAGAGCATGCGCGCCAGCACGCTTTCGGTCGTGGTGGCGGCGATTGAGGGCTGTCTCGCCCAGCCTTCGAGCCTTCTTGCCTCCTCTGTCGAAAACCGCAGCCGCTCGGCAAGTGCTCTCAAACGGTCCGGATCGGGGGGCAACAGCGCTTCCAGCCTGAGCATCGGGTCCGGGGGCCAGCCAAGATCGCCCTCGGCACGCACCAGCGGATGAATGAAATCGATTCCCCACCTCTCGCTTTCCGGCAAGACCCGCGTCAGAACGCTCGCCTGGCGCATCCATAAAAGCGCGCGGGACGGGTCGGCTGCCGACATCAGCTTCTTGAGCTCCGCCCAAATGCGTTCCGCCGACAGCCGGTCGAGCCCATCCTTCAGCCTTGCGCAGGCCTTCAGCCCTTCGGCATCGGGCCGCCCCCCGCCATACCAGGCGAAGAAACGGAAAAAACGCAGTATACGCAGGAAGTCCTCACGAATGCGCAACTCCGCATCGCCGATGAAGCGGATCGTGCGGCTCTCGATGTCGGCAAGCCCGCCGACGAGGTCGACGACCTCCCCGTCCGCCGTCGCGTAGAGCGCATTGATCGTGAAATCGCGCCGTTCGGCATCGCGCTTCCAGTCGCGGCCGAACCGCACCTTTGCACGCCGCCCGTCGGTCTCGATATCGTCGCGCAATGTCGTGACTTCGTACGGTTTGCCGTTGGCGACCACGGTGATCGTGCCATGCTCGGCGCCCGTCGGCACGGCGCGGAAGCCTGCCGCTTCGACACGGCGGGCCGTCTCATCAGGTAGTGTCGTCGTCGCGATGTCGACATCATTGACGGATTTGCCAAGCAGCGTGTTGCGCACTGCGCCGCCGGCGATGCGCGCCTCCTCGTCGCCTTCGGATAGCGCCTTGAGCAGGGCCTGGAGGGTACGGCCCTTCAGCCAATTGGCGCCGGCAATGGACGCGCTCACGCGTAAAGCCTTTCATAGAGCGTGCGGATGATGCCCGCCGTCACGCCCCAGATGAAGCGCTCTCCATAAGGCATGGTGTAGTAGAAGCGCTGCTTGTCCTGCCAGATGCGGCTCTCACGGTTGTGGTTGGCGGCATTCATCAGGAAGCCGAGCGGCACCTCGAAGGCCGCATCGACCTCATGCTCGTTGAGGACAAGATCGAAAGGCGGCGTCACGATCCCAAGCACCGGCACGATGCGGTACCCCGAGCCGGCGACGTAGTCCGGCATGCGGCCGATCACCTCGACGGCGCTTGTCGGGAGCCCGACCTCCTCGAACGTCTCGCGCAATGCGGCATCCTCGGCCGAGGCATCGACCGGCTCGATGCGCCCGCCGGGAAACGCGACCTGCCCGGAATGGCTGCGCAGCTTCTCCGTTCGTTTCGTGAGCAGCACGGTCGCCTGCTCGCCACGGTCGACGACCGGGATCAGCACCGCCGCGTCACGCAAGCCGTCGCGGAGGATCATTTCGCGAAGGTCGGGGTTGAGGCGGTGGTCGCCATAGTCGGAACCGTGGTGTGGCCCGGTCTCGCGCGCTGCGCGGATGCGGAAATCTTCGGCCGAAAAGAGCTTCGCAGCGAGCTTGTCCATCAGGCGCTGAGCCGCCTCAGTTCTCTGGCCGGCATGATCGGATAGACCTCACCCCTGGAGCGCACCGCAAACATGATCCTGCCGTCGATCTCGACCTCTTCACCGTGCTCGACGAGCTCGTACATGACTGGCCGCGCTAGCAGCGCCTCCAGCCGCCCCCGCACCAGAAGATAGGGTTTCAGTCCGCCGGTCTCGGCCTCGTCGACGAAGCGCAGCGGATGACCTGGCCCCGCCTCCACCAGGTCGCCGACATTGGTGCGGAACGTGAGGACCTGATTGTGCCCCTCGCCACTTACGTTCATTTCTACGGCAATGAAAGGCGCATCGGCGACGCGGATGCCAACCTTTTCCACAGGCGTCACGAGATAGGTCCGGCCGTCGGCATCCTTCCTGAGTATTGTCGAGAAGAGCTCGACCAGCGGCATGCGTCCGATTGGCGTGCCGAGATAAAACCAGGTACCGTCGGCCCTGATCTCCATGTCGATGTCACCACAAAATTCCGGATTCCAGCGGTCTAACGGAGGCAACCCCTTGCCGGCGCGTGTCGCGCGCCCAATTAGCGCAGACAGCCCGGCGACATCGGTTGCCTGGGTTAGGCTGGCGTTTTGAAGCTTGCCGGTCACGGTCATGGTCACGAAATAGTCACTGTTGTTACGCTTGTCAGTCTAGAAGCCTTATTTAATTTCGCAGGTGCAGCACCGCCAAGCTGCGAATTGCGGTACGGAACGCCAAGGCCGGCGTTCCCAACAGAAGGGACGATGCGGCATGAGCGTGGCAGTCATCAAGGAACCCCTGTTGAGCGAACGTGAAATGGTGGCCGAGGCCGAACGAGCCCTGGCCGACATCTCGAAAGTCCGCACAGGCGTCGGTCGCGTCATCTTCGGCCAGGAGAGCGTGATCGAGCGTACGCTTGTTGCGATCCTGGCCGGCGGACATTCGTTACTGGTGGGTGTGCCCGGGCTTGCCAAGACCAAGCTGGTCGAAACGCTCGGGGTTGTGCTCGGTCTCGACGGGCGGCGTATTCAGTTCACGCCCGACCTGATGCCGTCCGACATCCTCGGTTCAGAGGTACTGGAGCAGGACGACAGCGGTCGCAGATCCTTCCGCTTCATTCCCGGCCCGATCTTCGCGCAGCTTCTGATGGCCGACGAGATCAACCGCGCCAGCCCGCGCACGCAGTCGGCGCTCTTGCAATCCATGCAGGAGTATCACGTCACCGTCGCCGGCGAGCGTCACGACCTGCCTTCTCCCTTCCATGTGCTTGCGACCCAGAACCCGCTGGAGCAGGAAGGCACCTATCCGCTACCGGAAGCCCAGCTCGATCGCTTCCTGATGCAGATCGACGTGCCCTATCCGGAGCTCGATGCCGAGCGGCGCATCCTCCTTGAGACGACAGGCATAGATGATGCACGCGCCGAAAACGTGCTCACGGCCGAGCGGCTGAAAGAGATACAGATACTGATTCGCCGCATGCCGGTGCCCGAGACGGTGGTCGAGGCCATCCTCGCGCTGGTACGCTCGGCGCGCCCCGGCCAGGGCGGCGTAGAAACCGACAAGCATGTAGCCTGGGGCCCCGGCCCACGCGCCAGCCAGGCGCTGACGCTTTGCGCACGCGCCCGGGCGCTTTATGATGGCCGGCTTGCGCCGTCCATAGACGACATCAAGGCGCTGGCCGAACCGGTGCTGCAGCATCGGATGGCGCTGACCTTTGCGGCGCGCGCCGAGGGAATGACCGTGCGCGACGTCGTTGCGAGGCTGGTCAAGAAAGCGGGTTGATGGCACGCATCGGAGAGGCGACTGTACCGGTTGCCACCAGGGAGGCACTTGCAAGGGCGCGAATGCGCGCCGCACTTGTACCCGATCTGCTGATCGAGGCCCGCCGCGTCGTCAATACGGTGATTGCCGGCTGGCATGGCCGCAGGAAGCACGGCATCGGCGAGAATTTCTGGCAATTCCGGCCCTATGTCGAGGGAGAGGCGATCTCCCGTATCGACTGGCGGCGTTCGGCGCGCGACGACCACACCTACGTCCGCGACCGCGAATGGGAGGCCGCGCATACGGTCTGGCTGTGGGCCGACCCCTCGCCTTCGATGCTTTTCAAGTCGCGTGGCGCTTCCGTCTCGAAGGAATCTCGTGCCTTGGTGCTGATCCTCGCGCTCGCCGAGCTTCTATCGCGCGGCGGAGAGCGCATCGCCTGGCCGGGCCTCACCGATCCGTTCGCGGCAAGGAGCGGCTCCGAGCGTCTTGCCGCGCGGCTCGATCACGCCGGGGATCTGCCGACCAAGCCCGACCTGTCGATGATCCGCCGTTTCTCGGATATCGTGCTTGCCAGCGATTTCCTCGATCCGTTCGAGGAGACCATGTCATGGCTCGATGTGCTGGCGCGCCACGGAGTCCGCGCACATCTGATCGAGATCGCCGACCCAGTGGAAGAGACGTTCCCCTATGCCGGCCGCACCGAGTTCACCGACCCGGAGACCGGCGACAAATTGACCGCGGGCCGCGCAGAGACGTTCTCCGCCGACTACCGCAATGCCTATCTCGCCCGCAGGTCCGAGCTTGAATCATGGTGTAAGCGCCTGGGCTGGAGCTACACGGTCAACCATACCGACAGGCTCGCCTCAGAAGCGCTGGTTAGGGTGCATTTTGCGCTGAGCGGCGAAGGTGCCTTCAGGCATGGAGCTGCGTAGATGAGCTGGCTTCCGCTGAGTTTCGGTTTCCCAGCGGTTCTGTTTGGGCTGATCGCGCTGCCGGCGATCTGGTGGCTGCTACGCCTTACTCCGCCAAGGCCTCAGGCAGAGATTTTCCCGCCGTTGAAGATCCTGGCACGCGTGCTGAGGACTGAGGAGACGCCGCACCGGAGCCCCTGGTGGCTGACCCTGCTGCGCCTGGTCATGGCTGCACTGATCATTTTCGCCCTTGCCGAGCCGATCTACAATCCGCGCGAGGGCGTCACGGCAACTGGCTCGGCAGTCGCGCTGGTCATCGACAATGGCTGGGCGAGTGCAAAGGATTGGGACAAGCGTGTCGCCACCGCCGAGCGCCTGATCGCGGATGCCCGCGCCAAGAACGAGCCCGTGCTGATCGCCTTCACAGCGGAGAAGCCGAACGTCGACGTCGGCCCGTTCGACGCTCAGGCCGCGCTCGACCATCTGCGCGCTGCCAGGCCGCGCCCGGTGCCGGTAGACCGGCCGGCTGTCTTTGCGCGCGTGGCAGGGGCCCTCGGCGCCGTGCCGGGCGCTACCATCGCCGTGCTGTCGGATGGTTTGGCCGCCAAGGGTGACGAGGCTGCATTCAAGGAGCTGCTGTCGAAGAACCCGGCCAACCTCGTCTGGGCCACGTCTGACCGCCTCGGCATGGCTGGCCTCACCGCATCCGAGAACGACGCCGACGCTTTTGTGCTCACCGCAATCCGGGCGCCTGGAGACCCCGCCCCGCGTCAGGTGACTGCGGGGGCCTTCGACGACAAAGGCCGTCGCATCGCCGACGCGGCGATCAGCTTCGGACCCGGTCAGAACACGGGCAGCGGGCGCATGGCGGTGCCGTTCGAGCTCAGGAATGATTTTGCCTCGATTGCGATCGACGGTGAGAACCATGCCGGCGCCGTGCGCGTGCTCGACGAGAATTCGAAGCGCCGTCGGGTCGGGTTGCTGTCGCAAGCCGATTCCGACCAGGCACAGCCGCTGCTGTCGCCGCTCTACTATATCCGTCGGGCGCTCCAGCCTTTTGCCGATCTCACCGAGCCGGGTAATGCCGACCTCGCGATTTCGATTCCGCAGCTGATCGAGCAGAAGCCTGCGATGATCGTACTGGCTGACATAGGCACCATCCCCGACAGCGCCCGCGCCAAGCTGGTCGACTGGGTTCATAACGGAGGCACGCTGGTGCGTTTCGCCGGCTCGCGGCTCGCGGCTGCCGCCTATGACGAGGAGCTGCTGCCGGTACGCTTGCGGACCGGCGAACGCGCGCTCGGCGGCGCGCTCTCATGGACCGAGCCGCAGCCGGTGAGCGACTTCCCCGCGACCGGTCCGTTCGGCGACCTGACGCCGCCATCGGAGGTCACGGTGTCCCGCCAGGTGCTTGCCGAGCCGACCCCCGATATCGCCGAGCGCACCTGGGCCAATCTCGCAGACGGGACGCCGCTTGTTACCGGCGCGCGCCGTGGCAAGGGCACGGTGGTTCTATTTCACATCACCCCTGAGGCGACGTGGTCGAATTTGCCGATCTCCGGCAGCTTCGTCGAGATGCTGCGCCGCCTGGTCCAGCTCTCGCGCAACCAGGGCACGGCTGCCCCTAACGCCGAGGGCCAGCAGACAGCGCTCGCCCCGCATCGCATGATCGACGCCAGGGGAATCTTGGTGCCGCCGCCCCCCGAAGCAAGGCCGCTGATGCCGGGCGCCACCGCCATCACGATCGAGAACCCGCCCGGCCTCTACGGCACGGAGGAGGGTCTGCTCGCCCACAATCTTCTGCCGGCCGACGCTTCGTTTGTGCCGATAGCCAGGCCTGAGATCACGACGCCTGTCACCAACATACCCTACGCCTTCGATGATTCAGTTCCCTTCAAGGGACCGTTGGTGGGCTTGGCTCTGCTGCTTATGGCGCTCGACGCGCTCGCTGTCTTGTGGATGGGCGGCCAGCTCACACGCCGCGCGAAGCGAGCTCAACGCGCTGCGGCCGCCGTCGGCGTGGTTGGGTTCCTCACGGCAGGTTTGGCTTTGAGCGCCTTCATACCTGATGCCCATGCGCAGAACCCTGCCCCGGCAGCGGCCGGCAATGACGCGAAGCCGACCGATGTGCAAGCAATCGATGCGATTTCCAAGACCCGGCTCGCCTATGTTCTGACCGGCAACGGCGCCGTCGATTCGATCAGCCGCGCCGGGCTCGAGGGTCTGACGAAATTCCTGATCGACAAGACGGCTTTGGAGCCGGGGGACCCCTCCGGCGTCGACATCGCCACGGACGAGCTATCCTTCTATCCGCTCATCTATTGGCCGATCGACCCGAGTGCGGCGATGCCGACAGAAGACGCGATCGCCCGTGTCGATGCTTACATGAAGCAGGGCGGGACGGTGCTGTTCGACACGCGGGACCAGTATGCCTCGGCGATCGACGGAAGCCAGGTGACGCCAGCCACCGAGCGGCTGCGCGACATTCTCGCGCATCTCAACGTCCCGCCGCTGGAGCCGGTGCCCTCTGACCACGTGCTCACCAAGGCCTTCTATATCCTTCCCGAGTTCCCGGGCCGCTTCAACGGCAGCCCGCTGTGGGTCGAGGCTTCGGCTGAGGCAAGCAATACGGAAAACCGCCCGGTGCGCACGGGAGACGGCGTGAGCCCGATCATGATCACGGCGAATGACTTTGCAGGCGCCTGGGCAGTCGACGAGAATGGCAATGCGCTGTTGCCGACCGTGCCGTCGGACCCGATGCAGCGCATCTATGCCTACCGGGCCGGCGTCAACATCATGATGTACATGCTGACCGGCAACTACAAATCCGACCAGGTGCACGTGCCGATCCTGCTCGAACGACTGGGGCAGTAGCATGAATTGGTCGCTGTCTTTCGAACCGCTTCTGTCGTGGCCACTGATCGCGGCAGTTCTGGTTCCGGTCGCGTTGCTGGCGATCGCGGGCCTTCTGTTTCGCCAGCGCGGTGCGGTCTTCCGGCTCGCGGCGTTCGTCGCGTTGGCGCTCGCGCTGTTCAACCCCGTATTGCTCGACGAGGTGCGCGACCCGCTGAAGAGCGTCGTGGCGCTGGTCGTCGACCGTAGCCAGAGCCAAGACATAGGTGACCGGACACAGCAGACGAACGAGGCGGTGCAGGCCCTGAAGGATCGCCTGGCGCGCTTCAAGCAATTCGACGTTCGGGTCGTCGATGCCGGACAGGCGGGCGCTGCGGACGACCGGACCGAGACGCGTCTGTTCGGCGCCTTGCAAGGTGCCTTGCGAGACGTGCCGCCCTCACGCATCGGTGGCGCGATCATGGTGACCGACGGCCAAATCCACGACGTGCCCAAATCGGCAGCCGGCTTCAATGCGCCACTGCACGCGCTGATTACCGGCCATGAAGGCGAGAAGGACCGCCGCATCCGCTTCGAGCGCGCTCCGCGCTTCGGCATTGTCGGCAAGCCGCTCGACATGACTTATCGCGTGATCGGCGCCCAGGGCGAGACCGGCACGGTCAATGTGCGCGTCAGTGTGAACGGCCAGCCCGTTTCGACCGAGCAGGCCGAGATCGGCCGCGAGATGCCCCTTCATCTCAACATACCCAATGCCGGGCGCAACATCTTTGAGCTCTCGATCGATCATCTCGACGGCGAGCTGACCGATGTCAACAACCGCGCCATCGCTCTGGTCGACGGCATCCGGGAAAATTTGCGTGTCCTGCTGGTCTCCGGTGAGCCGCATGCCGGCGAGCGCACCTGGCGCAATCTGCTCAAATCCGACGCGTCGGTCGATCTTGTCCACTTCACGATCCTGCGCCCGCCGGAGAAACAGGACGGGACGCCGATCAACGAGCTGTCGCTGATTGCCTTCCCGACGCGCGAGCTGTTCGTCGAGAAGATCCACCAGTTCGACCTGATCATTTTCGACCGCTATCAGCACCGCGACGTGCTACCGATCCTCTATTACGACTACATCTCCGAATATGTGGAGAAGGGTGGCGCTCTTCTGATCGCTGCCGGCCCCGAATATGCCGGCGAGCAGTCGATCGCCAAGACGCCGCTGATCTCGGCCCTTCCAGCGATGCCGACCGGCGACATCATCGAAAAGGCGTACTATCCGCGCCTCACGGACCTGGGGAAACGCCATCCCGTTACGCGCGGCCTCGAGGGCGCGGCCAACGAGCCGCCGCACTGGAGCCGTTGGTTCCGAACCATCGGGGTCCAGAATCCCGAGGGAGAGGTCGTGATGAAAGGCGCTGACGATCGACCGCTGCTCCTGCTCAACCGCAAGGGCGAGGGCCGTGTCGGCATGCTTCTGTCCGACCAGGGCTGGCTGTGGGCGCGCGGCTACGAGGGCGGCGGCCCGCATGTGCAGCTCTATCGTCGTATTGCCCATTGGCTGATGAAGGAGCCGGAGCTCGAGGAAGAGCGGCTGACCGCCGATGGCCACGGCATGACGCTCGAAGTCCGCCGCCAGACGATGAGCGACGACCCCGGCCAGGCCCAAGTAATCACGCCATCCGGCAAAACCGTGACTGTCAAGCTGTCGCCGTCCGAGCCGGGCGTTTTCACAGGCACGCTGGAATCCCGCGAGATCGGCCTCTACCAGGTCGCCAATGGCGATCTCACCGCCCTTGCCGCGGTCGGTCCGATCAACGCACCGGAATTTGCCGACATGGTGTCGACGGAAGATATCGTGAAGCCGATAGCCGAAGCGACAGGCGGCAGCGCGCGGCGCCTCGAAAGCTCGATGGGGATGAGCGTCCCGTCGATCGTGCCGGTTCGTAGCGCCGCCGACGCTTCCGGCCGCGACTGGATCGGGCTGAAGACAACCAATGACAGCGTGCTGAAGTCGGTCTCGCGGGTGCCGCTGTTCGGCGGCTTCTTCGGACTTGGCCTGCTGCTCCTGGCGCTGGGCTCGATGTGGTATCGCGAGGGAAGATGACAGGGGGTTCTTCTCCCCGTTTACGGGGAGAAGATGCCGGCAGGCAGATGAGGGGCGGCACTAACCTGTCAAACTTCGGCGCTGCCCCTCATCCGGCCCTTCGGGCCACCTTCTCCCCGTAAACGGGGAGAAGGGATTGTCTGCTTGCTCACCCGATCCTCGTGGTCGGCCATCCCTTTCAGCTTCGCCAAGGCTCCCGGCTTCAGCTCGACGGCCAGGATGCGGTCGAGGTCGACCGGCCGCGGCATCGACAGCTGACCGCGCGGCACGCGGCCGAATCCCAGCGGCCCGTAATAGGGCTCATCGCCGACCAGAACGACTGCACCTGCGTCGGCCTGCTCAGCCGCCTCGATGGCAAAGCGCACCAGCCTCCTCCCGATGCCGAGGTTCTTGTAGTCCGGCCTCACGGCAAGCGGCCCGAGCAGCAGCGCCCTGCCCTCCCCCGCAGCGATGCGCGTCATGCGCACCGATGCGATCACCGCGCCTTGATAGACGGCAACGAAGGAGAGCGTGCGCTCATGCGGTCCGCCCTCGCGTATCTTGTAGGCGGCGCGTGCAAAGCGACCTGGCCCGAAGGCCTCTTCATTGATGTGCTCGATTTCGGGGTCGTGCGCCGGCTGTTCCGGCAGATATGCGACGTCGGCGATATTCATGGGTCTCTATGGATCCGGATGCGAGGAAATGGGTTGCCGAAATGGCGCGGCACGGCCGGTCAGCGCTGGTTCAAGCGCGGGAGCCCATTCGTCGTCGGTTGATCCGGGTCAGAGACATGCACGCTCCGCTAGCAGCAAAAACCGATGATCGCAATCGCGGATTTCGTCAAATCGAGCGGTCGGTTGACGATCCGTTCACGCCTGACCGTTTCCCGTTTGCGAACTTCTTGCCTAAATGCAGGCAAACATAAAGGAGTAGCCCATGGGTCTTCTGGTCGAAGGCAATTGGCAGGACAAATGGTACGCGACCTCCGATACGGGCGGCCGCTTCGTTCGGCAGGAGTCTCCGTTCCGCAACTGGGTTACCCCGGACGGGGCGCCTGGTCCGACCGGAAAGGGCGGATTCAAGGCTGAAGCCGGCCGCTATCACCTTTATGTCTCTTACGCCTGTCCCTGGGCGCATCGCACGCTGATTTTCCGTGCGCTGAAGCGGCTCACGAATGTCATATCGGTCTCGGTCGTCCATCATTTCATGGGCAAGGACGGCTGGACCTTTCGCACAGAGGACGGTGCTACTGGCGACACGCTCTACGGCCTACAGTTCCTGCATCAGATCTATACCAGGGCGGAACCTGCCTATTCCGGCCGTGTCACGGTACCAGTGCTGTGGGACCGGAAGCTGGAAACAATCGTCTCCAACGAATCGTCCGAGATAATCCGGATGCTGAACTCGGCCTTTGACGAGTGGGGTGATGCATCGCTCGATTTCTATCCGGAACGGCTTCGCGGCGAGATCGACCGCATCAACGCTCTGGTTTACCCATCGGTGAACAACGGCGTCTATCGTGCCGGCTTTGCAACGACGCAGGTCGCCTATGAGGAGGCTTTCCGCGAGCTGTTCGCCACGCTCGAGATGCTGGAAGAACGGCTTGCACGACAGCGCTATCTGGTCGGCGGCCGCATCACCGAAGCCGACTGGCGGCTCTTCACCACGCTGGTGCGCTTCGACCCGGTCTATGTCGGGCACTTCAAATGCAATCTGCGGCGGATCGCCGACTATCCGAACCTGTCGAACTATCTACGCGACCTTTATCAGGTGCCGGGAGTCGCAGAAACCGTCAACCTGCACCACATCAAGATGCATTATTACCGCAGCCATGCCACCGTGAACCCTACGCGCATCGTGCCGCTCGGGCCGGAGCTGGACTACTCGGCCCCGCACGACCGCGACAGGTTTGCGGAGACGGCGTAGCGCATCGGACCCGCAGCGGTTTTCGGAAGAACCGGATGCGTCGACAAAAGCCAGCGCTACCAATATGCGGAAGCTTTCGCCCCGTCGAACAACTCCGCGAGCCGCCGGCGCGTTGCAGGCGTGGTATCCTCTGGGAGCCGGTCGATCGGGAAGAACCGTGCTTCGGCGATCTCTCTGTCCCGCTTCTTCTCGGCCACTACACGGAAATGGCTGACCAGGTAGAACAGGACATGATCGCGCGGGCTGGATTGTCGATTGAAATGCACAGACCTCAGCACGGGCGGCGCTATGAGTGCGATGTCGCACTCTTCCCTGACCTCGCGTTCGAGCGCCGTTTCGGCCGTCTCGTCGCGCTCGACGCCGCCGCCCGGAAAATGCCAGCCAGGCACATAAGTGTGTCGGATCAGGAAGATCGCCTGCTTCGCCTGGTCATGAATCGCCGCTCTCACGCCAAGCGTCATTGGCCGGCGGATCAGGAATGCGGTATGGAAGAGCTTGGCGCGCAGGCCTGGCCAGCCCGTCTGCTTGAATGGTTTTTCGGGATCGGATGCGCTCATTTGCCCGGCAACCCGCGATGGAAAGGCTCCATCGCCTGTCCTACAACATAGCAATGTTCAGGCTTGCGCATCTCTCGGACATCCACCTCGGGCCGCTGCCGGATATAGAGTATCACCAGCTCGTCTCAAAGCGGGTGCTGGGTTACGTCAACTGGCAACGCAACCGCAGCCGCTTCCTGCACGATAGCGTCATCGAGGCGATCGTCACCGACATGAAAGCCGGCCAGCCTGATCATGTCGCCGTGACCGGCGATCTCGTCAATCTCGCGCTCGACCGCGAGATCGAGCTGGCGCGGCTCTGGCTCGAGACGCTCGGCGAACCGCACGACATTTCGGTGGTCCCAGGCAACCATGATGCCTATGTGCCAGGTGCGCTCGACCGCGTTTGCCGCGCCTGGGGTCCCTGGATGGGCAACGACGTCGAGATCCCCGTAGACCGCCATTCATTTCCCTATGTGCGCGTGCGCCGCAACGTCGCGCTGATCGGCGTGACTTCGGCCCGCGCCACGGCGCCCTTCATGGCGAATGGATTCTTCCGCTCGGGCCAGGCACATCGGCTGGCCGAAATTCTCGAGGCGACCAGCCGCCAAGCGCTTTTCCGCATCGTCATGATCCACCATCCGCCGGTGCGTGATGCAGTCTCACAAGCCAAGCGGCTGTTTGGCATCGACAATTTTCAACGCGTCATCCGCCGCCACGGCGCGGAACTGGTTCTGCACGGCCATTCGCATCTGCCGTCGCTGCATTGGATCGATGGCAAGCGGGACCCAGTACCGGTGGTGGGCGTCGCCGCGGCGGGCCAAAGCCCTGGCGGCAGGAAACCCGCCGCCCAATACAATCTGATCGAAATCGACGGCGAACCGGAACGCTGGCGTGTCAAGCTGAGCCGGCGCGGCCTGACCGGGCCCGCGGCGCCAATCGCCGAACTCGAGACGGTAGACCTCTATGCAACAGCCGCGCTCGAAAGCGCGGCAGGCTGATTGAGCACCGATACGGCACGATCGGGCAGGACCGCCTGGATGGATGGACGGTCGCCCGCCACCTTGATCAGCCGGCGCTGCCCACTCCTGCGCGCCGTAACGCCTCGATGAACCTGTCGATGAGGTCCGTCGGATAGTGCCGCTTGCGCAGATCGTGACCCGGATCGCTTGCAAAGCCGGGGAACGAATCCGCGATTTCGGCCGCCAGCTTGTCCGCGCGCCGCTCATCGCCGCGAGAATGCGCGGCGATGAGACGTGCGGCAAGATACTCCGGCCTCTTCCCTGTCTCGAGCACTCGAGCCGCTCGGGCGGCCTTGTCGAGATCGCCTACCATGAGCTCGGCAAGGAACAGGGTGAAGTCCCACCACGGCGGATGCACGCACAAAACGTCCGCTGCACGCTGCAGGATCTTCGCGCCATCGCTGTATTTGCCGAACTGAACCAGCGCATAGCCATAGGCAGCCGCCATGTTGATGTCGAAGGTGTTCAGCTCGTATGCCTTGCCGAGCCATCGGACCGCTTCGGCGCTCTCACCCCTCTGCGAATAGAGATAGCCCATCGTCCCATATGCATACGGCGTCGTCGGGCCGAGCTGCACCGCATGCCGCGCCAGCGTCAGCGACTCCTGATCGTCGACATCAGGCGGATAGACATATCCGTTCACCTTTGCCGAGGTGCGCAATGAAGCGACCGCGGCATATACAAGGGGAGATTGGGCCCGCGCCTCTATGAGCCTTTCAAAGCAGCGATAGGCAGCAAGATGACGGTGTTCCGTCCACTCGACATAATAGGCGCTGTTGAGGATGAGGCAGTTGACCAGGTCGGATTGCAACCCGTTTTGCTTGAGATAGCCGTAGATGGCCCCGTTCGCCGGCGCGACGGCGTTCACCACTCCGGTCACCTCCTTCTCGAGCGAATCCGAGATGGTCTGCATGATGGACAGTCTGCGGTTGATGAGCACTTTGCCGCTGCCCAGGCTTTGCAGCTCGAGCAGGATGTCCCCGCCGGGTGAGCTCGAAGCAACCGACAGCACAAAACCGTCTGGGTCCGACGGCAACGGCCCGTCCTTTTGCGAGTATTCGCCTCCGATGAGATCCAGCGTCTCAAAGCTCGCCAGCGCGGTCCGAAGAAGCCTGGCGACGCGCACGACAGCCGGATCATCGCCGTCCGTTACGATCCGGATCGTCGGCAGCGCTTCCGAAGGCGTCGGTTCCGCGGCCAGGGCGCCTTGTACAGACGCATTCGAGGCGAAAACGGCACCGGAGTTCTCACCATCGAGCATTGTGCGCTCTAGGACAACCAGCAGCAGCACGGCAATCACGATGAGCGCAGCCCACAGCAACCGGACCTGGCCAACCCCCACCGCACCTCTGGAACGGTCCGCCCGGGGCGGCTCTTCCGGAAAAGCCGGTCGGCTTGCCTCATTGGACTGTGCAGGGTCCGGCTCAGCCGTTTCGGGCGCGCTCGGCGAAACCGCCATTGTGCCATTGCCGGCCGACTTCTCGTAGGTCGGCACATAGCATCCGCGCGTCAGCACAATCCGCATCGGATCTTCGCGGCCTTCGCCCTCGTAATATTGAGAAAGCAGCTCGCGCAGCCGTCCCGCCTGCACGCGCACCACCGCATCTGTCGAAGAATCGAACTCCTGGTCCCTGCCGAATACGTCGACGGCGATCGTGTAGCCCTTCAGCCGCTCGGCTTCGCCGGCCTGCTCGCGCTCGACCAGGTAAGCAAGCAACGAGCGCGCACGCACGGACCGCTTGAACGTCTCACTGGACAGGACACGGTCAAGCACGTCTCGCACTGCGGGGGCAGCAGGCGGGTAGTATGTCACAGCGAACCCTTCGCTCCGGTGAAGGTTTCGCGGGAAATAATATAGTGTGCGACGCGCTGGGCAAGCGGTCGCTCTCCGAATATTAGTGCGCTATTGAATAATTTGCGTGGCGCCGTGTCCCTGGCGCCACGCTGACTTCGAATTACGGCAAGATGCGGTTGGCTGCCGACACGACGGCTTCCAGAGATGCCGCCACGATATTGGTGTTGATGCCGACGCCGAAAAGCCGGCCTTTCGGATGTTCGATCTCCACATAGCTGACCGCAGCGGCGTTGGAGCCGCGCTGCAGCGAATGCTCGGAGTAGTCGAGAACCGACATAGGTATCCCGATATGCCGCGACAATGCGTCGATAAACCCGTCGATCGGCCCGGTGCCAGTCCCGGAGATTGTCACCTCCTTGCCCTGGTCGAGGATGGTCGCCTCGACCACGCGACCACCTTTTTGCCTGGTATCGGGAAAGGTCTGGTGGTCAAGGAATTTCAGCCGCGCGCCCCGCTGCTCGATATAGACTTCCTCGAACCGGTCGTGGATCCGCTTGGAGGGAAGCTCCTTGCCTTCCGCGTCGGTGATCTGCTGGATGTCCTGGCTGAACTCGATCTGCAGGTTGCGTGGCAGGTGGAGTCCGTAGTCGGCCTGCATCACATAGGCGATGCCACCCTTTCCGGATTGCGAATTGATACGGATGATCGCCTCGTAGGACCGGCCGACATCTTGCGGGTCTATGGGCAGGTAAGGCACCTCCCATATAGGCGAATTGGCGACCTTGATCGCCTTCATACCCTTGTTGATGGCGTCCTGGTGTGAGCCGGAGAAGGCTGTATAGACCAGTTCGCCCACATAGGGATGCCGCTCAGGAATGCGCAGCTGGTTCGAATATTCGTAGACGTCCTTGATCCGGGTGATGTCGGAGCAGTCGAGCATCGGGTCGACGCCCTGCGTGTACATGTTGAGCGCCAGCGTGACGATATCGACATTGCCGGTGCGCTCGCCATTGCCGAACAGCGTGCCTTCGACGCGGTCCGCCCCGGCCATCAGGCCGAGCTCGGTGGTCGCAATGCCGGTGCCGCGGTCGTTGTGCGGATGCAGCGAAATGATGAGCTTGTCCCGGTTGTCGAGATTGCGGCACATCCACTCGATGCGGTCCGCGTAAACGTTGGGCGTGGACATCTCGACCGTCGACGGCAGGTTGACGATGAGCTTGTTTTCAGCGGTCGGCTGCACGATCTCGATGACCGCATTGCAGATCTCGAGCGCCACTTCCAGCTCGGTGCCGGGGAAGCTTTCCGGCGAATATTCGAAGCGGTAGCCTCCGCCGGCCTTGGCGGCCATGTCGGTGATCATTTTGGCCGCGTCGGTGGCGATCTGCTTGATGCCCGCAACATCCTTCTGGAATACGACGCGCCGCTGCAGCTCGCTGGTCGAGTTGTAGAAATGAACGATCGGGTTCTTCGCGCCCTTCAGCGCCTCGAAAGTACGGGTGATCAGTTCCGGACGGCATTGCACAAGGACTTGCAGCGACACGTCCGCGGGCACGTTGCCCTCCTCCACACACCAGCGCGCGAAATCGAAATCGGTCTGCGAGGCGGACGGAAAGCCTATCTCGATCTCCTTGAAGCCCATGTCGAGCAGGAGCTGGAACATGCGCGCCTTGCGGTCGTGCCCCATCGGGTCGATCAGCGCCTGGTTGCCGTCGCGCAGGTCGACCGAGCACCAGACCGGCGCCTTGTCGATCGTCTTGCTCGGCCAGGTCCGGTCGGGAAGATTCACCGTCGGGTAGGGTTGATATTTTCGGCTCGCGTCAGGCATTTGGCCTGCCGCGCGGATTTCGCTTCTCTCGTTCATCGTGTTTCCTCCGGCGACCGGCGGAGCCCTTCAGGCCCTGCGCTCGGCAACGCCGCTATCAGGAGTTCAGGCTATAAATTGTGACTGGCAAGGAGCATAGGCGTCAAATTCGATCGCCGGGTGCTCCTTCAGCGAGCCCGACGATCGCCGATAAGGCCGAGAAGAAGGGTGGCCGAAAGCGCGCGCAACGTCCCGCCGGTAGAGACGGCAAAGGTCGATTTCACGGCGTGCGTGCGCATTTGCATGGCGGCCTACATACAGGACAGGCCGAGACGAGGCAACCCTCGCGCGGCGGACCGCGCCACCTTGTCACTAAATCGTCATGACATATTACAGGGCCGGAGCATCGGGCAGTTCATCTCAACGGGATGGTGAGATAGTGATAGGCGCCCACGCCAAGCGCGTTGCTGATGGGGACCGGCAGCTATGAAGGGATTTCTGCGTTCCTCGCACATTCGCGGGCGCGGTCCAGCAGCAGGGCGCGTTCCCTCGCGTTGCGCGTCAATCCCGCGGCGCGCTCGAATTCGATCTGCGCCTCCCGATACCGACCGAGCTTCACCAGCAGGTCGCCGCGTATTCCAGGTAAAAGGTGATAATTCGCGAGCGCCGGCTCCACGACCAGCTGGTCGATAAGCTCGAGCCCCGCCTCGGGGCCAGCGGCGAAGGCGACGGCCACAGCGCGGTTCATCTCCACCACGGGCGAAGGCGTAGTCTCCGCAAGCTCATCATAAAGGGCCACTATGCGCCGCCAATCGGTTTCCTCCGGCGTCCGCGCTACCGCATGGCACGCGGTGATCGCGGCCTGCAGCGTGTATGGCCCGGGCAGCCGCCCGAGCGCTTCGGCTTTATTCTCTGCGCGGCCAAGCGCGGCAAGGCCGCGGCGGATGCGGGCCTGATCCCAACGGGCACGGTTCTGATCGAAGAGAAGCACCGGCTCCCCGGATGGCCCGATTCGAGCGGCGAATCGTGACGACTGTATTTCCATCAGAGCAACGAGGCCGTGCACCTCCGGCTCCTCGCCCGCGAGCCCGACGAGAATGCGGGCGAGCCGCAGCGCCTCGTCACAGAGCCGCGGTCGCATCCAGTCCTCGCCGGCGGTCGCTGCATAGCCTTCGTTGAAGATCAGATAGATGATCTCCAGGACCGAAGAGAGCCGCTGGCCCAGTTCCTCCTTGTGCGGCACCTCGAAGGGTACCCGTGCCTGTGCCAGCTTCCGCTTGGCACGCACGATGCGCTGCTGGATTGTGGGCTCCGCGGCAAGGAAAGCCCGAGCGATCTCGGCCGTCGTCAGGCCGCCGAGCAGACGCAGAGTGAGGGCCGCGCGCGCCTCCCGCTCAAGGATCGGATGGCATGCGATGAAGATGAGGCTGAGCAAATCATCGCCGACTACGTCGTCGAGAGCAGCATCCAGATCCTGGATGACGGCTTCCTGGCTCTCATGCCCGATCTCCTCCAGCTTGCGATCGAGCCGCTTCTTCCGTTGCAGCTGGTTAATGGCGAGATTTTTCGCAACCGCCATCAGCCAGGCGCCCGGTCGGTCAGGAATGCCGTTTGCCGGCCAGTGCTTGAGCGCGGCAATGAGCGCGTCCTGCGCAAGCTCCTCCGCAATGCCGACATCGCGCACGATGCGCGTCAGCCCGGCGATGAGCTTCGCCTGCTCTATCCTCCAGACCGCCTCGATGGCGCGATGTGTGTCGTCAGCCGTCACCGGCTGACGATCACTACATCTCTGTTGCGCAGGCGCAAGCCCGATGGGCCGGGACTATCGTTTTGCGGCATTCAGAGCCATCTGCTGGCGAGTCGCCTTCTCCTGCGTGACCTCTTCCGGTGCGAGCAGATCGTCCGGAAAGTCCGACGTCTCGAAAACAGGCCTGAGTTCGCACTCGCCCTTGCCCAGGATTTCCAGGAAGCGCGTCGTCCAGTGGACAGCCTCGTCCATCGAAGTCACCTCGAACAGTGCAAAGGAGGAGACCAGCTCCTTCGATTCCGTGAACGGCCCGTCGGTGATCGTCACTTTGCCACGATCAAGCTTGATGCGCTTGCCCGCCGCGCTCGGATGCAGCCCGTTTGTCGCGACCAGCACGCCGGCCTTGGCTGCCTCCTCCACGAAGTCTCCCATCCGAGCCATCAGCACGGGGTCGAACGGCGGCGGATTGGCGTCTGTTTCGGGGTCGGATTTGAGCATTCCAAGAATTTGCATCTTCAGATCTCCTGGCGCTTTGTTGGCGGCATGCGGCCGTTGTGGCGGATGGGTTACTTCCGTGTTGTGATCTCCATTTCCTGGAACCTGTTGGTCCATTCTTCCGAGCCGCCGAGATCCTGCAGCTCGTACAGCTGGCGCACTTCTATTTCGCCGTCATCGTTATGGGGATTCGGGAAGCGGCGAGCCCATTCGCGCGCCTCTTCCGGCGACTTCACGTCGATTACGGTGTAGCCTGCAACGAGTTCCTTCGCCTCGGTGAAAGGACCGTCGACAACGGTCTTCTTGCCGCCCGTCCATTTGATGCGCCAGCCCTTCGAGCTCGGCTGCAGCCCGTTGGCGTCGAGCAGAACGCCGGCCCGGGTCAGTTGCTCGTGATAATCGGCCATGGCGTCGAAGACGTCCTGCGGGGGCATGATGCCCTGTTCGGAGTGCTTGGTTGCCTTGACCAGGATGATGAACCGCATGTCATATCTCCTTTGTTCCGGAGCCGGGCGAAAACGCCGCTCCTATCCTCACGACAAGCGGCTTGTGGTCATATCGACATGTCCGGCAAAAAATTTTTCGGCCGCCCTTTGCCGCAATGCCTGTCTATCCGCCGAGGCTGCGCGCAAGCAGGCGAACGAGCGGCGGCCCGATGATCAGCACGATCAGGAAACGTGCCATCTGCAGCGCCATAATGAAGGACAGGTCCACGCGGTTGGAGGCGGCCGCGATGATGGCGACCGAATCCATCCCCCCTGGGCTCGTCGCCAGATAGGCCGTCAGAGGGTCGATGCCGAGCGCAAGGCTAAGGACGTAACCGAGCGCGGCGCAAAAAGCGATGAGCACCAGGATCGAGCCGATGATCTGCGGCAGGGCACGCGCGGCATGCAGTAGGATGGGGCGGGTGAAGTTGAGCCCTATCCACCACCCGATGACCATATAGCTCAGCCCGAGCAGCCACTGCGGCAGCTGCAGATTGATGTAGCCGCCGAGATGGAGTGCCGCGCCGAGGATCATCGGCCCGAGGAAGGTTCCACCCGGCAGCTTGATCGCGCGGCCGACCGCGCCACCGACCGCTGCGATCGCGATGGTGGCGCCGAAGGCCGGCCAGTCGATCGTCGGGAACCAGACGATCGGCGGGGCTGCGACGCCGGATGTATCCACCCAAAATTTGGCAATGAGGGCGGCGGCCAGCGAGACGAAGATGACGCGCAGATATTGCATGAAGGCGACCAGGCGAACATCTGCCCCGAACGCTTCCGCCATCAGCACCATGGCGTTCGCCGCTCCAGGGGTGGAGCCCCAGACCGCGGTGGTGCCGGGCAGCACCTTCCAGCGGCTCCCCATGTAGCCGAGCAGGCTGCTTGCGGCGAGCGTTGCGAGCACAACTACAAGGAACAGGGGCCAGTCGGACACGAAAGACCTGAAAATCTCCGGTTCGACCGCTTTCGCAATCAGGCAGCCGACGACCGCCTGCGCCGCGATGAAGGCGATGCGCGGCGGGCGCACCGTTGCGCCATTGACGCCTGCGGCGATGCCGGCAAGCATCGGCCCGACCAGCAGTGCGGCGGGCAGCTGCAAAAACTCGAGCAGTCCGGCGAGAACCGCCGAAAGCACGGCGAGCAGCATCCACTGGACAGCGCGGGGCAGGCGCGAGAGCGGTTCCGGTCGGGAGGGTACGGTCTGGTGCATGAAGTAGCTATGGCCTGAGGTAGGCGTAGCCTTCACCTTGCAGCTGGGCAAGCTTCACGACACCGCCGGCGTCGGCGGTGTGAAAACCGGCGAGGAGGTCGGCAAGCCCGATGTCCATGCCTTTCATGGTGTTGGCGCAGGCATGGGCGACCAGTCCTTCCTTCACGAGGCCGGCGAAGCGGCTCGAAATGGCGGCCGAAGCTCCCTCGATCTTGAAGGCGGCGAGCGCCGGGCCATGCACCACCAGCGCAATTTCGACAGCTCCGCCTGTGCCCTCATAGTGATTTTTGATGTTGCCCAGGACGAACGCGACCTTGTCGACATCGCTCAGGTGATAGGCGACCCTGGATTTGCTGGCGGACTGCGCGCGCGCCTCGGTGAGACCGAACCAGGCTCCCACCCCGGCGAACAATCCGCGAAAGACCTCCCGCCGCTTCATCTAAAGTTCTCCTCGATTGCACTTGGCGCGTAGCGTCGCCTTGACTGTGGCCTTTATCACGGAATTATGCCGTTTCATTGGGTGATCGCGGGAGGCGGGTATGATTTCACTCAGGAACTCGTTTCGGTTCGGGTTCGCGGCAGCTATGCTCGCATTTGCCGGGGCGACATTCGCTCAGGATGATCTTGCACGGCTCACCGAGCTCAGTCCCGATGGCGGCGATGCCTGCTTCGGCCGCGTCTATGACGCCAGGCACATGGCGGCGCATCCGAACCAGAAGGTGACGCGGATATTCTTCTTCTATGGTCGCGATCCGGTCAGCCGGCCGAACGAGGAGTCGCAAAACGGCGTCGCGGATGCCGGCTATAACGGCTTCATGACGACGACGCTGCGCGGTGCCGGCAAGCCGGACTGGGCCGGCGGATGGTGCCGCAAGGATAGTGAAAACGGTGCCATCTATTGCGGCATGGAATGCGATCGCTCCATGGCCACGCTGAAGCTCGACGCCAAGGGAAGGCTTGTCATGGACGGTGTCGACCGAGACATCTATCTCGATGGCGGTGCCGAAGAGGAGCTCGGTCCCGCGGAATTCGAGAAGCAGGCGCTCGGAACCGACGACAGCGGCTTCGTGCTCGACCGGTTGCCGGCCGACCAGTGCAGGAAGGAATTCGCCAGCATCGACCCGATCGATCCGGCGCTCGGGGAGCCTCTGCGCCAGCGGCTCAAGCCCGATCAGCCCTTCTGCTTCGGGCGCGACTATGCAGAAGCGCATCTGTCGTCGCATCCGGACCAGCTGACCCAAACGATCCGTGTGTCCCGTGGACCTGCTGAGATAGCTTCCATTGACGGCGGCAGTGCCGAGAACTGGCCAAGCGGCGCTGGGATCATGGTTTCCGTGACGACGCATAGCCGCTCGGACAAGGCCGTGCAGAACTATTCATGCGACGGCGAGGGCGACCAGTGGCGCTGTGTCGCGACGGCAAAGGAACGCGCCGCTTCCTGCGATCTCTCGGAGAAGGAGATTTATCTTCGCCGCGGTGTCAACGGCACCATGATGCTTGCCAATCCGAACAGCAGCATGCCGATCGGCGATATGTGCGCGACCTCCGGCAAGACCAAGTCGGACGACAAGGTGTTCCGGCTGGACCAGATGCCCCTCTCGGCGTGCGGGTTGTGATCTGCCCGGCCGGAGCGTTTTGCCATCCGCTTGACGCAGGCGCTGCCCCTCACCCTTGCCCTAAGGGTAAGGGTGAGGGGCAGCGCCAACCTAAAAACAGAAGCCGCTAAGCAAACGGCACGGACGCCGTGCCCTTGGGGAGCTTGGCCTCGTCGTCGGGCTCGACATGGATGATCACGCGCACCGACGGGATCTCTTTTTTCAGCGCCCCCTCGATACGGTCGCAGATCACGTGGCTTTCCGCGACGCTCATGTCGGATTGCACCACCAAGTGGAATTCGATGAACGTTGCCCGACCGGCCATCCTGGTCTTCAGGTCGTGCACCTCGATCGCGCCTTGCGCGTTCGACGAGATGATGTCGCGAATGCGGATCGTTTCATCCGGCTCGACGGCCCTGTCCATCAGCCCGTCCACCGATGAGCTGACGACCTTCCAGCCTTCCCACAATATGTTGAGCGCAACGAGCAGCGCTAGCAGCGGGTCGAGCACATGCCAACCGGTGGTCACTGCGCCGATCAGGCCAGCGATCACGCCCACCGAGGTCACGACATCCGCCATGATATGGCGTCCGTCGGCAACCAGCGCCGGCGACTTCTCGTTGGTCCCGACGCGGATCAGCAGAAGCGCCCACACGGCATTGATCGCGGCCGCGACCGCGTTGACGACGAGCCCGTTCCACGGTTGATCGAGCGCCGGCGGTGAAGCCCAGTGGCGCGCCACCTCCATCATGATCAGCACCGCAGCGACGCCGATCAAAACGCCCTCCAGCACCGCCGAGAAATATTCCGCCTTGTGATGGCCGAACGGGTGCTCAGGATCGGCCGGCTTGTGACTGACGCGGATTGCCCAGAAGGCGGCGCTTGCCGCGATCACATTGACGATCGACTCCAGCGCGTCCGAATAAAGCGCGACGGAGCCAGTCATTCTCCAGGCGACGAATTTCAGCCCCATCACCACGAATGCGATGATGATGGACCAGAAGGCGAGCGAAGCGACCTTTCGCTTCGCTGAAGATTTTGCATCTGCTGCGATCATTGGAACGATCGCGCCCTTTCGTACCCGATGCGGAGCATTGGTCTCGCCGAGACCACGTCTAAGCCGCCTTTTCCTTCGCTTTGCGAGGCATATGCGCGACCACGTTCTCGATCATGCGCATGCCAGCGTTCTGGCCGAGCGTCATGATCGATTCGGGATGGAATTGCACGGCCGCAATCGGCTCGTTGCGGTGTTCGAAAGCCATGATCACGCCATCTTCCGTCTCGGCCGTCACCGCGAACTCGTCAGGCAGCCTGACGGGATCGGCGAAGATCGAATGATAGCGGCCGACGGTGATTTCCTTCGGCAGGCCGGAGAAGATGATGCCGGGCTTCGAGACGCGGATGCGCGACGGCTTGCCATGCATCGGGATATGCAATTGCCGCAGTTCCCCGCCATAGGCCTCGGCCAGCGCCTGCAAGCCGAGGCAGACCCCGAAGATCGGCAGGTCGCGCTTGCGCGCCCGCTTGATCGTCGCTGCGCAATCGAAATCCTTCGGCAGGCCGGGTCCGGGCGACAGCACTACGAGGTCAGGCTTGAGCTCATCGAACACTTCGTCCGGCACCGGAGTGCGCACCGTCGCCACGTCAGCGCCGGTCTGCCTGAAATAATTGGCGAGCGTGTGCACGAAGGAGTCCTCGTGGTCGACAAGGAGAATTTTCACCCCTTCTCCGACACGCGAGGTCGAACGCTCGGTGCTGCCCGAATTGCCCGCGCGGGCGTCGCGGATGGCGGATAACATGGCTGAGGCCTTCAGTTCGGTTTCTGCTTCTTCCTCCTGAGGGTCGGAATCGTAGAGCAGAGTAGCGCCGGCGCGGACTTCTGCGATCCCGTCCTTTATGCGGATGGTCCTGAGGGTCAGCCCGGTATTGAGATCGCCGTTGAAATGGACCATGCCGATCGCCCCGCCATACCAGGCACGCGGCGATTTCTCATGGTTCTCGATGAAGCGCATGGCCCAGAGTTTCGGCGCGCCGGTCACCGTGACCGCCCAGGCGTGGGACAGGAACGCGTCGAATGCGTCCATGCCTTCGCGCAGCCTTCCCTCGATATGGTCGACCGTGTGGATCAAGCGCGAATACATCTCGATCTGCCGTCGGCCGATGACGCGCACTGAGCCCGGCTCGCAGACCCGGCTCTTGTCGTTGCGGTCGACATCCGAGCACATGGTGAGCTCGGACTCGTCCTTCTTCGAATTCAGGAGCTTGAGGATTTGTTCCGAATCCGAGATCGCGTCGTCGCCGCGCTTGATCGTCCCCGAGATCGGGCAGGTCTCGACACGCCGGCCGTTGACGCGCACGAACATTTCGGGCGAGGCGCCGATCAGATATTCCTCTTCGCCGAGATTGATGAAGAAGGAATAGGGCGACGGATTGATGTTCTTAAGCCGCCGGGAGATTTCCGACGGCGCGGTCTCGCAGCGCTCGTAGAACATCTGCCCGGGCACCACCTCGAACAGGTCGCCGCGGCGGAAGCTCTCCTTGGCCTTTTCAACCAGCCGCGCATATTCGCCGGGCTCATGGTCGCCCCGCGGCGGGATGCGGTCGGCAAGCCGGAACGGCTCCTCGATGCCCTCCCGCGGCACTCCTTCCGTCGAGAAGCCCGTGCCGGAATAGTCGTAGCGGTCCGTCCAAGCCTTTGCCGAATAGTGGTCGACGACGAGGATCTCGTCGGGAAGATAGAGCACCAGGTCGCGCTGGCTTTCGCTGCGCTCGAGCCTGTAGTCGACCGGATCGAACTGGAAGGCGAGGTCGTAACCGAAAGCGCCGTAAAGGCCGAGATTGGGATCCTGGTCCGACCTGAACAGCTGGACGATCGCCCTCAGTGCCGTGAAGACCGAAGGGACGCGCGAGCGCTCCTCCTCTGCGAAAACGCGGCCCGGCTCAGCCACCTTCAGCGCGAGGCGGCGCCTCGTGGTCTGGGTGACCGTGATGTCCTTCTCGGCCGAAACGCCGCGTGCGATCACAGGCAGCAGCGCCTCGCCGCGGGCGTTCAGCGCCTCGACCCGCATGGCCCGTCCACGCGCCGAAATCACGATGGGCGGATCGATGGTCGCGGTATCCCAGCGGGTATAGCGGCCCGGATATTCGTAGTTCGAGGAGAAAACCGCGCCGCGCCGGCTGTTCAGCCCGTCGACATAGGCCTCGATCGCCCCGTGATAGGGCCTGTCGCGGCGTTCTCGCGTGACGGCCACGCCGCCAGCCGTGACGAACCTTTCCGCTCCGTTTTCAAGCACTTCGACCGTCATTCCCGTCTCCATCACCCGCCGCGGGAAGGTCCGGAGGTCCGCCAATAAAACAAAAGGGCCGCCCGGACTTCTCCTGCGGCCACCTTTATTTTCACGCGCACGCGCTTCGAGAGGCCGCTGTCAGCTGGCCCACCACCAAACGGTCTTGATCGAAAGCGAATGCATGGTGGACTCCATAGCGGCGAACGGCAGCCGAGGCAACTGGATTCGCAAGGCCTGCAGCCTGGTCCGCCTAGCATCCTGACGCGCCGCTCCGACCGGGGTATAACGACCCGTCGGTGTATTCGCAAAGAGGTGATGATCCATGGCGACGCAGCCAGCGAAGATGGCGCCATACGGCTCCTGGAAATCGCCGATCACGTCCGATCTCATCGTCTCACAAGCGATTTCCCTGTCGGAAGTCCGTCTCGACAAAGGACTAGCCTATTGGCTGGAAGGCAGGCCACAGGAACAAGGCCGGTCTGTGATCGTGCGCGCCGGGGCCACAGGCCCAGAACAGCCCCGAGAGCAGGCCGACATCGTAGCGCCACCTTACAATGTGCGCACACGCGTGCACGAATATGGCGGGGGCGCATGGAGCGTGACCGACGGAACGCTCTATTTCTCGAACTTCTCCGATGGCCAGCTATATCGTCTCACCGACGGCGCAGCCAAGCCGGAGCCGCTCACCCCAGTGCCGCCCGGAGCGTCCGGCGCCTGGCGATATGCCGACGGCATTATTGACCGATCGCGCAATCGCTGGATCGGCGTGCGCGAGGATCACAGCGGCAGCGGTGCGCCGGTCAACACGATCGTCGCCGTCGACCTGGCAGGTTCCGGCTCCGATCCGGGGCACGTAATCGCAAGCGGGCACGACTTCTTCTCGTCCCCGCGCCTTTCGCCGGATGGCAGCAAGCTCGTCTGGCTCGCCTGGGATCACCCGAACATGCCCTGGAACGGCACCACTCTTTACCTGGCGGAGCTCCACGGCGACGGCGCGGTTGTGGGCGAGACGCGAGCGATCGCCGGCGGTGAAGCTGAGTCGATCTTTCAGCCGGAATGGTCGCCCGATGGAACCCACATCGTTTTCGTGTCCGACCAGTCCGGCTGGTGGAATCTCTACCGCTTCGAGCTAGCGACGCATGCCATCCACCCAATCGCGCCAATGACCGCGGAGTTCGGGCAGCCGCAATGGGTGTTCGGCATGTCCACTTACGCTTTCGCCGGCCCCGACCGCATCGTCTGCACCTACTTGCAAGCGGGCTTGGGGAAGCTGGCTGTCGTCGATTTCGTGAGCGGCGCGCTGCAGCCGATCGAAATACCGTTCACGCAGTTCGCTTCGGTTCAGGCCTCCGGCGACCAAGTCGTGTTCGTTGCAGGTGCCCCATCCCTTCCCACGAGCGTGGTGGAGCTCGATCTGAAATCCGGGCGGCATCGCATCCTGAAGAAAGCGACCGAAGTTCTGGACAGTTCGGACGTGGCAATCGCCGGCTATCTCACGGCGGTGCAATCGATCGAGTTTCCGACCTCCGGCGGGAACACGGCCTTCGCCCTGTTTTATCCGCCTCGCAATCTCGACTATGCCGGACCTCCCGACAAAAAGCCGCCGCTGCTCGTCAAGTGCCATGGCGGCCCGACCTCGGCCGCCTCTAGCTCACTCAGTCTCGGCACGCATTATTGGACGAGCCGCGGCATCGCCGTGCTCGACGTAAACTATGGCGGCAGCACCGGTTTCGGCCGCGCCTATCGCGACCGGCTGCACCGCAATTGGGGCATCGTCGATGTCGACGACTGCATCAACGGGGCCAAATTCCTTGCGGAGCAAGGCCTTGTCGACCCGAAGCGCATCGTCATTACCGGCGGTAGCGCCGGAGGATACACGACGCTGGCCGCCCTCACCTTCCACGATTTTTTCCAGGGTGGAGCGAGCTATTACGGCGTGAGCGACGCGGCCGCGCTCGCGCGCGACACGCACAAGTTCGAATCGCGCTATCTCGACTGGCTGATCGGGCCCTATCCCGAGGAAGAGGCGCTCTACCGTGAGCGCTCGCCGCTGTTTCACGCAGAGCGCCTGGCCAAACCAGTTATCTTCTTCCAGGGCGACGAAGATGAGGTGATTCCTCCGGGCCAGACCGAAACCATGGTGTCAGCGCTTCGCAGCAGCGGCAAGCCGGTCGGCTACTTCCTGTTCTCCGGCGAACAGCACGGGTTTCGTCAGGCCGCCAACATCAAACGCGCTCTGGACGCCGAACTTTATTTCTACGCATTTGAGGTCTTTCGAACGGGGCTGACGTTTTAGGGATGTGCCGGGGACAGTCTACTTTTTTCCGCTAGCTCGGGCCAAGCGCCTCGGCCTTTCGGCGGAAAGAAGTAAACTGTCCCCTGCGCGACCTTGGCCCGCGACCGAACCGGCGTCGCCATCAACTCGAAAGCCCCGCAGCCGCAAGCACTTCCGGGTCCGGCGTTACATGCGCATGGGGCCTGCAGTAGACCGGATCAATGGCTTTGTAGCCCAATAATTTGCCGAGCGGCGCGAGGATGCCGAGCAGCACCTTCTGTACCGCCTGCGGAGGATGGGTGAAGACGACCATGTCGGCGAATTCTCTGACGATCACTGCGGCTTGCAGCGGTGAGGGCCGCCCATTCTTGTCCACCTTGCCGTCATTGGCGAGGCCGAACAGCATGCCGATCAGAAGCTCGAAGCGGCCCGGATCGAAGTGATCCGCTCCCGGCGCCCGCGTGATCTCGACCAGCACATGAGCCTCTTCCGCCCTGCTGCTGTTCCACCAGTCGTGCACGACGCCCGCCTCTACCGTCGCCGACTGACCGGGCTCCAGGCAAAGATGCTTTCCTGCGATGCGCGCATCGAGCCGGCCGCGCAGCGCTGTGAATTTCTCGATCAGATAAGGGTGGAAATGCTCGCCGACGACGGCCGCTCCGGGGCGGGCGGTCAAGTGCGCGATGGCTGGCCCATCACCCCGATCCTCGGTGCCGCGCAGAACTACAGCATACTCGCCGGTGATTTTGTTCTCATAGACGTCGCCGCAGCGCGACATGAAACTGCCTCAATCCTCGCGGCATCGTGACATGCCACAGGGGAAATGCAAGGCGCGCCTTTTCCGCATTTGCCTCCACCGCGCCTTGATGGCGCCTAAGCCAAGAGCCTTCATCGATACGGCGCGAGCGGTAGCGGCCGCATCAGCTTGAGTCGTTCCTTGTCCCGCAGCGCCTTCTGGAATACCCCTCATCCGTCTCGGCGCTTTGCGCCGAGCCACCTTCTCCCACAAGGGGCGAAGGGGGAGCGCTGCATTTGCGTCTCGGCTGATCGGCGAGGTTCGAGATTTTGCGGCGACCTAAATGCCAAGCTCCCCCTTCGCCCCTTGTGGGAGAAGGTGGCTCGGCGCGCAGCGCCGAGACGGATGAGGGGTCCTCCAGAAGGCGCGATCGGATCAAAAATATGCGCCTCACGCCAGCTCCTTCATCTCCCCGAGCATCGTGGGCACCAGCTCAGACACCGTCGGGTGGATGTGCATGGTCCTGGATATCGCGGTGTAGGGTGCCTTGGCCGCCATCACGTCGAGGATCGAGTGGATGACCTCGTCGCCGCCGGTGCCGAGGATGGCCGCGCCGAGGATCTCCTTGGTCTCGGCGTCGACCATCACCTTCATGAAGCCGCGCGTGTCGCCCTTCTCGATGGCGCGCGACACGCTTGTCATCGGCATCGTGCCGATCAACGCCTTCCTGCCGGACTTCTTCACAGCGGCCTCCGTCATCCCGGCACGGCCAAGCGGCGGGTCGATGAAAAGCGCATAGGTCGGAATACGGTTGCTGACGCGGCGCGGGTCATTGTCGAGCAGGTTCGCCGCTACAATCTCGAAATCATTATAGGACGTATGGGTGAAAGCGCCCTTGCCGTTGCAGTCGCCGAGCGCCCAAATGCCGGGGACATTCGTGCTGAGCTGGTCGTCGACCTCGATATAGCCTCGACGGTCGATCTTCACGCCGGCCTTGTCGAGGCCGAGATCGTCGGTATTCGGCCGCCTTCCGATCGCGAGCAGGAGGTGCGAGCCCACGATCTCGGCTGCGCCGGCGCGCGGCTGCACGGCGAATTCGCTTCCTCTCTTGGAGAAGCGAACGTCGTTGGCGCCGAGATGGATGACAATCCCTTCGCCTTCGAGGATCTCCTTGATCGCAGCAGAGACATCCTCGTCCTCGCGGCCGATCAGGCGTGCATCGCGCTCGATCACCGTCACCTCCGCGCCGAAACGGCGGTACATCTGTGCGAACTCCAGACCGATATAGCTGCCGCCGAGGATGACGAGATGGCGGGGCAGCGTGTCGAGTTCGAGCACCGAGGAATTGGTGAGGTAGTCGATCTGGTCGAGCCCCGGCAGCTCGGGCACGCTGGCTCGCCCGCCGACATTGAGGAAGATGCGCTCTGCCTCGATCAGCTCGCCGTTGACGCTCATCGTCTTCGGGCCCTCGAACCGGGCGTGGCCGCGGAAGACGGTGCAGCGCTCCATGTTGTCGAGCCAGTTTTCGAGGCTGCGGCGCGAACTGCCGGAAACCTCGTCCGCACGCGCCTTCACCTTCTTCATGTCTATAGCGATCGGCCCGGTAGCCACACCGTAGTCGGCGCCATGTCTTGCGAGATGCGCGGCGTAGGCGTTGGCGATCAAGGTCTTGGTCGGCGTGCAGCCGGTATTCACGCAGGTACCGCCGAACAGCTTGCGCTCGATCATGGCGACGGTCATGCCTGCCGCCGTCAGCCGCCCCGTGAGCGACGGTCCCGCCTGCCCTGCCCCCACGACGATCGCATCGAATTTGCGTGTCATCACAACCAACTCACGACCAACAGCGCGCCCAGCACGGCGACCGCATCCTCTGCAAGAGCGACCGGCAGGTCGCGACCCCCGGTCGAAGCCACAAGGCTCTTCCTCGCTTCATAGCCGCCATATGTGCCGATAACCGCCCCGATCACGCCGGCGATCAAGCCGCCGATGGTGAGGCCGGCCGACGCGCCGATGGTCGCGCCGGAGAGCGCACCGGTCACGATGCGCGCACCGAACTGGACAGGTACGGTGCGGCTCGGTGTGCCAGGCCGCTGGTCGTTAATCAGCTCGACGATGGCGAGGAGAGTAAAAATCCAGGGCGCCAGCCAATGCCCCATGAACCACGCCCAGGTGGCGTTTACGGGCAGCCAGCCGAGATGGGCGGCCCAGCTTACCGCAGCCGGCGCAGTCATCGCTCGCAACCCGGCTATGATGCCGATCAGCAATGCAAACAAATACGTCATCGAAACTCCGGCGTGGCAGTTTGTTTGGCGTCTGAATGGGATGGTACCACACCCCTTGCGCGCAGACAGGCCGCATTCTCACCGATATTGCTCGCCAAACCTCTTGAAGCTCCGATGGCTTGGCTCGTAGGAAAGGCTTGACTCTGACAATTTCGCGGAGCTGCCCAATGCCTTCAAACGCACCCCTCTCGATTCCCGATCTTGCCGACAAGGCAGTGCTTGTCACCGGCGCATCCACCGGCATAGGCGCGGCGCTCGTGCGCGCCTATGCGGCGCAGGACAGCAAAGTCGGTCTTCACTATAACGCAAGCCGTGAGGCCGCCGAGCAGCTCGCTGAGGAGATCCGCGGTTCCGGCGGCGATGTATTCCTGACACAGGGCGACTTCTCGGTCTCGGCCGACGTGACCCGCGTCGTCGAGGAGACAGCGCAACACTTCGGCCGCCTTGACGGGCTGGTGAACAATGCCGGCGGCATGCTCGGCCGTGTTCCCTATTCGGAAATGACCGACGAGCAGTATGACCGCGTGATGGACCTCAATGGACGCTCGGTGATCACCGCCTGCCGCGTCGCGATCCCGTGGCTGAAGAAGCAGGGCGGCTTCATCATCAACACGTCCTCGATCGCGGCCCGCACCGGCGCCGGAAACGGCGCCGGCGTTTACGGCTCGGCCAAAGCCTTCGTTTCCAACGTGACGCGAGGCCTCGCCAAGGAGTTGATCGGCTTCGGCATCAGGGTGAACGCAGTGTCGCCGGGCGTGATCCTTACGCCCTTTCACGAGCGCTATTCAACGCCCGAGCAGATCAGAGCAGCGGTCGCGATGATCCCGCAGGGGCGAGCCGGCACGGCCGAGGACTGCGTCGGCGCCTATCTCTTCCTCTCGTCTGACCTGCTTTCCGGATACATCACCGGCCAGGTGATCGAGGTGAACGGCGGCCAGCTGATGCCATAACCGCTACGAAGGTAACTTAGCGATTGTCGCACGCAGCTTAGGCACGGCGACGTCGAGAAAAGCGCGCACCTTGCGCGGCAGGAGCCTGCCGCCTGTATGGACCATGCTCACCGGCGCAGGCGGCGGCTGGAACTCCGCAAGCACGATCTCCAATTCGCCTTTCGCGAGCGCAGCCGCCGCCTGATAGGCAAGCACACGCGTCAGCCCAATTCCGGCTACGGCCGCGTCGATCGCCGCTTCCGCTGTATTGACCGACAACCGTGAGCGAATCGATGCTACGATTTCCGAATTGCCTTGGCGGAAGAACCAGCGGTCCGCCTGCATGAGGCTGTCGAACGTCACGCAGTCATGCCCGGCGAGATCGGCAGGGGCGGTCGGCCTGCCTCGTGCCGCAAGATATGCCGGGCTGCCGCAGACGATGCGGCTGATCGCTCCGATACGGGTCGCAACCAGGCCGCTGTCGGGCAGTTCGCCGATGCGTATGGCAAGATCGACCTGGTCTTCGGCAAGGCTGAGGTTGCGATCGTTCAGCATCAGCCGGATATCGACCTCGGGATAGGCCCTCAGGAATTCCACGACGACCGGCAAGACATGCAGCCTTCCGAAGACGAGCAAGTGCCGTGACGACAAGCTCACCTCTCGGCGCCGCATATTCGCCGCTCGCGATGCGCTCCGCCTCCGCAACGTCATCGAGGATGCGCCGCGCCGCCGCCAGATAGTCGTGGCCGGCTTCGGTCAGGTCGAGCCTGCGGCTTGTCCGGTTGACGAGCCGCACTCCGAGATACGCCTCGAGCTCAGCGATTCGGCGGCTGACCGTAGCGAGCGGGAGCCCGACCTTGCGTGACCCCGCTGAGAAGCTGCCCGTATCGACCACGGCCGACAACACGCGCATGGCCAGTAACCGATCCATGGATCCTTCCTGTTTTTGAGAGGATGCTTCCCGACTTTGCCCTATGCCCCACGAATTTGGAAACTCCTAACTTGTGTTTGTTCGGCCGACAGGGGCTCCCGATTGCCTATCGTTGGCAGCCGCTGCGAAAATCGCCCCTTCAACAGCCGACAAGGAGCACACCATGACTCGCCCGCCCTTTCCCCCTTTCACTGACGAGACTGCCACCCAGAAGGCGCGGTTGGCCGAAGATGCCTGGAACACACGCGATCCTGCCAAGGTTGCGCTCGCCTATACGGTGGATAGCCGATGGCGGAACCGGGCCGAATTCCTGCAAGGACGCGAAGCCATCGAAGCCTTCCTGATCCGCAAATGGAATCGCGAGCTCGACTATCGTTTGATTAAGGAGGTCTGGACCTTCCGCGAGAACCGCATCGCCGTGCGTTTCGCCTATGAATGGCACGACGACGCAGGCAGCTGGTTCCGCAGCTACGGCAACGAAAACTGGGAGTTCGACGATGAAGGCCTGATGCGGCTGCGCATCGCCTCGATCAACGACCTGCCCATCAAGGAAGCCGATCGGAAATTCCATTGGCCGCTCGGCCTCCGCCCGGATGACCACCCGGGGCTCAGCGAGCTCGGCCTCTAAAGGAGATCGCGGTGGACGCCTCCCCTGCTTATTCCAGCGACGTGGCCTTCACGCAGACTGTGAAGGCAATCCAGACGCGCAAAGGCTCGCGCGACGGCTATGCCTCGATGGAGCGGCGGGGCGGCTGGCGTACCGCGATCACGGCTGACCTCGCCACCTTCATCGGCGAACAGGTGAGCGTTTTCCTGGCAACCGCCAATGCTGGCGGCCAGCCCTATGTCCAGCATCGCGGGGGGCCACCCGGCTTCCTGCACGTGCTTGACGAGAAAACCATCGCCTTCGCCGACTTTTCCGGCAACCGGCAATACATCACTTCCGGCAACCTCGACGACAATCCGAAGGCGCACCTCTTCCTGATCGACTACATGAACCGCCGCCGCGTGAAAATCTGGGGAGAGGCAAGGGTCGTGGAAGGCGACACCGAACTGCTGGCGCGGCTGATGCCGCAAGGCTACCGGGCGCGCGGCGAGCAGGTGATCCTGTTCACGGTCACGGCCTGGGACGCGAATTGCAACCAGCACATCCCGCAGCGCTTCGAGGCAGCCGACGTCGCGACCGCGCTGGCCCTGCGGGAAAGACGCATCGCGGAGCTGGAGGCGGAGGTGGCGAGGTTGAAGGCGTTGGCGGCCGAGTGAAATCGTTGCATTCTCTGTAAAATGCGCCCTGCGATCTGGCGCCTTCTTTGCAAAATGCGCCTCTGATTGGCAGAGACGCAAAATGCAGCGCTCCCCCTTCGCCCCCTTGTGGGAGAAGGGGGCACGCTGCTCAAACGTCTCGCCCAATCTCCAACGTCGAGAATTGCAGCTGGCCGATTGCCAAACTCCCTCCCCCTACTCCTCCAGCGACCCCGACTTCTTCACCATGGTGCTCGGCCTGTCGCCAACGAGCTTCAGCAGATCCTCGCCTGCCCTGAGCGTCCGGGTTGCGCGGCGGGTGATGATATAGCCGGATTGCGGAGCAAATACCTCGACGGCTCCGTCCGGCTCGCCCGGCGCGTGCACGATGGTCGCGAGGCGATCGCCTTCCTTGACGCGGTCGCCGGGTTTCACGTCATAGAGCGCAGCTCCGGCCTTGGGCGTCTTCACCATCTCGACATTGTCGAGCGGCGCGACCACACCACCGAACGGGCCGGCCGGCGCTACGGTCCTGTCCTCGATGACGCCGCGCGCGACAAGCAGCCGATAGAGCCCTTCTGCATCGCGCTCGGCATAGCCTCGCTCGACATCCGCGATGCCGCGCAGCTCGACCGTGGTGACGGCGCGGCGCGCAAGTGCCTCGGCATCCAAAGCCAGATATGGATGAATCGCGGCTTCCTCGAACGCGCCATCGGCCGCATTCTGCCAGGTGAGCACGGCTTCAGCGCCAAACGCCGCCGCGCAGTCGGCCATCGCCGGCCAAAGTGCCGCGGGCACGTAGAAATAGGGCACGCCCTCGTCGTCGCAGTGAAGGTCGAGCACGATCTCATGCTCCAAGGCGAGCCTGAGCAAACGGGCCTTGAGCCGCCGGTCGGCTGTTGCGAGCCGCTCGTCGGAAGGGATCAGCGCAGCATCAGGGCGGTCGAGCAGCGGAAACTCGCGATTGAAGTTGACTCGCGTGCCGAGATGGAATCGGCCGAAGTGATCACCGTAGAGATATTGCGAGCGGCCGATCGGATTCGCCGCGGGGACGATGGTGAGATCGCCGCGGATGCGCCCTTCCGCTTCAGCCGCCCTGAGCTTCGGCATCAGCGCATGGATGGCTACCACGCCCGGCAGTTCTCCGCCGTGTATCGCCGCCTGCATATAGACCGACGGCGTGCCGGGCACCCTGCCTTCGATCCTGTAAACCGGAAACTCGTAGGAGATGCCATCGGTGTCGCCGGCAATCCTCTCGATGGATTTCTGCATGAGGTCCTCGCTTTTGCAGTGTTGTAGCGGGGCCTTCGAAGGCCAGACAGATTTCCGATGACGCTTTCGCTTGTGCCAGTGTCGAAATGCAGTCCTGACGTGGTGGCGAAGTTGCGGCCCCGTCACGCCCGCATTTCGATCGCCTCACCAATCAGCTTGCCGGGCCGTGCTTCGCGTTCGAGCTGATCGAAGGTGCACTGACCCGGCGCCTTGTCAGGCCGCCATCGCAGAAGCTTCGTTCCATGCCGGAACCGGTCGCCGGTGACCTGATCATAGCGCACCTCCACGACCAGCTCGTGGCGCAGCGGCTCCCATTCCCCGGAGCGTTCTGTCGACCAGCGACTCGGGCCGCCGGGCGCCCGGCCGGTGAAGCCCGGCGGCCCTTTCAGCGCCTCCAGCTTGCGGGTCAGAGGCTCACGGTCCTCAGCCAAAATCGTCGAGGTGAAGCCGACATGGTCGAGCAGACCCTGGCTGTCGAAGAGCCCGAGCAGCAGCGACCCGACGAGCGGGCTGTCGGAGCCGTAGCGAAAGCCGCCCACCACACAATCCGCGGTGCGCATGCGTTTCACCTTGAGCATGGCCCGCTCACCGCTCTCGTAGGGGCGATCAATACGCTTGGCCATGACACCGTCCAGCGCCCCACCCGCCCGCTGGAGCCAGGCTTCGGCTTCGTCGCGTTCGCGAGTAAAAGGCGACAGCCGGAACGGCGCGGCCTTGTCAATTTTCGTGAAGAGCCGCTCCAGCTCGGCACGCCGGCGAGCGAGCGGTTTATGCATCAAATCTCGGGATCGCCCCACACGCAACAGATCGAACAGAATGAAGACGGACGGCGTCTCATGCGCCAGCTTGCGAATGCGGCTCTCGGCCGGATGGAGCCGCATCTGCAGCGCATCGAACGACAGCGTATCGCCCTGCGGGATTACCAGCTCACCGTCGACGATGAAATCGCTGCCTGGCAGCGATCGGATCGCGTCCAGCATCTCCGGGAAGTACCGCCCAAGCGGTTTCCCGGATTTGGCGCGCATATCGACCATGTCCCCCGAGCGGTAGGCGACGCAGCGAAAGCCGTCCCATTTCGGCTCGAACTGCCAGCCCGGCCCTTCGGGGAGAGCGTCGACCAGCCGAGCCTCCATCGGCTCGATAAGCGAGAAGCCGGTCGGCGTTCCTTTCGAGCTCCCGCCGGTATTGCCGGCCATTTTGTCGTCCATTGCGCAACAACCCTGTTCGGCTGCAGCGGTTCCGTGGGCGGCGACACCGCCCGACGATCAGCGCCTATTCCGGTCCGAGCTGTCCCATCGCTTCGGCCCACAGCTTCCGGGTCAGTTCGCCCGCTGGCAGCTCGACCGCCAGCGGTGCGCCCTGGCCCGACCATAGCGACATGAAATCCCCTGAGCCGTTCGGCTCGCTTGCTGCGCGCAAAGGCGAGAGGGGCCCGCCCGCCAGCGGAAACTCCGGTGCCTTGCGGGACATCGGGCCGAGCTCCCGCATCAGTCGGTTGACGATGCCGCGCGCGGGCCGGCCGGTGAAGATGTTGGTCAGAGCCGTGTTATCGGCTGCTTCGTTTCTCAGTGCCGCCTGATGGACTGGCGGCACCTTGGCCTCAGGGCAAAATAGATAGGCAGTTCCGATCTGCACCGCCGAGGCGCCGAGCGCCAGCGCCGCGACGATGCCGCGGCTGTCGGCGATGCCGCCCGCGGCGATAACCGGCACCGACACCGCATCGACGACCTGCGGGACGAGCGCCATGGTCCCCGACTGTGTGTCGATCTCGCTCGTGAGGAACATGCCGCGATGGCCGCCTGCTTCGGCACCTTGAGCGATGATGGCATCGCAGCCCCTGCTTTCCAGCCATTTTGCTTCCGCGACCGTTGTCGCCGAGGATATCACCTTGGCGCCGGCTGCCTTCACCCTCCCAAGCAGTGCCTCCTCGGGCAGGCCGAAATGGAAGCTCACGATCTCCGGCCTGAGCTCTTCGACGAGCGAACAGAGCTCGCTGTCGAAACTCTTGCGGTTCGAGCTGGGCGCTTCGGCCTTGGTGTCGAGCCCGAGCTCGATGTAATAGGGCTCGAGCAAACGCCGCCATTCGGCCTCGCGGGTCGCATCGGGCCGGGCGGGCTTGTGACAGAAGAAATTGAGGTTGATCGGCCGCGAGGTTCGTTGCCTGATGATGCCAAGGCCTGCCCGGATCTGGTCGTCGCCAAGCATGGCGCAAGGCAGGGAACCGAGCCCGCCCGCCTCCGCGACCGCTATGGCAAGCTCCGGCGTCCCGGGCCCGGCCATCGGCGCAAGCACGATCGGCAGCTCAGTGCCGACAAGTTCCCGAAAGCGGCGATCAATATGCATGGTTCTTCTCCGGCGAAAGGATTGCTGCTTTCCATGTGAAGCTGGCTTTGCGCAATCTCAATGGATCTTGCGTTGCACACCAGGGGGTAGCGTTCGCTGGGAGTGAGCGAACTGCTGAGCTCTGGCGCCTCGACTTAAATGAGCTTATTCTAAAATAGCGCTGCCGCTGCGACGCCGAATTGGTCATGGAGCGCGCCGTGCCTCCCATATTCAGGGCATTTGCGAGCGCAGTTCTTCCGAATAGCAGAAATTGCGGCTTCAAAGGAGGAGATGATGAAGACCCTGCATGCCTTTTGGCCGATGCTGGCGGTCGCGCCCGTTGCACTTTGCCTCGGCATTTCGGCCCTCCAGGCCGCTCCGACGCAGGCGCAGCAGCAAGCGATACGCTCGTCATGCCAGAGCGACTACCGCAGCTATTGCGCAAGCGTTCCGACCGGCGGGTCGGCGGCCCTCCAATGTCTCGAGAAAAATCTTGCAAAGCTTTCGCAGTCCTGCCAGCAGGCCGTCCAAGCCGCCACCGGCAGCACATCGACGGCAGCTCCCAAGGACGCCACCGCACCTGCTGCACCGGCCCCGGCGGCCGCCGCAGCACCCAAACCCACGTCGCCGGCCGCAAAAGGCCCGGTGATCGTCGTCCTTAAGCCTGGCCAGGAAATCGCTCTTATGCGCAGGGCATGCGGCACCGATTACAGGCAGAGGTGCAGCGGTGTCGCGCCCGGTCAAGGGCGCGCCGTGCAGTGCCTCGTATCGCACGCGTCATCCCTGTCGGGGACCTGCAAAGGGGCACTGAGCAAGCTCGGGCAGAAGTTTTAGGGAAACCGAAGGTCAGCGAATTGCAGGCTTTCGGACGGGTTCGTGCTGCCCAGCAAGGGCAGTGTGAATGATCTCGCCCGCATTCATCCGGCCCTCGCCAAAGGCTTGCAACAAGCCGATGGCAGGCCGCCTTCGCGGCGGCCTGTCCTGATCGTCAGCTGGCAGTTACGCCTCCAGGACCGCGACGACCTTCAGCGAGTCCGGGTCGACGATTACGATCCTGCCATCCGCGAGGACGAAGTACTCGTAGCTCTCATACGCAGGCACAAGCTTCACGATGCGCTGCGGAAGACGATGGATTTTCACCGTGTGCGGAACAGTGGCACCGACCGTAACATCGAAATCGACGTGGGCGGGTTCCACCTTCGTCTGCGTGATTATGTGTCTGATTTCCGTTTTCTGTTGGGCCGTCACGTTGACCTTGCCGATGGCGCCGGTTGTTTCATTGTTGGTAGCGGGAGCCTGAGCCTGGCCTTCTGTCTTGGGCGTCGTACTCTCACTAGCCTGCCCCTGTGTCTTGGGCGCCATGTTGTTGCCCGCCTGGCCCTCCGTCTTCGGCGTTGTGGTTTCGCTGGCCTGACCCTCGGTCTTGGGCGCCATGTTGTTCCCCGCCTGACCCTCGGTCTTAGGCGATGTGGTGTCGCCGGCCTGGCCCTCGGTCTTTGGCGCAGTGGTGTCACCGGCACGCTTCTTCTTGGGCATCATGGATTCGCCCGTCTGGCCTTCGGCCTTGGGCATGGTGGCACCGGTAGACTGATCGGTTCCCGCGTTCGGCTGCTGCGTTTGCGCCAAAGCAGCTCCCCCCGCCACACTGAGAGCAAGCGCCATCGTTGTTCTGAGCAAGATATGTTTCATAATAGACTCCTCGATCTTCTGAAGTGTCCCTCGTCTATGAAACTGCTCTTTGAAAAATATGTTCCGGCTGATATTTGGCCTGTGCGAGATCTGGGTGCCACTCACCAGTGCGGCCTAGATTCAAGCTGGATCGCCAGGCCGATCTACCTTTTTGTTACGCATCGGATCGTTCCGGAAACCGCTGTGCAGCTTTTCGTCCCGATGCGCCAGCAGCACGCCGAAAACGTACGACGCACCACAGCTTGACTTCCGTCTCCGGGTAACCCACCTTCGAGCAATGGCACAGCGTCGTTCCATCGAATACATTCTGTTCCGGGTTTGTCCCATCGCGGGATCCTGACCCCGGCTCGGTGCTGCGCGCGCCCGGGCCGCGGGTGCACACAGGCAAAAGTCGAGCGGGGCCAAGTCCCCAAATAGCGCGCCAATTTCCCCACATTTCGAGCAAGGCGATCCCTCCAAGGGAGGGCGTCATGCATTGACAGGAATATACCTATGACCACGAAAATACGGCGTAAGCCGCAAATCACCATTGCGAAAACCGAGAGCGCCCGCCTGCTGGCTTTGGCTGCGGCCTTGGCCGAGCGTAACCCGGAGCTCTCCGACACCATGTTCGGCGAGCTCGAACGTGCCCGCGTCGTTACGGATGATGCTGTCGCCGGGAACGTCGTGCGGATGGGCTCCGTCGTTACCTATCAGCCGGACGGCGACGAGCCCCGCACTGTCACGCTCGTTTACCCGGGCAACGCGGATATCGACCAGGCCCGCATCTCGGTCGCCACGCCTGTCGGCGTGGCGTTGATCGGCCTCTCCCCCGGCCAGTCGATGGCCTGGACGGCCCGGGACGGCCGCAGCCACGAGCTGACCGTCCTTGCCGTGCATTCCCCCGAGGCCGTGCTGCCGTGAGCCGGCTCGTTCTCCATGCAGGAAGTCTCATCGCAGGATCGCTGCCCCTGTGACGGAATGCCTTCGGCATCACCGTCGCAGGGGCTGCAACGCCACGAGACTGCAACCGACGGCCGCGATGAGGCCTGTCGCTGGAGACCGACATGCTGGAAAACGAACGCTGCCTTCTCACGACGAAGGACTTCACGATACTCGAGGTCATGCTCGATCGCGGGCAGGAGGCTGCGCTGACGCAGCTGATCCGCCGCAAGCTCGACCACGCCACCGTCATATTCCGCGAGGACGTCCCGGCAGGGATCGTCACGCTCAACAGCCGTGTCAGCTACCGTGTCGGCAATGCCGCACCCGAGACCAGGATCGTAAGCCAAAGCCGGCTCAATGGCCTGGTCGGTTTTGTGCTTCCACTCACTACGCTGCGCGGCCTGGCGCTCCTTGGCCTGGCCGAAGGCCAGTCGATCACGGTGACGACGGTCGATGGCGAAACCGAGATGCTAAGTGTCGAGCAGGTGTTGTTCCAACCCGAGGCAGCCAGCCGGACGCTGGCGCATGAGCGCAGCCGTGGCCGGCGCCCGCGACTGGTCTATGACGCCGACGCCCTGCCGAGCGCCATTGTCGCGGACGATCCCTTCGAGAAGCCCGTTCCTGACGACCCCGGGCCTTCGGCCGCTTGAGTCATTTCGAGCGTTCTGATTTTTGGGTCGAGGCAGACCTCTGCAGCGCGGACTTCCTTCCGGTCGTCCGCGCAGCCCGTCAGAACAGGCCTTCGATATAACCCTGCTCGTTGAGGAATATCTTTTCGGATGACGGCGACTTGGGCAGCCCCGGCATCGTCATGATCTCGCCGCAGATCGCCACGACGAAACCGGCGCCCGCAGCAAGCCTTACCTCACGCACCGGCACGACATGGTCGGTCGGCGCGCCGCGCACGTTCGGGTCGGTGGTGAACGAATACTGGGTCTTGGCCATGCAGACCGGCAAGTGGCCGTAACCCGCTGTCTCCCATTGATGCAGCTGGTCGCGCACTGCCTTGTCGGCGATTGCCTCCGAGCCGCGGTAGATGCGCTTCACGATCGTATTGATCTTGTCGAAGAGCGGCATCTCCTCAGCATAGAGAGGTGCGAACTGAGACGCGCCACTCTCTGCGAGGGCAACGACCTTGTGCGCGAGCTCCTCGATGCCGGCCGAACCCTGTGCCCAATGTCGGCATACGATCGCTTCCTCGCCCATTGAGGCAACAAAATCCTTCATCGCCCGGATCTCGGCGTCGGTATCCGAATGGAAATGGTTGATGGCGACCACTGCCGGCACGCCGAACTGGCGGACGTTCTCGATATGCCGGCCCAGATTGGCGCAACCTTTCTTGACCGCCCCGACATTCTCCTGGCCGAGATCCTCCTTCTTCACCCCGCCATTCATCTTCAAGGCGCGGACGGTCGCGACGATGACGGCAGCCGCCGGCTTCAGACCGGCCTTGCGGCACTTGATGTCGAAGAACTTCTCTGCCCCAAGATCCGCGCCGAAGCCGGCTTCGGTCACCACATAGTCGCCAAGCTTGAGGGCGGTCGTCGTCGCCATCACCGAATTGCAGCCATGCGCAATGTTGGCGAATGGCCCGCCATGCACGAAGGCCGGGTTGTTTTCCAGCGTCTGCACGAGGTTCGGCTGCATGGCATCCTTCAAGAGCACCGCCATCGCACCGTCGGCCTTGAGGTCGCGCGCGTAGACCGCGCTCTTGTCGCGCCGGTAGGCGACGATGATGTCGCCGAGCCGCTTCTGCAGGTCTTTGAGATCCGTCGCCAGGCACAGGATAGCCATCACTTCGGAGGCGACGGTGATATCGAAGCCGGCCTCGCGCGGAAAGCCATTGGCGACGCCGCCCAGAGAGCAGACAATCTGGCGCAACGCCCGGTCGTTCATGTCCATCACACGACGCCAGGTGACCCGTCGCGTGTCGATGCCAAGCTCGTTGCCCCAGTAGATGTGGTTGTCGATGAGCGCCGACAGCAAATTGTGGGCCGTGGTGATGGCGTGGAAGTCGCCAGTGAAATGGAGGTTCATGTCCTCCATCGGAACGACTTGAGCCATGCCGCCGCCGGCCGCACCGCCCTTCATCCCGAAATTGGGACCGAGGGACGCCTCACGGATGCAGACGACCGCCTTCTTGCCGATGCGGTTGAGCCCGTCGCCCAGGCCGACCGTGGTCGTTGTCTTGCCCTCCCCCGCCGGGGTCGGGTTGATCGCCGTCACCAGGATCAGCCTGCCATCCTTGCCGTTCCTCTTGGAGGCGATGAAGTCGGCTGTGATCTTCGCCTTGTCGTGGCCATATGGCAGCATGTGCTCAGGCGGGATGCCGAGCTTGGCGCCAATTTCCATGATCGGCTTCTTCTTCGCCGCGCGCGCGATCTCGATGTCGGATTTCACTTCGGCCATGAGGGCTCCCCAAACTGGAAGACGAGAACTGGAATGTCGCAATTGAAGCAGCGGCCAGCCGCTCCTCCCGGCGCGCATAGAGCCCGAGCGGTCAAATTGGCGCCGTCTTAAAACAGGCGCGCAATGCACGAATTGCGACGCTGAAGCGAGTGAGTGGTGAATGGTGAAATGGTGAATAGAGGCAGAACCTGGAGAGGCGATCGCCCGTTCCCTATTCACTATTCACCATTCACTATCTCGACAACACGTTGCTGATGTCGACCATGTTCGTCCGGACCCTCAGGATGTAGAAGCCGATCGTGGTGAGGTGGCTCGGCATGATCCAGCCGCCTTCGCTTCCATTCGAGACGATGACCGGCTGGATGCGCAGCGCCGACTTGAACTGATCTTCCATCGTCTGCCACAAGTTCTCGAGGTGCCGCTCCGTGATGACCTGCTCGAAGTCGGCGCGGGCAGCCGACATCAGCCCGTAATAGCCGTAGAGCTGGCCATAGGCGAACCAGAAGCGATCGTCCGCGCGCATGTCGAACCAGCCGCTGCTGTGGTTCTCGGCGCGATCCTTCAGGATGGCCGTGGTCGAGCCCAGGTCACTCGCCACCCGGTCGAGATACTGGATCAAATTGTCGGCACGCGCGTCGAAGACGGTGTTGCATGCCTGCAGCTGATTGTTGAAGGTGCGCAGGTCCTTGATGGCCGACCGGTAGTAGCTCGGGGTTGGCGTCTTGGGACCGAACGGGTTGAAGCCGAAATACCAGGTTTCCTCGTCGAACTGGATGTTGCCGCGGGCGCTCTGCAAGTTGTTGTCGATCTGCGAGGTGCCGCGAACGCGGCCGAGATTGTCGGCGAGCTCGGTCAACGTGCGGCGTACCGCCTGGTTGATGCCGCGCTGAAACGAGGCCTTGTTATCGAAGAATGGCGTCTTGTCCCAGTCGAGGCCGAAGAAGCCGAGCTTGTAGAGGATCATCGACGACACCCAGGGGTTCTGGTTGACGTTGAAGTCCGTCAGGTCGGCCGCCACGTCGGCGATGCCGGAGCGTCCGCAGGTCTTGGCCGTGCTCGAGGCCGCGCCGGCATTCAGCTGCTCGCCGGCCGATACCCCGCGTGACTCGAATTTATAGGCGTCGGGATAGTCGGGGTTGAAGTTGGTCCACACCTGCGTGGTCCAGAAGAAATAGCCGTAGAGCCCGATCAGTACGACGACCGCGGCGCCGAGGATGCTCTTCAGGATCCAGCCGCGTTTCGTGTACCAGCGGCCGGCCCACATGAACGGCCACAGGAGGATCCCGACGAGGAAGCCGATGCCGCGACCGATCATCTGGAAGGCCCAGGTGAAGAAATTCACGATCGGATCAAGCATCGACTTCCCATCCCTTGAGCTTTGCCTTCATCTGCTTGCCGGCCTTGGTTCAATCCGTGAGCCCATAGAGGCGGGCGCGAAACGCAGCCTTGTCCTTCAGATAAGTGGATTTCAAAACGGCCACAACCTGCCGCCGCCACGCTTCGCTGCAGCCTTCATATTCCTTGTAGAAGGTCTGCTTGTTGAACACGTAGCGCGACACGAAGTCGGATGGCACGAAATCCGAAATAAGCCGGTTCGTCAGCCACGCGTCCGGATGGTCCGGCCTGGCGCGCACGATCAGGAAGCGGTGTTGCGGCGAAATCTCGTCCAGTTCGACGCGGCCGGTCTGCGCGACTTCCCGCTTGGTGGCATTGAGGAAGGGGAAGACGCCATCCTCAGTGATCAGGTCGGCATGGCGCGCGATCCAGGTCTGCAGCCACACCTTGTCCGCCCCGGTGAGGTCGGCGCCGGGGTCGTTGTCGCGGATCAGTGCGCGGATCGTCATCTCGGCGCGATGCTCGAGATAGCCCGACCTTTCGAGCCATGAAGCCCGCGGCAGTTCGATGCGGCCTGTCTCGGCGAGGAAGCGGAACACGCGCTCCGTATCGCTGGCTGCGATATAGCTTACCTGCCACGGCCGTGAGCGCCGGAAGCCGGGCGCGGACGGGTCGGCGACCACGGTCGTCACGTCGCGATCGACGAAAACATAGGTGCCGCCGAAATGGCTGGTCCAGAAAGCGTTGTGACGGAAGATCACCTGGTCCGGCACCAGCGCGTTCTCGCGTATGTCGCCGCAGACTTTCGCAAGCACCACCATGCGCTGAAGCATCTCGTCGTCGCGCCAGGCGTCGGGCTCGCGCTTCAGGCGATCGGTCAGCGTCGCAAGCTCGGCGGCCTTGCCGAGCACGTCCTCGGCCGAGAGCACCCGGAACTCGACCTGGTTGATGGTGAGCAGGTCCTCGATGTCCTCGACCTTGGCGACTGAATCCTCGATCTCGCCATAGATCACGTCCTTGATGGTGAGCGCATCTATTGCCCGGCTGTTGCTCGTGAAGAACTCGTAGAGCAGCTTGCCGGTGTTGGAGAACGCGGTATGCACGACCGGCAGATCGACCTGGTCCGGGGTCAGGATGATGAAGCGCCGGTTCACCTCGTTGGGATCGAGATACTGGTAATCGCCGAGCTCCTCCGCGATCTCGGGCGAGAAACCGGTGCGGTCGATACCGAAGGAGGCGAGCCTGGTCGGCTGCAGCCCGAAGGCGACGAGCGCCTTGTTGTAGCGCTCGATCAGATGCGGCTCGGTGATGGTCAGCAGCCGACCGTAGATCAGCGCGTTGTCGCGCAGGAGGTTCATAGCTCTACCTTTCCTTTTCCCCGTTCACGGGGAGAAGGTGCCCGAAGGGCGGATGAGGGGCGGCGCCAACGCTTGCCATTATTCCTCGACCACTCTTGAAGGCATGAATTTGACGTCCGTTGCGATCATCTTTTTCGTCAGACGGCCATCGAGGGCCGCCACGATAGTCTCCAGAACGCTGTCCCGTTCCTGAAGAATGTCCGTGTGCCAGAACCGAAGCACCGACCATCCATTTCCGCTCATCGTCCCGTCTCTGATGAGATCACGTTTGCTTCCGACATGTTGCGATCCATCCACTTCAACAACCAGATTGGCCTCACGGCATGCGAAATCGGCAAAATACGGCCCTATCGGCAACTGCCGAACGAATTTATATCCGTTGAGACGCCGGCCGCGCAGATCGGACCACAGTCGTTCCTCCGCCTCGTTTTCGAGCCTTCGCAACTCACGAGCTCGCCCCGTCCTTTTCGCATTACCTCCACGCATCGCGCTGCCCCTCATCCGCCTGCCGGCACCTTCTCCCCGTAAACGGGGAGAAGAGAGCTAACCCCACTCCCCCCTCGCCTTCATCCCCTCGATTTCCCGCGCCGCCCGCTCCCTCAGCCTCGCATCACGCACCATCTTCTGCATCGCCGCACCATCCGCCCGGTCGGAGTAGCGGAACTCGCTGTCGGCGTAACGGTTGATCTCCTGCATCACCATGGCCATCGAGAACGGCCCGCGCAGCTCCTCGATCATGGCCTTCTTCTCGTCGTAGCTCTTTGCCATGAAATTCTCGGGCTTCTCGAACCATTCGTCCGGGAGTTCGATGTCCATCGCGCGCATCTTGATGGCGTCGGTGACGTTCTTGATGGCGCGGCCGGTGAAGCGCGGCTCGGCCTCCTTGATCATGTGCAGATAGGCGCCAACATCGGCCATGGTCTTCGGCTCGCCCTGCTCATTCAGGAAGCGCTCATAAACCCTCTGCATGCCCTCCTCCTTGGGCTTCGCGTGCTCCTCATAGGCTTCCGCCACGGCGCGCTTGATCTCCTGCGCGGCATAGAGCTTGTGGTCCCCGAGCGGTATCTTGTGGTTGGCGCCTGCGAGCAGCACGAAGATGTCGACATAATCTTCGAGCGTCTGTGGCCCGTCGACCAGCCAGCGCGCGCCGGCTCTTTGTCTCAGCGCATCATCGACATTTTCCGGATAGTTGGAGAACATGCCAAAGCTGGAGTTGCCGCGCACGACCGTTCCGGCGCCCCCGAACGCGTCCATCAGGACGCCGGTGATCTCCTGCTGGCCGGCCGAGGCACGGTCGTCCGAGCGCCTCGCCGCAACCTGATCGATATCGTCGATGGTGCCGAAGCCGATCGCGCGCGGATTGAGGACGTTGTTGATGAATTGCCGGCAGTTCTGGCCGGACTTGCCCTGGTAGGACGAGATCTGGTCAACCCCGAAATTCTCGTAGTGAAACGGGTAGCCGGCCACCTGGCAGTAGTCGTTGACCAAACCCGCGATCATCTGGATCAGCGTCGTCTTGCCGGTGCCGGGTGCGCCGTCGCCGATGAAGGTGAAGAGGAAGCCGCCGAGCTCCACGAACGGGTTCAGCTCGCGCTGGAAATCATAAGCCATCAGCATCTTGGCAAGCTTCACCGACTGGTATTTGGCGATATGGTTGCCGACCACCTCTTGCGGTTTCTTGAAACTCATCACCAGCGGCTTCGTCTTCCCGCCCGGCGCGACGTCGAAGCCGTCTATCGTGAAGTCGTCCCTGTCGATCCTGATATGCGCGCTTTCGAAACTGCCGATCCCGTCGAAGCGGCTTTTGCGCTGGAGCAGCCCGTCGATCGCCAGCCGCGCGAAAGCGCGTGCCCGTGTCGTGAGGTCGATGTCATCCTTGGCTCCAAGCAGGGCCCGGTCGAGCCCGGCCACGAGCGACTTCACCGCGTCCTGCGCGGTATCGAACAGGAAGTCCGGTTCGTCGATGTCGTTGGGCGGCTCGCCTTCGCTGTCGACGAGCTGCAGCAGATAGGATGCGAAGCTGAAAGCAGAAATGTAAGCGGCCGCCGACAGAAGCTGCTTGAACTTGGCGGCTTCGTCGCCCTCGAGCGGCGCGCGTGCGTTCTTGGCCTGCAGGCTTTCGAGATCGGTGCCCTCGGCGAAGATGGCGGCGATCGCCAGCGCCACTTGCAGCCCGCGCCGCGCTCGATAGAGAAGCGTGTGCTGGGCGATCCCCATCAGCGGGTCGTCCGGACGGATCGCGGCTACGGTCTTGGCAAGCTCTACCTCATGGGTCCTGCGCACCGAGCCGGTCGAGACCGTGGGCACGAACCGCCGTCCTGTTCCGGCAAGTGCAGTGCCGGACTGGCTTGCAGGCCCCTCCAGCACGACGAGCCGCGTGATCATGCTCTGCGCGATGGCGCGGTGCTTTTCGATATCGGCTTCGTCGATCGTGGTGAGCCCGGTGTCCATACCACAACCCCCTTGTCAAACGTCCTTGTCAAACGTCGTTGATCACCTGCCCCTTGGACAGGATGTGCACCTTGTAGCCGTCGAACACCTTCTCAGTTTCGCCCGACGCATAGAGCGCCTGATAGGCCTCGTGCGGGATGAGAGCGTGCTTCTCGTAGCTCGACACGCCCTGCCGGGCGGCTTCGAGGTCGTCTGTGTTGATGTAGAACTCCTGCGTCGCCTTTTCGCTCGACCACAGGCCTCGGTGGCCGGGCTTCTCGGATTTGGAGAACACCTCCTGGATCGTCCAGGTGAGCAGCCAGGCGTTTGCGGGCCGCCTCACCTTGGAAAGCACCTCCGTCACCACCGAGTTGTTCTCCGTGATACCGGCAGAATAGAACGGTCCCAGCACCACGCGGCGCAGCTGCTTGGGGTGCAGCGTCTCGAAATCCTTGTCGAGATTGGTAGCGATCGTGGTCGGCGAAAGCGAATAGGCCGAGTTCATCTCGGTGAAATCATCGAAGCGATGGGCGAGTTCGGGGTTGAGCAGACCGTCCACGGGCAGCGGTATGCGGATCTGCTCGTTCAGCTTGCCGTCCTGCCGGACAAGCTGGTTCACCATGGCTTCCGACGAATCCTCCACCGTCGCCATGTAGATCAGCGGCAGGTTGGCCGTCCCGTCGAAGCTTGCCCAATGAACCAGATAATAGGGCCGGAAGGTCTTCGGGTTCACCGAAACCTTGGCGGTCTCTGCAAGCACGAACGGGCTGAAGATGGCCCCATCCTTGACGGCCTCGAGATAGAGCCGCTCTGCCATTTGCTTCTGCAGCGCAGCGGGAAACTCTTTATGGCGCAGGATGAAGTCCGCCATCTCGTTGCGCAACTCGTTCGGCTCGGGGATCGAGGCAAGCCGCTGGTTCGCCTGGCGCCGATCATTCTCCAGCTCCAGCAGGTTCTGGAAGACGGGAAACCCGCTCTCGGCACGCGAGATCTTGAAGGTTTCGGCAAATCCCAGACGGTTACGCCAGCAGGAGAAGGAGTTCTCGAGCCTGCCGATATAGCCGGCGACGATCCCGGCAGCGATGCCCTGATTGTAGAGCGGCGAGCGATCGTCGCGCATGAAAATCTCAAGCCCGGCAAGTGCTGCCGCGATCGTGGAGAAATATTGTTCGGCGGGGTTGGTGTCGGCACTCATTCGCAGGCACTCCGAAGTAGGCGCCCTACGTTGCCCCCCTCTGTCCTGCCGGACATCTCCCCCACAAGGGGGGAGATCGGACGGCCGCATTGATTTCGCCAATCGCCAACGTTTGGAGATTGGCGAAGCCCTAGATGGCAGCCAATCTCCCCCCTTGTGGGGGAGATGTCCGGCAGGACAGAGGGGGGCGCGAAAAAACTCAACGCTTGCCGTCAGTAGCTTACTGCTGCACGTAATCCGCCGCATTGTGCTTGCGCATGACTTCCGCGAAGCGGCGGGCAAACGCATCGTCGGCGAACTTCTTGCGGCGTTGGATATCCGCGGAGGCCACCATGTTCTTCTCATGCAGCTCGAGCAGGTCGCCGATGTGCTTCTGCGCGGCCGCGCCGATGCCGGCCATGGTCTCCTCGGCGGTGGTATCGACCTTCGAGCCAAGCGTGTTGATCTTGTGCGCGACATCCTGCTGTGCGGCCGTCTTCAATGAGTCCTCCAGCGCCTTGTAGAGAACGATCCGCTGCTCGGTATCGATGGTGAGCTTGTTGATCAGGGTGTTCTGCGCCGCGATCTGGTTGTTGAGGGAGTCCACGAAAGTCTGGAACATCGAGGTGTAGCGCTCCAGCGTCTGGCTGGCGGCAAGCAGCTCCTGCTCCTTCGCCTGTTTCTCGTTGTATTCGGTGGCAAGCTTCGAGCGCTGGCCTTCGAGCTCGGTGCGCTCGGTCTGGCTGGTGGAAGCCGCTATTCTGTTCTCGATATCCAAGAGCAGAGGGTTCAGCTCCTCGATGCGCTTCTGCACGCCCGTGAGGTCCGCCATCGTCGCCTTGCGCCGCTCGATCACCTGGGAGAGGCTTGCCTCGGACGTCTTGTAGCGGTCGCCGAGGATCTGCTTCTGCGCCTTCAGTATGCCCACGATCGTGTCCGACTTGGTGAGCAGCTCCTGCAAATTGCCGGCAAGCGACATGTTGCGCACGCGGTCAGTGCGCATCCTCTGCTTGCTCTCCTCCGAGAAGATGCCGACGAAGCTCTCCCAACCCGTGTAGCTCTTCATGCTCTCGAACTCGGTGCCGAACACGTTGGTCGCGTCCTCGAGCCCGATGATCAGGTCGGCGATGTTTGCTTCCATCACCTTCTGCTGCCTGATCACGTCCTCGATACGGGCGTTCTCGATGTCGAAATCGGTATCGCCGATCCGCTGGTCGGCCTTGGCGAGCGTCTCCAGGGCCGTCCCGGACTGGTCGATCCTGGAGCGCATCTCCTCGACGACTTTCTTGGTCTTCTCGATTTCGGAATCGAAGTTCTGAAGTGTCGCCATGAGCTCCTCCGCAGGCGGCAAGATGAAGTCGAAAGAATATATGTGGGGCATACAGGGAATGAAAGGCGCAAGAAAATAACGGGTTGCCATGCCCTTGGTTCCGGCGTTTTTCGCTACCGGATCGCCGCGAATTGCGCTGGGTGCGGCCGCAGGCGTCTACTCGGCGCGCCCCAGATGAAAGGCTGTAGGGCAGTACGGCAATGGGGGAAAATTGGATGTTCCCCAAGGGCCTCCTCCAACCCCCTTGCTGCCCTGTCGCCCTATCCGCTCAGCCATTCGCGAATCCCACCAGGTCCTCCGGAGGCAAGCGGCCCATCTCCTCCTCCCAGTGACGGCGGCAGAGCGAGACATAGGCGGCCTTGCCGATCGCCACTTGCTCGCCTTGCCTGGCGACCTTGCCGTCCTGACCGAGCCTGACGACCATCGTCGCCTTGCGGCCGCAGCGGCAGATCGTGCGCACCTCGCGCAGTTCGTCGGCGATCGCGAGCAGCGCCTGCGAGCCGGAAAACAGCTTGCCCTGGAAATCGGTCCTCAGCCCGTAGCACATGACCGGGATGTTGAGCCGGTCGGTGACGCGGGCAAGCTGCCACACCTGCTCCTCCCCAAGGAACTGGGCCTCGTCGACGAAAACGCAATGCACCGTCAGATGCTTGTGATGCTCCGCGATGCGAGCGAAGAGGTCGTCGCCGTCTCGGAACATCTCGGCCTCCGACTCCAGCCCGATACGCGATTCGATATAGCCGCGGTCGCCCTTCCGGTAATGGCCGGCCACGAACAGCATGGTCGTCATGCCGCGCTCGCGATAGTTGTAGGACGCCTGAAGCAGCATGGTCGTCTTGCCGGCGTTCATGGTTGCGTAGTGGAAGTAGAGCTTGGCCATCGCCACCCTATAGGCGAAATGCCGGGCCGATCGGGAGTCTACGTCCCAGACCGTCCCCGAAAAAAAGCCTGCCGGAGTACCCGGCCCCACTGCCGATGTCGCTTCAGGGAAAGCCTGCGTCGCGTTGCGGCCGGGATCTGCCGCTTGAATCGGCCCCAAAATGATGTTTGGCTGGCGTGAGATGCGGGGACGGCCCGCGGGCGCGGCAACGCATATCGGGACAATGGGAGAAATCAGATGCTTCGCGTGAAATTCACCGCCTCTGCCTTGGGCTTGGCGGCAATCCTTTCCTCGGGCGCCGCTTTGGCCGCCGAGCCCGAAACTTGCAAGGCGGTGCATTTCGCCGATGTCGGCTGGACCGACATCGCCGCGACCACCGGCACTGCGTCCGTCATCCTCGAAGCGCTCGGTTACACGCCGGACGTTCAGGTCCTCTCGGTGCCCGTCACGTATACGTCGCTCAAGAACAAGGATATCGACGTCTTCCTCGGCAATTGGATGCCGACCATGGAAGGAGACCGCAAGCCCTATGTCGACGACAAATCGGTAGAGGTCCTGGGCGCCAATCTCGAAGGCGCGAAATACACGCTCGCCGTGCCCAGTTACACCTATGACGAGGGACTGAAGAGTTTTCAGGACATCGCCAAATTCAAAGACAAGCTGGACGGCAAGATCTACGGTATCGAGGCCGGTAATGACGGCAATCGTCTGATCCTCGACATGATCTCAAAAAACAAGTTCGACCTCGGCAGCTTCGAGCTGGTCGAGAGCTCAGAAGCCGGCATGCTGGCCGCGGTGCAGAAAGCCGTGCCGGGCAAGCAGGATGTCGTCTTCCTCGGCTGGGAGCCCCATCCGATGAACACCAAGATCGACATGAAGTATCTCGAGGGCGGCGATGACGTGTTCGGTCCGAACTATGGTGGCGCCACCGTCTACACCAACGTGCGCGCCGGCTACGCCACCGAATGCCCCAACGTCGGGAAGTTCTTGAAGAACCTCGTCTTCTCGCTCAAGATGGAGAATGAGATCATGGGCGACATCCTCGACAACAGCGCCGAGCCGAAAGCCGCGGCGACTGCATGGCTGAAGAAGAACCCTGACGCGCTGACGCCATGGCTTGCCGGCGTCACCACCTTCGACGGAGGCGACGCTTCGGCTGCGGTAAAGTCGGCGTTGGGGCTGTGATTCCGGTCACTCGATAAGACAAAAACAAGGCGGCGGCCACCCTGAGCGGACGGCCGCCGTTTTCGTAAGCGCAGGAGGGGCGCCATGGATCCGGTCTCGGCATTTATCGCCAGCTTCAAGATCCCCATCGGCCGATGGGGCAAGGCCTTCTTCGATTTCCTGACGACCAATTTCGAGTGGTTCTTCAATTCGATCGCGCACGGCCTGACCTGGTTCCTCAACGGGCTCATCGGCCTCCTGTTGATGGTCCCGGCGGTCGTATTGGCCGTGCTGATCGCCGCGCTCGCCTGGTGGCTGCAGCGATCCTGGAAGCTTGCGCTGGGGGTCCTTGTCGGCCTGCTCTTCATCATCAACCAGAACCTCTGGAAGGAGACCGTCGAGACGCTTGTGCTGGTCGTCGCCTCCGCCGCCGCTTCGATGGCGATCGGCGTGCCGATCGGCATCTGGGCTGCCCACAACGAGCGGGTCTGGCGCGTACTGCAGCCCATCCTCGACCTGATGCAGACGATGCCCACTTTCGTCTACCTGATTCCGGTGCTCATCCTGTTCGGGCTCGGCCTCGCGCCGGGCCTCATCGTCACCATCATCTTTGCCGCACCCGCCCCGATCCGGCTCACCTATCTCGGCATCACCACCGTGCCGAAATCCATGCTGGAGGCCGGCTCCGCCTTCGGCGCCACCAAGCGCCAGCTGCTCTGGAAGGTCGAGCTTCCGTCCGCGCTCCCCACCATCATGGCGGGGCTCACCCAATGCATCATGCTCTGCCTGTCGATGGTCGTCATTGCCGCCCTGATCGGCGCCAACGGCCTTGGGAAACCGGTGGTGAGAGCGCTGAACTCGGTCAACATCCCGCTCGGTCTGGAGGCCGGCCTCGCGATCGTTGTGCTCGCGATCGTGCTTGACCGCATAAGCCGGGTCCGCACGGGAGGTGTGAAATGAACGCGGCCGTCGATTTCAGGAATGTCGACATCATCTTCGGCCCCGACGCCGGCGAGGCGCTGAAGATGGTGGACGCCGGCGCCACGCGCACAGAAATCCTCGAGAAAACCGGTAACGTGCTCGGCTGCGCCGGTGCCAACCTCACCGTCAACGAGGGCGAGATTTCGGTGCTGATGGGCCTCTCCGGCTCCGGCAAGTCGACGCTGCTGCGCGCAGTCAACAGGCTCAACATCGTTTCCCGCGGCCAGGTCTTGGTGCGCGAAAACGGCAAGATGGTCGACGTCGTCACCTGCGACGAGGCGACGCTGCGCCGCGTGCGCCAGAAGACTGTCGCCATGGTCTTCCAGCAGTTCGGCTTGCTGCCGTGGCGGACGGTCGAGGAAAATGTCGGTTTCGGCCTGGAGCTCGCCGGCATGCCCGAGGCGGAGCGCAGGGCACGCGTCGACAAGCAGCTGAAGCTCGTCCACCTCGACCAGTGGGCAAAGAAATATGCCCACGAGCTTTCCGGCGGCATGCAGCAGCGCGTGGGCTTGGCGCGCGCCTTCGCAACCGAGGCGCCGATCCTCCTGATGGACGAGCCCTTCTCTGCGCTCGACCCACTGATCCGCACCAAGCTGCAGGACGAGCTCCTGCAGCTTCAGGCGACGCTGAAGAAGACGATCATCTTCGTCAGCCATGACCTCGAGGAAGCACTGAAGATCGGCAACACGATCACCATCATGGAGGGTGGCCGCATCGTCCAGAGCGGCGCGCCCGAGGACATCGTGCTGAAGCCGGCCAACGATTATGTCCGCGACTTCATCGCCAATGTGAACCCGCTTTCGGTGCTCACCGCCTGGAACGTCATGCGCGACCGCCGCGACCTGGAAAGCGCCGGCGACGGCTGGCTCTGGCTCGACCGCCGCAAGACCACCCGCTTCCAAATCGACGGAAACGGGCTGGTGACGGCTGCCGAGCGCAACGGCAAGCCGGCCGTCTGGGCCTCCTGCGACGAGGTCGAGAAGCTGCCGGAAGACAATCCGCACGTCTACTGGGCGCGGCCGGGCACCTCGCTGAAGACCGTCATGCTCGCCATGCACCGCTCGCAGACGGCGCCGGTCGCACTCTTCGACGACCAGTCGCGCTTCGTCGGCGCGATCGGCGTGAGGGATGTGCTGAGCGCGGTGTTGCGGAGGTGATTTAGCTGCAGCTGCGTCGCAATGACGACGAACGCCTGCCTTGCCGCCAGCCGCGCCAAGTACCGAACCGACCTTCTCTGCAGCAGCGTCTGACTTTCTCATTTCGGGACGGTTCGATCGGGAACGAAACATCCTCGGCAGCGCCGCCCTATATGCGGCCTTCAAAAGGAGATGAGCCCTTCAAAAGGAGATGAGCCGTGCAAGACGCTCCTCTCAAGCCACCAATCGGGCCACAAACGCCCGCGAAGGCGCAGGCTGCGCCTCATGCACAGGGCGTGCCGGTCCCATCATCGATTACAGCATCGCTCACCTTGGCGGCTATGAGCCTTGGTTATGGCGTCGTTCAGCTCGACGTGACAATCGTGAACACAGCGCTCGACGCGATCGGCAAGGCGCTCGAGGGAGGGGTGTCGGAGCTGCAGTGGGTGGTCAGCGCCTACACCATTGCCTTTGCCGCCTTTATCCTGACAGCAGGTGCTCTCGGAGATCGGATTGGCGCGAAGCGCGTATTTATGGCGGGCTTCGCCATTTTCACGGCGGCATCGCTCGCCTGCGCGCTTGCTCCGAGCGCCATCGTTCTCATCGCGGCGCGTTACGTTCAGGGCATTGCCGCTGCAATGCTGGTGCCGAACTCGCTTGCGCTGCTCAACCACGCCTATTCCGATGAGCGCGGGCGCGGCAGGGCGGTCGGAGTATGGGCCGCCGGCGCGAGCGTGGCACTGACCGCTGGCCATTGGTCGGTGGAGGTCTGATTGCGCTCATCGGCTGGCGCTCGATCTTCCTGGTAAATTTGCCGATTGGGTTGATCGGCCTTTACCTGACCTGGCGCTACGCAACAGAGACGACGCGCTTGCAGCAACGCGAGATGGACTTGCCCGGGCAGGTCGCTGCCGTGGCGGCGCTTGGCTTTCTCGCCGGGGCCATGATCGAAGGGGGTGCGCTCGGGTGGAGTCACCCCTTCGTGATTGCCGGTTTCCTTACAGCTCTGGTGTGCGGCCTGCTTTTCGTCTGGCGGGAGCGGCGCGTATGTCAACCAATGCTCCCACTGGAACTTTTCAACCACCGGATGTTCGCGCTGACCTCGCTCGCAGGCTTGCTTGTCAACGTGGCGTTCTACGGCTTGATCTTCGTCTTCAGCTTGTACTTTCAGAAGATCAACGGCCTTTCGCCATTCGCTACCGGCCTCGCCTTCGTGCCCATGGTTGGCGTCGTGCTCCCGGTGAACCTGCTGGCGGCACGCATCAGCGAGCGCATCGGTGTGCCGCAAACCATTGCGACAGGCGCGTGCCTGTCGGCAGCCGGATGCCTTGCCATGCTCGGGGTGGGGCCGGGCACCAGCTATTGGGCGCTCTGCGCGCAAATGATCGCCATGGGCGCAGGACTGGGATTACTCGTGCCGCCCCTCACTTCGGCCCTGCTTGCCAGCGTGGACAAGTCGCGTTCCGGCGTGGCCGCCGGCGTATTGAACGCAACCCGGCAAACCGGCAGCGTTTTGGGCGTTGCGCTGTTCGGTTCGCTGATTGGCACTGACGACAGTTTCATATGGGGTACCCGCGCATCACTGGTCATCTCCGCGTTCGCGCTGTTTGCGGCCGCGACACCGATGATCGTCAGTTCATGCCGATCCGCGCGACAGTCAGGCTGACACCGTCCTCGACGCTCCAGGATTCCTGTCGCCCGAGCGGGTGCGAGTATCGCGTAACGTAACGTAAAGGGCCTTGCCAGCCCTCCGCACGTGGCAGCAGATTGGATCGACAACGGTCGGATTTCGCCTGAACAGCATCCAACTGGCTACTGTCCAACACGATGAGCGCAAAGGGAGGAAGACATGAAGACTGAAGAATTTGCCTTCCAGGAGGGTGCCGCGGCCTGCGGTTGCAGCGATTGCTCAAGGATTTCGGCGGGCTATGGGAAAACCGCCGATCTGACGCGACGCAGGTTTTTCTGCGGCGCGATCGGCGGCACCGCCGCCGTACTGGCAGGCGCCACGCTTTCGTCCACTCGGCCCGCCTTTGCCCAGACCACCATGACACCACAAGAGGCGCTCCAGGCGATGATGGACGGCAATGCGCGCTATGTCGGCGGACAGCTCCAGTCCCTCAATGAAGACCTGTCGATCCTCAAGGCCAATACGGCCGAGAAACAGGAGCCTTTCGCCGCCGTCCTTTCCTGTGCCGATTCCCGGGTGCCGGTGGAACTGGTGTTCGACCAGAGCATCGGCCATCTGTTCGTCGTCCGCGTGGCCGGAAACATCACCTCGCCCGAGATCACGGCGAGCCTCGAATATGGTGTCGCCGTGCTGGGCACCAAGGTTCTGATGGTGCTGGGGCACGGCAATTGCGGTGCGGTCAAGGCAACCATCGAAGGCAAGGCCGTGCCAGGACAGATCAGCGCCCTTTATGCGCCCATCCGGCCGGCCGTGGACACAGCGGGCTCCGACCTTGACGCCGCCATCGACGCCAATGCCAAGAACCAGGCGACGCTGCTCAGCCAGGCATCCCCCATCATCGCAGGAGCGATCAAGGACGGAAAACTGAAGGTGGTGTCCGCCCGCTATGACGTCGCAAGCGGGAAGGTCGCGTTGCTATCCTAGAAGAGTTTGCCTGGAGGCGAAGGCTGGACGCCGCGTCTACCTCACAGCTCCTTCTCCGCCAGCTCGCGAAACGCATCCGGCACCGAGCGCGACGTGCCGAGCGCGACCGAGGCATAGCCGACCGCCTCCCAGCCGAAGCGGTCGCGGATCTTGTCGACGGCGCGATCGGCGACGCAACGGGCGATGCCTCGCCTGGTGCCCGGCCGCCGCTTCTCGTCTGCGAGCGCCAGCGGCAGGTCGAGCTGCATCTGCCAATGCTCCTCGAGATGCGACACCGAGATTGCGAGAAGCGAGATGGTTTTCTCCTGAGGGTGGTCCGCGAGTGCCGCCCGTACCAGTTCCCCGGCGACCTCGGCGAGCATCCCCGTCGCCGCGATCGGCGTGTCCAGCGTGACGGAACGGGTGACCGAGCGCAGGTCCGCGAAGCGAACCCGCACCGTCACGGTCCGGCCGGGCCGTGCCTTGGCCCTGAGCCGAGAGCAGATCCTGTCCGCGAGATGCAAGAGCGCCGGCCGGATGACGCTCTCCTTCATCGGCTTCATGCCGAGCGCGGACTGCGCCCCGGCTGACTTCGCCCGGTGATGTGTCCTGATCTCCCTGGGGTCGCGGTTCCAGGCAAGCGCCGAGAGCTTCTCGCCCGCCGCAGGCCCGAGCAGCCGCTCGAGCGACCATCCGGGCGTCTCGGCCAATTGCCCGATCGTGGTGACGCCGATCTCGGCAAGCCGCGCCCTGGTGACAGGTCCGACGCCCCACATCAGCTCGACCGGCAGACCGTGCAGGAACGGGAGCTCATGGCCGGGATCGACCACCACCAGGCCATCGGGTTTCGCCACTTGCGAGGCGATCTTCGCCAAGTGCTTCGTGCGCGCCACGCCGACCGAAATGGGCAAGCCGAGCTCCGAGCGAACGCGGCGCCGAAACGCCTGGGCGATCTCGGGAGGCGTGCCGAACAGATGCGTGCAGCCCATGACATCGGCGAACGCCTCGTCGATCGAGATTCGGTCGACGAGCGGCGTGAAATCGCCGAGCACCTTGATCGCGGCATCGCCCAGCCGCTGATATTCCTTGAAATGGCCGGCGACGAAGATCAGTTTCGGGCAAAGCTCGCGCGCCCGCCGGCCCGGCATGCCGCCGCGTACCCCGAACGCCTTGGCCTCGTAGGAGGCAGCAAGCACCACCCCACCGCCGACAGCGACCGGCTTGCCGCGAAGCGACGGGTCGAGCAACTGCTCGACCGAGGCATAGAAGGCATCGAGGTCCGCATGGAGGATGGTGGCTGTCGTTTCCATCGCGGCCGTTCACCCTCCGTGCTTCAGCCGCAGCTTTGTTTTAGAGATTTCGCAAACAAGAACATAAAGAGAACATGCGTCGTCTATTGTCAAGCCTCCGGGATGACCGCAGGCAGGTCGCAGACCGAAGCGACAAGGTCGAGGGGTCAGGAATTTTCCTGGCGTGCCCGGCCCATAGCGCCTAAGTCAGCAGTGACATGCAGTCGATCATGACCAAGGCACCCAGGTTTGCGCTCGGGCTGCGCCTGCTGGCGCTGCTGCTTGCGCTCGCCTGGCTTCCATCAGGCCGAGTCGACTTCGCCTCTTATACCGCGCCGCAGCTTTCCTCCATTGAGCGTGCGCCCGAAGCAGCAATCGCAGCTCACCGCCCAACGTTCGCGCTGGCGGAAGCCAAGGCCTTCCGCGGGTCACCGAACAAGACGGGCCTGCCCGGACAGCCTGCAATCATTCAGGCTGCCGAGGAATACCGGGCGCTTCGCTTCACTCACGCGGGCTGCTCCGATTCGGATATCGGCCTGCCGCCCAGCTCGCTGGCCCAAGCGCGGGCCCGCGGCCCGCCGGCTCGGCTCGTCTAAGACCTCCCTATTTCATCAACCTTTCAGCCGTCGAGAGGCAGCCCGCTGCCGCTCCGGCTGCTTCATGGGCATGTCCAAATGGAACGAATTTTCACCGCCAAGACCATTTTCGCCACGATAGCCGCAGCACTCTTTCTTGTTGTGAAGATGCTGACGATTGCCGGGACCATCATCGGGCTCATCATCCATTCGCTCGACGTCGGCCTCACCGGCTCGCTCGTGCTCGCCGGCCTCGCGTCCATCCCCTGTCTGCTGGCTTCGGCGGTCATCTGCAGATGGGCCTTTGATGCCGAGACCGATCCCGCCAATCAGTGATTGGCGCAACTGGCCGGACCGAAGAACCGCGCGAGCGAAAAGCGCACAGGCGTAGCCGCTCTATCGGTTTCAGCCGCGGTACCCTCACAAGAGGGTGCCGCGCAGGATCACCAGCGCCACCGAGAAGTAGATCACGAGTCCCGTGACGTCGACGAGCGTCGCGACGAACGGGGCCGAGGCGCTCGCCGGGTCGAACCCCATCCCTCGCAGGATGAAGGGCAGCATCGAGCCGGCCATCGAGCCAAAGCTGACGACGCCGACCAGTGCGGCACCTACGGTCAACGCCACCAGCGGCCAGTGCTCGCCATAGTCGTAGAATCCGATCTTCTGCCACAGCGTGATGCGGATCATGCCGATCACGCCAAGTATGGCGCCGAGCATCAGACCGGTGGGCAGCTCTCTCAACGCCACCCTCCACCAGTCGCGCAGCCTGATTTCGTGGAGGGCAAGCGCACGGATCAGCAGCGAAGTGGCCTGGGAGCCCGAATTGCCACCCGAGCTCATGATGAGCGGGATGAACATGGTGAGCACGAGCGCTCTCGACAGCTCGTCCTCGAAGCCCTGCATGGCCGTGGCGGTCAGCATCTCGGAAAGGAACAGGACACAGAGCCAGCCGGCGCGCTTCCGGATCATTCCGGGAAACGAAATGTCCATATAGGGCTCGTCGAGAGCCTCCATGCCGCCGAAGCGCTGCACTTCCGCGGTCTGCTGCTGGAAAATTGCGTCGATCACATCGTCGACCGTGACGATACCGATCACATGGCGGTGTGCGTCGACCACCGGCACTGCAAGAAGGTCGTATTTGGAGATGAGCCGCACCGCCTCGTCGCGCGGCGCCAACGGCGAGATCATGATCGGCTTTCGCGACGGGGCGACGGTAAGTACGGAGGCGTGCGGATCACCGGAGATCAGACGCCTGAGCGTTACCGCATGGACAAGCTTGTTTTTGACCGGGTCGACTACGAATACGGAATAGACCGTCTCACGCGTGCGCTCGACCGTGCGGATGTGATGGAGCACCTCGGCGATCGTCCAGTTCGACGGGACCGAGACGAATTCGGTGGTCATGATGGCGCCAGCGGTTTCCTCCGGATAGGCCAGCAATCTTTCCAGCGACGCCTTCGTGTCGACGTCGAGCAGGCTGAGAAGCTCTGAACGCGTAGGCTCCTCCAGCTCATGGAATACGTCGGCAACACGGTCGGCCGACATGCCCGAAAGATAGGCCGCGGCCTGGCTTCGAGGCAGCACAGCGATGATTTCCGGGCCGCAGTCCAGGCTGGGCTGGTCGAGCACTTCAATGGCGCGCTCCGGAGACAGTGCCTGGAGGACAAGGGCGGCGTCCTCGGGCGTCCGCTCGTTCAACGCCTCGACGATGTCTGGCGCACGCTCCTCGGCCAGACGCATGGCGAGCGCATGAGGGTCGATTGAGCTTGCGTCCTTGACGAGCTCGATTTGTGAATTGTCGTTCATGGCTCACCTCGCACCGATCGGCCGCCTTTGGACCGGTCGCGTGAGCCGATAGGCGGCCTAGCGCGGGCTGGCTGTCAGAGGCGGAATCGTCCGTCGGAAAGGACTGTCACTAGGCATAAGAAAGAACTTCGGACCTCGCTGGTTACCAAGGCGCTGATCATCAACGGCTCTTGCGCCGGCCAACAACCGGCAAGTGGTATTGTGGCATGATTGTGTCAAGCGCGCATTTTGCCGCGTAAATCATGCGGAAGAAGGTCACGAAGGCGCCGACCGATCACCGCTACAGTTGGGTGCTAGCCCAGCTCGGCGGCATGGACCTCGCCGGCCTGTTGTGCGAGCCTATATAGGGCAGCGTTTTTGTCCGTTCCGTCATCGGGAGCCGCTCCCATGCCCGACGCAAACACCATCACCCGGCCTATGGCCAAGGCAGTGCCGAAGACGCAGCGCCCGAAGCTGCACAAAGTCATCCTCGTCAATGACGATTTCACCCCGCGCGAATTCGTCGTCACAGTGCTCAAGGCCGAATTTCGCATGAGTGCGGACCAGGCTTACCGCGTCATGATCACCGCCCATCGGCGCGGCGTCTGTGTGGTGGCCGTCTTTACCAAGGACATCGCCGAGACCAAGGCGACCCGCGCCACCGAGGCCGGCCGCAAGGCGGGCTATCCGCTGCTTTTCACGACCGAGCCGGAGGAATAGCGTTGCGCATAGCGAATAGGGAATAGCGAGTAGCGAATAGATGGACCCGCAGATAAACCTACCCTATTCGCTATTCGCCATTCCCTATTCGCTATTCCAGAGATCCGACGTGGAAGAAAAGAAGTCCGTAATTCGCGAGACCGATGCCGACGCAATCAGGCAGGCGAAGACGCTGGTCAGGACTGGCCGCTATGGTGCGCTCGCGGCGCTCGAGCCCGGCACCGGCGCACCGCTCGCCAGCCGCGTGGCGGTGGCGACCGATCTCGACGGCGCGCCGCTCATCCTCGTTTCGGCGCTTTCCGAGCACACGGCAGCCATCCTCGCCGACCCGCGCTGTTCGCTGCTCGTGGGAGAACCCGGCAAGGGCGACCCCCTCGCCTACCCGCGCATCAGCCTGCACTGCCGGGCCATGAAGCTAGAACGCGGCGCACTCGAGCAAGGACGAGCTGAGCGCCGTTATCTCAATCGTCATCCAAAGGCGAAGCTCTATGCGAGCTTCGCCGACTTCTCGTTTTTTCGCCTTGCGATCGAACGCGCCAGCCTCAATGCCGGCTTCGGCAAGGCCTATCAGCTGACCGGCTCCGACCTCGTCTCCGACCTTCCCACGAATGGAGCGCTGGCGGAGGCCGAACAACCGGCAATCGATCACATGAACGCCGACCACCCGGACGCCGTCGACATCTATGCGCACGCTTTCGCCAAGGCCCGAGGCGAAGGCTGGACGATCACCGGCATCGATGCCGAAGGCCTCGACCTTGCCCTGGGTGATGACAGCAGGCGCGTCTTTTTCGACGAACCGCTTGCGAGCGCGGCCGATTTGCGCAAGATGCTGGTTGCACTGGTTCAGCAAGGCAGGACGCTACTTGGCACCCAGGGTTGAGTAAATTTGGCCCAACCTGACGGCGGGTGTCTTGTCGTTTAGCTGCTAAAATATTAACTTGTGTATATTACCTCCGATTCTGGCGGACGCGCCGACGGAGATCAAATCCGGAACGCCATTGCCCCCATGGCGTTCCCCGAGAAACACGTCCCTCGTGGGGGAAGAAATGCACGCTTCAAAACTCAATGGAAACGCCGACGCGGCAGCGGCCCTTTTATCGCTGCTGGCCAACGGCAAACGGCTTGCGATTATCGAGCAGCTCCTCGATAACGAGATGTCGGTGGGCGCGATTGCCGAAAAGGTCTCGCTCAGCCAGTCTGCGCTCTCGCAACATCTGGCCAAGCTGCGCAGCCTAAATCTTGTCGAGACGCGGCGCGACCGACAGATGATCTACTACTCCTGCAAGTCGCAGGCCGCCCGCCGTGTTATCGAGACGCTCGAGGAGCTCTTCGCCGAAGAGGCTCCGAAGAGGGTCATGCGTCGCGCGGCGAATGGTTAGCGAATCGGCCGAACAGTGCGTGGCTTTCGGATAGATTCCGATTCGGAAGCAAAGATAGAGGGCGGCGTGGCGCTCCAACTTGAGCACGCCGGCTCCAGTTAAGCATCCCGACCTTGCTGGGTTTCGCGCCCGCTTCACACATCGCTCCAAACGCCGTATCGGCACAGGGAGTGAACGAAGCGGAGCGACCGTTCAGCTATGATGCCTATCGTCGTCAACGATCCTGACGATCCCCGCATTGCGGCCTACCGCGACATTCGCGAGCGTGACCTTGTCGGACGCCACGGCCGTTTCGTCGCCGAGGGCAAGGTCGTCCTCGATGTCTTGTTTTCAGCCCGCCGATTCGAGGCCGAATCGGTATTGATCCTCGAATCACGCTTGGCCGGCATTGAGAGGACGCTCGCAAAAGCGCGTGAGGAGCTGCCCGTCTACGTGGCCTCGCGACGGGTGATGGACGCCGTTGCCGGCTTTCCGATCCATCGCGGCGTACTGGCGATAGGGCGCAGGCGCAACGAGGAAAGCGCCGAGGACCTGCTGTCCAGCCTGCCTGCCCTCGCACTGGTCGTTGCGCTCGTCGGCATCGCCAACCACGACAATATGGGCGCGATCTTCCGCAATGCGGCAGCATTCGGTGCTGACGCCGTGCTCTACGATGAGACCTGCTGCGATCCGCTCTACCGCAAGGCGATCAGGGTTTCGGTCGGCGCTGCTCTGAAGGTGCCCTTCGCCGAAGCCGGCTCAGATGAGCGGCTGATGGAGATGCTGGCTGCCGGCGGCTTCACCCAGCTCGCATTGTCGCCCAAGGGGCAAACCGACATCCGCGATCTCGCACGGCGAGAGCGCATGGCGCTCTTTCTTGGCACCGAGGGCGATGGCCTCCCCAGCGATCTGATGGAGCGCCTGCAAACGGTCCGTATCCCTATCTCGGAGGGATTCGACAGCCTCAACGTTGCGACCACCGCCGCAATCGCGCTGCATGAGATCAGGAACAGGTAGGCGAGGCGGAACAACGTCTCCGGCTACTGGAGTACCCCTCATCCGTCTCGGCGCTGAAGCGCCGAGCCACCTTCTCCCACGAGGGGAGAAGGGGGTGCGGTGCATTTGCGTCTCCGCCAATCTCCAACCGCGGCAATTTGCAGCGAGCTAAAACGCCAGGCCGCCCTTCTCCCCCTGTGGGAGAAGGTGGCTCGGCGCGTAGCGCCGAGACGGATGAGGGGTACTCGAAGGGCGCAAGCGTTGCCGAACAGGGGCTGGCCGGATCAGTCACCCTTTCTGCGCGGCCTCCTGCAGCGCCCGCACCCGGTCGGCAAGGCTGACGATCTTTTCAGTCGCGGCAGCATCTGCGGGAGCCGAAGCCAGGACCTTGTTGATCGGAGAATCCGGGCCCTCCAGCGCCGCGGTCAGCGATACCACTTCGGCGGCGAGGTCGTTGATCTGCTTGCGCAAGAGCGCGTTGCTTTGTCGCTCATCCCAGTCCTCGGCTTTTGCCTTTGCGTGGGCCGAGAGCTCGGCCTTCAACCTGCGGTTCTCGCGTGTGAGGGTCGTGAGACGCGCCTGCAGCCGCTCCCGCTCTTCGCTAAGCTTCGCCATTGCCTTCTCGGCATCGCCGTCTTTCGCGCCGGAGAGCAGCACCGACATCCGAGCCCCCATCTCGGCCAGTTCCGCCTCGAGCTCGACCTTTTCCTTCTGTGCATCGATCAGCTTCTCGCTGAGTTCGTCCTCAGCCTCGGATTTGTTCATGACCTGCTCGCGCAGATGGGCAAACTCGCGCTCGCGCCGGTCGAGCTTTTCTTCGCGGTCGGCGAGCGCGGCCACCACTCCCTCGAGCTGTTTCTCGAGTTCGGCAATCTTCTTGCGCTCGGCCTTTAGCGAATCGCGCACTGTCTTGTTCTCGGCAGCAATGTCCTGCATCCGCTGGTCGATCCCCTTGCGCTGCTCCACGTCGCCCACGGGCCTCTCCGCCTGCCGCGCAACCAGCTCGATCTGCCTGTTCGATGCCATCAGGCTCGCCTCGTCCAGGTCCAGCGCACGTTCCTGCAGCGCCTGCTCCGCTTCGACGAGCCGATCGCCCAACAGGCGCAACTGCTCCTCCCGCTGACGCAACTCGGCGCGAAGCTCGCCGGCCTGAGCTTCGAGCGCCGAGAATGCCTGATGCTTCTCGTCACGCTCGACCGCGAGCCGGTTGAGCTCCTCCCGGTTGCGGCCTATCTCGATTTTCAGGGCGGCTGCCTTTTCCTTGAGGCTTTTGATGCTCATTTCAAGCCGCCTCGTCGACATGGCAAACTCGGCGCGGATACGGTCCTTGTCGGCCTGTATGTCGGCAAGCGAAAGCGGCACCGAGGCCTCGATTCGCCTTCGGGTGAGCGCAACGGCGCGCCGCCAGATCGCCGGCGCGATCATCAGGGCGAGGAAGCCGGCGACGAGAAAGCCGAGAGAGAAGAAGAGGATGGACTGGACCACGCGTCAATCCGATCGGACCGCAACCGACAAAGCAACATCCGTATCTGGCATGCCTTGATGGCAGGAATCCAGACCTCCCGGGATCGCCCGCCTCCTAAAACGGATTCCAGGTCGGCGTCTGGGTCAGCTTCAGATAGCCTACATTGACTCCGAGCCTCGCGCCGACGCCAGTGCGGACCGGCACGAGCAGCATGTTGCCGCTCTTCAGCACGTTGAAGCCGAGGCCGGCAACCACGTAAGCCGAGCCGGCAACACCAGCGAAACGCTGGTAGAGATTCGACACGTCGTCGAGATTGTAGACCAGCATCATGGCGCGATCACCGTTGCCGCCGAAATCCCAGCCGAGCGACGGCCCTTGCCAGAATACCTTATGGTCGCCGGCGTTCTTCGTGTAGAGCGTGCCCTCTCCGTAAATGAGCCCGCCGATGAAGGCGCCGGAGCCCTCCTCGCCGAGCACATAGCCGTTCGGCAGGCCATAGGACGCGAAGATCTTTTCGATCACGGTCGCAAGGCCGCCCGACGTCGCGCCGAAGAAGCGATGGCCGGAATCGATGATCTCCTGTGCCGTGTATTCGTTGGCGCGCACGGGCGACGCAGCGAAAAGCACCGCGGCGATCAATACGGCCAGCATTGCTATGATGCGGATCACACTCCGCCTGATCAGTTCTGAAAGCATCCTTCGTTTCTCCGTAAGCGAGCCCGTTGCCCGACAGCGGAGACCTGAGCTCAGTCAGCCTCTGGTCACCATTTGGAGACCTTAAACCGTAATCCTTTTTCAACCATTAAAGTCCGAAATGATAAAATCCGAACTATCTCGGAAGGCGGCATTTGCTGCAACCGCGAAAACGAGGCTATAAGCCGTGTTTTTCAAAGGGTTGCGGCGTTGCGTTCCTTGCCGCGCGTTCGCGTGCTGTGTATCGGTTCCTCTGCATTTTGCAGCATGATTCGCCGGTTGGCCGCACCGTCGGTTTCGGCAAACGAGAACGCCTGGAGATAGTCTTCGATGGCCGACCTTTTTACGCTTTCGGCACCCGACCTTGCGGCGCTTCTTTGCAGCCGCGTATGCCACGATATCATTTCCCCCGTCGGCGCCATCAACAACGGCTTGGAACTGCTGGACGAAGGGGGGGCCGACGAAGACGCTATGAAGCTGATCCGCGCCAGCGCGAAAAACGCCTCGGCCCGGCTCCAGTTTGCCCGCATCGCTTTCGGAGCGGCCGGTTCGGCCGGCATGCTGATCGACACCGGTGATGCTGAGGCGGTCGCGACCGCATTCCTGGCCAATGAGAAGCCGGAATTCATCTGGAACGGCCGACGTGCACTGATGCCGAAGAACAAGGTGAAGCTGCTCCTCAACCTGATCCTGATCGCCAATGCTGCGATCCCACGCGGCGGCAAGATCACGGTCGATATCGAGAACCCTGAGACCGAGCCGAAATTCACGCTGACCGCTGCCGGCCCGATGCTCCGTGTCCCGCCCAAGTTCCTCGAGTTGCACTCTGGCCGCAAGCCCGAAGAGCCGATCGACGCACACGCCGTGCAGCCCTACTACACGCTGCTGCTGGCGAGGGAAGCCGGCATGGAAATTTCAATCCGCGCGAGCGCAGAAGATATCGTCCTTACGGCCGCTTGATCTTTGAGAATATTCTAAAATACTGGCAGATCTTCTTGCTGAACTGCATTATGAAAAACTTTACCCAACAAGTTTTCTGGTTTTTTACGCCGATCCTTTAGCCTTTGGGCTGTTCAGGGGGCAATTCCACGAGAAGGCTCCTGAAGCATGATCCCGATGAGTTGCAGACTTTTCGGATAGGTCATTCGGCAAAACAAAGGGTTAGAGCGGGATGAATGGACTCCTCCCAATTCATGCTGCTCTAGACGAGGGTTCGCCACGTGAAACGCTGCATGTTCGTCGATGATTCGAGCGTCATCCGCAAGGTTGCCAAGCGCATCCTCGGCGGCCCTGAGATGCTTGTCGTCGAGGCCGGCAGCGGGGTCGAGGCGATTGAATTGTGCATGGCGGAGATGCCCGAGTTCATCGTCGTCGACAGTGTCCTGCCGGACATGACCGCGGTCGAGTTCATCCAGCGCGTCCGCGCCGTCCCGTCGGCGGTGAAGCCGCAGATCATGCTGTGCCTTATCGAGGTCGATATCGGCGCCATCATGCGCGCCAAGCGTGCCGGCGCGCAGGGCTATCTCTTGAAGCCGTTCAACCGGGCGCAGTTGCTTGAACGATTCAGGCAGTTGCAGGCGGCTTAGGGGAATAGGGCAATAAGGCAGTAGGGCAATAGGGAGGAGAGCACCCTTGACGGCCGCGCCGTTGGCGAAGGCCACTTACGCCCTATTGCCTTACTGCCCTATTGCCTTATTGCCCTCTTTTTCAGGCGCTAGCGCGGATTTCCTCGGGCTCACGCAGCACATAGCCACGGCCCCATACCGTCTCGATATAGTTCTGCCCGCCGGACGAGGCGTCGAGCTTCTTCCTGAGCTTGCAGATGAAGACGTCGATGATCTTGAGCTCGGGCTCGTCCATGCCTCCATAGAGATGGTTGAGGAACATCTCCTTGGTGAGTGTGGTACCCTTGCGCAGCGAAAGGAGCTCCAGCATCTGGTACTCCTTGCCGGTGAGATGGACGCGCTGGCCGCCGACTTCGACCGTCTTGGCGTCAAGGTTCACCACTAGGTCGCCGGTGGTGATGACCGACTGCGCATGGCCCTTGGAGCGGCGAACGATCGCGTGGATGCGGGCGACGAGCTCGTCCTTGTGGAACGGCTTGGTCATGTAGTCGTCGGCGCCGAAGCCCAACCCACGAACCTTGTCCTCGATGCCGGCCATGCCCGACAGGATCAGGATCGGCGTCTTGACCTTGGAGAGCCGCAGCGTCCTCAGGACCTCATAGCCCGACATGTCGGGCAGGTTCAGGTCGAGCAGGATGATGTCGTAGTCATAGAGCTTACCGAGGTCGACGCCCTCTTCGCCGAGATCGGTCGTATAGACGTTGAAGCTCTCCGACTTCAGCATCAATTCGATGCTTTGTGCCGTTGCACTGTCGTCTTCAATCAGCAGAACGCGCATTTCATTCCCCTTTGCTGCCGCCGGGCCGTCCTGCGGGCCTCACGACGCCGGAGCAGTGCTTGCCTGAATCGGAGGCTGCCATTGAATGGTTAACAAAACATAATCCCGTTTTGCAAGCACCATTTCGCTGCCCAAACTCTTCGATCCACCCTATTGAAAACTCAAATAAATCTCAGAGCGCCGCTTTGGACTCCGCACTTTAAGAAGTCACGACAAGCGACTCTAAGGACTCGCATTGTGGTCTCCGGACTTGCGTCCGGATTTTTACCCCGCCTTAAGTCCTCATGCGTATGATTAACAATGCGCGTAAACGAAAGGTTACCGGCGGCGGAAATCTTTAGGAAATTGTTTCCAAAAGAGACAAGCTCGCCGGTTCGTAGGTGATTGAGCCGATCGAGGGCGGCGACCATCGGTGCAAGGCAAGAGCGTACTCGGGAGTAGCGAGTCATGAAGTCACGTGAGAATCTCGTCCGTCTGAAGCGGTTTCAGGTGAACGAGAAACGCCGCCAGATAATGCAGCTCGACATGATGATCGCCGAGTTCGAGCGGATGGCGAGCGAGCTGGAGGTCCAGATCGCCGCGGAGGAGAAGAAGTCGGGCATCACCGACATCAATCATTTCGCCTATCCGACTTTCGCCAAGGCGGCGCGCCAGCGCCGCGACAATCTCAGGAACTCACAATCAGACCTCATGCAACAGAAGAGCTCGGCGCAAACCATACTCGCCGAAGCTGAAGCGGAGCTTTCCAAGGCGGAGATGCTGGAATCACGCGATCTCAAGCCGCGCGAGGCCGAAGGCAATCGCGGCGCGATGATCGGCTGAGGCTTTCTGAGGCATCGAAGCGAAGGGCCCTGTGAGCCAGGGGCCGGCCACTGCCGCCGACGATCAGGCAGAGGGAACGACCCCGCGACATGCCCATGCCACGGCTGCGAAGGATCTCGGGCCATCTGGCTGGCCGCCTTCGTAGGCCGCCCTCACGGCGGCGTCGGTCACTGCTCGCCGCGCCGGGTCAAGTCCGGCCACATACTTCCCCACCGGCCCCTCGCCACCGGCAATGGGCGCCCAGAAGTCGTCGAACGACGTGTAATCCATTCGGATCAGAAGCGATGTCTGCTGCACATCCAGCAGACCTTGCTCGATGAAGCATTGCTTCATTTCATCCGGGCGCATCATGGGCTGGAAAAAATAGACGCCTCTCTGCCGACGCGCATCCTCATCCAAGGCCGCAACGGTGTCCCACACCATGCGCATGCCCGGCATCCCGCCCAGATGGTCCCATACTGCTGCCGCCACGACGCCACCCGGCTGCACGACCCGGCGCATTTCCGAGACTGCCTTTGCTGTGTCGGGCACGAAGTGAAGCACGAGCAGCGACAGCGCGCGATCGAAACGGCCGTCCTCGAACGGCAGCGCGCATGCGTCTCCTTCCTCGATCCTGATTCGCGAATCCGTGTTGCGCCGTCTCGCCTCCCCCACGAAGACCGGCGAGAAGTCGATCGCAGCAACTTCCCCGACATTTGCGGCTTGCGGGAGTGCAAAGGTCAGGCTCCCGGTGCCGCATCCGACGTCGAGCACCCGATCGCCATCCGCGAGACCTGCAAAATCGATGAAAAGAGGGGCGAGCCTTTTGCTCCACCGCCCCATGAGCTGTTCGTAGCCGTCGGCGCGGCGGACATTGAAGGTCGACGCCATGGAAACCCTCCCGAAGCTAAGCGACAGGTTATTCCGCGGCTTCAGCATTTGCAATCGAGGCAACTAGGCCCTGGTCACAAGGTCCTTCTCCTCCGAGCCCTCACCTGCCGCAAGTGATCGCGCCCGCGCCTGCTTGATGTCGGGCGCGTGGCGCTCCGACCACATCCTGATCTGGTTGAGCAGCTCCGCGAGGTTGCGGCCAAGATCAGTAAGCTCGTACTCGACCTTCGGCGGGATGACGGGAAATATCTCCCGGCGTACGAGACCGTCGCGCTCCAGCACGCGCAGCGTCTGCGTCAGCATCTTCGGCGTGATGCCTTCGACCTTTCGAGCAAGCTCGCCATGTCGCCGCTTGCCTGATCTCAAGGCACTGACGACCAGGTACACCCATTTGCTGGCCAGCATCTCCAGCACGGTGTGCGACATGCATTCGCGGCGGAACGCATCGTAGCCGAACGGCCTTTCGCGGTTCTCACTATCCATGGGGTACCTACATATCAAGAAGGTACCTACTGGACAATCGGGTAGCACTATCCAGATGATAGCGGCGCATCACAGTTGCCAAAGGAGATCGAGCATGCGTGCCGTTGTTCAGACGAAACTTGGCGGGCCGGAAGTTCTCGAGGTCGTGGAGCGCCCATCGCCGAAGCCCGGCGCAGGACAGGTTCTGGTTCGCGTGAAAGCCGCCGGCATCAATCCCGTGGATGTCGCGGTCCGAACCGGGGCTTATCCGCTGCTCGGCGAGCCGCCCTTCACCATCGGCTGGGACATTTCAGGCATCGTCGAGGAGGTCGGACCGGGCGTCGAGGGCGTGTCCGTAGGCGAAGAAGTCTATGGAATGCCGCTCTTTCCCAAGGAGGCCGGAGCTTATGCAGAACAGGTCGTCGCGCCCGCAAACGAGCTTGCGCCGAAGCCGAAGTCGCTCGATCACGTTCATGCGGCTGCTATCCCGCTTGCCGGCCTCACAGCTTGGCTCAGCCTGGTGCGTACGGCAGCCATCGGTCAGGGACAGCGGGTCCTGATCCACGGGGCGGGTGGCGGAGTGGGCCACCTCGCCGTGCAGATCGCCAAGGCTCGGGGCGCGACCGTGATCGCCACGGCCAGTGCCGGCAAGGTCGATTTCGTCCGCTCGCTCGGCGCCGACGTGGTGATCGACTACGCCAAGAGCGACTTTGTCGAGCGGGCGAAGGAGGCCGACGTCGCGCTGGAGACCGTCGGCGGCGATCACGCGGCTCAGACAGTGAAGGCACTGAAGCCCGGTGGCGTGCTCGTCTCACTGCTCGGCGTCACCGATGCCGCACAGGCCGAAGGCAAGGCGCGCGACGTCCGCATCGAGCGGATCTCCGTGCGGCCGGACCGTGAAGGCCTTGTGGAGCTTGCCCGGTTCGCCGACGCCGGCAAGCTCAGGCCCAATGTCGAGAGGACCTTCCCGCTCGATCAGGCCGGCGCCGCCCATTCCTTCCTGGCGACCAGGCCTAAGGGCAAGGTGGTGCTGACGGTGTAATGCGAGGTGGTCACGCTTGCGCCCATCTCTCCCACCCGCAGGTTAGGGTAGAGGGGCAGCACGCTTGCGTTTGCACTGCAAGGCACTCAGTCTGGGGCTTCGGCCGACCTGTAAACGAAGGCTCGCCGATATGCCGCAACCACAATCGGCCCAGGTGAACCTATGACGCTCATTTTCAGCTACGGATCGAACTTAGATAATGTGCAGCTGGATGTCCGCTGTCCGGGGCACCAGAAGATCGGCAATGCCGTTCTGCAAGACTACCGGCTTTCCTTCCCCCGTCTTTCTGAAAAAAGAGGCTGCGGGGTATCGTCGGTCGAGCCCGCCGCGGGGCGCGAGGTTTGGGGCGTCGTTCATCGACTCAATGCGGCTGATCTTGATTCCCTGGATCGGCATGAAGGCTACCGGCTCGATTGGCCGGCCGAGCGCAACCGCTACAACCGTTTGGCTCTCGTCGTAAGGATCGAGGGCGTGCCGACTGAAGTGCAGGCCTATATAGCGACTGCCACCCCGAACCCTCCTGCCCCCAACGCTGCCTATCTTGCCCATATCCGCAATGGCGCGCGGCAGCACGGCCTGCCGGAACACTATCAGGCGTTTCTGGCGGAGTTGCAGTTCTAGGGATGGATTGTTCTAATAAGCCTGAGTATCCGCTGCCCGAACGAAGCGAGGGCGCTTTTGCGCCCTCGTCCATTCGACCTCTGCAAGCCGGCTTTCAGTGCCTGTATTGCTGAATTCGGGTTGTCCTGAGGCCCGCAAGCCCGTATTCGTCGATCGACGCCTGCCAGGACAGGAATTCTTCCGTCGTGAGCTTATAGCGCTGGCAAGCCTCTTCGAGGCTGAGCAGGCCGCCCCGCACCGCGGCAACGACTTCCGCTTTGCGGCGTATTACCCAACGGCGCGTGTTCGAGGGCGGCAGATCGGCAATCGTAAGTGGGCTGCCGTCCGGCCCGATGACATATTTGACACGCGGCCTAACGAGATCGGTCATATTACTCTCTACGCAACACAATCTACCAATCCCGATCACGCTACCGTGACAGCTTTAAAAAAAGCCTAAGCAAAAAAAGCGCATTTTTCCGGTTCAGCCACGACGCTTTCTATTTGGCCCCGACGCTGAGCGACTTGCTTGGTGGCGTAAGGCTTTGGCTTGACCTATATTCGCTGCGCTGCAATGCGAACTCGAACGCGCCGGCAGACAATTTGAGACGGACAAGAATCACATGAACAGCCTCGACCTGCCCGGACGGCCAGCGGATACCCGCGTCGTCGTTGCCATGTCCGGCGGCGTCGATTCCTCGGTCGTGGCCGGCCTCATGAAGGAGGAGGGCTATGACGTCGTCGGCGTCACGCTGCAGCTTTACGACCATGGCGCCGCCACGCATCGCACAGGCTCGTGCTGCGCCGGCCAGGACATCGCCGACGCCAGGCGCGTCGCCGAGACACTCGGCATTCCGCATTATGTGCTCAACTACGAGGAGCGGTTCCGCAAGGCCGTCATCGATCCCTTCGCCGAGAGCTACGTCTCGGGCGAGACGCCGATCCCTTGCGTCTCCTGCAACCAGACGGTGAAGTTCGCAGATCTGCTCGAGACTGCCCGCGAGCTCGGCGCCGACGCGCTGGCGACGGGGCACTATATCCGCAGTCGCGCCAACGGCGCGCACCGGGCACTATACCGGCCGGTCGATACCGATCGCGACCAGAGCTATTTCCTGTTTGCCACGACCCAGGAGCAGATCGACTATCTGCGCTTCCCGCTAGGCGGCATGGGTAAGCCGGAGGTCCGCGCCATTGCCGAGCGCATGGGGCTGTCGGTCGCCGGCAAGGCCGACAGCCAGGACATCTGCTTCGTGCCACAAGGCAAATATTCCGACATCATCGCCAAGCTGAAGCCGAATGCAGCCTCGCCCGGCGACATCGTCCATATCGACGGCCGTGTGCTCGGCCGCCATGACGGCATCCTGCGCTTCACCATCGGCCAGCGGCGCGGCATCGGCATCGCTTCGGGCGAGCCGCTCTACGTCGTCCATATCGACGCCGACCAGGCCCGCGTCATCGTCGGCCCGCGCGAGGCCCTGGAGACGCACAAGGTGCATCTGAGGTCTCTGAACTGGCTCGGAGATGGCCCCCTTGACGAGATTCCGGCCGAAGGCGTCGAGCTCTTCGCCAAGGTGCGTTCGACGCGGCCGCCGCGGCCCGCGACCCTCTTCCATGATGGCGGCCAGACCTGGGTCGAGCTCGCCGAGGGCGAATCCGGCATCGCGCCGGGCCAGGCCTGCGTCCTCTACTCCGACGACGGCACCGACGCCCGCGTCTTCGGCGGCGGCTTCATCGCGCGCTCGGAGCGCGGCGCCGAGGCCGAGGCGATGCTGAAGCGGCTGGTGGCGGCAGAATAGGGGAGTATGGGAATAGGGGAGTAAGGGAGTAGGTGGGGCACGACTCCTACACCTACCCCCCTACTCCCTTATTCCCCCACTCTCCTAGTCATGCGTGACCGTCCCCGCGGTGAGTATCTTCAGGACGTCGATCGCCTCCTCGCCATTGGTCAGGGGAAGCTCGCGCGTCTCGATGCAATAGAGGAAATGCTCCAGCTCGTGGGTAAGCGGCATTCCCTCTTCGACCGGGATATAGGTCGGCTCATTGGCGGTGAAGGCCCATTGACCGCTGTCCTGCCACACCGCATGGCGATAGACGGCGAGCTTGCGCGCCCAGGGCTCAACGTCGTCGAACACAGCCATCGCCTTGGTGCCGACGACCGTCAACCGCCGCTCACGATAAGGGTTGAGCCGCGACGTGAAGAGGTGGCTCCTCAACCCGTTCGGGAAGCGCATGTGGAGATGCGCGAAATCGCTTAGATGATCGAGAAGTGCCGCCCCCTCCCCGCGCACCTCGATGGGCGCCGTTCCGGTGATTGCGAGAATCATCGAGAGATCGTGCGGGGCAAGATCCCACAGCGCGTCATTCTCGGTGTGGAACTTGCCGAGACCGAGGCGGTGCGAGTGGATGTATTTGACCTCGCCGAGCTCGTTCTGATCGATCAGCGATTTCAACTTCACGAATGCCGGATGGAATCTGAGCACATGCCCGGTCATGAACACGCGGGCGTTGGCGCGGGCGGCCGCGACCGAGCGCTCGGCATCCGCGACTGTGAGCGCGATCGGCTTCTCGACCAGGACGTCCTTGCCGTTCTTGACGGCCTTGATGGCGAATTCTGCGTGGTGTTGCGGCGGCAGCGCCATGACGATCGCGTCGACGTCGTCGCGCCCGACGACCTCTTCGGGGAGGACCGCAAGGCACTCATGCTCGCTGGCAAAACCCTCTGCGCGAGCGTGATTGGCGTCGGAGACCGCGTGTAGCGCGCCGAGCGACTTCAAGGTCCGGATATGGTTGCTTCCCCAATATCCGCAACCGAGGACTGCGACGCGTGGTTTCATTCATTTCTCAATTGAGGCGAAGTGCCGCGACACATAGCGGCGCGGCCGCGCGAACTCAACCCATGGCAGCCAAGGCTCCAGTCAAGAAATCTTCCGAGCCGGCTACGCAGTTGAACGGCGGCTTTTCGGCCCGACGCAGGTGGAGGCTGAGCTACCCGAAAAGGATGCCGAAATCGGCGAGGGACAGGGAACGACGCGCCCCGGGACAGAGCCTCTTCTCTCCTCCCCGACATTCGCTTGACAGCCAAGGCGGCTGAACCTTATATCCGCCCGACCTCGGCGGACCGTCGGCAACCGGCTTGCCGGTTCCCAGGTTTGCCACCGTGGCGGCGGAGTAGCTCAGTCGGTTAGAGCAGAGGAATCATAATCCTTGTGTCGGGGGTTCGAATCCCTCCTCCGCTACCATCAATACAGCGTTTGGCGGTTCTCCTCGTTGTCTATTTGGCAGATTGAGAAGCTCGGCAAGTGCGCCGTGCACCCTTAGCTCAACCTGGCCCCGGCGCTCTTTCGGTAGGATCGTAACGCGGGTGACGAGAGAGCGGATAAGCGCGGCCGCCTCGCGGCGTTCGTCCTCGTCAGAGCATAGTGCACTCTGCAGCTCCGACACCTTGCGGCGGTAGGCTTCAATTGCAGCAGGATGGAGTTCGACCACACTGTCGGTCTGTGCCACAACCTTAAGTTCGTCGGCCAGGCTCTCCTTTTCCCCTTCGAGGTCCATCAACCTCGCCTTCATGCTGGCCGTGGCGATCCCATCTGCGATCGCGTCCACAATGTTCGATATCTGTCGATCGAGTCCGTCGAGCCTCCTTTCAATTTCCCTGCGTCTTTGCCGGCTGGATGTACTTAGTCGCTTTTGCTCGGCATCATATTCGGCGAGGAAACCGGCGATTGCGTCGGGGGCTAGTAGCCGCCGCTCAATGCCCTCAAGAACGCGCTTTTCAAGCTCGGCAACACGGATCGTCCTGCTGTTGTCGCAGGTCCCTTTCTCCCGGTGGGCGGCGCATGCAAGCTGGTCCCTGTTCTTGACCGTATAGGAGGCACCGCAACAACCGCACCGCACCAGGCCGGAGAACATGTGCTTCGGTCGTCGGCGTTGATCGAGTCTTGAGCCACCGTAGAGCTTCTTTCGGGCTTGCACCACGTCCCACAACTCATCATCGATGATACGCAGATGCGGGGCTGCCACAACCTGCCACTGCTCCGGCGGGTTCGGCCGCGAGAGGCGCTTGCCGGTCTCGGGATCCTTGACCATCTGGAGGCGGTTGAAAATGAGCAACCCGATATAGGCTTCATTGTAGAGGAAACCGCTTCGCCGCTTGAGATTGCCGTTGATAGTCGAGGCGGCCCAGGCTGCGCCGAAGGGCGAAGGGACGCCATCACGGTTGAGGCCGGCAGCAATCGCACGCGCTGACTGCCCGGATGCGAACTCCCGAAAAATCCTCCGTACAACCTCGGCTTGATCCTCATCGATCTCACGAAGCCCGCGGATCGGTTCGCCGCTCTCGTCGAGCTTCTTGACCACGCGATAGCCATAGGACAGGCCACCGGCCGCGTAGCCTTTTAATATTCGGCCGCTTTGGCCGCGTCTGATCTTGGCGGCAAGATCGCGCAGGAATAGCGCGTTCATAGTGCCTTTGAGACCGACGTGGAGTTCGTCGACTGCTCCCTCAGAAAGGGTGGCGATCTTGACGCCTGCAAAGCGTAGCCGCTTGAAGAGACCGGCAACGTCTTCCTGGTCGCGCGACAGTCGATCGAGGGCCTCGGCAAGAACGATCTCGAATTGCCCGCGTTGCGCGTCGGCTAGGAGTCGCCGGATGCCCGGTCGACGGATGATGCTGGAGCCGGAAATGGCGGCATCGGAATAGCTCTCCAGGACCGTCCATCCCTCTCGCGCCGCGTGCTCGCGGCAAAGCCGCAGCTGATCCTCGATGGAGGCTTCCCGCTGGTTGTCGGACGAATAGCGGGCGTAGAGCGCGACGCGTGGCATGGTTCCGGTCCTCTCTCTCAATCCTGTTCGGTCTTCCTGTCCTACTCCCGACCCTCTGCCTCTCCTGTCGAGCCTGCATTGTCGTTCGCCGTGTGCGGCGCCGCGAAATGCTCGCGAGCGATCCGCCGGCCGATCAGCCGGGCAATGCTGAGAACCACCCGGTCCACCCTCTGCCAGGGCGCAATGTCGGTGTCTTCACTGCCTTCACTCCCTGGTCGCTGATTGTCGTTGGCCGGGGTGAGATCTTCCGGTTCCTGCCTTTCAGCGTCTTCCATATTCCAGCTCCAATCCTACTCGAATGACGGCAGGATTGATCCGGATGAGGTACAAGAAAAGCGAAAATCCCGGCGCGTAGTAGCACGGCGTACAAACACAATAACTTTGAATTTACAACGTATTCGGTCGCAGTTGGAGCGCTACAGGACATTGCGGGATAGCTCGGATGGCAAGCGGCATGCTTCGTGCATTTGAGCCAGGGAGTCTAGTCGCCACCCAAACCTTTCGAGTGCCGTATCGAAACGAATCGCCGCGCCACTGGTCCATCTTCATCCTGGTTACAAGGCATCCTCCGGCACGGGTGGTGTGTCCGGCGCCTTGTCGAGAGGCCGCGTCAGGTCGCCCCACACGGACTTGCCAGCGCGCGCCTTGAGAAGTCGTCCGCATTTGCACCGCGCCTTTCCTCGCCCTCCGCCTTGCCTACTTCCCGGCCGGTTGCCGGACCGTGACGGTCTGTCAAGGCCGCAGCCGCATTGCGGTGGCGCGCAGCGCCAGCCTGACTGACCGGCCATGAGGTCCGGCAAAGTGCTGGAAGCAGGTAAGGCTTCCTCCCAACCCCAAGAACCTCGGCGCGCTGACCGGCATGGCCGGGCAGCGGCTCACGGCCTTCCAACCCGCCCCACTGTCGGGGCCTCAAGGCAGGCGAACACCGCCAGCCAGAAGCGATAATCGACACAACGTCCGTCGCAACGCGCCGCGACCGCGCACCATGCCGCTGCGGTAGCGGCATCGGCACCGAATAGATCGCGCGCCGCTGCGGCCATCGCCACCGGGTCGGTGTCCGTCCACAGTGCGATGTCAACGCTAGTGGCGCATGGCGCGATGGCAAGCGTACCGCATCGCGCGATTGCGACGGCCGGCTCCCCATGTCTCGCCGTGGACGGGAGCGGCTCTGCGGGCAACGCGCGCTTCATGCCACCCGGTCGCCCCGCTGGTGCATGATGACCGACGGGCAGACGGCCTCCCGGCGCTTTTTCGGGTAAGGCCCTTTGCGGTCAGCGCCGGGCATGAAGATACCCGGCTGCAGCGCCTGCGCTATGCGCACCAGATCGACGAGTGCGGAGCGGATTTGCGGCCAGGGAAATTCCTCGCATTCCTCGAAGCTCTCGCCCTCGCGCAGGACGGCATCGAGCTTGCCCGCGACGCCGGCCAGCGTGGTGGCGGGCATCGCCATCAGTGTGTCGACCAGCTCCTGCTCATGATCGGCGGCTGCCCGCTCTTCCCGCTTGGCGGCGGAATAGCCGATCCTGGCATCGGCTTCGTCCCAGCGTGCCTGATGGGCCGCCAGATCGGCCTCCGCCTCGGCGCGGAGGTCGGCCAGCTTTGGATCGTCGCCGAACAACTCTTCGATGTCCCCATGCCAGGAGACGCTGACGGTCACATCGTCGTCCGGCAGATAGACCTCCGCGCTGGGAAAGCCGATGGTTTCGGCCAGTCGGGTCTCAAGGCGCTGTTGCTTCCGGCATAGCGCGGCGGTGTTGAGGTAGGCGGCCTTCCAGTCGCGCCAGAGCACCAGTGCGGGATCGAACACCGGCTTGGCGGCCAGCGCTTCGGCAGCAGCTAACGCATTGTCCCGGAACGGTATTGCCGTTGTCGTCGCCATCATCCCCGTCAGCAACATCCTGCGCGTGACGGAAAGACAGACTCGTGTATTGTCGGAATCAGCCATGATCCGAGCTCCTAACAGCTTGGGTTGTGGTCAGGCTGCTGGCGGTGGTTACGACACCTTCAGCAGCCGCTTCACATTATAAGCGTATTTGCACTTTTTGTGCAACAGGCAATACAGAACCATGGAAGTGACCCCAGCCCAAATCCGCGCGGCCCGCGGGCTTCTCGACATTTCTCAGCAGGAGTTGGCGGATTTATCAAAGGTTAGTTTGCGAACCATCGTACAGATCGAGCGTGGTTCGAAACCGGCGTCCGCATCAATCATTCAGGCTCTCGTGCTCTCACTCGAAGCGGCCGGCATCGAGTTCATTCCTGAGAACGGCGCCGGCCCCGGCGTGCGGCTTGCACGGCGTAAAGAGGGCGCGTGAACATTTATTATTGGAACGGAAAACTCTGACCCACGGACGAAGCCGCTCGCGCGGCACTGGCGCCCGTGGTGAGGGTCCAGCAATGATCTGAACGTCGTGCATTTGCGGGTTTGCGGTCCTGGCTGACGATTGGGGTCTTCTCAATCATCAGACAGGAGGTTCCCATGACGGAGGAGAGGACCACCCCGCTTCGCGAGCGGATGATCGAAGACATGCGCATCCGCGGGATGGGCGACAAAGCCCAGCAGGCTCATATCCGAGCCATCAAGGATTTTGCCCGGTTTCTCAAGCGTCCGCCGGATACGGCGACGCCGGATGACCTGCGCGCCTACCAGCTGCACATGACCAATGCGGGCGTCACGCCGACTACATTCAATGCCCGCATCGTGGCGCTGCGGTTCTTTTTCGGCACCACCTGCGGGCGTGAGGACATGAAGCGGCATATGCAGTTTCGCCGCCAGCCGCGGAAGCTGCCCGTGGTGCTGAGCGTCGAGGAGGTTTCCGACCTTCTAATGGCAGCCCCGGGGCCGGGCCTGAAGTATCGAGCGGCGCTCAGCATCTCCTATGGCGCCGGCCTGCGGGCTTCGGAGGTGTGCAATCTCAAGATCAGCGACATCGACAGCGACCGCATGCTGATCCATGTCGAACAGGGCAAAGGGCAGAAAGACCGCAAGGTCATGCTGTCGCCCGGGCTGCTGGAGCTCTTGCGCGCCTACTGGCGCGAGGCGCGGCCGCAGGGTTGGCTGTTTCCCGGCAAACCGAAGATCAATCCGATCTCGCCGCGGCAGCTCAACCGCGCCTTCACCTCCGCCAAAAACATGGCCGGGATCGGCAAGCCCGCGACGCTGCACACCCTGCGGCACAGCTTTGCCACGCATCTCTTGGAAGCGAACACCGATGTCAGGGTCATTCAGGTCCTGCTCGGGCATGCCCGGCTCAATACCACCGCGATCTATGCCCACGTTGCCACCAAGACGATCCGCGGCACGGTCAGCCCGTTCGAGACGTTGAAGAAGCTTCAGGACCAAACGCTCCGACGCGGATTGGAGTAGCGCCCGGGTCACGTGGTCCGGGCCACGCTGGAGATCGCTGACATCTTTCGCACCTACGGCCCCGCGTGGCGGCGGGCCAATGCCGGGCATGTCAGCCTGGCCCAGCTCAAGGTCATGTCGGCGATTGAAGCCTGCCGAACCGAGGCGCTCGGTGGGCATGTGGCGGCTTGCACCAAGTGCGGGCATAACCACATCGCCTATAATTCCTGCATTATGGGCAAAGCCGATAATGGGGAGCTGGCGGCAATTTGATCGCGCTCGTGCACCAATCACCGCCAACCCCGCTCTCCATTACGAGGTACGCCTGAGGAGTTCGATCAGCCGGTCGGTGGGCTGGAAGACGCCGCGCCGCAGGTGGGGCGGCAAGATCGCCTCCATCGCATCGAGCTTCTCGGTTGGATCGCCGCGCGTGTAGACCTCGGTGGTCGTCAGCGTAGCGTGGCCCAGCCACAGCGACACCTTCCGGATGTCCCCGGTCGCTTGCAGAACGACCATCGCGCAGGTGTGCCTGAGCACGTGGGGCGAGACGCGTTTCTTGGCGAGACCGGGCTGCTTGCGAGCTGCAGTCGCGGCGTGCTGCCTGAGCAGATAGGCAAAGCCCCATCGGCTCAGAGGCTCACCACGGGCGTTGACGAACACCTCGGGTGTCGCGACCTGCCTGCGGATGGCCAGCCAGGCACGCAGTGCAGCGGCCGCCGGCTTCCACAATGGCAGCGTCCGCTCCCGGCGTCCCTTGCCGAGCACGCGGATGCTCATCGAAGGCAGGTCGATGTCATCGACCTTGAGGCCCGTCAGCTCGGAGACGCGCAGCCCTGCGCAGACGGCCACGTGCAGCATTGCGCGATCGCGGACGCCATCGCGTGTCGCCGGATCGGGAGCGTCGAGCACGGCTTGGAGCTCTTCGCGCAGAAGGTAGGGCACGAGGCGCGTGTCAGTTTTCTTGAACGGGATCGCCAGTACACGGCGGATCTGCTCGAGCGCCGCCGGCTGCCGGTACTCGAGGAAGCGGAAGAACGACTTGATCGCCGCCAGGCGAACGTTGCGCGTTACGGCCGCGTTTTTGCGCTCGTCCTCAAGATGCTCAAGGAAGGCGCTGACGAGCCCGGCATCGATCTGTTCGAGCGTCAACGCCGAAGGTTTGACCTTGAGCCGGTCGGCGGCGAACACGAACAGCAGCTGGAAGCTCGAGGCATAGGAGTCGCTCGTGTGCCGGCTGGCGCCCCGCTGGCAAGCGAGTGTGTCGCGCAGGAACGTCTCGATGAGGGGAGCGATCGGCGTCATGTTGACCTCCCTTCGGACATGAACACTTCGCCGGCCATGGCGACATCGCGCAAGAGGTCGGGCGTGGCCTCGAGATACCAGTAGGTCGCATAGATGTTGATGTGACCCATGTAGGTCGCGAGTGCCGCCATGTGCGCCCCGCACCGGCCTCGGCCGGTAGGGCTGCCTTGCAGCGCGCGCACCGCAAACGTGTGCCGTAGATCGTGCAGACGAGGACGGCGAGCCGACGTCGATCTGATACCAGCCTTGTCGACCAGCCTGTCGAAGGTCTCCTTGACGGCAATGTAGCGTAGCGGCCGACCGCGCTTGTCGATGAAGACCGGATCATCGTCTGAGCCGGGCCCGCGACGTGCCAGGTATCGCTGCAAGCCGGCGGCCGCCGTGTCGTGCAGCGGCACCAGTCGCGTCTTGCGGAACTTGGTCTCGCGGATCAGCAGACCGTCGCGGGTCACGTCCGCGATCGTCAGCTTCAGGGCTTCGGAGATCCTGAGCCCGGTGCATGAGAGCAGCGCGATCAAGGTCGCTTGCGTGTGCGGGCGCAAGCCGCGCGTTGGCTGAAGCCGCAGCGCAGCTTCGACCAGCCGACTGATCTCGTCTGTCGTGTAGATGTGCGGCGTGCGACGCTTCTTGCGGGCGCCGAAGTGATTTGCCGGCGGCAGCTCGTGCCTGACGTCCTCCACCTGGACATGGCGTACGAAGCGACAGACGGCTCTGAGCCGTGCATCGCGTTGCGCGACGGACGGTCCGAGCGCGGCCCAGTGAACAAGGGATCGTTCCGGCGGGTAGACGGCCGGCATTCGAGGTAGGCGGCGATCGCATCCCCGACGTCTTGCGGCAGCGGCAGCCGGACCTCGTAGCGCGACTTGCCGCAGACCCGCAGCGATCCCGTTTGCCACTCGATATCCGCGAGACGCAGTTGCGCCACGTCACCGGCCCGCAGGCCGAGGCGCACCAACAAAAGTACGATCGCACGATCACGCCGGCGTCCACCGAAGTCGCCATCACAGGCAGCGATCAGCCGGTCGACCTGCTCGGTCGACAGATACCGGGGCATGTCGGCAAGCTGCCAATGAGCGTAGGCTGGAACGGCGCCGTCGAGACCTGCCTGACAACGGCCTGCGACTGCGAGATACCGCAGGAAGGCCCGCAGGCTCGTCGTCATCTTCTCGATCGTGCCACTCCCGCTATTGCTCGCCCGCTCCAGGAAGTAACTGCGGACATCGTTCGGTCTCCAGCCGGCCGGGTCAGATCGAAGCTCCATCATCAGGCCTGTGGCGTCGCGGGCGTAGAGCCTGACGGTGGCATCGGATGCGCCGCGATGCTTGCGCAGCCACGTCTTGAAGTCGGCGACCAGCTGCGGCTCAGCGGGTGCTGCCCCCACGGCCGCGGACCGGCAAAGGCCGAGCTCGACGAGGTGCCGACGAAAGAGCCTGGCACCGTAGATGGTGTGGTGGTTGCGCCGGCCGCCTTTGGCGCGTGGACACCGGCAAGTCCGCAGGTGCTCGCCGAACGCGGCGAGATCAACGTCCGTCAGGCCCGCGCCTTGCTCGGCCATAACATGGCCGATGTGAGCCGCCGCTCGCAAATAGCGTACCGCTGTCTCGGGGCCATAGCCCTGCCGCTCCAGCGCCGCTGCAAACCCGTCAAGGTAAGGCCCGCTCGGCCCACTGCGCAGATGCCCCAGCATCTTCGCTGCCGAGAAGTACGTCTCCAACATGTCCGTCTCCGTATGTGACCGGCCATCAGTGGCCGACCCAACGGGGCCGCACGGGTGACTTGTAATGGAGAGCTCGAGAGCGGCAATACACAGGAAAATACGGTGATCGCGATTGGCAGCTCCCCATTACCGGCTTTGCCCATAAGGCAGGTAATGGGCGTCACCCATTACCTGCCAGAACCGGCACTGTCCGAAGTGCCAGGGACCTGCGGCGCGGGACTGGATGGCCGCCCGCGCCGCGGATCTGCTGCCCGTGGAATATTTCCACGTGGTTTTCACATTGCCGGCCGAGATCGCGCAGATTGCCTACTGGAACAAGAAGGCTGTCTATGACCTGCTGTTTCGGGCATCGGCCGAGACGCTGACCACGATCGCGGCCGATCCCAAGCGGCTCGGCGCACGCATCGGCATGACCAGCGTGCTGCACACATGGGGATCGGCGCTCACGCATCACCCTCATGTCCACATCATCGTGCCCGGAGGGGGACTGTCGCCGGATGGCACGCGGTGGATCGGCTGCCGCCCCGGGTTCTTTCTGTCCGTGCGGGTCTTATCGCGGCTATTCCGACGGCTCTTTGTGGAAGGTCTGATGGCGCTGCATCGATCAGGCGACCTGGCCTTCTTCGGGGATCTGGCCGGGCTTGCACAGGCTGACACCTTCGCCGCCTGGCTCGTGCCGCTACGCAAATCCGAATGGGTCGTCTACGCCAAGCCACCGTTCGGCGGTCCCGAGGCCGTGCTGGCCTATCTCAGCCGCTACACCCATCGCGTGGCGATCTCGAACAGCCGCCTGATCAGCGCGAATGCCGAGACTGTCACCTTCCGCTGGAAGGATTACCGGATCAAGAACGGTGACCGTCACAAGGTCATGCAGCTGGCCACCGACGAGTTCATTCGCCGCTTCCTGATTCACGTGCTGCCCGACGGGTTCCACCGCATCCGCCATTACGGCCTGCTGGTCGCAGCAGGCCGCAAGGCCATTGTCACGAAGATCAGGAAATTGCTCGGGGCGGAAACGCCATTGCAGGATGAAGCGCCAAGCGCCGAGATCACCCCGCTCACCCTGAGGGAGCCATGCCCGGACTGCGGCGGCCCGATGCGCATCGTCGAGATATTTCTCCGTGGCCAGCAACCCAGATCCCGTGCGCCACCGTGGGAAAAGGCCGCATGACGAAATGCATGTCACATCAGCCAAGGCCGGCCCGGATCTGCGATGTGCTCCGGGGTGGCGCCGGTTTGCGTCAGGCTTTGCCAAACACCGCAAAATCGCCGAGACACAACGGCAGGCAGCCTCAAGAACCAGCCCTCATCACATCATTGGCCGTTGTTGCGCCAACCCGATTGCTGCTGTCGTGCCCGCCGGTCACCGCCAGCCGAACGCTTTCCCCATAGGCTCCACCCAGCCCCCCGCGGCTTCCTCCTTGGGAGGTTTTTCAACGCGGGCCGACACAGGCCCAGCCGCCACCGTCACGCCGCGGCCCGCATCGAAAAACCTTCACCACAGCAGTCGTTCCCGCCACGCAGGCCGAACGGCAACTGTGCGCCCGCATTTCCGCCATTGCGACTTCCCTGCTGGTGCACAAAAGCGGACATTCGGCGATGCCGCCTTCGCGTTGCGCTCCGTTACTGTCAGTGGATCGAAATGATGCCATCAACCGCCTTCCATTCCGATGGTTTGATCAGGCAATGATGGGCGACGCGCACCGAATGCAGGGAGCCTTCAAGCTCGCGTTCCCAGTAGTCGAGGAAACCCTTCAATTCCGGAAACTCCGGCGCAAGATCATATTCCTGCCAGACATAGAGCTGCAGCAGGCTGGGATGATCCGGAGATGATAGTGGATTTCGGCCGTGGTCAGGCCATAGCCCTCCATCTGCAGGCGGAATTCCCTGCTGATCGTTGTCACGATACGTTTCTCCTTCGCCCTACGATCTCATGCGTCCAGCCGGTCGAAGCTGTGGCGGAAATCTCCTGATCCGGACTGGTGCGTTGATGCTTCACCGTCGAGCTGCCGCAGCGCATCCATGATCTGATCGAAGGAGATGGGCCGCTCGGCACCCGGCGGCTGGCGCAGCGCCGGCATCGATTCGACGGCGCATGCGTCCGAGGCCCAGGATGAGAGGATTGCGCGCTTTTCCTGAAGATCGAGCGTTTCGTCGCTCAACACGTCATTGGGATGCTTGAAGTGCCTGGCCGGCGCAAGCAGGCGATCAAGCGAAAGGTCGGATGTTTCAGGGGCAAGAGAGGGAATGATCGGCGAAAACTTCTGTCGGTTCATCGATGTCCTCCGTCTGCAAAAAACTCCTTGGTTGCGGGTTCAGATTCCGGCTGCGCAGAGGCAGCACTAGGCTGGGATAACTTTGTTGGAGGGCAGCGAAATTTCAAGCGGGAAAATCCAGCGCTTAAACAAAATAGCTGCATGATAACAGACGATTGGCACTCTCTGCACGAGAGTGCCAAAATTTTTGCGTTCGCCTCTTGATCGGAAAATCGCAAAACTAGCTCGATCTGCGCGCGCGATGCCTGATGAAGGATCGCCGCACCTCGCGCCGGTTCGAATTTGCCGGTCCGGTGCGGAGGAACCTCAAAATCTGTTTGTCCTTAAAGGAGAACGACATGGCGTTCCGTCCATAGCATGACCGTATCCTGGTCCGCCGCATCGAGGCCGACGAAAAGACCGCCGGCGGCATCATCATCCCCGACACCGCGAAGGAAAAACCGAGCGAGGGCGAGGTTATCGCCATCGGCCCCGGCGCGCGTAACGAGGCCGGCCAGCTTCAGCCGCTCGACGTTAGGGTGGGCGATCGCATCCTGTTCGGCAAATGGTCCGGCACGGAGATCAAGCTCGACGGTCAGGACCTCATCATCATGAAGGAAAGCGACGTGATGGGCGTGATCGAACAGGCCGCCACGCTGAAGAAGGCCGCCTGACGGCTTCTTTCAACGTCAACCAGTCAACGAAAGCTGCCTAGATTTGAAGGAGTGATCCAATGGCTGCCAAGGAAGTCAATTTCAACACCGAAGCCCGCGAGCGCATGCTGCGTGGTGTCAACATCCTCGCCGACGCGGTGAAAGTCACGCTGGGCCCCAAGGGCCGCAACGTCGTCATCGACAAGTCGTTCGGCGCCCCGCGCATCACCAAGGACGGCGTCACCGTCGCCAAGGAAATCGAGCTTGAGGACAAGTTCGAGAACATGGGGGCGCAGATGGTGCGCGAAGTGGCGTCGAAGACCAATGACCTTGCCGGTGACGGCACCACGACCGCTACGGTTCTCGCGCAGGCGATCGTCAAGGAAGGCGCCAAGGCTGTCGCGTCGGGCATGAACCCGATGGACCTGAAGCGCGGCATCGATAAGGCGGTCGATGCGATCGTCGCCGAGCTGAGGACCAATGCGCGCAAGGTGACCAAGAACGACGAGATCGCTCAGGTCGGCACCATCTCGGCCAATGGCGATGCAGAAATTGGCCGCTTCCTGGCCGAGGCGATGCAGAAGGTCGGCAACGAAGGGGTCATCACCGTCGAGGGAGCCAAGACCGCCGAGACCGAGCTGGAAGTTGTTGAAGGCATGCAGTTCGACCGCGGCTATCTCAGCCCCTATTTCATCACCAACCAAGATAAGATGCGCGTCGAGTTGGAAGAGCCTTACGTGCTCATCCACGAGAAGAAGCTCGCCAACCTTCAGGCGCTGCTTCCGGTCCTGGAAGCCGTGGTGCAATCCGGCAAGCCCCTGCTGATCATCGCTGAAGACGTCGAAGGCGAGGCGCTTGCCACGCTGGTCGTCAACAAGCTGCGCGGCGGCCTCAAGGTGGCTGCGGTCAAGGCGCCTGGCTTCGGTGATCGCCGCAAGGCCATGCTGGAAGATATTGCCAATCCTCACCGGCGGCACCGCGATCAGCGAGGATCTCGGCATCAAGCTTGAGAACGTCACGCTGCAGATGCTTGGTCGCGCCAAGAAAGTGGTGATCGAGAAAGAAAACACCACTGTCGTCGACGGTGCCGGCAAGAAGGAGGAAATTCAGGGCCGTGTCGCCCAGATCAAGGCGCAGATCGAGGAGACCACTTCCGACTACGACCGCGAGAAGCTGCAGGAGCGGCTTGCCAAGCTGGCCGGCGGTGTTGCGGTGATCCGCGTCGGCGGCTCGACCGAGGTCGAAGTCAAAGAGAAGAAGGACCGCGTCGACGACGCGCTGCACGCTACGCGTGCCGCGGTCGAGGAAGGCGTTTTGCCGGGCGGGGGCGTTGCCCTGCTGCGCGCGACGACGGCGCTTGATGCGGTCGTCGCCGACAATGCCGACCAAAAGCATGGCATCGAGATCGTGCGCCGCGCCATTGAGGCTCCTGTCCGGCAGATCGCCGAGAATGCTGGTGCCGAAGGTTCGGTCATCGTCGGCAAGCTGCGCGAGAAGACCGAGTTCGGCTGGGGCTGGAATGCTCAGACCAACGAATTCGGCGATCTCTACAAGCGGGCGTGATCGACCCTGCCAAGGTCGTGCGTACCGCGCTGCAGGGCGCTGCCTCCGTTGCGGGTCTGCTCGTCACCACTGAGGCAATGGTGGCCGAGAAGGCGAAAAAGGAAGCACCGATCCCGGCCATGCCGGGTGGTGGCGGCATGGACTTTTGAGGTTTCGATAAAACTGCCCGCTCCCGGTTTCGGGAGCGGGCTTATGTCAGACTGACTTCGGAGAATGCCATGAATATGATGACAACCGTCGGGGCCGTTCCGTCTCCGACACATTCGGCCAAAGAGTTCCTGGCCCACGAAACGGAATGCCGGAGCGCGCTGAAGCCGCTGCTGGACGGCCTGATTGACATGGCCGAATCCGCTGGCTGGAGCCGCCGCACGGCTGCCTCGACGCTGATGTTCCTCGCCGCGCAGCATGTGTCAGCATCATCTGGGACGTCTGAGAGCAGCGGATCGTAGATCGCAGACCTCGCTTCCGGGCGAGCCTTCCAGCAGATAAGCTGGCGGGGGCGGCGGAGCCCGACCTTGAGACTTTTCCGCTTTCCTGCCATTCAAAATCGAAATTGACAGTTTGCACACAGCATTGGCGTTGAGATGACGACAGATACCACCGCGACGGAAACGAGAACATTCGAGGCGGACGTCTCGCGGCTGCTCCATATGATGGTGCATTCGGTCTATTCCGACCGTGATGTCTTCCTGCGAGAACTGATCGCCAACGCCGCCGATGCCTGCGAGAAGCTGCGTTATGAATCGATCGGCCGTCCCGAACTGCTGGGCGACGATCCCAGGCCGCGCATTGCCATCGCCGCCGATCCCGACAAAAAGCAGCTTGTCGTGGAAGATAACGGCACCGGCATGAGCCGCGACGAGATGGCGGAGGCGCTGGGCACTATCGCCCGATCGGGAACACGTGCCTTCATGGAGCGCATCGAAGCCGGCAAAGCAAATGAAGACACACAGCTGATCGGCCAGTTCGGCGTCGGTTGTTACTCCGCCTTCATGGTGGCTGACAGAGTGGACGTGATCAGCCGACAGGCGGGAAGCGAAGCCTGGCGCTGGTCCTCCGACGGAAAAGGTTCCTATGAGATTGGTCGGGTCGCATTTGATGAAGCGCCGAGCGCGGCACCCGCGTCGTACTTCATCTCATGGAGGACGCCACCTCCTACACCGAAAGCTATCAGCTCGAACGACTGGTGAAGTCACAGTCCGGCCACGTGCAAGTGCCGATCTCGCTCATCGAAAAGCCCGGTGCCGAAGCACGCGACATCGCGGACGGTACGGCCCTATGGGTGAAACCGAAGAGCGAGATCAAGCACGAGGAATATACGGATTTCTATCGCGGCATTGCCGGCCAGTATGACGAGCCAGCCGCGACGATCCATTTCCGCGCCGAGGGCCGGCAGGAGTACAGCGTTCTGGCCTTCGTGCCCGGTGCGCGTCCGTCCGACCTCTTCGATCAGGACCGCAAGGGGCGGATGAAGCTTTACGTGCGGCGCGTCTTCATCACCGACGATGCCGACCTCTTGCCGCGCTATCTCCGCTTCGTTCGCGGGCTGGTCGATTCCGCCGATCTGCCGCTCAACGTCTCGCGCGAGATGATCCAGGAAAGCCCGTTGCTGGCGGCGATCCGAAAGGGCGTCACCAACCGTATCCTTGGTGATCTCGTCAAACTGGCTGAGAATGATACGGAAGCCTATGCGAAGATCTGGGAGAACTTCGGAGTCGTTCTGAAGGAAGGTCTCTACGAAGACTACGAACGGCGCGAGCAACTGTTCAAGCTGGCCCGCTTCCGCTCGACTGCCTCCGGTGAGGCGTCGCGCAGCCTTGCCGATTACGTGTCTGCAATGAAGGAAGGGCAGAAGGCCATCTTCTTCATTGCCGGCGACGATCGCGCGCGGCTCGAAGCTTCGCCCCAGCTCGAGGGCTTCAAGGCACGCGGCATTGAAGTCCTGATGTTGACCGATCCGGTCGACAGCTTCTGGGTGACGATCGCGCCGGAATTCGAGGGGAAGCCGTTCAAATCGGTAACGCAAGGCGCGGCCGACCTCTCGGACATTCCACTGCTCGACGGCTCTGCAAAGCCGGACGCCGAAATATCATCGGAAATCGCCACGTTCCTGGCCTTCGTCAAAACAGCGCTCGGTGATGCTGTATCCGACGTGAAGGCCTCCGACCGCCTGACCGAGAGCGCGGTCTGTCTGGTCGCCCCTGAGCATGGCCCCGATCGGCAGTTCGAACGGCTGCTCAATGCGGCAGGCCGTCTCGACAAGGCTGCGAGGCCTGTTCTGGAAATCAATCCCCGGAACGAGCGCATCGTAGCGCTGGCAAAGCTTGGCAACGACGAGCGGGCCTTCAAGGAGGATGCGGCGCATCTTCTTTATGACGAGGCCCGTGTGCTTGACGGCGACAAGCCGGCGGATGCCAGGGCATTCTCGGAGCGGCTTGCACGCTTGATTGCGCGGGGGCTGTCCAGAGACTGAGCAAGGCAGGTTGGCAAGATCCCCAACGGCTATTTTCGGGACGACGTTAACTTCAACAAAGGGTGGAGTCGACATGGAGGAATGGCGAAGTTGGATCTGAGGCAGCCCACCGGATGCAACATTGCGATGGAGCGCTACCACCATTATAATGTTGTGATGAGTTTCATTTGCTGACGCTAACCGAAAGTCGCTTCAAATAAACTCCGCGCCAGTTCGAATCCCTTTCTGATACCGTGTGCTGACGGGGCACCTTCGGCAGCAATGCGCCCGCAATGTGGGCATTGATTATGCCTTTTGCCGGTGCACAAAAGCAGACATTGCCGAAGGCGAAGCTGTAGGGTGAGGTGCACCACTTTCAGACCTCCCAACAAAGTGGCTTAACGCCGACTTTTTGTGTCGGAATGCATCGCTCCGCGTATGTTCCCATCTCGGGAAGATGAGGCTTCGACATGTTTGTCACCGATCGGTCCCGGCACCTCATAAGTCCAGACCCGAAACGCCTTCAGGACATGCGGACCGAACGAATTGATCAGCGGTATGTCGGCCGCATCGCGGCCGCGTGCAACGACGATCCTGCCGATCCGTGGCGTGTTGTTGCGCGGATCGAATGTGTACCATTCGCCATCGAGGAAGACCTCGATCCAGGCGCTGTAATCCATCGGATCGACGACCGGCACGCCGATGTCGCCGAGGTGGCCGTTGACATAGCGGGCCGGAATATTGAGGCAGCGGCAGAACGCGACGGCAAGGTGCGCGAAGTCGCGACAGACGCCGACACGCTCGTGATAGGTCTCGAAGGCCGTTCGCGTCGAGCGGGCCTGCATGTAGTCGAAGTGGATGTGATTGTGGACGAAGTCGCAGATCGCCTGCACGCGGCCCCATCCCGGAGCAACGGTGCCGAATATATCCCAGGCGATCTGGCTGAGTCGGTCGGTCTCGCAATAGCGACTGCCCATGAGGTAGACGAGACTGTCGTCCGGAAGGTCAGGCACCGCTAGTTCACGAGCATTTAGTACCACCTTGTCCAGCCTGCCGTCATCCTCGATCGTGGCGTCGCCCCATATCGTCAGGTCGCCCGCCGGCGCAACGAGGCGCCGACAACGGTTACCGAAGAGACCGCGGTAGGTCGAGACCGATACGTCGGGAGTGGTGAATGTCGTTTCCGGCATCCTGATGTCGGCCGCGCGGTCCTCATGGACCGATAGCAGGCAGACCAGGGCCCTGGGCTGCTGGCATGTCAGCGTGATCTCATAGCCATAGCGGATCAGCATCTTGAGACGTTACCGGAAATCCGCGGCGGTCAGCGTGTAGGAATCGCGGCGGCCGTGGGAATAGGCCTCGCGCGCGACATCGTAGATGGATGGGCGCAACGCGTCGAAAGCCGACAGGCATTTGGCTTCCAGCGCCCCCGCCTCGCGTTTGGCAGCATCCGACCTCGTGAGCGCACCCACCTCGATGAAGAAGCGGATCTGGAACATGCCGTCATGGCCCATGAAGCGCACGGCGTTGCGGACTTCGTCGAAGCTGCGGCTTGGGTTGGGAAAGGTCAGCGTCATGACCCGCGCTCCGCCGTTTTGGGAACTGCCTTGAAGGACGAGAGTTCGATGCGTTCCCTGCGGCGTTCGGCGTTGCGCAGGTTGAGACGCAACATGCCACGCGTCGCATCCAGACGGCTCAGGCCGGTCATGGCATCGCCGCCGAAACGCGCTGGAACTCCGGTAAAGACATGATAGATAGTCCAGGAACGGTCGGCTTCGATACGACGGCCATATTGATGGTGCATGGAATCCTGGCTGGGCGCACCGCCCTCGTTTTCCCAGACGCTGATCGCGGCTGCAATTCGCTTCCGTTCAGTCTCCTTGACGTGCTGCATATTCATGGTCATTGTCTTCCTTCGTCCACTGCTTCCGGGTCGATGACGCCGGAGTAGTGCGTTTTGCCGTTCGCGTCGGTGATCGCCATGGAGTCGGGACGCTGTGGCATGTCGAGGGTTCGCGCCAACAGCCGCGCGGCTGCAATGGCGCCGTCGAGATCGTCGACCTCAAGGGCTTCACGACCGATGACGGCATGGGCATCGTCGGCGTCGCGGGTCCTGTAGAATTCGATCACGATCTTCATCGTTCTTGCCCACCGGTATCGCATCGCGGTCATCAGCCCTTGCCATTGCCACGCGAAGCGTTGCTGTTTGTGGCGAGCTTGATCGGGTTGCTGAACGCGCCTTCAGGCTTGGGCGGCGCCTTTTCCTGCTTCGGCTTCCTGATCTCGCGATTGCTGCGTTTCTGTCCCTTGGCCATGGCCGAACGTCCTTTCGATGAGGGTTGCGCCTTCGCTGGATTGCGAGGGACGGACCGGTTCGAGGCTGTCCGGTGTCGCCACCCGCTCATTGCGTTCGTCATCGTTGCGGATGCGGTCCTGGAGCGAATCTCCTCTCGGCGGGAGCGTGCCGGTGATGCGGTAGACTTCCGAGGTTTTCGGGAATGTGCCGAAATTGCCGCGCAGGTGAACGGCCTGGCCCACCGCAAAAAGATGGGTTGCGGGGGCGGGTCGGACCGATCGGGCACCGGGTTGCCGGGCGCTTAGATAAGTCATGGTTGTTTGTCCTTTTCGAGTGCGGCGTCGAGGTCCGCCGGATTGATCGGCACCATCTGCTGCGTCGGTCCGCGCATCCCGATGCCAGGCAAGTGAATGAAAGCGCCGACACGTCGCCAGCCAAGCCAGGAGGCGCCCTCGATCGCTTCCTCGTCATGGTCGACGCGATAGTCGCCGGCCGGTTGCGGCGTATCGAAGTCCGGCAAGCTGAATGGCGCGGAGAAATGGACGACTGTCTGTGTGGTACGGCTGGCCATGGTTGCGATTCCCGCAGACGCACGCGGAGGCGCCTCCTGCATTATTCCCATCCGAACCGGAACGATGCCGACGCTGCCAGTACATCCGTGGTCAGCGTCGGCGTTCATTCCAGGGTTCGAACGGAGCGACACATGCGCCGGATTGGCGCAATAGAGCCGCTGTCGAGAATTCGGTGGTGAATGGCGGGTCTCTGACACCGCAAAACCCAAATCGGCCAAATCAACGAGCCACTTATATGCACCTCAATTGAGGTGCGAACAAGGCGTGGCATGCTTTTATTTATTTTCAGCCGTAAATTAAAAATCCCGATTTACAGAAAATAAACAATCGATTGAAAACAACAGTACGACCCTCAAAAAGCGATAATTTCTGTAAATTATATGAGATGATCGAGGAAATATTTTCAAATACGTAAGAATTAAATTTGGCACTCCTATCAATCGAGTGCCAAACGCCCTATGTTGGTGACGTGGCAGCCCTACGCGCAGCCTCAGAAAGATCCCAATGAAATTCCGGCCGCTCCACGACCGCGTCGTCATCCGGCGTGCGGAAGGTGATTTGAAATCCAGAGGCGGGATCATCATTCCCGACACCGCGAAGGAAAAGCCGCAGGAAGGCGAGGTGATCGCCGCGGGCCCCGGTTCTTGGGACGAGAACGGCACACTGATCCCGCTCGACGTCAAGGCGGGCGACTTCATCCTGTTCGGCAAATGGTCCGGCACCGAGGTCAGGATCGACGGCGAGGATCTCCTGATCATGAAGGAGGCTGACATCATGAGCATCGTCGAAAAGACCGAAGCGGCCGCCGAGAGGGCGGCCTGACCGCGTCCTCATTCAAGAATCGATTGGACAAACATCATGTCTGCCAAGGAAATCAAATTCTCCACCGACGCTCGCGACCGAATGCTGCGCGGTGTCGAACTGCTCAACAATGCCGTCAAGGTGACGCTTGGACCCAAGGGCCGCAACGTCGTCATTGACAAGGCCTATGGCGCGCCGCGCATCACCAAGGATGGCGTCACGGTCGCCAAGGAGATCGAGCTCGCCGACAAGTTCGAGAACATGGGCGCGCAGATGGTGCGCGAGGTAGCCTCCAAGACCAACGATCTTGCCGGCGACGGCACCACGACCGCGACCGTGCTTGCCGCCTCGATCCTGCGCGAAGGCGCCAGGCTGGTCGCCGCTGGGATGAACCCGATGGATTTGAAGCGCGGCATCGATCTCGGCGTCGCCGCCGTCGTCAAGGAAATCCAGGCGCAGTCGAAGAAGGTCAAATCTTCGGAAGAGATCGCCCAGGTCGGCACCATCGCTGCGAATGGCGACGCCGGCGTCGGCGCCATGATCGCCAGGGTGATGGACAAGGTCGGCAACGAGGGCGTCATCACCGTGGAGGAAGCCAGGACGGCAGAGACCGAGCTCGACGTGGTCGAGGGCATGCAATTCGATCGCGGCTATCTTTCGCCCTACTTCGTCACCAATGCCGAAAAGATGCGCGTGGAACTGGAGGACCCTTACATCCTCATCCACGAGAAGAAGCTCGGCAACCTCCAGGCCATGCTGCCGATCCTCGAAGCCGTCGTGCAGAGCGGCAAGCCGCTGCTGATCATCTCGGAAGATGTCGAGGGCGAGGCGCTGGCGACGCTCGTGGTCAACAAGCTGCGCGGCGGCCTGAAGGTCGCGGCCGTCAAGGCGCCGGGCTTCGGCGACCGCCGCAAGGCCATGCTGGAAGACATCGCCGTGCTGAGTGCCGGACAGATGATCTCCGAGGACCTCGGCATCAAGCTGGAAAACGTCACGCTGGACATGCTCGGGCGCGCCAGGCGGGTCGTGATCGAGAAGGATACGACCACGATCATCGATGGTGCCGGAGACAAGGCCGGAATTGCCTCGCGTATCGCCCAGATCAAGGCGCAGATCGAAGAAACGACATCGGACTACGACAAGGAGAAGCTGCAGGAGCGGCTGGCCAAGCTCGCCGGCGGCGTCGCGGTGATCCGCGTCGGCGGTGCGACCGAGACCGAGGTCAAGGAGAAGAAGGATCGCATCGACGACGCGCTGAACGCCACACGCGCGGCGGTTGAGGAAGGCATCGTTCCGGGCGGCGGCGTCGCACTGTTGCGCACAAGGACTGCGCTGGCTTCGCTGACGGGCGCCAATGCGGACGTCACCGCTGGCATTTCGATCGTGCTCAGGGCGCTCGAAGCCCCGATCCGGCAGATCGTCGATAACGCCGGCGTCGAGGGCTCGATCGTCATCGGCAAGCTCACGGACAGCAAGGATCGCAACCAGGGCTTCGACGCGCAGACGGAGACCTATGTCGACATGATCAAGGCCGGCATCGTCGATCCCGCCAAGGTCGTTCGCACCGCCTTGCAGGATGCCGGCTCGATCGGCGCCCTGCTGATCACCGCGGAAGCGATGATCGCCGATATCCCGGTGAAAGATTCCGCCGCCTCGGCAGCCGGAAATGGCGGTATGAGCGCAATGGGCTACTAGGCGCATCGACAGTCGCGGATGCCTGGGATGGCGTCTAGCAATCCCGCATTTCGTTTCAGGCCGTCGCGCCCGAGCCGATATGCGAAGGCAGTGCCTCAACTCTCCGCCGACGGCGGAGGGTAATCGGAACTTCAATCAGAAAGGATTGATACCATGGCCATGCAAAGTACGACGAATCGATCCTTCTCACGGCGTTGGGAAGACTATCAGCCTTCGAAGACCATGCTGGTCTGGGCGTGCATTGCGGCGGTCGTCGCCACGATGGTCGTCGGCTTTAGCTGGGGCGGCTGGGTGACCGGCGGCACCTCACAGGCGATGGCGGCGACGGCCGGCGACAACGCACGCGGAGAACTGGCGTCCGCCATATGCGTCGAAAGGTTCAACGCGGCGCCGGATAAGGCGGCGAAACTTGCTCAGTTGAAGGCCCTGGCCGACAGCTACGCGAAACGGCAGTTCATCGAGGCCGGCGGCTGGGCGACCATGCCCGGACAGACCAGCCCAGATAGGCTGGGCGTCCAGGCTTGCGCCATGGCTCTCGCCGCATAGATTCGAGGCGAGATGTCCCTGATCGCCGGGCAGGTTTCCGGCGATCTCTTTCGCCATCCACCAGCGACAGGAATCTATTCGATGGCCAACTCTGTCAAGAAAGCCGATCCGAAGCCGGCAACAAAAGAGAACGAACAAAACCGCTTCGAAAACATCCGCAAGGCGGCTGCCGAACGGCGCCGGAAAGCCTACACCGACGGCATGCTCGTCAGACGGCCGAGGACAACCGCCTCTTATGAAAACCCAATCGTGGTGACTTCTCTACACCACGGCTTTTGCGTCCGGACCGTTCCGTAAAGCAGTCTCCAAACCTATCGAGGCACGACCATTGTCGTTGACGAAAGCCACATCTCCTGCGCTCCGAGGCGGCGAACGGGCCTGGCCGAAGGTTCTCGCCAGCTACCGGGAGCCGCGCAGGGGGCGCAGCTTGCTCGAACTGATGGTGACGCTTGTCCCGTTCGTCTGCCTTTGGACGCTCGCCGCGATGGCGGTGTATCATGGCGTCTGGTTGGGAATGGCGCTGACTGTTCCGGCGGCAGGCTTCCTGCTTCGCCTGTTCATGATCCAGCACGATTGCGGCCATGGTTCCTTCTTCGCCCACCGCAAGGCGGATGACTGGACCGGTCGCGTGATCGGCGTCTTGACGTTCACGCCTTACGATTACTGGCGTCGTGCACATGCGGCGCATCACGCCTCGGCCGGTAATCTCGACGCGCGCGGCGTCGGCGACATCACGACCCTGACCGTGGCCGAGTACCGGTCCCTGTCGCGATCGCGCCGGCTCGCATACCGGCTCTACCGCAACCCGGCCGTGATGTTCGGCATCGGCCCCATCTGGCTTTTCCTGTTCAAGCAAAGGCTGCCCTTCGGCATGATGCGCTCAGGGCTCGAACCGTGGGTCTCGACCATCACGACCAACTTGGCGATCCTGGTTCTGGCCCTCGGCCTCGTCTGGCTGGTCGGCATCGGGTCGTTCATGCTCGTGCAACTGTCGGTCGTGGTGATGGCCGGATCAGCCGGTATCTGGCTGTTCTACGTCCAGCATCAGTTCGAGGAAACGCACTGGTCGCAAAAGCAGCAATGGCAATTCCAGGACGCCGCTCTGCACGGCTCCTCATATTATGAACTGCCCTTTGTCTTGCGATGGCTGACGGCCAACATCGGCATTCATCACGTCCACCACCTTTCGAGCAGAGTGCCGTATTACCGGCTTCCGGAAGTGCTGAGGGACTACCCGGAACTGTGCGGCATCGGCCATATCACCATCATGCAAAGCTTCCGTTGCTTGAAGCTCGTTCTTTGGGATGAAAACAGCCAGCGTCTCATCTCGTTTCGTGAGGCACGTCATAGGACGACATCACGGTAGCAGGCGACGACATCGCTTTGCCGTGAAGAGCTGCCCCTTGCGAGTCCGAGTGTCGCCTTGGCTGCAAGCCGACCTTCTCCGCCTGCTCTACAAGAGATTGCACGGGCAGATCGGCGATACGGTCAAGATGTTCCTTCAAATGGACAGTCTTTCTGTCCGGCCAAAGGCTCGTTACGATCGCCGGCAAGTTGCGTTTCCAATTGCGATCCGCCTCTCTTTGGCGCATTGTTAGGATGGATTGTGCCATGGGCGCCGAGTTCGTCTCAGCGCGCCGCCGGCACGGAGATGTCTCCGCTACAATCTCACCGAGAGCCAACAATTGAAAAGCGACTACCAGGCGGACATCGACGCCATCGGGAAGATTGACGCAGTGCCGACCATCCTCGACGTGGTGTGCCGAACTACGGGAATGGGATTTGCGGCTGTCGCACGCGTCACCGAGGATCGCTGGATCGCGTGCAGCGTGCTGGACCATATCGCGTTCGGCCTTCAGCCCGGAGGTGAGTTGAAGGTCGCAACCACCATCTGCCACGAGATTCGCCAAAGCGGAGATCCCGTCATCATCAACAACGTCGCAGAAGATCCCATCTATTGCGGTCATCCGACGCCGGCGATGTATGGCTTCCAGAGCTATATCTCCATGCCGATCTTTCGCAAGGACGGCTCCTTCTTCGGGACGCTCTGCGCTATCGATCCGAAGCCGGCCAAGCTCAAGGATCCGGAAATCGTCGGCATGTTCAGGCTCTTTGCAGAATTGATCGCCGCCCATCTCGATTCCGTCGATCAGATCGCCGTGAGCGAGCAATTGCTTGCCCGGGAAAGAGCGTTCGGCGCGATGCGGGAGAAGTTCATCGCAGTGCTCGGCCATGATCTGCGCAATCCGCTCGCCTCTATCGTCTCCGGAGCCAAGCTGCTGATGCGCAGGCATGAGGCGGAACCCGACAGCAGACAGATCCTGCTGCTGATGCAGGGAAGCGTGCTACGCATGCGTGGTTTGATCGACAATGTCGCGGACTTCGCGAGATCCCGGCTGGGAAGCGGGCTGACGCTCGATCTGGAGGCGGATGCCCATCTCCTCGAGCGAACACTCGATCAGGTTGTCGACGAACTGCGGACCGCGCACCCTGATCGGTCGATCATTGCCGAGGTCTCGGTGGAACACGCCGTGCCGGTGGACAACGGTCGCATCGCACAACTTCTTTCCAATCTGATCGGCAATGCCTTGAGCTACGGCGACGTGGATAAGCCGGTCCGCGTGTCAGCAAAAGCAGATAAGGCGGGTTTCGAACTCGCCGTGGAGAACAGCGGCACTCCAATTCCGGCAGAGACGCTTGCAAACCTTTTCGAGCCATTTGCGAGAGGCGAAGGTGGACGGAATGTCGAAGGTCTCGGCCTTGGGCTGTTCATCGCTTCCGAGATTGCGAAGGCCCATGGCGGAACGCTTGGAGTGACATCGGACGCCTCGTCGACGAGATTTGTTCTGGATATCCGTGCATCATCGCCGGCTCGGAAAAATTCCAGCCACCCGGAACCAAACGACTAAACGGGCGGTTCTCTCTACTTGCAGCGAGCTGCCATTCCCGATGCGCGGAGGCTTGGATGCAATTCTGCATCATATGGAGCCTCGGTGACCTCCCGCCCTGCAGCCAAGATACTCGCTGTCGAGGATGAGCCGCTCATCCGGATGGATCTGGTGGCATCGCTGGAAGATATGGGTTTCCCGGTTCTCGAGGCGGCCAATGCCGACGAGGCGATCGCGATGCTGGAATCCGATCCTGCCATCATGACGGTGATCACGGACGTGGACATGCCGGGAACCATGGATGGCCTCACTTTGACCTTTGTGGTTCGGGACCGGTGGCCGCCCTGTCACCTAATCGTCGTGTCCGGCCAAAGGAGACCGAATACATCGGATATGGCCGAAGGCAGCCGGTTCATTAGAAAGCCGCTCACGACAGCTGACCTTCAAAGAACGCTCGCCGAATTGGACGTCGGAACCTGGCGATCGCTTTCCGAGAGCACACTACGAATCAGTTTTATCCGCTTCAGAGCGCGCTCCGCGCGCAGTGAGAGCGGGGGCATGCGGAACCTTTCGGCTTGCGGGACGCTGTATGTGATGCGCTTCACGACCTCGTGAATGGCAGCGCTCACAAGATGCGCACCAAAGGAAAACTCCCATGGCAAAAGAAAAGACACTGGAAGATCTCTTCCACGATACGCTCAAGGACATTTACTACGCAGAACGCAAGATCCTGAAGGCCCTTCCCAAGATGGCCCGCGCGGCATCATCGCCTGAACTCAAGGCGGCGTTCGAGAAGCATAAGGACGAGACCGAGGGCCACGTCGACCGCCTGCAGCAGGTTTTCGAACTGATGGGCAAGCGGCCTCAGGGCAAGACCTGCGACGCCATCGAAGGCATCATCTCTGAAGGCGAGGAGATCATCGAAACCTTCAAGGGCACGGCAGCGATCGATGCCGGCCTCATCTCGTCGGCCCAGGCCGTAGAGCATTACGAGATCACGCGTTACGGCACACTCAAACGCTGGGCCGAGGTCCTCGGCATGGCAGAGGCCTCCAAACTGCTCGACCAGACGCTCGGCGAGGAGTCCATGACCGACAAGGCCTTGACCGGCTTGGCGGACGCATCCGCCAACGAGATGGCCAAGGCCGCCTGACCCACATTCAGCCACCCGGCGCCGCCGCGGTGGCTGGCTTCTTTTCAGCTTTCATACCTTCGACAGGAGACCATCATGGGTCGCGGCATTCTGCTCTGGCTACTCGGGGTTCCGATTCCGATCATCATCCTTCTCGCTCTGTTCATGCGATAGGAGGACAATCATGGCTTCAACCATCCTCGCCACTGACGTGGCCGCTCCGGTCGAGTCATCCTCGTCGGCCGTCAGCTGGGGGCCTATCGTCGCCGGCGCCTTCGCGGCCGCGACGCTCACCTTCATCTTGATGCTTCTTGGCTCCGGCCTCGGCCTCACCATGGTTTCACCGTGGTCCAACACGGGCGCCAGCGTCACAACCTTCGCGGTCTCGACGGCGATCTGGCTCGTCATCGTGCAATGGCTGTCGTCCGGGCTCGGAGGCTATCTGACCGGGCGTCTTCGCACGAAATGGGTCGGCATCCATACCGACGAGACTTTCTTCCGCGATACCGCGCACGGGTTCATGGCCTGGGCGCTGGCGACGCTGCTCGTCGTCTTCGTGCTGGGCTCGGCCCTGTCGGCGGCAATCGGCACGGGCGTTCAGGCGGCGTCCAAAGTGGCATCCGGAGCTGCGATGGGCGCCTCGGCGGGAGCATCGGCAAATGCCGGAGACGGTGGTGGAACCGATGCGACCTCCTATTTCGTCGACTCCCTCTTCCGTCCCGCCGATGCTGCAAGACTGGCGGCACCGGGAGCGGAAGGCGACACGGCTGCGGCCGCGCAGGCCTCGCGGATCCTCATCGCCAGCGCGGCAGCGGGAGAAATGTCCGCAGACGACAAGGCCTATCTTGGCCAACTCGTAGCAGCCCGCACGGGATTGTCTCAAGCCGATGCAACCGCGCGCGTCGATGCCGTCCTGGCCCAGGTCGAGCAGGCCAAGGTAACCGCGCAGGAAGCTGCCGACACCGCACGCAAGGCCGGAGCGACGTTCGCGCTGGTCGGTGCACTACCGTTGCTGGTCGGCGCCTTCATCGCCAGCGCCGCCGCGGCGCTCGGCGGCAGGCAGCGCGACGATGACGAGATCGCCTACGTGACCACATCAAGATAGCCGGTTCTCGGCTGGTCTTGCTCGGCATGGTCGGCCCGCAACCATCTTCGATGGACCCCGGTGATCATTCGCCGGGGTTCATGTTTTCACTCATACCCTGGCGACCACGATGACGCGCAAGCTCGACCTGCGGACCGGCGTTCCTGTTTGGGAGGCCTACCGCGCTCCCCGCATACCGACGCAAAAGCTGACGCGAGACGTCACGTGCGACGTGCTGGTAGTAGGGCTCGGCATCAGCGGCGCAATGCTGGTCGAGGTGCTTTCCGCTCGGGGTCTCACGATCATTGGTGTCGATCGTCGTGGCAGCATGCTCGGCTCTACGCCGGCGACCACCGCGCTGGTGCAGTTCGAGATCGATCAACCGCTCTCTGGCCTCAGCCGGAAGATCGGAAAACTCGACGCCGAACAGGCGTGGAGACGATCGCGTCTGGCGGTAACCAACCTGCAAGGTCGCATCAGTGAACTCGGTATCGCCTGTGACATGACTGGAACCCAATCCTTGTATCTCGCGGGGAATGCTCTCGATCCCGGAGAATTGCGACTGGAGGCGGAGGCCAGGTCCAACGCTGGAATACGCGCGAGCTATCTGACGCCCGCCGTTCTCAAGGAGAAGTTCGGCATCGACCGCAAGGGCGCAATTCTCAGCCATGACAATCTGGCCCTCGATCCGCGCAAGCTCACCGCCGGCTTTCTCGGCAAGGCGCTCGACCGAAAAGCCCGCTTCTACGCTCCCGTCGAGGTCGCAGGCCTTGCCACCGGGCCGACCGGCGTTCGCGCGAAAACCAAGGACGGGCCGGTGATCTCCGCCAGACATGTCGTGCTGGCAACGGGCTACGAATTCCTGGACATCGTGCCCTCCGACACCCATTCCGTGATCTCCACCTACGCCATCGCAACGAAGCCGCAGAAGAGTGCGCTTTGGCCCGGCGCGGCTTTAGTCTGGGAGGCGTCCGATCCCTATCTCTACATGCGCGCGACAGCCGACGGACGTGTGATCTGCGGCGGCGAGGACGAGGACTTCGTCGACGAGGCGAGACGGGACAGTCTGCTCGCAGCCAAGACGCGGACGATTTCCACCAAGCTGAAGCATCTGTTTCCGCAACTGGATACCGCGGCCGAGTTCGCTTGGACCGGCTGCTTCGGCACCACGACGACCGGGTTGCCCTATATCGGCGAGTTGCCCGGTCATCCCGGTATCTTCGCCGTCCAAGGCTATGGCGGCAACGGAATCACCTTTTCGCAGATCGCGTCGGAGATCATTTCGACCACGATTGCAGGGCGTGACGATACGGACGCAAAGCTGTTCGCCTTTGGTCACACAGGCATGGTCAGGAAGCTGGTAGACGCGGCAGGCAAACTCATGGCTTGACTCCAGAAATCTACTCATCTGAGCATCTCCCTTGTTATGGTGCAGTGCAGCGACGATATTGCTGCAGGTGCGTTGCACCCATTGCCGTCCAATTCCGGGCGTCATCAACAAGGACGGCCCACTTGCGAAAAATCTCCGATACGATCGCGCGGCTTGCCGCGCTGAAGCCTCGCGACCCAGGCTCTTCCGGTAACCTTGGCGCGCCCGACCGTCTTTCGGCGCTAACCGGCTTCGGCTCCAACCCCGGCGCTTTGAATGCGAAATTCTATCTTCCTGATGACCTGCCGGAAGGTGCGCCGCTCGTTGTGGTGTTGCATGGCTGCACGCAGAGCGCGGCAGGCTACGACCATCATTCAGGCTGGTCGCAGCTTGCCGATGAAGCCGGCTTCGCGCTGCTCTATCCCGAGCAGCAGCGAACCAACAATCCAAATCTGTGCTTCAACTGGTTTCAGCCTGCCGATGTGAAGCGGGATGCCGGTGAGGCGCTTTCGATACGCCAGATGATCGAGGCGATGGTGAAGGCGCATAGCCTGGACCGGAAACGCATCTTCGTCACGGGCCTCTCTGCCGGGGGCGCCATGGCTGCGACCATGCTTGCATCCTATCCTGATGTCTTCGCCGGCGGCGCAATCATTGCCGGCCTCGCTTATGGCAGCGCGAAGACCATCCCGGAAGCGTTTGACCGCATGCGAGGCCATGGTAGCCCCTCGGACGAGGAGTTGCGGCGCATGCTGCGTGACGCGTCTCCGCATCGGGGCCCATGGCCCAGGATCTCGATCTGGCAGGGGACGAGTGACCAGACCGTCGACGTTTCGAATGCCAAGGCGATCGCCAGCCAGTGGTGGGGCGTCCACCAGATCCAAACCGCGCCTACGCACACTCGCACCGAGGGCAAGAACACGCGGCAGGTCTGGCGCGATGCCAGCGGAGAGGTCGTGCTGGAGGTTAACATCATTGCCGGAATGGGCCATGGCACGCCAATCGACAAGAATGGCTACGGAACACCGGGACCATACATGCTGGATGTCGGCATCTCCTCGACGCAGGAGATCGCGCGGTTCTGGGAGATCGCGGACGGAGAGGCAAGGCCTTCTGCCGGGTCGAAGCGGCGGGACATCGTCGTCTATTCCCCGCCGCCCATCGGAACCCAATCCAATGCCGGACCAAGGATGCCGGCGCGATCTCCGGAGGTGTCGACGGCTCCGAAGCGGGAGGCGTCACCCGCGTCAGGTGTGCAGAAGATTATCGAGGACGCCCTGCGGACCGCCGGGCTGATGCGCTGATAGCTAGCCCGTATCGGAATGTGCGTCTCAACGAAGGAGCCAGCCACGGCTGGCTCTTCGGCCCTGCTCAGGCACCGTGCTACAGCTTGACCGCCGCCTCTCGGGACCAGAGGCGGAGCTTTCGGCACGTCTCGATGAATCCGGCAATCGCCTTCGTTTCGCCGAGACCGATCAGCCCCTCATCGACGTCCGGATCGACGCCGGCTTTCCGCAACGGCGTCGCGGCGCCGGGCGTAAACCCGATGAACTTGCAATGGGCAAAGGCGTCGGCGACGAAGTCGCGCGCGGCGGCCTCGCCGGTGAGGCGTTCGGCACCTTCCTCGGAGAGGACCAGCGCCACGGCGTCGAACAGGACCGAAGGCCCACCATCGATCATGTGCTTGGCAGAGATTGTACTTCCGTCCGCCGCTTCGACACCGCCAACCTTTGGAGCGATGACTTCCATCGTCGCGCCTTCCTTCTCGATCGGGGTTCGGAGCTTCTTCAGAAGCGACGCGTCAGCGCCAGGGCTGACCAGCACGCCGATCTTGCGGCCCGCGAAACTATCCGGTCCGTTCGCGATGATGCTGAGCGCGGGTGACGGTTGGAGATCGTCGCGTGGGGCAACTGCCGCGTCCGCCGGCTTGGGCAGCTCCTTGATGCCGAGCTTGTCGGCGACCGTTTCGGCCAGTCCTTCGTCGATGTTGAGCAGAAGTGAAATCATCCGTTCGCGAATGACGGGCGTCTCGACCTTGCTCAATTCGAAGGTCAGCGCCATGGCGATGTGTTTCTGCTCTGGCGCGGTCTGGCTGTCGAAGAACAGGCGCGCCTGGCTGTAGTGATCGGCAAAGCTTGCCGCGCGCAGCCGGACCTTCTGGCCTTCCATGGCTTCGGGAAATGACTGGAAGCCGCGCTGTGGCGATTCCCTTGGACCTTCGCCGAACGAGTTCGGCTGGTAATTCACCCGCCCGACCGGATTGCGCATCGCCATGTGGCCGTCCTGCTGGAAATGGTGGAACGGACATTTCGGCGCGTTGATCGGAAGGTGCGTGAAATTGGTCGAGCCGAGCCGTTTGATCTGCGTATCAAGATAAGAGAAGTTGCGGCCTTGCAGCAGTGGATCGTTGGAGAAATCGACGCCGGGCGGTACGTTTTGCGTCATGAACGCGACCTGCTCGGTCTCGGCAAAGAAGTTGTCCGGCATGCGGTCGAGAACCAGGCGGCCCACCGCGATCGGCTCGATAACTTCCTCGGGGATGAGCTTGGTCGGATCGAGCACGTCGAAGTCAAAACTGTCGGCGAAATCCTGATCGAAGAGCTGGACCCGCAATTCGCATTCCGGAAAATTGCCGGACTGGATCGCGTCCCAGAGATCGCGGCGATGGAAATCAGGATCGGCCCCATTGATCTTGACTGCCTCGTTCCACACCACCGACTGCAGGCCGAGCTTGGGCTTCCAGTGGAACTTGACGAAGATGGACTCATCCTTCTCATTGAGGAAGCGGAACGTGTGCACGCCGAAACCTTCCATAAAGCGGAAGGAGCGGGGGATCGCCCGATCAGACATGACCCACATGATCATGTGCATGGATTCCGGCGTCAGCGAGATGAAGTCCCAGAAAGTGTCGTGGGCGGATGCGGCCTGCGGAAAACCCCGGTCGGGCTCCGGCTTTACCGAGTGAATGATGTCGGGAAACTTGATGGCATCCTGGATAAAGAAAACTGGGATGTTGTTGCCGACGATGTCCCAGTTGCCCTCCTGCGTGTAGAGCTTGACGGCAAAGCCGCGCACGTCGCGTGCAAGGTCGGCGGACCCTTCGCTGCCGGCCACAGTGGAGAAGCGAACGAAGGCAGGGGTCTTCTCGCCGGCACGCTGGAAAATGTCAGCGCGCGTGTATTTGGCGAGCGACTCATAGGTCTCGAAATACCCGTGCGCCCCGTAGCCGCGTGCATGCACCACCCGCTCCGGGATGCGCTCGTGGTCGAAGTGGAAAATCTTCTCGCGGAAGTGGAAGTCCTCGATCAGGGTCGGTCCATGCTCGCCTAGCTTTAAGGTGTTCTGGTCGTCGGCAACCGGAACGCCCTAAGCCGTCGTCAGGACAGGAGCATCGCCTTCCGCGATCTGGTGCAGCTCGCCGCCATTGCCGCGCTCAAGTTTCTGGTCATGGATCGTCGCGGGCGTGCCCGACGACTGTCTAGCGCTCTTGGCCATGGAAATTCCTTTGAAGGTGAATTGCGCGTTGCGCGTCTTCCTCAATGAAGTGGCCGGCGTTCAGTTCCTGTGTCTTTTACAGGTAGAAGGAGAATGGAGGGTCCGCGTCGTTTCCACCGGCTTGAGCGAGATTATGATTCTGGCGTGACTTTGACCGCGACATCCAAGGCAAGGAAATCTGCTGGGCTTCCGACATAGCCGCCCACGATGGGCATGATCTGGCGGTTGCTTCGGGCAACCGCGACCGGGATGAGGTTGGCGCCGCCGAGTCGACGATGCGTCGGATCAAAGGCGATCCATCCAGCGCCGGGAAGATAGACCTCGGCCCACGCATGAGTCGATCCTGGGTCGTCTGTCTTTTGCTGTGCATCGAATAGGTAACCAGAGACGGCGCGGGCGCCGAAGCCGAGATGGCGGACGGCCTCGATGAACAGCGCGGCGATATCGCGGCATGAGCCGCTCGCTAGCATCAGCGTTTCCAGGGGCGCCTGCGTGCCTTCTTCGTCCCGCATGCGATACGCCACCGAGCTGAGGATGCCGGCATTAAGGTCTTTCAGGAGCGAAAGCGTATCGGTTGTCGCACCGCGAACAAACGCTCGCGCCCAATCGGCCATGCGCCCCTCGGGATCTTCATGTTCCGGAATGCGCAGTGCGCCCAGATCGGCCAGATCATCGGGGGGATATTCGAATGGGAAGGAATGCGCCTCGGGCGTGATCCGGAACACCGGCCATGCCACCGCCGACTGCTCGACCTTGAACTCGCTTGCAATGACCAGTTCTGCGGCTGGCTCCAAGAAGCTGCCAGTTGCGATGAGGTTGCCGAAGACGTCCTGCGTCCACTCAAGTTGCGCGACCAGCGAGCAGACAAGTGAACTTGTCAGCAAGACAACTTCATGGCTGCCCCGTGGCCGCAGAATCATGCGGTGCGGCTGAAAGATTACGGGTCGAGCATAGCGGTAGCTCGTCCTGTGGTGGATGGCCAGTCTCATCTACTCCGCCGAAAGGCCGCTGGCCCTCATGATCATCCTCGTGGAATTTCAAGCGAAGTCCCCAGTACAGACCGAAATCGCCGGGTATGCATGCAGAACGCGCCTGTAGCGCGATCGTTGCTGTGACACCTAAATTGATATGCAGTCGGGAGGGTATGCCTGCACGGATAACGCCGCCTCGAAACACGTATACGACAGGCAAGAACCCATGCGACATCACTCTGGTCATCGACGCCATGGACCTTTATTCACAGCGGGCGCTTCAACGGCTTCTGCCTGGTTTCCTCCGACAGCGATTTCACCCGGCTCGCCGCCCGAATCCGCGAGCAGGACATCGACGTGTTCGGCTTTAGCGAGCAGAAGACGCCCGAGAGTTTCGTCAGGCTTGCCGCCGGTTCGTCTATACCGAGAACCTATTACCGTCCGCTCCTGCGAACGAACCGGAAGCTGAGCCGAACATGAAACCTTTGCAGCCGCCGTCCACGGCAGTGCCGATCATCCGCAAGGTGATCGCTCAGATGGAAAGCGAGGATGGCTGGGTTCCGCTCGGTGCGGTCGGCACGCAGCTTGCCAATCTGGCTTCCGATTTCAATCCTTCAGCTTCCGCAAGCTGAGCGATCTCGTGCGCAAGACCGCCACCTTCGACATCGATCATCCCGAGGGAGGGATGCTGCGCATAACGATCAAGCCGGAGGCGGCGAGAAAGGCACGGCGGACGTAATCGTTGTGACGCGATACGCCTCTTTTTTTCATTTATCTATCCGCAGGTCGGAGCGTCGCAGGTTACGTTCGAAGGCCGACTGCCGAAGCCGATCACTTTGACGTATGCTCCTTGTCGGCGGCCAGCCTTTCCATATCCTCCCGGTCCTGTTCGGTGCTCAGTTGCCTGAGCAGATCGATCAAGGCCTTGCCTTCAGGTGAACCAGTCCCGCGGGCAATGAAGGTGGCGATGTCGACCTCGGAAGCCTGGCCACCCGAAGCCTGGTTCGGCTCATGCCTCACGAAAATGTCGCCTTCGCCGCCGGGTTTGACGACCAGCCAGCAGTCGCCGTTCGAACTGGTGTAGAACGCCCGACAGGGGTTTGCCATGGAATATCCTTTGACTGCTTGCCAAGGACTCGAACAGGGCGGCTTGTCCTATTCATACATCCCGTTGGCTTGGCACCTGTTCTTCTTGCAATGATAGCTTCGGCCCTTCTCGGCAAACCGATCCACTAATGCCCAACCAGAATACCGGCTTCGCGCGCCGCGGAAGCGAACGCCCGTCGCACGCTCGATATGGGCTTCTTGTCTGCGCTGGCATCGTGGCAAGCCTGGAGGGCCGCGCGATGGGCTGGCCCACGCTTGCCCGGCCAGTTCCGGAGCAGAAATGACGAGCATTCATAGACGTCGGTAACGATTGTCTCGGCGCCTTGAATGTTGGCCCGAACGGTCACCGGCTCAGCGAATTTGGGATTTTGCATCGCTGTCCATAGTGCATCGTCGCACGGATAGCGAGGCAATTCCGCATCTCGTCCGGAATTCTCAGCGGGTGGTCGACGGCTCGCTTCTGCGAGGTCATTCATTTTGAGGGACGAAGAATTATTACCGGCCGTGCCTTGTTTCGAACACCAGATGGGTCTATGTTGTAAACATCGATCTTGGCTGTCGAACTTTGTTTCTGACGCGAACTGCGTCTTCGGCGATCTTCTCCTCTCAAAATCGGTCTGAACCGTTTGTCGTTCATCTTGCGCGGCAGACAATTTTCTACGGATGATTGAAAGGAAGTCGTCATGAATACTGGAACCGTGAAGTTCTTCAATGCGACCAAGGGCTTCGGCTTCATCGAACAGGGCGGCGGCCAGCCGGACGTCTTTGTCCACATCTCCGCCGTCGAGCGCGCCGGCATGCGTTCCCTCGTCGAGGGCCAGAAGCTCAGCTTCGACCTCGTGAAGGACAACCGCAACGGCAAGAGCGCAGCCGAGAACCTGCAGGCCGCATAACGATTGCGCCGGCCTTTGACCACGGATGTACTGGCACTGGCCGCAGAGCGCAGATGAGAGAGGTCGGGCAAGTCCCGGCCTTTTTTCTTTTAATGACCGGAGATCCGCACATGCGACACCCTGAAATGCCGCAAGGGATATTCAAGCCCAAGCCGACCGCCATCGAAACGAAGCAGGACGCCACCACCAGGGCTGCCCGCCAGATCATCGACGGCGAAGCGGCCGTGCGGGAACAGAAGACCGAGCGGTTGAGACTGGCCAGGCTTGCCGGCGAGGCAACAAACACAAACAAACCGTCCCCGAAAAAGCGGGCAACCGGACGCAAGGGGGCCTAACCGGATCGGCCAGGCAAGATCGCAGAGCGGGGGGCAAAGACGATCGCCGAATTCCAACAGGGAAGGATGATGAAATGCTCTCCACCTATCTCGCTTATCGGCACTCCGTGACGAAGTTCTATGACATGCTGCTGGGCAGACCGCCCGTGGTGACGATACGTTCCAAGTCTATCCGGCTGGGAGCACGGCCTGAAGAAGCGCGACGCCGCAGGCAGGACGATACCGACGGCTCGCGGCGCAGAGCAGCCGAAACGAAGCTCAGACATGAGATGCATTGAGACGTCCGGACGCCAGGCGAAGGCAGAACGCTCGCCCTGGAAATCCCGATGGGTCCACGATGAACAGTCAGAATTTCAGGGTGCCTTTGGTGATCTACGACGGCCGAACAGGCTTTAGCCTGATCTCGTTGGTGTCCCAGGCGGCTGATTTCCTGTTCGCCCATTGGGGAGAGCACGACACCCCGGCGTGGCCCGACGCCATGAACTGCTGCTCGAGCGTCAAACTGGGCACCGCCACGCCGGAGCAGGTCAGTTCCGCCTTCATCGCCGCAATGACGGGCGCCGGGATCAGGATCGACTCCACGCTGCGCCTGTATTGACCTCGGCAATAGACCTTCTCGGCCTCAGATTGAGTGCCGTGACCGCCACGGAGCGTAGATGAACAACGTTGTCACCCTTCATGGCGAAAAACGCTGGAAGGCCGTCATCGACTATCGCACCGATGACGGGCCGAAGAGTGTTGAGCACTATTTCGAGGAGATTTCGGATCTCCATCTCATCATCGAGCACGGACCCGACTGGAATTTCCTCATCCGCTGTACGGTAACGCTGAATCGCCCAGATGACGGTGAAGAGCAAAACAGCACCGAAAAGGCACTTCGGCAGGAGCGGCCATACTGACCGTCCAGTCTTGATTGAAGGGCCGCTTTCCCCGTCACTTCTAGGGCGACCTTGCAACGGCTGACGCGAACGTCTGCAAGTGCAGCTTGGATGCCAAAACCTGACTGGCCGCTCCCGTGAAGAGTTTCGGGCGCCGACAGGCGTACGAAAATCCCCGAGGAAGGAACCCGCGGGCCACAGGCGATGGCTATGGGGATTTCGGATTTCGGCCGGTGTCGTCGATGGCGCGACCGCCGTCGGGAAGCGCCGGGATGGATGCGGACAGACCGCTTCGTTGCGCCTCCGTGCGGTATTGTCGGCTTGGTGGGCGGCCGGACGCGACCCCTTCAGCATCGAGGATCACCATGGACGCGCGTGGGTCTGCTGCCGAAGGCTGGATGCCGGCGGCTGAAGGCTGGACCATGCGATGCCGGGTCATAGACAGCTCTCCCGGTTCGATGTCGTTTTGTCCGGCGGTCCGCGCGGCTGCCTCCATCGTTCGAACACCTCGATGACGATCATGCGGCCGCCACAGCAGGGGCATGGCGGGCGGAAGTCGTCCGGTTCTTTCGGGGTGTCGTCATCAGACGGCGCGGCGACGTTCAGGAGTTCGCGAGCAAGCGCGAGACTGGCCTTGCGAACGGAGCCGGCGAGCAGGCCGTAGTGGCGGATGCGATGGAGGCCGGGCGGCAGGACATGGAGCAGGAAGCGGCGGATGAATTCATCGGTGGCGAGCGTCATGACCTGCTGGCGATCGGCGCGGCGATAGTCCTTGTAGCGGAAGGTGACGCCGCTCTCGTTGAAGCGGATGAGGCGGCTGTTCGAGATGGCGACCCGGTGGGTGTAGCGGGACAGATAGGCGAGCACGGCCTCCGGTCCGGCGAAGGGCGCCTTGGCGTAGACCACCCAGCACTTCCTCCTGACGGGCGACAAGTGGCGCAGGAATGCCCGCCGGTCGGTGAGATGCGCCATCGATCCGAAGAAGCTAAGCCGGCCGGCGTCGTACAGCGCGCCCAGACGGGTCAGGAAGAGCCGGCGGAACAGTTTGCCGAGTACCCTCACCGGAAGCAGGAATGCCGGGCGCGACGATATCCAGCGGCTTGCGTCGAGTGCAATGCCGCCGCCCGGCACGATCATGTGCACGTGGGGATGGTGCGTCATCGCCGAACCCCATGTGTGGAGCACGGCGGTGATGCCGATGCGGGCGCCGAGATGCTTCCGATCTGCCGCGATGGTCAGCATTGCCTCCGACGCCGCCTTGAACAGCAGGTCGTAGACCGCCGCCTCGTTGTGGAAGGCGATGTCGGCGACCTCGGCGGGCAGCGTGAAGACGACGTGGAAGTAGCCGACCGGCAGCAGGTCGGCCTCACGCTCGGCAAGCCATGTCCGCGCCGTGGCACCCTGGCACTTCGGACAGTGCCGGTTGCGGCAGGTAATGGGCGTCACCCATTACCTGCCTTATGGGCAAAGCCGATAATGGGGAGCTGGCGGCAATTTGATCGCGCTCGTGCACCAATCACCGCCAACCCCGCTCTCCATTACGAGGTACGCCTGAGGAGTTCGATCAGCCGGTCGGTGGGCTGGAAGACGCCGCGCCGCAGGTGGGGCGGCAAGATCGCCTCCATCGCATCGAGCTTCTCGGTTGGATCGCCGCGCGTGTAGACCTCGGTGGTCGTCAGCGTAGCGTGGCCCAGCCACAGCGACACCTTCCGGATGTCCCCGGTCGCTTGCAGAACGACCATCGCGCAGGTGTGCCTGAGCACGTGGGGCGAGACGCGTTTCTTGGCGAGACCGGGCTGCTTGCGAGCTGCAGTCGCGGCGTGCTGCCTGAGCAGATAGGCAAAGCCCCATCGGCTCAGAGGCTCACCACGGGCGTTGACGAACACCTCGGGTGTCGCGACCTGCCTGCGGATGGCCAGCCAGGCACGCAGTGCAGCGGCCGCCGGCTTCCACAATGGCAGCGTCCGCTCCCGGCGTCCCTTGCCGAGCACGCGGATGCTCATCGAAGGCAGGTCGATGTCATCGACCTTGAGGCCCGTCAGCTCGGAGACGCGCAGCCCTGCGCAGACGGCCACGTGCAGCATTGCGCGATCGCGGACGCCATCGCGTGTCGCCGGATCGGGAGCGTCGAGCACGGCTTGGAGCTCTTCGCGCAGAAGGTAGGGCACGAGGCGCGTGTCAGTTTTCTTGAACGGGATCGCCAGTACACGGCGGATCTGCTCGAGCGCCGCCGGCTGCCGGTACTCGAGGAAGCGGAAGAACGACTTGATCGCCGCCAGGCGAACGTTGCGCGTTACGGCCGCGTTTTTGCGCTCGTCCTCAAGATGCTCAAGGAAGGCGCTGACGAGCCCGGCATCGATCTGTTCGAGCGTCAACGCCGAAGGTTTGACCTTGAGCCGGTCGGCGGCGAACACGAACAGCAGCTGGAAGCTCGAGGCATAGGAGTCGCTCGTGTGCCGGCTGGCGCCCCGCTGGCAAGCGAGTGTGTCGCGCAGGAACGTCTCGATGAGGGGAGCGATCGGCGTCATGTTGACCTCCCTTCGGACATGAACACTTCGCCGGCCATGGCGACATCGCGCAAGAGGTCGGGCGTGGCCTCGAGATACCAGTAGGTCGCATAGATGTTGATGTGACCCATGTAGGTCGCGAGTGCCGCCATGTGCGCCCCGCACCGGCCTCGGCCGGTAGGGCTGCCTTGCAGCGCGCGCACCGCAAACGTGTGCCGTAGATCGTGCAGACGAGGACGGCGAGCCGACGTCGATCTGATACCAGCCTTGTCGACCAGCCTGTCGAAGGTCTCCTTGACGGCAATGTAGCGTAGCGGCCGACCGCGCTTGTCGATGAAGACCGGATCATCGTCTGAGCCGGGCCCGCGACGTGCCAGGTATCGCTGCAAGCCGGCGGCCGCCGTGTCGTGCAGCGGCACCAGTCGCGTCTTGCGGAACTTGGTCTCGCGGATCAGCAGACCGTCGCGGGTCACGTCCGCGATCGTCAGCTTCAGGGCTTCGGAGATCCTGAGCCCGGTGCATGAGAGCAGCGCGATCAAGGTCGCTTGCGTGTGCGGGCGCAAGCCGCGCGTTGGCTGAAGCCGCAGCGCAGCTTCGACCAGCCGACTGATCTCGTCTGTCGTGTAGATGTGCGGCGTGCGACGCTTCTTGCGGGCGCCGAAGTGATTTGCCGGCGGCAGCTCGTGCCTGACGTCCTCCACCTGGACATGGCGTACGAAGCGACAGACGGCTCTGAGCCGTGCATCGCGTTGCGCGACGGACGGTCCGAGCGCGGCCCAGTGAACAAGGGATCGTTCCGGCGGGTAGACGGCCGGCATTCGAGGTAGGCGGCGATCGCATCCCCGACGTCTTGCGGCAGCGGCAGCCGGACCTCGTAGCGCGACTTGCCGCAGACCCGCAGCGATCCCGTTTGCCACTCGATATCCGCGAGACGCAGTTGCGCCACGTCACCGGCCCGCAGGCCGAGGCGCACCAACAAAAGTACGATCGCACGATCACGCCGGCGTCCACCGAAGTCGCCATCACAGGCAGCGATCAGCCGGTCGACCTGCTCGGTCGACAGATACCGGGGCATGTCGGCAAGCTGCCAATGAGCGTAGGCTGGAACGGCGCCGTCGAGACCTGCCTGACAACGGCCTGCGACTGCGAGATACCGCAGGAAGGCCCGCAGGCTCGTCGTCATCTTCTCGATCGTGCCACTCCCGCTATTGCTCGCCCGCTCCAGGAAGTAACTGCGGACATCGTTCGGTCTCCAGCCGGCCGGGTCAGATCGAAGCTCCATCATCAGGCCTGTGGCGTCGCGGGCGTAGAGCCTGACGGTGGCATCGGATGCGCCGCGATGCTTGCGCAGCCACGTCTTGAAGTCGGCGACCAGCTGCGGCTCAGCGGGTGCTGCCCCCACGGCCGCGGACCGGCAAAGGCCGAGCTCGACGAGGTGCCGACGAAAGAGCCTGGCACCGTAGATGGTGTGGTGGTTGCGCCGGCCGCCTTTGGCGCGTGGACACCGGCAAGTCCGCAGGTGCTCGCCGAACGCGGCGAGATCAACGTCCGTCAGGCCCGCGCCTTGCTCGGCCATAACATGGCCGATGTGAGCCGCCGCTCGCAAATAGCGTACCGCTGTCTCGGGGCCATAGCCCTGCCGCTCCAGCGCCGCTGCAAACCCGTCAAGGTAAGGCCCGCTCGGCCCACTGCGCAGATGCCCCAGCATCTTCGCTGCCGAGAAGTACGTCTCCAACATGTCCGTCTCCGTATGTGACCGGCCATCAGTGGCCGACCCAACGGGGCCGCACGGGTGACTTGTAATGGAGAGCTCGAGAGCGGCAATACACAGGAAAATACGGTGATCGCGATTGGCAGCTCCCCATTACCGGCTTTGCCCATAAGGCAGGAGTTATAGGCGATGCGCCACTGGCCGCAGTCCTCGCAGGCCTCGACGTGACCGCCAAGGGCCGCGGTGCGGCAGTGCTCGATCGCCGACATGACCTTGAGCTGGGCGAGGCTCAGATGCCCGGCATGGGCGGCCCGGTAGGCGGGCCCTGCAGTGCGGAAGATGTCGGCAACCTCGATCGAGGCGCGCACGCTCAGCCGTCGGGTGAGATCTCTTCCGGCTTGAAGAGGCCAAGCTTGTCGAACGGGCTCGTGACGGTGCGCACCGTGCGGGTTGCAACCTTGGTGTAGAAGGCGGTGCTATTTAGCTTGGCGTGTCCGAGCAGGACCTGGATGATCCGGATGTCGGTGCCGTCCTCCAGCAGGTGGGTGGCGAAGCTGTGACGGAGCGTGTGCGGCCCGACCCGCTTGGCGATGTCGGCCGCCTGCGCTGCCTCGACGACCACGCGATAGAGCTGGCGGGTGCTGATGGGCTTCATGGCATGCTGCCCCGGAAACAGCCAGCCGTCGCGATGCATCACCCCTGCAGGCGCCCGACCTTCCACCACTGGCGCAGCAACAAGAGCAGGTCTTGCGACAGCATGGCGTTCCGGTATCGCCCGCCCTTGCCGCGCTCGACGCGTAGCAGCATCCGCTCGCTGTCGACGTCGGCGACCTTCAGCATCGACACCTCCGCCACGCGCAGGCCCGCGCCATAAGCAACCGACAGCGCGGCCTGGTGCTTGAGGCAGGTGGTGGCGTTGAGCAGCCGGGCGACCTCGTCGCGGCTGAGCACCACCGGCAGCTTGCGCGGGTGCCGCAGTCGGACGAGCTTGCGCGCCAGATCGGGACGATCGACCGTATGCGTGAAGAAGAAGCGTAGCGCCGACACGATGCTGTTCATCGTCGGCACGGGAACACCGTCGTCCTGCTGCTCGATCTGGAACCGGCGCAGGTCGTCGATGGTCGCTGTATCCGGCGACCGGCCGAGGAACGTCGCCAGGCGTCCGATGTCGCGGAGATAGTTGCGCTGCGTCTCCCGTGAGAAACGCCGCATGTTCATGTCGTCGATCAGCCGCTGGCGCAGCGGGCTGATCGGAGCTTCGAGAACTGAATGAGGCATGGTCAGGCTCCCTTGTTGAAGAAGCCTGTGATGCTCTGCCCCTGCCGAACCCCGCTCAATGTGGGCGTGACGACCGGTTCTTGGTCTCTACCTCAGCCGCTGGCGCCCTCCCGCGCAGCGGGTTCGTTCTGCGGCCCCCTTCCGGTCATTCCAGTGCTTGCGCTCGAATGGCGACTCGTGGCGCGAGCGCGCCTCTTGTTGAGGCCTTGATATCGACGTCGTTTCAAGCCGGTAACCATTGATGGCGAATCCTTCAGGTGTACTCCAAGTCCAGTGCTAGAGTTCAGTGGCTCATTGCGGGTGCTGCGGCTGCGGAGGGCGGCATGGAGAAGAACCATGCCTTGGAACAGAAGCCATATCGTTGGTCAGAAGCCTCCGCTCAAGCCGCACGAGGTCTGGGGCATTCGAACACGGCTGCAGGTGTCGGGCGCAGTAAGGGACCTGACACTTTTCGATCTCGCGATCGACAGTAAGCTTCGTGGTTGCGACTTGGTCGCCGTCACTGTTGGAGACATCGCGCTGTCCGGCACCGTTCGTGATCGCGCGGTCATCATTCAACGCAAGACTGGGCGACAAGTGCAGTTCGAGATCACGGAACAGACCAGAGTCGCAGTCGGGGCCCGGATCGCCCGACGACGTCTCACCGCGCGTGACTATCTTTTCCCGAGCCGGGTGCGGGCGAAACCGCATCTGTCAACGAGGCAGTACGGAAGGATTGTCGACAAATGGGTTGCCAGCATCGGGCTTGACTCAAGCGTTATGGCACGCATTCGATGAGGCGCACCAAAGTGTCGCAGACCTATAAGAAGACCGGGAACATCCGCGCCGTACAACTGCTGCTCGGTCACACCAAGCTGGAGAGCACTATTAGGTATCTCGGCATAGAAGTCGACGATGCGTTGGCAATCTCGGAACAGATTGAATTGTAGAGAACTGCAGAGCGTCGCCGTAAGAAGCGGCGCTCTGTGACCCGTTTCGGTCATTCGGGTTCGAACCGCGCAGTTTGCGTTTCGATTGTTCGGGCATTGGCAAAAATCGGTCGCAAGCGCATGTGTCGACAATCTTTCTATTGACGCACGTCAAGGCGCTCGTGTCGCAATGACGGCACGTTTGTTGAACGATTGGAGGATAGTCACATGAGAAATCTGCACACTTGCTTGGCTGCCCTGTTTGTATCCGCTGCCGTGGCCACAACCGCATGGGCGGCCGATCAGTCTGCCACGATGAAGGTCGCGCTTCTTGATGTGTCGAGCGTCATGCCGGCGGGAATGGCCGGATACGGCATGATGGGTCAGGGCATGATGGGCAACATGATGCATCCGGGAATGATGGGGCCCGGAATGATGATGGGCGGCATGATGTCGATCCGGACCGACAAGGCGAGCGTCAAAACGGGCACGGTGACATTCGAGGTCACGAACTGGTCGAGGAGCGTCCTGCACGAAGTGCTCGTCGTCGGCGTTGATAACCCGTTCGCGCCGCTGCCTTACGACTATGTGCAGGCGCGGGTGCCGGAGGAGCAGATCAAGATCGTCGGGGAAGCTGCCGATCTGCAGCCGAGCGCGTCGAAAACGCTGGAAATCGCCCTCGCTCCCGGTTCCTATTTGCTAATCTGCAATGTCGCAGGACACTACGCGGCAGGAATGGTGACGGCGCTTACCGTTGCGCAATAGTGCATACGTCACGACAGCCAAAACGAGGAGGGTGCGAGAAGAGACTTGACGGAGCCAGCCGGTGCGGCGCGACGGAACCATAAGCTACTATTTCGCAAGGACGCTGGCAGTCAGCTTCGATGAAGCCATGCGCCTAACTGTAGAGGCCCTCAAGGGTAGTGTATGAGCACCAGAGCCTGCTTGTTCGGTGGTATTTCTCTTGTGCTCGCGATAGCCGGCATGAGCTCCACCGCTGCCAGCGCCGACACCAGCAATCGGTCCAATAGGTCAGGTTGCTGTTATGGCCACGGTATGATGTGGGACGATTGGGACCATCGGCGTGAACCCGGATACTACCACGGTCCGGGCATGATGTGGCGCTACGGGCGCGGAAAACCATACTATCACGCACCTGGCATGATGTGGGGCAGCGATGTCCGCCGTCACTGCGCAGCCCGGTTTAGGTCTTTTGACTGGAGGACCGGACTCTACACGACCTACAGCGGGCAGAGAGTGCTTTGCCCATATTTGCGATAGCGCCGCGGTGCGGAGCAGCGAAGCTTGACCTTTAGGATGAAGCTATGCGCCCGTAAAGGAAGCATCGATTCTTGCTCACCAAGTGCAATTCGACGGAGCCCTAGGTGTACAAGCACATTTTAATTGCTACCGATGGATCCGAGTTGTCGCAAAAAGCCGTCGCGCACGGAATTGAGCTTGCGGCAGCCTTGAATGCCCGAGTCACGGCCCTTACCGTCACAGTTCCATACCATTCCCTTAGCTCTGATCTGGCCCCGGTCGCGGACATCCCCGGAGCAGCAGATTTCATCCGCGAATATCTGCACGGGCAACCAAAGCTCTATCTCGAGGCTGCGGAAACCGATGCAAGAGCGAAAGGCGTGCCCTGTGAGACTTTGCAGGTCGAGCACGATCATCCTTATTCGGCGAGACCGCGCAGGCTAAGGGGTGCGACCTCATATTCATGGCCTCACATGGGCGAAGCGGACTTTCGGCAATTGTCCTAGGGAGTGAGACAGTCAAGGTTTTGACGCACACCAAGATTCCAGTGCTCGTGCATCGAAGCTGAGGTGACTTCGCGAGCGCTGCCAGAGCGGCAGGGGAAGGTCGCCAATGTCTGCAAGTGGCGCAACCTTCGCCTTCGCGATCGAAAAGAAGCCTTCACGTGTATGCTGATCGTCTCACATGCCGATCCCTAGTCTCCGCTTTCTGCCGAAGTCCCAATCGATGCCGCCGCTGTCGCGGACAAGGCCGGAAATCTCCTGCCCGATGCGCTTTTCGAGCCCAGGCTGCCAGGGCACGAGCTGGAAGCCGAGGCCGTCGTCCAGCATGGCATAGCGTCCGCTCATCAGGCTGACGGAGCCGACGAGCTTGCCGCCGACATGCTCGCCGGCGCGCGTGGGATAGAACATACGGCCGCGCTCCTGCGCGAGCTCTTGGCCGACGCGGCCAACCTCGCGCTGCTCCAGCCTGTGCACGAAGCCGCGCGCAAAGGTGATGACGCCGCTCTGCGGGTCGCGCGTGGCAAGGCCCATCTCGACGAGCCTGAAGGCGCGCCGGTCGAGTGCCCGGTCCACCTCCAGCCCGAAGCCTTGTCTGTGCAAGGGCGCGGGATTGCGGGCGGCAAGCTCGCGGTCGAGCCAGGTGGCGCCGTCGCCGCCGATCTGCGCGTCGAGATCGAAAGCGGAAAGGGTGCGGACAGTGAAATCCTTGCCGCGGTTCTTCATGTCATAGGCGATGCCGCGCTCCGGCAGGTCGGATGGCACCTTCCAATGGTCGGCGTCAACGCGCTCGACATGGCCGGCCCGGCGCAGGGCCTCGAGGCGGCGGACATGGAAACGGACGAAGGCGTCGGGGTCCTTACCCTCGGCCAGGAATGTCTCGCGGATCGCATCAAGATGTTTGCTCGGTCGATAGATGCCGTCGTCGGACGCCACGATCTGGATGTTGCGGTCGGCCGCGCGCGGTTCCTCCTTTGGCAGGATCGGGTCGAGTGCCACGATGTAGCCGCGCCTGATTTCCTCCAGTTTCGTGGCGTCGTTCGTCTCGACATAATGGGTGCATCCGTCCGTTCCATCGATGACGGCATAGAGCCGATCGTCGATGCCGTCACCGGCGAGCCCCTTGGCGAGCACGCGGCCGACGACCGGTTCTGTAACGGTTTTGCCATGCATGACGTATTGGGCGGGGCCGCGCTCTGCGTCGAGGCCGTGGTCCTGCAAGGCGCGATGGATCGTCTTGATGATGTCATCGCGCACGCCAAGCTCTTTGAGCGTGCGCTTCGCCTTTTCGGCGAGTTCCCACCGGCCGGGCTCGATCTCCGTTGCAAGACCAAGGCGCTCCAGCTTCTTGGCCCGGTCGATCAACAGATAGCGATTGGACAGGATGGTGTAACTGTCACTGCCACCCGGACGCAGGTCGATGGAGCCATGTTCCTGCTGTTCGGCGATCAGCACTCTGTCCAGACGGGTGAGCCGATCGGCATCCACTTCATTGGCGAGCTTGCGGGCAACCTCGATCTCCGTCTGCGGGCCTAGTTCCAGCGTCACCAGCGCGCTTGCCCGATGGCGAATGCCATGGGCGATGTAATCGCCGGCGACGTTGAGAATCTTTCCGTCGTCGGTGACGCCGCGCAGCAGGATGTGGGTGTGGGGATGGCCGGTGTTGTGATGGTCCATCGCCACCCAGTCGAGCCGCGTGTCCAGATCCTCCTCCATTTTCGCCATCAGGTCGCGGGTGAAGGACCTTATGTCGGCCAGCTCGGCCGCGTCCTCCGGCGCGACGATGAAGCGAAACTGGTGGCGGTCCTCGCGCCCACGCTCGATGAACGCCTTGCCGTCGGCCTCGTCCTCGAAGGCCGAATAGACGCGTCCTCTCTCGCCGTCCCTGGTCACACCGTCGCGTTCAAGATAGCGCAGATGCGCATCGACCGCGCCGCGACTGGTGACGAATTTGTGGCCGCGCCCGCCGCGCTGACTATTGAGCTGCACCACGCGGGCCTTGACGACCACGCGCCGCGCACGGAAGCGCCCGAGCGAATCCCGCTGCCAGCCGCCTGTATCCCTCGAAAACGACTCAGCCACCTTGGCGCCCCGGCCGCGCGCGTTGAACCGCCCGCTGCCGCTTCTCTTTCCCCTTCCGGCCGAACCGATGCGGCGCGGGTCGCCGCCGGCCTTCCGGATGGCGATCTCGACATGCCGGGCAAAGGGCAGATCGCGCGTGTTCGTCCGCGCGCCCCTGCTGTTGCGGGGCCGTCCGGGGCGGATGCGGATGCGATCGTCCTTCTCGTCGCTCATGCGCGCGACGTAGGCGAAGATTCCAGCCCTTCAAGTCGAGAAATCAGGATGTCGTAGTATGGCGTACATAAAGGACACGGTGGCGAGAAAACCTCCTACCGCACGTTGCTGATGGCGCCATAAATTCTCTTTGAAAACAAATTGATACAGGAATTGCGGCGCTTTCCAAACCTCCTGCAGAGGCCGGAAAAGCACCACATGGAGGCTCAAAAAACAATGTGCAGACAAACACTTACGACCTACGGGAGTGCGAACGCCAGTTCGCTTTATCTTGCCGTCAAAAATACGGACATCGTAAGCGTCCGGTCCCTGCACGTATTTGGGGTAGTGCAATCTCGCGTCATGTCGGGTTCCTTCGTCATGTGGAGGATCTCCGATGGCGCCTCGCCGCTCCTGGGCCAAGGCCAACAGCCCTTACTCGTCGTCGCACGTGGCGAGCTGGTTCCGCGGCAATCTGGATGCGCAGGAATACTGCCTTCGGCGCGATCTTTCGATCACGACATTCGTGCTGTGGATGCGGCATCTGGTGAGCGCCGACGATCTGCGCAAACGTGCGGAAAAGCTGCAGAATTCGCGCCGGAAGAAGGCCGGACGTCAGCACAAGACGCAGCAGCCGAAGCGCGCCCAGAGGCGGCCGCGCTACCGCTACGGCAGGCGCACGGACAGCGGCCCGATCGCTCTGCGAGCGTTCTGGAGCATGCATGTCGAGGCGATGAATTGGAGCGGCATGGGCCATGCCGAGTACGCCGCGGCGCTCGGGCTTTCGCGACATGCGTTGCGGATCTGGCGTGATCGCCTGGAAGAATCCGGCGACGAAATGGACTGGCGATCGCTTCTTCATCCGAGTGCCCGGGCCCAATTAAGCAGCGCTGCTAATTGCGCGCGGCGCAAATACCGCTTGACACCGCAGGCGGTGGACGGGCGCTCGAACCGACGCCGGTTCAGCGACGAGCAGAAGCGGGCGATCGTGCAGGAGACAGAGAAGCCCGGCGTCGCCGTGGCGCAGGTCTGCCGCCGCCATGGCATTGCCACCAGCATGGCCTTCCGCTGGCGAGAGGAGTTCGGCCTGACCGCTCGTAAGGCGCCGGAACTGGCGCTGGTCGAGCTCGCCGATGGAGGAGAAAACGGGCCGCCGGCTCTCGCCACTTTGCGCGATCTGGTACGGCCGCCGGACGGAATGGTGGCGATCGAACTGGATGATGGACGGCGCGTGTTTGCGCCAGCCGGCACAACTCCGGCTGCGGTGAAGCGCCAGCTCGCCGGGAGGGAGAAGGCGTCATGATCGTCGTTCCGGCCGGCGTGAAAGTGCATCTGGCGCTCGGCTACACCGACATGCGCAAGGGTCTCGACGGTCTCGCTACCCTGATCCAGGAACAGCTCAAGAAGGACCCGTTCTCGGGTCATCTGTTCGTCTTCCGCGGCAAGAACGCCTCGCTCCTGAAGGTGCTGTTCTGGGATGGGACAGGGCTTTGTCTGTTCACCAAACGCATTGATCACGGACGGTTCGTGTGGCCGCGCCTGGCCGAGCCTGGCGGCACGGTGATGTTGACGCCGGCGCAGCTGGCCATGCTTATCGAAGGCATCGACTGGCGTGCTCCGGAGCGCTTCTGGCGACCGATGCTGGCCGGCTGAGCGTGCGGGAAATCCGTCGAAAAAACGAGCAGAATCAAACAGAAAACTTGGTCTAATCGGCGCATCGAAGTATGATTCTTCATGCGATTCGACCTCGCAAACCTGCCTTCCGACATCGCGCTTCTCAAGGCTTTGGTGCGCGACATGGCGGCGGCGGTTGAGAGCCGCGAGAGCGAGATCGAGCGTCTCCGCGCCATCATCAAGAAGCTTCAGCGGGCGCAGTTTGGACGTCGCTCCGAGCGTCTCGAACCCGACCAGTTCGAGCTCGCCCTGGAGGATATCGAAAGCGATATCGAGCGGGTGCGCGAGCGCCATCCGGTGCCCGTGGCAGAAACCGAAAAGGCTCTGCCGAAACGCACACCCTTGCCCGATCATCTTCCGCCCGTCGAGCAACTCATCGACGTCGACAGCCCCATCTGTCGCCATTGCGGCGGTGCTCTTCACGGCATTGGCGAGAGCGTGAGCGAGATGCTCGACTACGTGCCGGCGCGCTTCCGGGTGCTGCGCATCACGCGTCCCAAATACGCCTGCCGGACCTGCAACAGCATCGCTCAGGCGCCGGCGCCGGAGCGCGTTCTCGCCCGCGGACTGGCCACGCCGGCGCTGGTCGCACAGGTGCTGACAGCCGAATATTGCGATCACACACCGCTCTACCGGCAGGCGCAGATTTATGCCCGGCACGGCATGGGACTGGACCGTTCGACGCTCGCCGGTTGGGTCGGCGGCGCCTGCTGGTGGCTTGAGGCGCTGCACGAGCGGCTCATGAAAGACGTGCTCGCCGCCGACCATCTCTTTGCCGAGGATACGCCGGTTCCCGTGCTCGATCCTGGCCGCGGAAGGACAAAGACCGGCCGACTTTGGGTCTACGCCCGCGATCAGCGTGGCTGGGGCGGCGAGGCGCCGCCGGCCGCCGTTTATCTGTTCGAACCGGATCGCAAAGCCGAGCGCCCGATTGCTCACCTCGAGCACTTCAAGGGTGTGCTCCATGTCGACGGTTATGCCGGCTTCGAGAAGCTGGCGGCGCGCGACGACGTCATTCTGGCGGCCTGTTGGGCGCATACCAGGCGCAACTTCTATGAAGTCGCGACAAGCACCGGATCGCCGATTGCCCAGGAGGCGCTGCGCCGGATCGGCGATCTCTATGCCATTGAAAAGGAGGTGCGCGGCCAGTCTCCGCCGCATCGGCTGGTGGCGCGGCGACGACGATCCCGGCCGATCGTCCAGCAGCTGCGCCTGTGGCTCGATGCACAACTGCCGCTCCTGCCCGAGCGCTCCACGCTCGCTGACGCCATCCGCTACGCGATCGTCCGCTGGCCGGCGCTCACCCGCTTCCTTGACGACGGCCGCGTCGAGCTCGACACCAATCCCGTCGAGCGCGCCATCCGTCCGGTGGTGCTCGGCCGCAAGAACCATCTCTTCGCCGGCAGCGATGGTGGTGGACATCGGTGGGCCCTCCTCTGCTCGCTGATCGAAACCTGCAAAATGAACGGCGCCGAGCCCTACGCCTACCTCACCGACATGCTCGACCGCATGGTCGACGGTTATCCGGCCAACCATCTCGGTGAGCTCATGCCTTGGGCTTGGAAGCAGCAGAATCCTGTCAAGCACTGAGCGACGTGCAATGCACGGACGCTTACCGGACATCTTTCCGGCACCTAAGCTTGAAAAGCTATGCCAAAATCAACCCTCGCAGCCACAATGAATGCTGCAAAACAGATCCACGGGAAAGTACACGAATTCTGCAAAGCGAATGCGCTTAGACGCGCTCAGAAAACGGCTTGAGCGCGAAAGAAAAAGACATTTGCCGAGCGCAAATTCGGCGGTTCACGAGCAGGCGTTCAACAGAACGAGTGCGCACGTTGAACCCTGTATGCGCTCGATTTTTGCTCTGTCTTCATATCACAGCAACGCCTCGCACAGCCCTACCGGATGAGACTGCGGGTTTGTCACACGGGCACTGCGATGGCATGCCAGAAGCCTTATTCGCTGACCAATGAAAGGGGAAAACAGCGTGTGGCGGAACGACATCCTTGTGTTGCCTGACGATTTGATCGCCTTCGCCTGGTCCGCGCCTATGCGGGACCTGGCGGCCAAGCTCGACCTGTCTGACGTCGGGCTAAGAAAGCTCCTGGCGAGATGCGGTGTTGCACCACCGCCTCAAGGATATTGGAACAAAATGCGTGCCGGAAAGCCGGTGCCCAGGCGCCCCAACGCACGGCCACGGCGGCCCGGCGAAATCGGCCGACTGAGGGTCGATGCTCGTTTCTCCAAGGCTCTGTCGCCAGCTGCGCGGCTTCCATCGGAGGGTCCATTCGCTTCCGCGCTGGTTCCGGAAGACCTCGACGAACTTTACGCGCAGGAGCTGAAAGCGATCGGCCAAGCTTCTGCTCCGAAGACGCTGGACAGGCCCCATGGAGGGCTCGTGCAGCTGCTCAAGAAGGAGCAACGTCGCCGCGAGAAAGTTGCAGAGCGCGACTGGTCTTGGGACCAGCCCAAGTTCGACGCACCGCTTGGGAAGCGGCGCCTGAGAATCCTCAACGCGGTATTTTTGGCACTGAGTAAGCGCGGTCATGACGGCGACGCCCACGAGCAGGACGGAGAGATCCATGCGCGAGCGATCATAGGCGACAGCTATTTGGGTTTGGATATCGCGATCGCCGGCAAGTACCGGACCGTGCGTGAGCAGGGCTACCTGCGGCCGGCGCCCGACCTCCCGGCGTCGACGCCGCTCGTTCTGCGGCTCGATCCAGGCTTCGACCGCAAGGCTACCGTGTCTTGGCAGGATGATGACGAAGGCACTCTGGAGGCAAGGATCGCTGCAATCGCGGCTGCGATCATTGTGGCTGGAGAGAAAAAGTTCAGGCAGAGCCTGCAAGAGGCAGAGGAGCGCGCGAAGCGGGAGCAGATCGAACAGGAAAAACGGCGGCAGGAGCGACTGGCACAGCTCAATCAGCAGCGCCTAGAAAACCTGCGGGCAAGCGGAGAACTACTGCGCCAGGCTCAAGATATCCGAGCACTTGTTGAGCGCGTTCGGCACGCGATCGAAGAAGGTTCTGTCGATGTTGATGCTTCGGCACTTGCAGCGTGGCAGCAATGGGCACTCGCAGAGGCCGACAGGATCGATCCGGTGCGCTCCGGTCAAATCATGACGCATCTCTACGAGCCGTCGGTCTGAAGGCTGCTGGAGGGGATGGCGCGGCTTGTGAGCTGCTGACAGAAACCGGAGCCAAGCGCACCGCTTTGGCAGCATTCCCATTCGGGTGTTGCAGCAGCGTCTCGCGCTGCTTCCAAGGGGGCGCGTGAACCTCGCAAATATTCGCCCGTCGTCTTCCAAGATGCCCTTGCGCCATTCACAAGGGACAGTTTGACCTTCGCTTCTTGAGAGGGCTGGCATAGCAACATCTTGCCAACATGCTCCTGGCGTTTCGTGTTGCGCCTGTGTTGCAATCGGCGACTATCGGCAGAACATGCGACATGAAACGTGACATGGCGAGTGGCGGGAATAGCAGCGGAGGTTGGGCATTGGCCGCCACGGGCCGACGACAAAGCCCGCCCTCGAAGACGAGAGCGGGCTCCGGCAACGATCCCAACGGCGGGAACCTGATGTGCGTACCGGCTACTGTCAAACGCCGCTTCAGCCGCGGTAGTTAATTTCAACAAGTTGGGACGTGTCGCAGATAACTTCAGGCAGCCGCCCGTCTATGCGGCGGCCAAGTCATCGCTCAAAAAGTTTGGGGCTGGGACGAAAACGCGTCGAATAAGCGCCGGTCCCGGCGGCTGCCGAGAGGAACCCGAAGCGCACGCGGACGCTTTGGGCGGCGGCATCTGCGAGCAACGCATCCACAGCGAAGTCAGTGGCAGGAAGAAGGCGGAACCCTGACCCGCCCACGATCGACTAGTCGTTCCGGTTCGTGTGTGGCCGAGTAGTTTCTGTCGTGACCATGATGGCAGTTGCATCGCGAGCCGGGCGAAGCCCGGCGAGCGACGGCCGTGCCATCTTGGCGCGGCGCACGGCCAACCCAGTTCACCAGATCGAAGCAAACAATCTCTCCGTAGGATGCCGGGCGGCCGATGAGCTGGCCGCGCGGCAGCGGTTTCTAGACGGCCTTCTCAAGCAGGGCCTTCGCCTTTCCTTCAAGCTCGAGCCGGCTGTCCTGATTGGTCTTGGCCCGCGCATGGGCGGTGATCCCCTGCACGAAATCGAAGATGCTGGCCGGCGGGTGGCCTTCCTCGGAAAGCACCGTCTCGATGATCTTTGCCGTCTCGGTCTTGCTGAAACCGCGCTTGCGCAGGAAGTTCTCCCGATCCTCGTCCGTGCGGGCGACGATCTTCTCCCGCGCGGCCTTGATGCCGGCGACGAATGGCGCGGGCGAGGAATTGGCGAAGCTGGTCAGTGCGGGGGCTGCTTCATGGGCAAAACGTTGCGCCGCGAACTTGCTGTGCCGGATCGTGATTTCCTCGAAGCCTTCCACACCCCAAAGGTTGCGGTTCATGCAAACCGCGCGGAGGTAGAACGAGGCAATGCCAAGCGTCTTCGATCCGACTTCGCTGTTCCAGCAATAAAAGCCGCGAAAGTACAAGTCCGGCTCTCCGTTCGGCAGGCGCCCGGCCTCAATGGGGTGCGTGTCGTCCACCAGAAACAGGAACACGTCGCGGTCGCTGGCATAAAGCGTGGTCGTGTCCTTGGTCACGTCGACAAAGGGATTGTGCGTCATGGTCGCCCAATCCAGCACGCCCGGAACCTTCCAAATGGTGTCGCCACTACCGTTTCCGGCGATGCGCATGACGGCGGCGACGAGCTCGTGATCCCAGATGCGGCCATAGTCCGGCCCGGTCACGGCGCGAAGCTCGATGCGGCCATTTTCTGCCTCCAGCGTCTTCACAAGCTCGGCGCGGTGCGACAGCAAACCATGCTGCAGGTTGATGCCTGCGAGCGGCGCGGGAAGCTGCCGCATGTAGGATGCCGGCGCGCCGACAAGGCTGCAAAGCTGGCCGAAACTCCAATGTGTCGGCGCAATGGGCTCATCCTGACCGGGAACGATGAGCGCAAGCCTCTCCGCATCCTCCCGGCTCGCTCCCACACGCACCGCGCGGCTCTCCAGGGTGCGAGCCTTCGCGCGATCCGCCCTCGCCTTCACAGCGTCGTAAAGCTCGGTCAGCGAAAGATAACGCTCGTCGTCCGGCCGCGAAAACCATTCCGACGAAACGCGGCCGATCCGCTCGCCGCGCGAAATGTCCACGTGGAAACCGCCGTTTACGGCCTGCTGGCCATTCTGGCTGGTGCTGATGATGTTCATGATCATTGCTCCTTTCCCGTTACTGCCGAAGGCATGTCCCCCGACATGCCTCCCGGGGGCGCGTGAGCGCGCGGGGATGAAGGGGGCAAATGCCGGCGAGCATGGCCGGGCTGCACGGCGAGCGGAGCGGATGATGATGTTGATCAGTCGTGGCGATTGGCCGCTTTGCGAGGCTGCGGCCCTGCCATCGCGTAGGCGGCATTTGCGGGGAGCAAGGGGTAAAACCCCTTGGCTCCCCCAGGATCGGCAAGGCGTGAGCCGCGGCCGATCGAGACAAAACGGAGCGCAGCTCTCCGTATCAAACTCCTGATGCACTGGAGGACATGAGCAGGGCAAAGCCCCGCTTTTCGCGGGGCTTCACCGGTGGCCGGTCCTACTCGGCGGCGCGGCGGCGCGACCAGATGAGCGCCAGATCCTCGCCTTCGGTCTCGACCAGACTCGCATAGATCGGAGCCGGGAAGGACGGGTCGTCGAGCTTGACCGAGAGAAAGTCGTTGCCCTTGTCAGACCGCTTCTTCCATGCCGCGCCGAACTCGGTGGCGCCGGCGAAGATGCGGTAGTCCGGACCCTTCTCGTTTTCGCCCTCGGCTGGCGCGAACTTCACCGCCTTGACGTTGAGGTTGAGGGTCTTGACCACGCCCGTGTAGCCGTTCTCGGTGCGGGTGAAAGTGCCGATGGTTGCCATGTCGTGGTTTCCTTCTGCTGATCGGGCCGCGCCCATCGCGGCCTCGATGGGGGTCGACAGACCGGGGACGATCGGCCCCGCACGCGCAGGGCCGGAACACGAGTGAAGGGCGGCGGCGACGGCTTTTTTGCTTCGCGATGCAAAGCCGAAGGCGGCGGAAAAAAGCTGGCGACGGACGTTGCGGGAAGGCGATCGAGGCGATGCTTCAGCGTCCGGTCTTCGGTCAGACCAATCCATTCGAGGCCGCGTTGGGCGCGGCTTGGTTCAGACAGAAGGAGGGACCACGATTTGGCGGTAACGATCGGTTGCGTGCGTTCTCCCGCACTGAGAACGGCTACACCGGCTCGAATGGGTCGAGAGCCTGAAATCGTCGATATCGGGACGGTGACATGCGTCGTTGTCGCCATCGCAACACTTGGCAGGGTCGGCAATCCGGTCTCCACCCAAGCAACTGCCTTGTTCGAACAGCATGAGTGGAGCGGTCCCGGCAAGAGCACCATCTGGCCGCAAGTCTTCATGACGATCCGTCGTTCTTTGCACCGATCAGCCCCAGGCGGGCAGGGTCGTCACCCAAGACGAAGATATGCGTGATCTCGTCTGATTTGCTGGCGCGCCGCCGTGCCGCCGAATAGGGCCGGCCAGAGCGAAGCTTCGACATAGTTGGGGCCACAGGCGAGATGTCCGCCGGCATTTCCTGCATCAGCGATCGTCACGCGACTGCGCGAAGCCCCGCCAAGGGGCTTCGGGAGCCGCGCAGGCGGCGAGTAGAGCGCGGCTCGAAGGGCGAGCCCAAGTCATGCTGTTTCGGATATACAGTCCGCCGTCGCAGGAGCCAAACTAAACGATTTCAAGCCGATCATTCTGTGAAAATGGATCGATTTCCACGGTCAGCTTGTGAATGACGTCAGTCGGGATCTTCCGCCTGTGATCTTCCTTCATCCTGACAAACCCGACTGCCGCTAGCTTCTACAAGGTGCGCGTGACTTTGGGCGCGGCACGCCCGGACCATTTGGGCAGCTCGGCGATTGGCCGGGGCTTTCGATCTCGGATGATGGCGAGCAGCCGCCGGTTCTCCGGCGTAAGCAGCCGCACCAGCGCCTCAACGTTCTCGAAGCTTTGCCCTCCCGCATCCGGCGGCGCGGCCTGCTCGCCGCGTGCAACAGCCATCATCACGTCGCGCAGCTTGCTGTGGCTTGTGATCCGGTGCTGAGTCATGGCTCGGTCCTTTCATCATTGGTTTCATCCTTAACGGCGCCGCTGCTGTACGTTGGCAAGGTGAGTGTGCGTTGGGAGATGCCATGACGTTATTGAAATTCATGAACGTTGCCTATTTAGAACTAAAATTGATGGCAACTTATCGATTTTCATGATATCATTGTTTTTGGAACTGGTTTTAACCTCTAAAGAATCGAAATTCATGTCCGTCGCCGTCCCTAATCGTTTTTCAGAAGCTGTAACCGTTTTTCACGGCCGGCGGCTGCCGGAAGAGGCGCAGCCGGCGGGCTATGCCGCGCTGATCGATGCCTATGGCCTGAGCGTGCCGGTGCCGCTGAAACTCACGGCGATCGGGCAGCGGCACAGAATTTACGAGGGCGACGGCTGGCGAATCTACACGCCTCGGCATCGGCCGAGCGGCGATCTCGCCGGGCACCTGACCTTCGCGCTGCGCTATGAAGGCTTGGACCTAGGCGTTCTGAAGGGCCTGTTTGGCAAGACCGGCCCCGAGCCGGTTGCCGCCATCGTCCGGGCAAGCCCCACGGGTGCGTACGCGCGACGGATCTGGTTTCTTTATGAATGGCTGATGCAGGCGCGTCTCGATCTGCCCGATGCGGCCGCCGGCGCCTATGCGCCTGTGGTTGATCCCGCACAGCAATGGGCGACGGCCGGAACCACGTCGACGCGCCACCGCGTCAAGAACAACCTGCCGGGCGCGCCGGCTTTTTGCCCGATGGTGTTCAGGACGCCGGCGCTTGAGGCGTTCGTCGCCCGGAACCTTGCGGGCGAGGCGAGGGCTGTCATTGCCGATGTCCCTGCGGACCTGCTGGCCCGCGCGGCTGCTTTCCTGCTGCTGAAGGACTCGCGATCGAGTTTCGCGATCGAGGGAGAAGACCCGTCGCAAGACCGGATTCAGAGGTGGGGCCAGGTGATCGGCGAGGCCGGGCGGCGGCCGATCGACCGCGATGAACTGCTGCGGCTGCAGCGGATCGTCATCGGTGATGCGCGCTTTGTCCATCTCGGGCTGCGCGGCGAAGGGGGATTTGTCGGCGGGCATGACCGTGACACCGGCGCGCCGATTCCGGACCATATCAGCGCGCGCCATGAGGATCTCGAGGGGCTGATCGAAGGGCTGACGGCATTCGACCGGACGGCGGCGCGCGCGCTCGACCCTGTCCTTGCCGCCGCCATGCTGGCGTTCGGGTTCGTCTATATCCACCCCTTCGAGGACGGCAACGGCCGCCTGCACCGTTATCTGATCCATCACGTGCTGGCGGAGCGCGGATTCAACCCGCCCGGCGTGGCGTTTCCGATCTCGGCGGTCATCCTGGACCGCATCAAGGACTATCGCCGCACGCTCGAAGGCTATTCGCAACGGTTACTGCCGCTGATCCGCTGGCGGCCGACCGAGCGCGGCAATGTCGAGGTGCTGAACGAAACGGCCGATTTCTACAGGTATTTCGACGCAACGCCGCACGCCGAGTTTTTGTTTTCATGCGTGGCGCGCGCCATTGATGTCGACTTGCCGGCCGAGACGGCCTTCCTGAGGCGTTACGATGCGTTCAAGATGCGCGTCAGCGCCATCGCCGATATGCCGGACAGGCTGCTGGACCTGCTCTTCCGTTTCTTGCGGCAGAATGAGGGCAGGCTGTCAAAACGCGCCCGCGAAAAGGAATTCGCGGCACTCACGGTCAGGGAGGCGGCGCGGATCGAGGCGATGTTCGCCGAAACCATGGCGGAGGTGGACAGTAAGGCGGACCGTGCTGCGGCTGCACCCCATGGGGCAGAATGATCGTTCCCCGGCAACAGCAACCCCGTCCAGAGCCGGCGCGGGGGACCGGCCGTTGCCGACGAGGCTGCGCTTCGACTGTTTCCGCCACGAAAAAGGATAGCTCTTGCTTGTATGGTTTTTTCGATACGTATGGCAGCACGTCGTCAGCATGATCGCGATGAGCGTGGCGGTCGCGATCGCCCTTTTTGCGCCAGGGGACAGTCACCGAACCGTCGAGACGGCATCTCGGGAGGCGACCGCTGACTATGGCCCGGTCGGCTTGTAAGGCCGAGGCGCCTTCTTCATCTTCTTCTCCACTGTGACGACGATGCCGATCGTCATGATGACCATGATCGGCATAGTCGCTGTCAATAATTTTTGGGGCTGTCCGCGAGCGAAACACACCCCTGTCAGGGTGTGCGAGGCCGCCCCGGTTTTCCGGGGCGGCCGTGGCGGTTACAAAGTAGCTGCGTCAGGCATTTTGTACTTGCCGATGGCCCTCCTCTGACGCCCGTCGGGCGCCGGAAGGACGGCTACGGCGTTCGCGATCAGTTGCAGCGAATGTAGTCTTTGGATTCTCCGCCGGACTGCTCCAGCAGATGACCGTTGGCGTCGAGGCGCCATCGGAGATCGAGGCTGTAAACAGCGTCTTCGCCGGTGCAGGAATAGCGCAGACGGGCGACGCCGCTATCCGACGTCGACTGCTCCAGATCGCAACTGAATTCCCGCCCCTCTATGTGGGCTGGGGAAACCATGAACCATTCGGTGCCTTCGCGGGCGCAGGAGGGTCTATCCGGCGCCCATATTCCGAGAAAGCCGCGGTCAAACGTGGCGGTCCCCCTTACCTTGGTGAGGCGGCTGGTGAATATGCAGGCGGCGCCATGATCGAGCTGACAAAGGGATTTCTCCTCGATCGAGATGCCGTTTGCGGTCTTGGAAAGGTCAGCGTGCAGCTATGGTCCTTGGCGGGCGGTGTGACGATTCGGTCGTGCTGCAGGCGTCCGACATCCTGAAATTTGCCGCTGCATTTTGGTTGCGTCGAGCCCAACCTGGACCAGGATCTTGTAGGTCTGACCTCCTTTTGGCGCAATGATCGCGGTCCATTCATAGCTGTCGACGGTGCCGGTGTATTTGCCGGCAAAGTCGGCGGCCGCCGCGGTCAGCACAGGCATCCCGGCGTTGAATGCGATAAGGACGGACACAGCTTTGAACACAGTCATCGCATGGCTGACCCGAAGCCAGGACAGGATACACCGGTGCGGGCGCCTAGGATATTTGCCCGAAAGGGCGGTGCGGGCAGCGCCAGCCGCGGCCGCGTGAGCGGCCGAAGACGGATCGATGACGGTCATGGGACGGCTCCGAGGGAGAGCGCGGGGAGGGATCGAAGCGCCATGGCTCTTCTCTCAGCCCGGCAGGTTCATCCGTCCCGGAACATCTCGCTTCCTGAAGCGTAGCCCCCTTGCACTATGCGCCCGGGTGGTCATGATCATGACGGCCGGCGCTATTCTATATCGTTCTGTGAAAGCAGAGAACCGGTGCAAATCAAGCTCAATCAGCGCCTCGACAAGATCAGGTGGTTTTTGTCATATTTGTTTATTTCTTTGCAATTTGACGATTTTTCGGAAAAAGATACGTCGAACCTTTATATTTCAGAGATTTTATGCATCATCTTTCAAAGATTTTGTTCGCGGGCATCATTGCTGTGCCGATGTTTGCGGTCATTCATGGCGCGGGAGCGCACGCCACGCCTGAGGAAACATCGGGTGACGTTCAATTGACCAGCGATGAAACGACGGCAGTCAACGCCGCCAAGGCTTTTAGCGCATGTGTGGCCCGCATGAACCACGACCCCGCAGTGCAGGCGCAAAGCAAGCGTACAATCGCGCAAAGGCGGCTGCTGAGGCGGCCTATGAGTCCGAGGAAGCCGCTTTCGATGATGCCTATAACCGTTACAAGGCGGCACATGCTCGCATCGCCAAAAGAGACGGCGACGATGTCAGGATTAAAGAGCTGAAGGGCCGCTATTCAGGTAATGATGATCCTACGAGCTTTTCGTCCTGGGTGCTGGAAACCGCAATAGACGCCGTCGATCGAAAGATCAGAGACAAAGTTCTGCGGGAAACTGGTCTTGCGATGCCGGTCATGCCTCGAAGGGTCGAAGACAGAATCGATCTGCCGAAACCGGCTGATCCTGTTTCGGTATGTGGCACAATCGGCAGAGGTGATCAGGAACGCCGGACGCGATGGTTGGGAAACGGGGCGAACCTTGCCGCAGATTTTGGACAAATATGGTCCGGAGACCTATAACAGGCTGACATCGCCGGGATCTCCATAAGACGGGGGGGGTCGGCGGAGAATCCCGAGGTGCGGCTAGTGCGTAAGCGCATCGACTTAAAAAAAGATAAGGGGCGATCCGTGAGCACGGTGAATCACGACATATCGTTGCAAAGCTCGCGACGCCAGGAACGGGGCGTTTGGGGTTCTGTCGACGAGCGAGCATTTGGCCGCCGCGCTTGTACTCAACCAGCCGGACTGGCTAGCCGAGATGCACTACACGCTCGCTGAGGCTGTCGGGCGGGTCGGCTCGAAGTGGCTGGCCCTGATCCCGGAAGCCGCGCGCATCCTGACATACGAAGACGGGCAGCCGGCCGCAACAGAGACATGAACCCGCGAAACCGGCGGCCAGTTTAATGCGCTGGGGGCGACGGAGCTCGCCTCCCGCGCCGGGCTGAACAGGCAGGGAAAAAAGGGTAAGGCCGCCCCGGATTTTCTCCCGGGGCGGCCGTGGCGGTTACTTCGCCTGGGGGCGGGTCCAGATCATGCTGAACTGGCTGGGCTGCTCGTCCTCGTGGAGGGAGGCGTAGATCGGAGCCGGGAGGCTCGGATCGTCCAGCTTGACCGAGAGATAGGGGCGGTCCTGCTGCGACGTCTTCTTCCAGGCGGCGCCGATCTCGACATTGCCGGCGAAGATCCGGAAGTCCGGGCCGCCGTTGCCGGTCTGCTCGAGCGGGGAAAACTTCGCCTTGGTGTTGAGCGCCAGCGTCTTGATGGTGCCGGTGAAGGTGCCGTCTTCCGCCTTGGTGAAGTTGCCGATGTTAGCCATTGTCAGTCTCCTTTGGTTTTCGTCTTGAGACCACGACCATCGCAGCCTCGATGGCGATCAAAGGCCCGGGGGGCGATCCGGACCGCAGCCGCAGGCCCGCAACGAAGTGGAGGATGACGACGGGGCGATCTTTTTTGGCTTGCGCGAGGAAGGCGCTTCAGCGCCGGGGAAAAAGGTCGAACCGGTCATTGTGGGCAGAAGGATTGAGGGCGCAGCCCGACCTCCGGCTGGATAGCCAGCGACTGAGGCATGCGTTGGTGGTGGCCCTGGGCAAAAACCCGGCACGGGGAGAAGACTGGCGCCCTGTCATCGGAACTGCGAAGGCGACCCGGAATCCTCACCCTGCCATCAAGACACTTGGAAGCTGCACTCAACCAGGCGCCGAGGGCGCACGCGAGAAGACCGGCAACGACCGCGTCGTGTTTTTCGCGATGGGCCGAGGCCATGAGATCGGCGCTGCCGATGATACGTGTTGCGCTGACCCCGAACACCGGCCGAGGTCAGGCGGCGTTCCAGGTCCCGCGGGCTTGGCCCTGCTCTTCCCCTCCACGGGGGATCGCAGCCGGATGCCGGGACGGTATCGGGCGCGCTCCGGTCAAACTGTGACCGTGGCCTGCCCCGGGAAACCGGGGTGGCCTCGCGCGGACTCCTTGCGCCGCTATTCAAGAAACAGCCCGGCGCGCGGTGGCCGGAACTGCGGTGATGGAGGCGGGGCGCTGGCCCGCTTTGGGTGTGCATGATTCGGAACGATCGGGGCCTTCTTTGCCGGAGAATGGATTCGCACAAAGCTGGAAGTCCGGCGAATACAGGGCTTAGCGGCGGCGTATTGCGTAAGTGCATCCCGGGGCGGGCAATTCCAGCTATCGTGTAACATCTAACTATCAGATTGAAAGTCGAACGACATAATCATGAAAAGGCCCGACTGGAAGCGGACCTTACATCGCAAACAAATTCCGATGCGATGTTTGCCCCGATTTTCTGCCGGTTTTCTCACAGCTATAGGAGGAGACCACAATGCGATACTACCGAGAATGCAACGAATCGGAGTTGCTCGATCTCGCGCGCACGTCGTTGCGCCGGCGGCGGGAAGCCGTGGACAATTTCACGCCTGCCCGGCGTCGTCCCCGACACGGTGCCCTGCAGCGAGTTCCAGGCGTTAATGGCGGCGCCGGAGGTCCGGCGGACGCGGTCGCTGCAACGCTGTCGTCACTATGTGCCTGGCGAAAGGCCGCGCCATGCATCACCGCGCGACAGCGGCGCGTTCGTCCCGGCGACGGCCGCGGGACTCGACGTTGACCGCAACCTGAGTGATGGCGCGCGGCGCTGCGCCGGGAAAATTATGAAGCTGACCTATCGCGGCGACCGCACGGGGCGCGTGCTCGACACGACGGTCACTTATCTGGCGCTGCAACGGTGCCGGCGCACCGTGCAGCGCTATGTGCGCGAGCTGCAGCGCGAGGGCTATATCGGTGTCGCCGTTGTGGCCGGTCACCGCTCACGCCTGTGCACGGGCTGATCGTGACGCTGCTGACGCCGCTCTTTCCGCGCCATCATAAGCATGCATGGCCGGAAAAGCCCGGACAGCCCGGTGCGACAGGGTTGTCACAGAGGGAAGGTCCAAACTCGGCAATGGCCAGCCAGACGTCTTCGTCCATGTCTCCGCCGTCGAACGCGCGGGCATGAGCTCGCTCGTCGAGGGCCAAAAGGTCAGCTTCGACATCGTGAAGGACAACCGCAACGGCAAGAA
>NZ_JAWRCU010000049.1:0-1090 GCF_033542235.1 Mesorhizobium sp. BAC0120 | reverse complement strand
AACTCGGCAATGGCCAGCCAGACGTCTTCGTCCATGTCTCCGCCGTCGAACGCGCGGGCATGAGCTCGCTCGTCGAGGGCCAAAAGGTCAGCTTCGACATCGTGAAGGACAACCGCAACGGCAAGAACGCGGCCGAGAATCTTCAGGCTGCGTAACGGGACTGCGTTTCTGGTCTTTGACCACGGATGTACTGGCACTGATCATCGAGGCGCATAGGAGAGGCCGGGTTCGCCCGGCCTTTTTTGCTTTTTCTTGGATGAGGAGACGTATATGAGCAGATCCATCGCTGAGCACGCCCTGTTCAAACTCAGGCCGTCCAAGGCCGAGGCCAAGGCCGGCGTCACGGATCATGCGGCACGCACCATCATCGACGATGAAGCGGCGCGCCGCGAAGCCAAGACAGCGAGGCTACGTCGGGCACGGCTCGAAAACGAGGCGAAACTGGCGGCTGCAGCCGCACCTGCCAGGTTTCGCCCGATCAAGGCCACATCGACACGTCGCGTAAAGTCCTCCGCGTGAGAACCCTCGTCAGCGACGGCGAATATCCTCGCGCCAGGCCTCCTTCCCTGATAGGGTGCGAGCGTCGGTAGCTTCTTTCAGGGCGCTGCCGGTTGAGGGCGGCCATCGTGCCCTTGCCCCGACCGAAAAAGGAGGATGTCATGTCTTCCGCTTCCCAACATCCGCAGCACCTGACATCAGCCGATATGGGCATGATCATGCGCGTCCACATGAAGGCATGCGCAAAGAACCGGATCGTTCCCGATAGTCTCGACGCAGAACGCGTTGCCGCCCTGCTGGTCAGGGAATTCCAGCACGGCGTCAAGAACGAGGCCGACCTTCTTGCGGCCTTCACGGCAGACGGCGTTTTGCGGCTGAGCGTGCCGATCGGCAGGATGGACCAGTTCATCGGCAATGCATTACACCGGTGGGAAGTGGACGGCGGCACTCTTTCCCATTGATCTCCGTCGCTTATCCAGGGAACCACTCGTATGCGCTATCTCGCCCGCCGGAACGCGGATCCGACCGTCTGGGTGGTCATCCCTTTGGTCGGCACGCTTCTGTGGTCGTCCTGACCAGCATCACCTTCTAA
>NZ_JAWRCU010000048.1:0-1198 GCF_033542235.1 Mesorhizobium sp. BAC0120 | reverse complement strand
CCACCTTGCATTGGAAATTGTGTACGAAGACGGGTCTCGCAAGGGACGCCAATGGCCGGGTGGCCACCCGGCCATTGGCGCCGATCGTCGGATCGCATCCACCTGAACCTGGAGGGTTGAGGAGAAGCAGGATCGCGATCGGCTCCTCGTCATGGCCCGCATGGTTGCTGGAACAACCTGGTTCGTATGCAAGGCAGGGAAGACAAGGATGGATAACATTACCACAAAGGTCGCCGGGATCGACACGGGCAAAGCTGCCCTCGACGTCGCCACGTATCCGGCCAGTGAGAAACTGCGTGTCGGCAACGCCGGCGATGGGCATCAAGAGTTGGTGGCTTGGTTGAAGGCCCGCAAGATCAAGCGCGTCGGCATCGAAGCGTCCGGCGGCTACGAGCGAGCTGTCGTGGCCTGTTTGCGCAAGAAAGGCTTCGAGGTCGTGCTGCTGCAGCCGCGTCAGGTGCGCGCCTTTGCCGTCTACAAGCTGCGCCGCGCCAAGAACGATCGCCTCGATGCCGCCCTTATCGCGGAATGTGCCGCCGATCGGGGCGAACTGCGCGAGCCGCCGGATGCCAGGCTGGCTCCGCTCGCCGAGCATCTGCTCTTCATCGAGCAGCTCGAGGCCGACATCGTCCGCCTCAAGACCCGTCGTGAGCGCTTCACCGACAAGCGCATCCTGCGCCAGATCGAGCGTGAGATCGCGGCGCTGGATCGACGTTGCGAGGCCGAGCTGGCGCGCCTGGAAGCCGCCGTGCGCAAGCACGATGACCTTGCCCGCCGCCTGCAGCTGATCGAAAGCGTCGACGGCATCGGCATACGCACGGCTCTGACGCTGGTCATTCTCCTGCCCGAACTCGGCAAGGCCAACCGCGAGCAGATCTCAGCCTTGGCCGGCGTCGCGCCCTATGACGACGACTCCGGCGAGCGCACTGGCCAACGCCGCATCGCTGGCGGCCGTGCCCGCGTCCGCAGGGCCCTCTTCAATGCCGCATTTCCTGCTGCCCAGCGCTGGAACAGCGCTCTGGTCGCGCTCTATGGCCGTCTCAAAGAAAAGGGAAAGGAACACAAGAGCGCTCTCATCGCCTGCGCCCGAAAGCTACTGATCTTCGCCAATGCCGTCGTCGAGCGCGGCACTCCATGGATAAGAAAAGCACCCCAACAGCATCTCGCCCGCTAATGGTTGCGCTTCTCCCACAAGGGG
>NZ_JAWRCU010000047.1:0-1342 GCF_033542235.1 Mesorhizobium sp. BAC0120 | reverse complement strand
GGTAGTGTGCTGAGAGTTCTGCAAATTCGCTGAGAGAGGGCGGTCATGGCAGGCTGGTGATGTTCACGTCACCTGATTCCCTGCAAGGAACGCCACCATGACCAAGACAGAAGGTAAGTCCGCCAGCGCCGCCGTCAAAGACATTCTGCTGTCGAGTCCGGACGGACTGCGCGAGGTGATCCGCGCCGTCCTGCAGGAAGTGCTCGAGGCTGAGATGGATGAGGCGCTCGGTGCTTCCAAAGGCGGACGCACGCCGGAGCGGCTGGGCTACCGCTCGGGCCATTACGGCCGCACGCTGATCACCCGGGTCGGCAAGCTGGAACTGCGCGTTCCGCAGGATCGGCAAGGGCACTTCTCGACCGAGCTGTTCGAACGTTACCAGCGCTCCGAGCGCGCGCTGGTGACGACCCTGGCGGAGATGTACGTGCAGGGCGTGTCGACCAGGAAGGTCAAGGCGATCACCGAGGAGCTGTGCGGCCATTCCTTCTCGGCCTCGGCGATCTCAGCCATCAACAAGCGATTGGACGAGAGCCTGAAGGCGTTTGCCGAGCGCCCGCTTCATGAGCCGTTCCCCTATCTCATCCTCGACGCTCGCTACGAGAAGGTGCGCGAGGCCGGCGTGGTGATGAGCCAGGCGGTGCTGATCGCGGTCGGCATCGACTGGGACGGCCGGCGCCAGATCCTGGCCGTCGACATGGCCGGCCGCGAGAGCCGCTCGGCCTGGAAAGACTTCCTCGTCGCGCTCAAGGGCCGCGGGCTCAAGGGCGTTGAACTGGTCGTCTCCGATGACCATGCCGGCCTCGTTGCCGCGATCGGCGAGGTCGTCCCGGAGGCGGCCTGGCAGCGCTGCTACGTGCACTTCCTCAGGAATGCGCTCGATCACCTGCCGCGCAAGCATGGCGACGATTGCCTGCAGGAGCTCAGATGGCTCTATGATCGCCGCGATCTTGCCGAGGCCAAGGTCGACCTCGCCGCCTGGCTGGCCAAATGGTCGGGTCGCTATCCTCGCCTCACCGCCTGGGTCGAGGAGAACATCGAGCAGACACTCACCTTCTTCCGCCTGCCACGCCAGCACCACAAGCACTTGAAGAGCACCAACATGCTGGAGCGGCTCAACGAGGAGATCAGGCGGCGTACCTATGTCGTGCGCATCTTTCCAAATACCGAGAGCTGTCTTCGCCTGGTCAGGGCCCTCGCCGTCGAAACCCACGAGAACTGGATGGAGGCCAACCGCTACATCAACATGGACGACCTGCGCGAGCACAAGAAGCTCGCCCTACGCCAAGCCGCATGACCAGCTCCAACGGCCGCCCCAATTTGCTGAACTTGACGCACAGAACCA
>NZ_JAWRCU010000046.1:0-1479 GCF_033542235.1 Mesorhizobium sp. BAC0120 | reverse complement strand
TCTGTCGGTAGCTTTTGGAGTTGTCCGGTTTTTGTAGCACATCAGTTGTCCGCTTTGGGTTAGACGGCGCAACCGGGTGAAAGCGGAACGACACCCGAGCCGATTTGCGGATCATAGAGCGCCGACCCCGTGTCGAGACGCCGTCAAGGCTGGGCGTCGCGCTGCCGGCGGCGCCGGCTGCGACGCTTCCAGGCCACGCCTTGACGGCGCCGAGCACGGGTGCAGCATGGTCGAGATCGGCTCGCTGATCTCGCTGCCCCTTGCATCGTAACGGCCAAGGCATCGCGGTCCGTGGAATATCGCCAGCGCGCCATTCGGATACTGGCGAACCTTGACGGTGGCCCTGACGTAGTGATGCCTCAGCCCGCTGTGCGGCAGTTGCAGATGCAGCCCGCCCCACGCCACGGTGTTGTCGCGGGCGACCACGCGCTCCTCCTCCACACACAGGATCTCGACGAGCTGGGCGGGATCGGCGCTGACGAAGGCACTCTCGGCAATCTGAGGCGGCCTGGCGAAGCGGGCATTGTGAGCGGGCAGATAGACCTCAGCGATAAACCGATTGGCTCCCTCCATGTTGGTAATCCCGGCCAGCTTCAATTCTTTCGGCAAGCGCTCCTGCAACGTCGCGAACATCCGTTCCGAGCGGCCCCGCGCCTCCGGCGAATAGGCGGGAATGTGTTCGATTCCCAGCCGCTGCAGCGCCCGCCCGACCTGCGTCAGCCGCTGCTTGTCGACCGCCTCGCCGGCCTTGGGCGTGTAGAAGTAATGGCTGCCGCGATCGGTGTAGAGGCTCGATGGCAGACCGAAGGCCGTAAACGTCTCCAACAGGGCGCGAAAGCTCGAGGCGGTGCCCTCCTCCTCGACCAGAAAGGCCGAGTAGATGGTGCTTGTGGCATCGTCCATCGTCACGATCAGATCGAGCTGCGGCTGCCCGGCCAACCAGCCAAAGCGGCTGCCGTCCTGGTGCAGCATCATACCCTCATACGGCTTGCGCGGCCGTTTGCGTCGGTGCGCTCCGCGCCGCCTGGCCCGCTCTACCAGTCCCGCGGCATGCAGCTGCGCCTTCGTCCAGCTATAGCCCCAGGCGAAGTTGTGGCGCTCGCGAAGGTGCTCGTGAAAGTGCTTCACGTTCCAGCCTCCGTAAAACGCGCGATAGAGTTCCAGCATCCGCTGCAGCTCTTGCTCCGGCACTCGCCGCGCCGAACGTTTGCCCAGCCGCCGGTCGCGCAGCCCTTCCTCTCCGGCCTCCTCGTAGCGCTCGCGATAGCGCCGGAACTGCCGCTCCGACATGCCCAGCAACTCACCTGCTTCCATCATCGATAGTTCGCCGCGCTCCCAGCGGCTCAACACGTCCCTGAACTTTTGCATCCTGCGGTCCTGCAGCCACGTCGTCCGGTTCATCGACCCGCCTCCTCACGGAGACAGAAAACCGGACAACTCGTGTGCTACCTAACCCGGACAACTCATCTGCTACCGACA
>NZ_JAWRCU010000045.1:0-1521 GCF_033542235.1 Mesorhizobium sp. BAC0120 | reverse complement strand
CGTGAAGAATTGCCAAGTCGCTGATTTGCAGTGGGAATTTGGGGCAGTCGAAGCTGCCGATTTTGCCGGAAAATAAGTCTTCGGCTGGGGATTCCTTGCAAAATGGATTTGTGATTCCGTTGCGCTGTGGGGGGGCGCAATGGAGGGTGATTCCATGCGGCCACGGGAACGGCGGGAGACGGGCAAACAGGATCTATTTCGCTCCCGCCTCGATCAGATCATCGATCTGAACCATCCCCTGGTGAAGCTGGCCAAGGCGATCGACTGGAGCTTCCTGGAGCGGCACTTTGGCGAGGTGTACAAGGACGGCCCCGGCCATCCACCACTGCCGACGCGGCTGATGGCGGGGCTTGCCATCCTCAAGCATAGCTACGACCTCTCCGACGAGGTGCTGTGCGAGCGCTGGGTGGAGAACCCCTATTATCAATATTTCTGCGGCGAGGAGTTCTTCCAGCACCGGCTCGTCTTCGACCGCAGCTCGATGACGCACTGGCGCCAGCGCATGGGCGAGGAGCGGCTCAAGGTGCTTCTCCAGGAGAGCCTTTCGGTCGCCGCCAAGACCGGCGCGCTCAAGCCTTCTGAGCTAAGCCGCGTGATCGTCGACACGACGGTGCAGCCCAAGAACGTGACCTTCCCGACCGATGCGAAGCTGCTGAACCGGGCGCGCGAGAAGCTGGTGCGGCTGGCCAGGCAACATGGCGTCAGCTTGCGCCAATCCTATGCACGCCTCGGCAAGATCGCCCTGATCCAGCATCAGCGCTATGCCCACGCCAAGCAGTTCAAGCGGGCGCGCCGGGTTTACAGGAAGCTCAGGACCTATCTGGGCCGCGTCATGCGCGATCTCGACCGCAAGATTGAGGGCAACGAGGCGCTGCGCACGAAGTGTGCCAGGCTGCTTTCCCTGGCCAGGCGCGTGCACGAGCAACAGCAGCGCCAGCGTGGGCCAAAGGTTTATTCCCTGCATGCACCGGAGGTCGAATGCATCGGCAAGGGCAAGCCGCATCGGCCCTACGAGTTCGGCGTCAAGGTCTCCGTCGCCACCACGCTCGCCCACGCCAAGGGCGGCCAGTTCGTCGCCCATGTGCAGGCGCTGCCGGGCAATCCTTATGACGGCCACACGCTGGCCACGGTGATCCCGGACATGCAGGCCATGCTCGGCAATACGCTCGAGCGCATCTACGCCGACAAGGGCTATCGCGGCCACAATGCGCCGCCCGACCACCGGTTCAGGGTCTTCATCGCCGGCCAGAAACGCCGCATGACACCTGCCATCAAGCGCCAGCTCAGGCGCCGATCCGCCATCGAGCCCGTCATCGGCCATCTCAAGGCCGAGCACCGCATGGGCCGCAACTATCTCTGGCACCGGCATGGCGATGCCGCCAACGCCATCCTGGCCGCCGCCGGCTACAACTTCCGCCGCCTCATCCGCTGGCTCAGTCTTTTGCTGTGCCTGATGCTGGCTGCCTTCAGCACTCAGCTTCGCCTCGTATCAACGTGAAATCGCAATAGTTCACGGTCGAC
>NZ_JAWRCU010000044.1:0-1683 GCF_033542235.1 Mesorhizobium sp. BAC0120 | reverse complement strand
CCTTGTATGGGACGTTGGTTGTCAAGAGCAGAGTTTGCCATCGGCTCCTCCTTTCCTTTCCGCTTGCGTTGGCTTTCGAGTGGGGGCGTCCGGCGGCGGGCCGGTGCCGCGCACCCCGACTCGGCGGCGCCGGGCCGTTGACGGATGTCCCCACGCAAGGCGATCAGAGGCGAGCCTGCCATGACGTGGCACCATGCGCGCCACAACCTTGTATTCGATGGATGGTCGAGCCTGTCTCGACCGTCCGACCATGATGCAGCCATGCGCATCAGCGGCGAGGCTCCTCGGAGGCGGGCCCATTCTCTCCCGCGGCATGCGAGCCATGGGGGCCTGCGGGTCACCGCCACCTCGGATCGTCCTGGCGTGCATCGCGCCGAAGCGGATGAGCGCCGAACCTGTGCAAGTCCTCCTGTGTCTTTGCCTTTCCATCGCATTTGCGTCGTTGGCTTAGACTGCCGGTCGCAGCCTGGCCCCTGCCGGCACTTCGCCGACGCTGACGTAGCGCCACAGCGCGATCAGCAGTTTGCGGGCCACAGCGACGATCATCGTCTTGCGGACCTCCCGCGGGGCATGCGCGGTTCGGGCCGTAAACCACTTGGCCAGGGCACTGCCCTTCTGGAACATCAGCCAGCGCCAGGCGAGCTGGATCATGCCGCGCCGCACCCGGGCATTGCCGGCCTTGGCCAATCCCTTCTCGCGTCGCCTTTGTCCGCTTTCGTCCGGCGCGCCGGTCAGTCCGGCATAGCGTCCCACCGCACGCTCATCGCGCAGCGGCCGTGAGAGCACCTCGTGAACCAGCATGTCCGCAGTCTCGACCCCGATCCCCATGACCTTGGCCAGCATCAGGATCATCGGGTGCGTGCCCTGCCGCGGCGCCCGCCGCAGCCGCGCCAACCGCTCCTTCTCGATCGCAGCGATCTGCTCGCGCACGAGCTTCAGCCGGGCCATGTCACGCCGCAGCTCGGCCAGCGTGTTCGGGGGCAGCGCCTCACCCTCCGCCGTGCGCAGCTTGTCCAGCTGCTCCGACGCTTTGCGCCGCTTGACGTTGAAGCCACGCATCCCGAGCCGGACCATCGCCGCCTTCATTCGGTTGATGATGCTCGTTCGCTCGCCGACCAGATGCTCATGCTCGCGGTTCGGCCGGCGCGCGTCCTCCTCCGCCAAACTCGGGATCGCCGCCATGCTGCAGTGCTTGGCTTCCCCGCGCAGCCAGCCCAGGAAGGCGCGCATCAGCAAGGCGGTGTCCAGCCGATCCGATTTGGGCCGCCGATGCTCGCGCGGTACCGGAACGCTGTTCGGGTGGATCACGTGGGCTTCGATCCCATGCGCGCGCAGCCAGCGCGCCAGCCAGAAGCCGTCGCGCCCGGCTTCGAAGGCCACCGCAATCCGCTTGATCGTGCTGCCCGCCTCAGTCGCTTCATCCCGCCATCGAAAAAGCAGCTTCACAAGCAGGTTCTCATCGGCGGCCTGCCGCTTCAGCGGCTGCCGCTCCAGTCCGGGCGCAAGCCCGGCCACCACCCAGCTCTTAAGACCCATCTCGATCACTGCCACCAGCGTGCTATGCTGCTCGAAGACGACGAGAGATCGGCTCAAATCGTTCCGCTTCATGGGACGCTCCATCGCTTGTTTTGGCAAAACGATGGTAGCCCCTCTCGTCGTCGCCCCCATAGGATCTCTCCCCGT
>NZ_JAWRCU010000043.1:0-2431 GCF_033542235.1 Mesorhizobium sp. BAC0120 | reverse complement strand
TGAAAAGCGCATGCCCCGTCCCCTTTCTGAGTCTCGACAACCAGAAGGTAGACGGAAAATCTCCGTCTTGCGGGGCATGCGCCTGCGGCATTTCGATTCACCAGAAATTTTCCCCGGACAGCCCTGCGTCGACCGGGGGAGAGGTGTTTCGCGAAGCGAACCGGAGTGGAGGTCGACCTCATGCGCGATTGCCCTGCCTGTGGATGGGGAGAAGAGGCGCCACGGTAGGCGGCATCTCCCGCCGAGGTGGTGAGCCCAACGATCAGGGCAGGGCAGCGCCCTTGTAGGTCTGCTCGTAGCGGCGCAGGATCTGGTTCGAGCGGTCGACGGCAGCGTCGATCGCGGCCTGCATGTCCTTCTGGCCGGTGAAGGCCGCCTCAAGCTCGGCGCGGATCTCGGATCGGATCGAGGTGAAGTTGCCAAGGCGGATGCCGCGCGAGAGCGGCCCGACATCGGAAGCCGTCAAGGATTGGATCGCGACCTCGCGTCCGGCATATTTCGGATCGTCGTAAAAGCCGCTCGACTTCAGCAGGTCGAAGCCCTTGGTCGTGACCGGGATATAGCCGGTATTCTCGGCGATGTACTTCTCGCCGGTATCGGGCGCGGTCACATATTTCAGAAAGGCGGCCGCGGCCTCGTATTCTTCCTTCGACTTGCCTTGCATGACCCACAGCGAAGCGCCGCCGACCAGGGAGTTGGTGCGCTTCGAAGCGTCGATCACGGGCAGCATGGCGACACCCCAGTTGAGACCCTGGACCTGCGTGTTCTTGATCGTGCCGTGATTGGCAATCGATTCGGTGGTCGAGGCGCAGGTACCGTCGGCGAAAGCCTGCACGAGGTTCTTGCCGACCTGCGGGGTCTGGATCTTCGCGTAGCCCGCGTCGAGCCAGGCCTTGAAATCCTTCATGTGGTCGACGAAGGCGGTCTTGTTGATGACGAGCTCGGCGCCGAGGCCGCCATAGCCATTGTCGAGCGTGGCGATCGGTATATTGTTGGTCGCCGAGAACTGCTCCAGGTCCATCCAGGTATCGAAGTTGAACGCGAAGCCGCATTCGACGCCGGCCGCTTTCAAAGCCTTGAGGTCCTCGCCGAACTCGGCCCAGGTCTTCGGCGCTTCATTCTTGCCGATCTTCGCCCAGGCGTCCTTGTTCCAGTAGAAGACAGCGGAGGAGGAGTTGTAGGGGAACGACCACATCTCGCCGGCCGAGGTCGCATAGTAATTGGCGATGCCGGGGAAATAGGCCTTCCAATCGATATCGATATCATAGTCCTTGGCGAACTTGCTGGCCGGATAGATTGCGCCAGACAGCATGAAATTCACGGTTCCGGCGTCATAGATCTGCACGACCGTCGGCTGCTGCTTGGCGCGGTAGGCGGCGATCGTGTTCTGCTCGGCCTTGTCGTAGCCGCCTTGTCCGGTGCAGACGGCCTCGTACTTGTCCTGCGACTGGTTGAAGAGCTGACAGTGCTTCTGCACCACCTCGCCCAGGTCGCCGGTCAACCCGTACCAGAACTCAAATTTCGTGCGCTCGGCGGCGCCGGCGCCCGAAGCGATGGCGGTGGCCGCCGTCGCAAGCAGGATCAGTCGTTTCATTCGTCATCTCCATGAGGAAGGTGGCGCGAGCCCGACGCCCGCTACTGGCCTCCCTAGAGAGATCGGATGACAGTCAGTTTGCGATCCTGTGACAGTATGACGACAATCCAACGCGAAGTTGGCCGACGCGAAGTTGCGCGCCGGTCCAATAGCGACTTCGCGTCAGCGCCGAGTCTTCAGACGCCGGCTTCGCGGATCTCGAAGATGTTGCCGCCGCTGGTCACGAAACGGCCGTTGGCGGCGCGCCGCAGGCTGTAACATTTCTCGGCGCCGGAGCGAATCCTGCTCCATTCGGTACAAAGCTCGCCGTCGCGGAAGGCCCAGTGGCCGACATCGGCCTGCGGCTCCGGGCGGTCGATTGAGATCTCGGCCGACCCGTTCCGCCCGAGCGTGAGACGGCCGATGAGCCAGCCACCATCCTCCCACCAGACAATCTGCCGGCCGACCAGTTCGTTCTGAATTTCGGCCGATGTCAGGTCGCCTGCAAAGGCACTCGAAATCGTTAGGAAGGTTGCCGCGCCTATGGCGGCACGAGCCAATGCAATCGCCCGAAGCATGACCACGAATCTCCGGCCACATGACGCTTTGATGACGATTCAATGACATTTGCCGGCTGTTGTCGAGCGGCAGGCGCAGATCGCCAAACACATCGGGCGCGCTCTCCAACCTCGAATTGCGGATGATGCCGACGATGGTAGATTTTGACCGTCGGCGCTGCCCCTTGTATCTGCGCGGAAAGATTTCTGTGCGATGGAAGCGACTGAGCCTCGAACCGGATGGCCATCCGGTTCGAGGCTTGGCGAAGTCGCCCGACGCCCCTTCGGCTACAACCGTCGA
>NZ_JAWRCU010000042.1:0-2862 GCF_033542235.1 Mesorhizobium sp. BAC0120 | reverse complement strand
CGGAATCACAAATCCATTTTGCAAGGAATCCCCAGCCGAAGACTTATTTTCCGGCAAAATCGGCAGCTTCGACTGCCCCAAATTCCCACTGCAAATCAGCGACTTGGCAATTCTTCACGGCCGACGAGTGAGGAGAGGCGCAGGGCACAGCCCCAAGCGGAAGGGAACCTCGAGAGCCAGGCTCTAAGGCTCCAGTTCGACATCCCAGTAGAGATAGTCCATCCAGCTTTCGTGCAGGTAGTTCGGCGGGAACAGCCTGCCGTTATTGTGCAGGTCGTGCACGGTCGGCTGGTAGGGCTTCTGCACTGGCCACATCTTGGCGTGTGCCGGCAGCATGCCGCCCTTCTTGAGATTGCAGGCGGAGCAGGCTGCGACCACGTTCTCCCAGGTCGTAGCGCCGCCGCAGCGCCGCGGGATGACATGGTCGAAGGTGAGGTCGTTCGACGTGCCGCAATACTGGCACTGGAAGCGGTCGCGCAGGAAGACGTTGAAGCGCGTGAAGGCCGGGTTACGCGACGGCTTCACATAGCTCTTCAGGCTCACGACGCTCGGGATCCTCATCGTGAAGGACGGCGAGGAGACCGCATGCTCATATTCGGCGACAATATTTACCCGGTCGAGGAAGACGGCCTTGATCGCGTCCTGCCACGACCACAGCGACAGGGGATAATAGCTCAGCGGCCGGTAATCGGCGTTGAGCACCAGCGCCGGAAGCCCGTCAGGCGAAACAGCGATCGTCACGTAATTCGACCTCCTTGGCATCCGGATCGATCGGCGCCGATACTGTAAGCAGGACGTGACAACAATGTGAAGCGTCTAAACGATCGAAAAGGCCGGCAAAATCTCGCGATTCCTCACTTTTTCGGCACTGTCAGGTGACGGGAACGGCTTCACGCCCCTTGATTGAACGATAGTAGGCCCAGAACAACCGTGAGGCGACTCCTCGCCACGGAGCCCATGATTCGGCGATCCTTATGAGCGCTTTTTCGCCGGGGCGCGCCTCCATTCCTAGCGCATGGCCAACTGCCGTTTGCAGAGCAACATCGCGTGCCGGAAAGATATCCGGGTGTCCGATCGCAAAGAGTAGGTAGACTTCCGCCGTCCACTGCCCGATGCCCGCAATCGCGGTAAGCCGCGCAATCGCGTCTGCCGCGTCGAGCGTTTCGAGGTGGTCGAGGTCGAGCCCGTCGGTGACGGCTTGGGCGATCGCGCGCAGCGTCTTCACCTTCGGCCGCGACAGGCCGGCCTCGCGGAAGATCTCGTCGCCGGCCGCAAGCACACCTGCGGCAGTGAGCGGATGCACCAGCTTTTCGAACCGGCCGAAGATCGCCCGCGCGCTCGCCGTCGAGACCTGCTGCGAGACGATGATCGAGGCAAGGCTGGCAAAGCCCGGCGCGGAACGCCTCAGCGGAACCTCGCCTGCATGCCGACGGATCGCGGCGAGCCGCGGGTCGATGCGGCAAAGCTCGTCCAGCCCGACGGCGACGTCATCGAGCGTATCGATCCGCCGTATGGGGACCGGACGAATTGGCACAGAGCAGTTCATCTTGCTCTAATTCTCGTCATGCTGCCTGATCCTGTCCGAAAAGCCGACAAGTTTTCGGGCTGATGCTCCATGGCTCTTGTCCTGCGCATGCGGGCAACGTAGCAATCTCCCAGAGACACGTTCAATCAGCCTTTGTCAGCAATGAGCACGCCGAGCACGCCGGTTTTCCGCTTCGCGCCGAGCCCGAACGGCGAGTTGCATCTGGGCCACGCGCTTTCGGCATTGCTCAATGCCGAATGGGCAGAACATAGCGGCGGGCGGTTTCTGCTCAGGATCGAGGATATCGACCTCGCCCGCTGCACGACGGAATACGAGCAGGGAATCTATGACGACCTCGCCTGGCTGGGCATCGATTGGGAGAGGCCACCGCGCCGGCAGTCGGAACATTTCGCCGAATACAAGGCGGTGCTCGATCGGCTGATCGCTGACGGCCTGGTCTATCCGGCTTTCATGAGCCGCGGCGAGATCCGCGCCTTCATTTCCGAGCATGAGACACCGAAGAAGCGCTGGCCGCGCGACCCGGACGGCGTGCCGCATTACCCGGGCGTCGACCGCGAATTGTCGGCGCGGGAGCGGCGCCGGCGCATCGCTTCGGGGGAACCCTATGCCTGGCGGCTCGACGTCGCCGCCGCGCTCGCTCGCATCTCCACAACACTGGCCTGGTCGGAACTCCTTGGGCAGTATTCGGATAACCCCGAGCGCGTCGAGGCCCATCCGGAGCAATGGGGCGACGTGGTGCTGGCGCGCAAGGACGTGCCGACGAGCTACCACCTCTCGGTCGTGGTCGACGACGCGGCGCAGAAGATCACCCATGTCGTGCGCGGCCGCGACCTCTACTACGCCACCGCGATCCAGCGACTCCTGCAGGAGATACTCGGCTACCCCGCCCCGTTATACTTCCACCACCACCTCGTCGAAGGCCCGGACGGACGCAAGCTTTCCAAGAGCGAGAAGGACACCGGCCTCAGGCGGCTGCGCGAAGGCGGGGCGACGCCGGCGGACATCAGGCGGATGGTGGGGCTGGGATGAGTTGCCTTTGATCGGCAGCGTCAAGCTGGAGCACCCCTCATCCGTCGCCTTCGGCGACACCTTCTCCCACAAGGGGAGAAGGGGGGCGTCGCATTGAGGTCTTTGCAAATCGCAAAGGTTGGAGATTGGCAGCGAAGTAAGTTGCAGCGCTCTCCCTTCGCCCCTTGTGGGAGAAGCGCAACCATTAGCGGGCGAGATGCTGTTGGGGTGCTTTTCTTATCCATGGAGTGCCGCGCTCGACGACGGCATTGGCGAAGATCAGTAGCTTTCGGGCGCAGGCGATGAGA
>NZ_JAWRCU010000041.1:2500-5868 GCF_033542235.1 Mesorhizobium sp. BAC0120 | reverse complement strand
TTTTGGTTTGGTTGCGGGGGCAAGATTTGAACTTGCGACCTTCAGGTTATGAGCCTGACGAGCTACCGGGCTGCTCCACCCCGCGTCACCGGCAAGACGTCGGTGTTTGCCGACGCAATTCAGGTTCTGCGCATATGAAAGGCCGCTCGGTGGCGGCCTTTTGAGCCGCCGAGAGGCGGGCTTCGCAAAGAGAAGAATGAGCATGCGTTTAGCAGACCTGGCAGCGACCTACTCTCCCGCGTCTTGAGACGAAGTACCATCAGCGCTGGGGCGTTTCACGGCCGTGTTCGGAATGGGAACGGGTGCAGCCGCCCCGCCATAACCACCAGGTCGGCGAAACGCATGCTGTTCGAGAAGCTGGGATGAAGCGAATAGCGAATGGGGAATAGCGAGTAGGGATTTCAAAACCCTATTCGCTACACGCTATTGGCTCTTTCGTGCCGTCGCATATGCGATGGGCATAGATAATGAGAACGATCAAGCCGATCGAGCTATTAGTACCGGTAAGCTTCATGCGTTGCCGCACTTCCACACCCGGCCTATCAACGTGGTCGTCTTCCACGACTCTCAGGGAATACTCGTTTCGAGGTGGGTTTCCCGCTTAGATGCCTTCAGCGGTTATCCCGACCGTACATAGCTACCCTGCGATGCGGCTGGCGCCACAACAGGTCCACCAGAGGTACGTCCATCCCGGTCCTCTCGTACTAAGGACAGATCCTCTCAATATTCCTACACCCACGGCAGATAGGGACCGAACTGTCTCACGACGTTCTGAACCCAACTCACGTACCGCTTTAAATGGCGAACAGCCATACCCTTGGGACCTGCTCCAGCCCCAGGATGCGATGAGTCGACATCGAGGTGCCAAACAACCCCGTCGATATGGACTCTTGGGGGTCATCAGCCTGTTATCCCCGGCGTACCTTTTATCCGTTGAGCGATGGCCCTTCCACACGGGACCACCGGATCACTATGACCGACTTTCGTCTCTGCTCGACTTGTCAGTCTCGCAGTCAGGCAGGCTTATGCCATTGCACTCAGCGAACGATTTCCGACCGTTCTGAGCCCACCATCGCGCGCCTCCGTTACTCTTTGGGAGGCGACCGCCCCAGTCAAACTACCCACCATACATTGTCCCGGACCCGGGTAACGGGCCGCGGTTAGACATCCATAGTCGCAAGGGTGGTATTTCAAGGGTGGCTCCACCGAGGCTGGCGCCCCGGCTTCAAAGCCTACCACCTATCCTACACATGCAACTACGAATGCCAATGTAAAGCTATAGTAAAGGTGCACGGGGTCTTTCCGTCTAACCGCAGGAACCCCGCATCTTCACGGGGAATTCAATTTCACTGAGTCTATGCTGGAGACAGCGGGGAAGTCGTTACGCCATTCGTGCAGGTCGGAACTTACCCGACAAGGAATTTCGCTACCTTAGGACCGTTATAGTTACGGCCGCCGTTTACTGGGGCTTCGATTCAGAGCTTGCACCCCTCCTCTTAACCTTCCAGCACCGGGCAGGCGTCAGACCCTATACGTCGTCTTGCGACTTCGCAGAGCCCTGTGTTTTTGATAAACAGTCGCTACCCCCTGGTCTGTGCCACCCCCCGATGGTTGCCCACCGAAGGGTCACGCTTATCCCGAAGTTACGCGTGCAATTTGCCGAGTTCCTTCAGCATAGTTCTCTCAAGCGCCTTGGTATACTCTACCTGTCCACCAGAGTCGGTTTCGGGTACGGGCTATAAGGAGGAGCTATTTCCTGGGACCACGCAGTTGCCAGACCAATCCGATAAGGACTGACAACCCTGATGATCCGTCACTACCTCCAGGCTCACGAATATTAACGTGATTCCCATCGTCTACGCATTTCTGCCTCGACTTAGGGGCCGGCTAACCCTGCTCAGATTAACTTTAAGCAGGAACCCTTGGACTTTCGGCGGGGGTGTCTCTCACACCCCTTACGTTACTCATGTCAGCATTCGCACTTCCGATACCTCCAGGAGCCCTCGCGGGTCTCCCTTCACGGGCTTACGGAACGCTCCGCTACCGCGCATCTTACGATGCACCCACAGCTTCGGTGTATGGCTTGAGCCCCGTTACATTTTCGGCGCAAAGACCCTTATTTAGACCAGTGAGCTGTTACGCTTTCTTTAAATGATGGCTGCTTCTAAGCCAACATCCTGGTTGTTTTGGGATCCTCACATCCTTTCCCACTTAGCCATAACTTGGGGACCTTAGCTGGTGGTCAGGGTTGTTTCCCTCTCCACGACGGACGTTAGCACCCGCCGTGTGTCTGCCGACTAGTACTCCTGGGTATTCGGAGTTTGCTTAGGTTTGGTAATCCGGTGAGGACCCCTAGCCCATGCAGTGCTCTACCCCCCAGGGTATTCGGTCGACGCTCTACCTAAATAGATTTCGCGGAGAACCAGCTATTTCCGAGTTTGATTGGCCTTTCACCCCTAGCCACAAGTCATCCCGAACTATTGCAACAGTTATGGGTTCGGCCCTCCAGTAAGTGTTACCTTACCTTCAGCCTGCTCATGGCTAGATCACTCGGTTTCGGGTCTAATGCGACGAACTGAACGCCCTGTTCAGACTCGCTTTCGCTGCGCCTACACCTATCGGTTTAAGCTTGCTCGTCACACTAAGTCGCTGACCCATTATACAAAAGGTACGACGTCACCCTTGCGGGCTCCGTCTGTTTGTAGGCAACCGGTTTCAGGTACTTTTTCACTCCCCTTGTCGGGGTGCTTTTCACCTTTCCCTCACGGTACTAGTTCGCTATCGGTCATGCACGAGTACTTAGGCTTGGAGGGTGGTCCCCCCAATTTCAGACAGGATTTCACGTGTCCCGCCTTACTCGAGGACTTTTGCTTGCATTACGCGTACGGGGCTGTCACCCGCTACGGCCCAACTTTCCAGAAGGTTCCGCTTAGCTCACAAAAGCCACTGGCCTGGTCCGGTTTCGCTCGCCACTACTCCCGGAGTCTCGGTTGATGTCCTTTCCTACGGGTACTTAGATGTTTCAGTTCCCCGCGTTCGCCACTTTACCCCTATAGATTCAGGGTAAGTTACCTATTCTCGATACTTGGAAACCACAACGGCTCACAGCCATCAGCTGCAAGCCGCTCTGATTTTCCAAGTATCTTAGGTGGGTTTCCCCATTCGGAAATCCACGGATCAAAGGGTATTCGCACCTCCCCGTGGCTTATCGCAGCGTATCACGTCCTTCATCGCCTGTGCATGCCAAGGCATCCACCAATTGCCCTTAAGACACTTGATCGTTCTCATTGCCAATGCCCACCGGGTTTTACCCCGATGCCATTGGCACGAAAGACCAGCTTCTCGAGATCTGTTCGATGGCGCGGTTA
>NZ_JAWRCU010000040.1:0-12609 GCF_033542235.1 Mesorhizobium sp. BAC0120 | reverse complement strand
CCCTGAACTTTTGCATCCTGCGGTCCTGCAGCCACGTCGTCCGGTTCATCGACCCGCCTCCTCACGGAGACAGAAAACCGGACAACTCGTGTGCTACCTAACCCGGACAACTCATCTGCTACCGACAATATGTGTAGCCGGAGTCTTGTTTCGAACACTCCACAGGCCTATATCGCGAGTGTCGATCTTGCTTGTCGAATGTTGTTTACGGCGCGCACTCTGCCTTTGGCGATTTTCCTCTCTCAAAATCGATCTTAATCGTTTGTCGTGCACTGCGCGCGGCGGGCGATCAACTATGACCGAAAGGAAATCGTCATGAATACTGGAACCGTGAAGTTCTTCAATGCGACCAAGGGCTTTGGCTTCATCGAGCTGGCAACGGCCAGCCGGACGTATTCGTCCACATCTCCGCCGTCGAGCGCGCCGGCATGAGCTCGCTTGTCGAGGGCCAGAAGCTCAGCTTCGATGTCGTGAAGGACAACCGCAACGGCAAGAGCTCGGCCGAGAACCTTCAGGCTGCATAACCAGACTGCGCTTCTGGGTCTTTAACCACGGATGTACTGGCTCTGATCATCGAGGCGCATAGGAGAGGCCGGGACCGCCCGGCCTTTTTGTGATCCGGTGTGGCGTCCACCGACCCGACTGTCCTCGCTCCGGGCCGGGAATGCTGATACGGTCAAAAGTGTCGGCAGCTTGTTTCTGGGCGCTGTCGGTCGAGGGTGGCAATCCTGGGGGCCCTCAATCCGAAAGGAGGTCGCCGCGTGTCTTCCGCCAAATACCAAAAGCAATATCTGACATCGGCCGACATGAGCATGATCATGCGCGTGCACACGAAGGTATGCACGAGCAATTCAATCACTGCCCGCAGCATCGGTGCGGAGCGCATCGCGGCCTTGCTCGTCCGGGAGTTCCAGTATGGCGTGAACAAGGAACCTGACCTTCTGGCCGCCTTCACCGCGGACGACGCATTCAGGCTGAGCGTTCCGGTGAGCCGGATCGATCAGTTCATCGGCAATGCGCTGAGCCGATGGGAAGTGGACCATGCATCGCCTCGCCATTGACCCCTCGTCTCCCGTCACGGATGGCAATCACATGAGATATCTGGCACGGCTGAACCTCGACCCAGCAGCGTGGCTCCTTAGCGCGCTTGTCGGCGGCGTGCTTGTTACATTTCTTTATGTCGTCTTCACCAGCATCACATTCTGATCGAAGTCGATCGCCCTAAGGATCGCGGATGAGCAATGTCGTCACTCTTCACCGCGACAAGCGCTGGAAGGCCGTCATCGAGTACCGCACCGAGGAAGGCGCGAAGAGCATCGAGCACTATTTCGAGGAGATCTCGGAACTCCACCTCATCATCGAGCACGGGCCTGACTGGAATTTCCTGATCCGGTGCACCGTCACCCTCAACCGTTCCGATGGCGGCGAGGAGCAAAACAGTGCGGAAAAAGCGCTTCGGCAGGAGCGGCAGCATTAATGCTTTCGCACGCTGGCCGATGTGCGATCATCCCACGTCGGTAAGAAAATTGGACAGCCGTGATATCTCGCGGACCAGTCAGCACCGCGCCGTGTCAGGGCACGCGCCCTGCCCTGCTCGATGACCAGTTCGGTTCGAGAGCCGTCATATTTGATTCGTGCAGCCAGTCCGTCGGCGGCTCCTCGACTAAGTTCGCCAGCTGCAGTTCGATGGGCTGAAGCCGCCCCCGTGCCTTCAGCTTGGCAGGCACTCTGTTTCCCCCGCCCCGAGGCGAACCATGCCACAGGCCGCGGATATTCCGGAACCAAGGAGCCAGCCAGCCGCTTTCCTTGTGGATACGAAATGAGGCCGACAATGGCCGACGAACGAAGAAGGACAGGCACGACCGCGAGCGGGTAGCCGGAGGCGAGAACTATGAAATAAATTATCTCATGAAGAGGACCGGGGTCAGACGGGCCGAGGCGATTGGGCTGATCCGTCAGTTCGGCAATGACCGAAAGACGCTGGAAAAGGAAGCGAAGAAGCTCCTTCGATGAGCAGCGCTCCACTCAGAGACCAACTCAAGTTCCCGATCGTAAAGGAACTCTACATTGCCATGCGCAATCTAGGTGCCAAGCCGATCCTCCTTCGGATCGTTGGAGACTATAGCGGCACACTCACCCACGACAATGTCCTCGAGCAGCTCTGTCTGTGGAACATGTACCCCGGCGCAGGCGGCTCACCTCCGGAATTCGCCGACGAAGAGACCGCAATCCGACACCAACTCTATCTCGCCTTGGTCGCGCTCGAAGCGCCTGTCGAGCTGCTGGGCACCATTGGCAGCTGGGGGGGCGACACCCTGGACGGCGAAGTGCTGGCGGACCTGCGCAGGTGGAACGCTACGGCAAGTATCTCGAGTATGGTTCCGTTCACTAACCAGCTGTTGGAGCTAACGATGGCTGACGAAAACGAAACCCCTCGCATGACCCAGCGGGAAGCGCAGGAAGCCCTCGAGAAGCAAGTCACTCAGCTCAAGCCAGATGTAAGACGCTGAAAAGGAACTGACCGAAAGTGCCGAAGAGACGGCCGAAGAAATCAGCGGTTGGTACGATGGAGCTGCTGAGGGTGCTTCGCTAGCCGCTCAGGGACTAAAGACGCCCGGCTGCACCCTGACTCATTGTAAAGCCAACCGAGGAGCTTGTGAAGCGGATGTTCTTTCCGCCTCGGAAAGACGAAAGTCACTCATGGCCGTTAAAGACGTCGAAGACGCCGAAATCGGAATTAAGTGCCCATCCTGCTCCTACGAGATGGTCGGGAAGGTCCGATGGGTGCGAAGCCACACCCAACTTGAATGCTCCGCATGCGGCATGATCATCGATATCGAAAGCAAAAACTTCCGGGATATTGGTGATCAAGGGCGAAGGCGGTAGGACGCCAGGTCCGCCATCGTAATGTCCGGCGCTTCCGCGACCCCACGCAACAGAGATGGCTTCAGCTTCGAGCGGCGCTTGCCCTTCTTCGGTGCTACACTGCCCGTCGCGGCATAGCGTGCCGCGATCCGTATTGCCGAACTCGCGGATACGGCAAACTTCTCCGCAGCTTCCGCCGCGAGTTCCCCTTCGAGACATGACTAAGATACGCTCACGCAGATCGATCGAAAGCGTCATCGCAAATCACCCGGACAATGATGATATCTGGAGCAGCTGAACGTCGCCTCGAGAGCGTTAACCCAAGTCCTTGTCGCCGACGTTCTTGTTTGCGTTTCTTTATGTCGTCGTTGTCCGCATCAGGTTCTGATGGAACGACGGTCACCCTAAGGATCGCGGACGAGTAATATAGTAACTCCTCATCGCGACAAGCGCTGGAAGTCAGTCATCGAGTATCGCACCGAGCGAGGTCCGAAGAGCATCGAGCGTTATTTCGAGGAAGTTTCGCATTTCCACCTTATCATCGAGCACGAGCCTGACTGGAATCTCCTAATCCGCTGCACCGCGACCTCAACCGTTCCGATGGCGGCGAGGAGCAGAACCGCACAGAAAAGGCGCTTCAGCAGGAGCGACAGTGGCAGTGTTGATGCCTCGCTCGCTGGCCGATGTGCGTTCATCCTCACTGCGTGACTTGCTGCTCGCTGATCAACGGGGGAGTGGCCAATCGCTTCTCACGGATGCGGGCATGACGCAGACGTTCCTCCGCCACCCGGATCTCGACATGGTACTCGTCGGGATTCCCCTCCCTATGTCGGTGAAGGCAGTTTCCCATAGATCGAGCTCGCGCTTTGCCAGTCGTATCTCCTCTCGCGCAGCTGTGAGTGCTGGGGTGGCAGCGATAGTCTCACCCCTCAAATAGCGCGGCACGGCAAGGACTTCTGCTGACATACGCAACCTCTCGTGCTGTGGCGAGTCTCTCGGTTTTCGGCCTGCCCGTAGATTGTCGCTTGCACTAATCTTATCGGCTCTGCTCCAGGCATTGGACGCTGCATCAGGATTTGCCATATGTGTCTCCTTCTCAGCTCGCGGATCTGCTTAGCCGGACTCTTTCAGCGCTGCTGCGAGCGCCTCGTCGGCGTCGTGATCAGTCTCAAACAGCGCAAGGATTCTCGACGCGAGCTCTTCATGCTCCAGCGAACCCTCCACGACACTGAGCCGTCGTGAAGCTTCAGCCAGGACGCCGCGCATGTCCGACAATGAAATAGGAATGACGTCTTTCATGGCAGCTTCCCTTTGTCTTCGTTACTTTTGCACCTTAGGTCGTTCGGTTGAGGCAGCCATATACTCCCTCTTACAGGAAATCGGCGGCGGTGAATGTGTAAGAGGTGCGGCGGCCATGGGAGTAGGCCTCGCGCGCAACGCCGTGGATCGAACCGCGCGCGGCATCAAAGGCCGCTAGGTATTCTGCTTCCGACGCTGTTGTTCCGCCCGATTTTCCGACGAGTGCGGCCGCCTCGACAAAGAACGGCACCTCGAACATGCCATCGTAGCCGACGAAGCGTACCGCATTCCTTGCTTCGTCGAAGCTGCGGGGGCTCCGGTTGGGAAAATCCAGCGTCATGATCGCATCCCGTCGCTTTCTTCAGCCTTTGGACCGAAGGCCGTCGACGGGCTCAGCTCCCTTCGCCGTCTCTGGCCGCGAAGATTGAGAGACAGCATACCCTCGGTGGCGCTCGACCGGCTCAATCCGGTCGTGGAACGACCGCCGATATCCGCTGGGACACCTGTAAAGACGTGATAGATGCTCCAGGAGCCGTCTGTTTCTATGCGACGCCCATAGTGCTGATCCATGGAGTCACAGCCGGATGCTCCGCCTTCGTTGTCCCAAATGCTGATCTCCAGGGCATGCTGCCTGCTTTCAGTTTCATTGGTGTGTGCGTTCATGATGGTTGCTTTCCTTCAAAACCGTCGACGGCGTCGAACTTGCCCGAATAGAGCTTCGTCCCATCATCATCGGTTATCGACATCGCATCGGGAGGTTGCGGCATGTTGGGGGATCAGCGATAGCGCTCGCGATACCGATCGTCTCACCGAGCCCTAACCGCCGCTGAATGTTTTTTGGATGAGAGCTGCGCTCTTATCGGACGGCAACACCTCGGCGGGTTCGAGGCCATCTTCCGTCGTCACTCGCTCATAACGCTCGTCGTCGCTGCGAATACGGTATTGCGGCGAATCTCCACTCGGCGGGAGCATTCGGGTGACGCGATAGATTTCCGCATCTTTTGGAACGTTTCCGAAGCGGCCCCTCATTCGTACGGCCTGTCCGACCACAAAACGATGGGTTGCAGCCTCGTGTCGGATATGGCGCGCGGTATGTGGCACAAGGGATCCAGTGCTCATGATTGTTTCTGGTCCTGTTCCAATGCGGCATCGAGGAAGGCAGGATCGATCGGCACCATCTGCTGCGTCGGGCATACCGTGGAGATCGCGGGCAGATGGATAAAGGTGGCCACACGCCGCCACGCCAGATGAGACGCAATCTCGATCGGCTCCTCGTCATGGTCGACGAGATATTCCCCGGGCGGCTGCGGCGCGTCGAAGCCGGGCAACGAAAACGCCGACTGGAAGCGAACGATCTTCTGTGTGGTGCGGTTGTTCATCGCTCTTCTCCGTAAGATCGCGCTGCTGTGTGTTCAGCGCCGCTCCCATTCGAGCCTTAGCGATCATCGTGCTGGCAGAATACGTCCGTGGGCAGCAGGCCGTTCACATCAAGGTTCACGGCGGGGCATGCAACGTCATATCGGCGTCATGCATTTTCCGCTCTCGAGATTTGGGGCATGGATGGCGGGGTCTCTGACACCGCGAAGCCAAAATCGGGCAAATCAACGAGTATTGGATATGGGAGTTGAATGAACTGAAAACAAGGAGAATGCTGACTTTTTTTGCCATTGAATTTTCGTCGGCTTCTACTGGCAAAATTTTGTTTCCGAGAAATCCGAAATTTCAGGAATTAATTCTTTTCACTTCTTTTATTCGAGCTTCAAGAGCGCTATATATTACACGTGGTCGCCCTACGCGTAGGCCACGGAAAGCATCCAATGAAAACCCGATTACTTCAGGATTGCGTCGTCATCCGGCGCGCGAATGGCGACGTCACATCTACCTTGTAGAGGTCGCGTGCCGTTGCGCTGCAGGACGCTCCATCGAAGCGGCTACGGTCAGAGGGAAAATCGCAGACACTCCCCCAGGGCGGCGGCGAGCGGTGGGGGATGGGAAGGGCAAATAACTAACAATAGGAGATTGTCATGCGTGGTTATGTTCCATCCAGAATATACCTGTATAACTACGGGCGATTGCTCGCCAATGTTGCAGTAACTGCGGCGATAGTGATCATCGTTTACTCAATCCTGTTTGGCGGCACCTGACATCCAGCAGTTTAACTACCCGGTCTTATTGCCCTGTGATCCGTCCGGTCAAAGGCAGTTCTCGTGACCGCCCCCACCGAAGGAAGCGACGCCATGGCCTCCACTTTTCTCGATGGCAGCGGTACGTGTCGTCGGCGGACATGACTAAGCTTGATCGTGCATCGCTGAGTCCGCCGTGACGAATGGAGGGCGAGATGCCTATCTTTATGGACAGACATAATCTGAAGGGTATGACCGCCGGGGATCTTGCCGAGGCCCATCGGAAGGATCTGCAGGTTCAGCGGAAGTATGGGGTAAAGTTCCTCACATATTGGTTCGACGAAGCACGAGGTACCACTTTCTGCCTCGTGGATGCGCCAGACAAAGACACGGCGCAATGCGTGCACCGCGAAGCGCACGGCTTTGTCGCGGCTGACATTGTTGAGGTTTCCCTTTCGGCGATAGAGGCGTTTCTAGGCCGCATCAATGATCCAGAGCCTCCCTCCGGCTCTTCGTCCCCCTCCATGGACCCTGGTCATCGGGCGATTATGTTTACAGATATCGTCGGCTCTATGGAAATGACCGCACGTCTTGGTGATCGGATGTCAACCGAACTGGTGCGGGCTCACGACTCGGTAGTGCGACGCTCTCTCAAGAAATCGGACGGACAGGAGGTGAAACGCACGGGCGATGGCATAATGGCATCGTTTGTTGCCAGCACCGCGGCCGTTGATTGCGCCATCTCCATTCAACGGGAGTTTAAAAAGTACAACAAAGGAAACCCCGAGCCGATTCACATCAGGATTGGACTGGATTGTGGTAACCCTGTCGAGGATAGTAATGATCTATTCGGTGCAACTGTTCAGCTCGCGGCCCGGTTGTGCACTTCCGCCTCGCCAGATGAAATCATTGTTTCAGAAAATATCGCGCGCGAATGCGGACATTCAGATGTTTTCCGGCGGCTGACACCTCGGCAGCTAAAAGGAATGGCGTTGCCAACAATGTCCTTTCAGTGTGCCTGGGACCTCTCGATCCCCTACGAGTAATCAGGAGAAGTTTATGCTCCGGCGTCCGAACGACTGGATCCCTGCCCAGTAGCAGAGCTTGTGAGTGAAGGGACGCGACTGTTCAGGTCAGAGCTTTAGGATAGGCGTATCGTGATCCAGATAGCCGATATCGAAGCCGGTAAGTTCGGCAAGCCGCCCCTTGTCGACAAAAGTGACTATGCCTCCTTTTAACACGAGAAGATCAGCCTCGCGCAACTGGCGAAGGACGCGGTTAAGATGAATGGCGGTGATCCCGAGTGCATCTGCCAGCACGCTTTGGGATAGAGGACATTCGTAGCTGTGGGCCGAACCCAGCCCTACAAGGTTCATCCGGGTGCCAAGCTCCAGCAGGAAATGAGCGGTACGCGCCAGGGGATCCCGTCTGCCGATGCTGACAAGATGCTCGACAACCATGGCTTCGTCTCGCGACGCGGCCCACAGCAATGCTAACGCAAGACGCGGGGCCGAGCGGAACATTTCCCAGATACCTTGCGTGCTGATCTTGCTCACTTCGACATCGGTCAGTGTCACGAAACTGTGATCCGATGTTCGCAACAGCAGGCTTCGAAGCCCCAGAAAGTCACCCGGTATCTGAATGTCGATGATCTGGCGTCCGCCATCGCGCAGTCGCTTGTAGGAGCACGCCCATCCTTCATGCAGGACATATGCTCCATGCTGCTGCTGTCCTTCGTAAACTACGTCAACGCCTTTGGGCATTCTCGTTCGAGGACCCTGCATCCTGGCAAGCATGATCGTCTCTTCTGGCCGCAAAGCTACAAAAGCTCCGAGCTTGTTGATGATCGCCCTTCCCTCGAAAGCTTCGTCCAATCTAGCCCCGCCGATTTCTCACGCTAGAAATAAATTTCATTTTACTGCCGAAGCACGTGACCTGTGTTGATCTGGATTAGCGCCGGGCATCTGCAAGTCCGGTATGATAAAGCTTCGATCGCGCACGGATAAGCGCGACATCGCTTCCCTGCATGGATCGAGAATATGCGAAGGAGCCGAATCGTGCTCACTGACCTTGAAATTCGTGGAACCGCCGCGTTGTCCATCTGTGAATCGCTGTTGCTGTGCCTGACCGATACCAAGATCTTGAGCGAGGGGGAGGTTGAAAAGGTCATGCGTGATGCCGCTGAAGCACATATCAAAGCTGAAGGCGAAAGTGACAATCCGGAGCTGCACAAAGCGGTTTCGAATTTGATAAACACGATCATCGAAGGTGGCAATTCAGTGCGCCGTCCATAAATGCCGGGAGGCAGCGGGTGCTGCAGTCAGGGCCTCGGCGGCCGCCTTCAACAGGATGGTGTAGACGACCGCCTTGTTCTGGAATGCGATGGCGTCGACGGGTGCGGGGGACGGTGAAGACGACATGGAAGTAGGGCACGGGCAGGAGTTCGCTCTCCCGGGCAGCAAGCCACCGGGTGCGTGCTGGCCCCTGGCACTTCGGGCAGTGCCGTTGCGGCAGGAGTTGTAGGCGATGCGCGAGGCCCGACTTCCCGCGCAAGTCTCGAGATGGCCGCCGGGGGCGACCGTCCGGCACCACGATGGCGCTTATGACGCGACGCTCGATCCGACCGAGATGACTGTCGTGACGGGGATGTAGTCCTCGCCGTGGCGGCGCAGCACGTCTGCGAGTTCGAGGCGGGAGCGTGTTGTCCGGCGGGCAGGATCGCGCATGACCCGCGACCCGAGCTCACCCAGGCGGCAGTGTCACCTCCAGGGTCAGGCGATCGAGCGGGCTCGTCGTCGCCCGGATGACGTGGGTCACCACCTCTGTGTAGCGCGCCGTCGAGGACAGGTTCTGGTGCCCGAGCAGGACCTGGATGATGCGGATATCGGTTCCATTCTCCAGGAGATGCGTCGCGAAGCTGTGGCGCAACGTGTGGATCGTCACGCGTTTCGTCAGGCCAGCGGCCTTCGCCGCCGAGCGGCATGCCGCATGCAGCACCGTCGGCGAGAGCGGATGGCCATCGTCACGACCAGGAAAGAGGTAGCGCGGCGGTCGGGCGAAACGCCAATAGGCCTGTAGGATGCCCAACAGTTTGCGGCGACAGCATCACATGACGGTCCTTGCCGCCCTTGCCGCCGCGCACCGCAATTATGCCACGGGCGCTGTCGATGTCCTCGACGCGCAGGCCGACCACCTCCGAGGTCCTGAGTCTCGCCGCGTAGGCAGTGGTCAGTTCGGCACGGCTCTTGAGACTGGGCACCGCCTCCAGGAAGGCGACGACCCTCATCGGCGCTCAAAACGACCGGAAGCTTGCGCGGTTCCCGCGCGTAGGGATCCGCTCGGGGACCGTCGCCTGCCCGAGCGTCACGCCGTAAAAGAACCGCAGCGCGCACACGATCTGGTTCAGCGCCGGCCACGAGATGCCGGTCGAGACCAGGTGCACCTGGAAGGCACGGACGTCCTCAAGATCGAGCCGGTCCGGTGAGCGGGCGGCTTCGTTCAATCCTGAATCAAATCACGTCAGACGAGACGTGCATTAGTGACCGCAAGTTCCCACACATTCCAAGTGGTGCAAATTTGGCGCACTGGAGGAGATGAAACTGGGCACCGTTATGCCATCGTTTTGCAGGGGAATTTCAAACTCGCATCGGTGGCGATCTTCAAGTCGCCGTCCTCTCCTGGCGGATTGTTTCCCCCGAGCCGAGAACGGAACCTTCATGTCTCGACACCCAATTCAGCCAGCGTTCTGCGCAGGTCATTGGCGCCGAGCGGTTTCCTCATGAATCGGCTGCCCTCGGCCATGTCCTCCGCATTCGGACGCCTCTGGCCCGACACGACGATTAGCTGACAAGGCGGCCAACGGTTTCGAACCACAAAAGTCAAAGCGAGGCCGTCCATCGTCCCTGGCATCTCCACATCCGTAACCACCGCAGTGATGGCGGGATCGGATTCCAGGATCACAATCGCCTCGTCGGCATTGGCCGCTTCACAAACCGAGAACCCTATTTCCTCCAGCATCTCCGCCAAATCCATGCGGATAAGGGGCTCGTCCTCGACAATGAGAATTTTGGCTGCAGGGCGGGAGGTCACTAGGGGGCTCCACATGATGCTGAATTGCATCCAAGCCCCCGTGCATCGGGAATGGCAGCTCGCTGCAAGTTGAAGAAACCGCGCGCCTGACCCTTTGTTCCATCCGCGCTGAATCTTTGTGGTCCGGCAATAGCTCGCGCATTTCGAATACAATTGTCGTCGCACTTTCGTCCGACGTCGCGCTCAAGGATCCGCTCTGTGCCTCAGCAATCTCCGAGTAGCTCTCGGCAATTAGCGGAGAGCCGGCGGATTCCTCAGTTCGGTTGCCGACTGTGGGGGACGCTGTTCGTCCGTCGCGTCAGCTTGACGTATTGTCGGTGCCCTGTGTTCGGCCGGGTATGCGGAAGTTTCTGCTTTCGATGTCGATGGTCCGCCCGCAGCGAAGGCATTCGAGTTGCGTATGCTTGCGAATCCAGCCGATGCTTTTCCTGAGCTCATAGTTGCAGGCTGGGCAGATGATCGCGATCTCGTCGCCTTCGTAGCTGTTGCCCGACAATGGGTTCATCCTTCGCTTGACGGCGGGAAGCCTGGCGTGAAAGCCGGCAGGACCCGGCACAGCTTCCTTCGGCAACTGGCTTGTACCCCGCGACGACACGTCGTTACCTTGCTGCACCCTGAGGTGCGGATAAGATAATTGAAGCTTGTGAACAGCGCAAATGGCAAGCCGTCGATGATGAGCGAGAGAAGGATGATCCCTCCCAATCACCGGCGCCCGGACCATGGCCGACAATACTTGATGCTGACAGCCGATCATGCCGACGCAAGGCTCAAGGCCCAGCAGCTGCTTGAGCGCGAAATCGGTTGAATGTGAGCGAAGGCGAGAATAGGGCCGAGCCTCAATTGGAACGCAATCGTGGTGTTTAGTGAATAGTTGATTTGGCCGAAATGGCTCTTCCGCGGTGTCAGAGGCCTCCGACCCGCCATCTCCCTCCGGATCCTCGATTGTCAAACGCGCGTTGCATGACGCGACGCGTCGGAAACGAACATCCGCATTCGTCTGCGCCCACGATCGCGCGGCTAGCGATCAATGGGCAGGAACGGATCGATATGGCCCCGCCCGCGAACCCTCGACGCGCTGCGACGAAGGATGGATGGCATGGGCAGCCTACTGGCCCAGCGCGGCGCTGAACGGCGCGGTCGTGTTTGTCGTCGCCGTCATTCTCGCCGGTCGCTTCTGGTGATCCGGAATGAACGGACATCGCCGGTCAACGACCGGACCGCGCGATCCGCATGGTGCAATCCCCGATCGAAATGACGAAAGGATAAAACAATGCATGCCGAGCGAAACAAACTGGAAGCGAGGAAGGATGACTCCTGCGGTGCGCTGTACGGACGGCGCGTCGAAATGGATCGCAGCTGGACCGTCTACAACGTGTTCACCGGCATCTCGGCCGAAGCCGGCCTCGGCGCGATGTCAAGTCTGAGCCGCGCCGACGCCACGGACAAGATGGCGTTGCTCAACCGGCGTCCGCACGTGCAGTGCGTAGCACGCTTCTCACCGGGCGCATCCCTGCCGCCAGCGTAGCCGAGACTGGCCATGACGCTCATGTTCCCGAACGGAAGCCGAAGCTTCGACGAGGAACGGCAAGGTGTGCGCTTCGTCGCCTATGACGGAATGTTCGAGGTTCCATTCCTCGTCGAGGCTGCCGCACTTTCAGATGGCCGTTCACCTGGATCAGAAGATTCTTGCCTGGCTGCCTTCGACGCTACCCGCGCCTCGATCCGAACAGCCGCGCTCAAGATCTACAAAGGCCGGCGGGCCGCCATCTACGTCATCGGCGCTGCGGACCTGCCCTGACGTGCGGGGGAGAGGGAAGCCCGCATCCGGCTGCAGCACTGTCGCCGCATTCGCAGAACAGATTTATTTTCGCTCGCGCCTTGTTTCGATCACTGTCGTGGTCTACGTATCTAAAGTATCGGTCTTGCTTGTCGAACTTTGTTTCCGGCGCTAAGCGCCTCGGCGATCTTCCTCTCTCAAAATCGATTTGATCCGTTTGCCTTGCAAACTGCTTGGCAAGCAATTTTCTGTCAACGATCGAAAGGAAATCGTCATGAATACTGGGACCGTAAAGTTCTTCAACTCGGCCAAAGGCTTCGGCTTCATCGAACTCGGCAATGGCCAGCCAGACGTCTTCGTCCATGTCTCCGCCGTCGAACGCGCGGGCATGAGCTCGCTCGTCGAGGGCCAAAAGGTCAGCTTCGACATCGTGAAGGACAACCGCAACGGCAAGAA